>CALXWE010000001.1 GCA_944392295.1 uncultured Alphaproteobacteria bacterium
TAGATTTCCTGTATTATCTTTAATCATATTTTCATCAAGGATGTTCATTTTTTTATATATGGGGATTAAAGACATAGACGCTGGAGGGGTGTTCCATAGAGATTTGTATTGATACATAATATTGAGTAACCAACTTAACTGTTCAGTTTGTTTGTTGAGTTTATATTTCATCATAGCTTTGGAGTAGCCGCTAATAGCACCGACGGATAATACGCCAATTATGGCTAAAACTCCTAGCATCTCGACCATACTTCTTCCGGCGGAAAGTTTGTATAAGGGCTCATCTAAAGCCGTTTTACGGTATTGAAAAAAATTCATGTACTTCCCGTGTACACTAAAATTTTTTTCACCCCTAGAAACGACTTTATCTAAACCCTTCTCCCAACTTCCGGAAAAAGTCGCATTCTCTTGCAATTTTGCTCCTCGTGTACCTCTTATTGTACACGTCGTCGCAAAATTGCTGCGTATCTGCACCATTTTACGGAAGAATGACCGACCAAGTTCATTAAATTTCATCTAAAATCTCCAAAATTTGGTTTATTAAAGGACTTTAAACGAAATCATAAACTGTTTTTTTTTTTTGCAACTTTAAAAGGAAAGTTGTTAATGCTCTTAATCCCTTGGCTTGCAGCCGCAATAAGTTTGATTATAAAGATTAAGCTCTTTAATAAGCGTGGCTCTCAGTTCTTGCATACCGTTTTTGCGACCTTCAATTTCTAAGTAAGGGCATTTGGTCTCCCGCATGGCTTTGTCGGCGGCGGCGTTTACCTGATTGAGGTCTTTGTATCTTGAAACTCCGAGCACGGAGGCAACCGAGGTATATCCGTTTTGTTTGGCGTAATCCATAACTCTTTTTAAGCGCATTTCAAAACATAAACTGCATCTTTTGCCTCTTTCCGGCTCATTTTCTAAGCCTTTGATGATACTGCACCAGCGCTCGTTGTCATATTCCAGTTCAATAAACGGAACATTATAAAGTTCACATACTCTCTGGTTTTCATCGCGCCGTTTTTCATATTCTTTAAAAGGTCTGATGTTGGGGTTATAAAACACTACGGCAAAATCTTTTTTCTGCTCGGCTAAAGTCTTAATTACGGCACAAGAGCATGGCGCACAGCAAGAAAGCAGTAAAAACTTTTCCGGCTCGGCTAAATAAAATTTTCCGTCATCGTAAATAATATGAAAAAGCGCTCCATTGGGTATATCATGCTGTTTTTTACCTAAATGCAGTAAAATTACACGTAAAACCGCACTGTGGGTGGCAACGCCTATAACATTATGCGGAGACTTTAGCAACTTATTTAAGCCGGCTAAAGCCCTATTTAGAATCTGTCTCTTGCTTTCTCCATTTTTAAAATGAACATCTAAAAACTGCTCATCAAGTTTAACCCATTCTTTGAATATAGTAATTTCCTCTTCGGTAACTTCTTCTTTGGTTTTACCTTCCACATCACCAAAATTTCCTTCAATAAAATGCTCATCAATTTCTATGGGCACGCCAAGATGTTCAGCAACGATTTGCGCCGTTTCTAAGGCTCTTTTTAAGGGGCTTGAGACAATAAATTCAATACCTTTGTCCTCAAGCTTTTTAGCTAAATCTTGAGCTTGTTTTTTACCGTTTTCGTTTAAGCCGGCATTTAAGGTTTGTCCTTGAAAGCGACCTAAAACATTAAAGTGAGTTTCACCGTGTCGGAACAGATAAAAGTGCTTCATCAAAGTTTTCCTTTTAAGTATTTGCCGGTATAAGAACCTTTAACTTTAACAATTTCTTCAGGTGTGCCCTGAGCAATAATTTTTCCGCCGCCGTCGCCGCCTTCGGGACCGATATCAACAATATAATCGGCGGTTTTTATTACATCTAAGTTATGCTCGATTACCAGTACGGAATTACCTTGTTCAACAAAGGTATGCAAAACTTTTAAGAGCTTATTGATATCTTCAAAATGAAGTCCGGTCGTCGGTTCATCTAAAATGTACAAAGTTTTGCCGGTAGCTTTTTTAGAAAGCTCTTTTGAAAGTTTAATTCTCTGAGCTTCACCGCCCGAGAGGGTGGTGGCCGGTTGTCCGAGTTTAATGTAGCCCAGACCGACTTGGCGCAGCAAATTAAGACGATTTTTAATAGCCGGAATTGCTTCAAAAAATTTGTAAGCTTCATCAACCGTCATATCCAAAACATCGGAGATGGATTTATCTTTATATTTAACTTCCAAAGTTTCCCGATTAAAGCGTTTACCTTTACAAACTTCGCACTCTACGTACACATCGGGTAAAAAGTGCATTTCAATTTTGGTAACACCGTCGCCTTTACAAGCCTCACAACGACCGCCGGCTACGTTAAAAGAAAAACGACCTGCCGAATAACCACGAGCTTTGGCTTCGGGCAGAGATGCAAACCAGTCGCGGATATAGGTAAACAACCCCGTATATGTTGCCGGATTGGAACGCGGCGTTCTGCCGATAGGCGATTGGTCAATATCAATAATTTTATCAATATTTTCTACGCCTTTAATTGCATCGTAAAATCCGGCCGGTTCGCGTGAACCGTTAAGCTCTTTATTTAAGGCCTTATATAAAGTTTCCAACACCAAAGAAGATTTTCCGCTGCCTGATACGCCGGTAACACAGGTTAAAGTTCCGAGTGGCAGTTTAAAATTAACCCCTTTGAGGTTGTTGGTTTTAACCCCGTCAAGCTCCAAAAATTTACCGTTGCCTTTGCGTCTTACTTGAGGCACGGCAATTTGTTTTTCGCCGTTTAGATATTTGGCGGTTAAACTGTTTTTATTTTGCAAAACTTCTTCCACGGTGCCGCAGGCGGTAACTTTTCCGCCTTCATCACCGGCAAGAGGTCCCATATCTACCAAAAAGTCGGCGGCTCTTATGGCATCTTCATCGTGCTCCACCACAATTACCGTATTGCCGATATCACGCAGTCTGGTTAAGGTTTCCAACAGCTTGTCGTTATCGCGTTGATGCAAGCCGATAGAGGGCTCATCTAACACATACATAACCCCGGTTAAGCCCGAGCCGATTTGCGATGCCAAACGAATACGCTGCGATTCTCCGCCCGATAAAGAGCCCGATTGCCGCGACAAAGTCAAATAATCTAAGCCGACATTGTTTAAAAAATGCAGTCGCTCAATAATTTCTTTTAAAATTTTATGGGCAATCTCTCGCTTTTGCGTTGAAAGTTGCTCTTCAACCTTAGAAAACCAGTCCAGAGCTTTTTTAACCGACATATCGGAAACTTCCATAATATCCAAGCCACAGATTTTAACGGCAAGAGCTTCGGGCTTTAAGCGTTTGCCCTTACAAAATTCGCAAGGAGCGGCAGATTGATAATGCGAGAGTTCTTCACGAGCCGCCATGGAATCTGTTTCCAAAAAACGCCGTTCCATATTAGGAATAACTCCTTCAAACGGCTTATCGGTAACAAAGCGAGAGTAATACATCGGAATGGATTCGTTACCCGAACCGTACAAAATAATTTGTTTGGCGCGTTCGGGCAAATCTTTCCAAGGAGTTTTGGTAGATACGTGCAAATAGTCGCACAAAGAGTTAATGGTTTGGGCATAAAACGAAGTTCTAAAACCAAACCACGGAGCAATGGCTCCTTGATCTATGGTCAAGTTTTCGTTAGGAACAATTAAGTTCGGGTCCATATAAAGTCTTGCCCCGATACCGTCGCAATGCGGGCAGGCGCCGTAAGGATTGTTAAAAGAAAACAAACGCGGTTCAATTTCTTCAATGGTAAAGCCGGAAACCGGACAGGCAAATTTAGAAGAAAAGATTTTGCGCTCACCGCCTCCCGGAAAATCTACAAACAGCAAACCGTCGCTTAATTTTAAGACTGTTTCTATGGACTGGCTTAATCTTTCGGCAATTCCGGGTTTTACGACCAAACGGTCAACTACAACTTCAATATCGTGCTTTTGATTTTTGTTTAAGGTCGGAAGCTCTTCAATATTATAAATCTGACCATCAATGTTTAAGCGCTGATAGCCCTGTTTTTGTAAAGCCTCAAACTCTTTTTTAAACTCGCCTTTTTTACCTCTGGCAATAGGAGCCAGAAGAATAATTTTGGTAGATTCGGGGTATTCTAAAATTTTATCGACCATCTGTGATACGGTTTGTTGCTCAATGGGCAGTCCGGTTGCCGGAGAGTAAGGAGTTCCGGCTCTGGCCCATAAAAGACGCATATAATCGTAAATTTCGGTAACCGTACCGACTGTTGAACGCGGATTGTGAGAAGTAGTTTTTTGTTCAATGGATATGGCCGGAGATAAGCCTTCAATAGAGTCTACATCGGGCTTTTTCATTAAATCCAAAAATTGGCGTGCATAAGAAGATAAGCTTTCCACATATCGTCTTTGTCCTTCGGCATAGATAGTATCAAACGCCAAAGAAGATTTACCCGAACCCGACAAGCCGGTAATAACGGTTAATTTATCTTTGGGAATATTTATATCAACATTTTTAAGGTTATGCTCACGCGCCCCTTTAATTTCAATAAATTTACTTTCAGCCATATTACTTCTCCGCATTGAGGTAATATAGATAAAAAGCCTTCGTAACTCAATAGAAATTTTATAAAAAAATAAGGCGTAAATTTGTTACGCCTTACTGAAAATAAGTAGCTAAAAACTACCAATCGCGAACTGTTTCTCTGTACATTGCTGCATTTGAACGGTTTGCTTCATTGCTCATTTTTTGCTCTTCTTTAGCTCTGTAAACAGATTTTACCACGCCGCTTTTTAATGACATAGTACGATCAGAGGATTTAATCTCATCCAAACCTTCGGCTTTGCGTTGTTCATTTGCATTACGTAAATAAAGCAATTCATCGGTAGCATTTTTAGTAAACATTTCACGTCTGCCGCCGGTTCCAACTTCTCTTTCGTATTTTTTCAAGAAATTGTTAAGTTCAACTTTTTCATGAGGTGTTAATTCAATTTTTTCATCCATTTTGTTTCTCCGTTGCTTAGTTGTTATAGATATAGTTTAGATTATTTGTCCAAAAATTCAACAAAAAAATTAAAATAGTTGATTTTATAATCTTATTGTTATACATTCGGCTCATTGTAACTAATAATATAACGTCAATGCTTAAAAAAATTGTAAACATCATTTTATTATCGGCGCTTTTTTATCCCGATATAAGTTTATCGGCGATGAAAGTAGCGGTTATTGCTCCAAAATCCGGCGAATATAAAAGGTGGGGCGATGAGCTCAATTACGGAGTTCAAGTGGCGATTGATGAAATTAATCATGACGGTGGTATTAAAGGTAAAAAGCTCGAGCTGTTCAGCATAGACGATGCCTGCAGTGATAATTTAGCCGTTTCTACGGCACAAATGTTGGCGGTTGGTTTGGAAAATAAACCGGTAGTAGTTATCGGACCTTATTGTACCAATGCATTTGAGCAGATTTCGCAAATATATTCTGGAGCCAAAATTTTTCAGATTGTTCCAACGAGCCTTAATTATAATTCGGCGATGCAAGAGCATCAGGGAATGGTCAGAATGGGAGGTTTTAAGGAGCAGGCGAGTCGCGATTTTTTTCAGTTTTATAACACCCATTTTGCCGGTAAAAAAGTGGCTATTTTATTAAACAGTGAGGACCCTTCAACAACCACGGCATTTAATTTGGTGTACGAAGAATTCAGAAAGTTCGGAAAATCGTCTTTAGTTACCAATTACGATTTTGCTAATCAAGATTTAAATGATTTGGCGCAACGTATTACCGATAATCAAGAAGAGGTCGTAGCTATAGCCGGAACGCCGAAAGCTACAGCGAAGATGATACGTAATTTAAAACAAAACAACAAAGATATTATAATTGTAACCAGTAAATATGCTTTGGGCGATTCGTTATTTGAATATGCTCAAGATTATCTGGACGGGGTATATTTTGTAGCTTTGCCGACTATGGAAGATAACCCTGATTTTGCCGAGATTTTGGTTAAATTACGATTACGCGGTATAGAGATGAAGGGGCTAAACATTTACGGTTACACAGCTCTTAAGACATGGGCCGATATGGTAAGTAAAGCCAATAGTTTTGCCTATGATGATTTATCGGAGTTGGTTAAAAAAGAAGGTGTGGAAGCCTTGTCTGATACAATGTTGTTTAACAACGGTGGGGTTGAAAATCCGATTCATTATGAGTTTTACGAATACAAAGACGGTGAATATGTAAAAGCTGATTAAAACAAAAAAGAGGTCCACGGTAAAGGACCTCTTTTTCAAATAGCAGTAATTTGGGTAAATTGC
This sequence comes from uncultured Alphaproteobacteria bacterium, assembly GCA_944392295.1. GTDB lineage: Bacteria > Pseudomonadota > Alphaproteobacteria > RF32 > CAG-239 > CAAFZY01. The sequence goes on from CALXWE010000001.1 coordinate 6,270, forward strand.
AAATTTCTGATTTTCATTTTCAGCCAATCGTAGCGTTCGTAGAAATAGCTTTCTGCCAGCTCGGCAAAATGCTGCGGATTGGCTGTTAAATCTTGCAAAGTTGCATCTTTAACGGTTTCACTGACAGCTTTTTCAACAGCCAGATAATAAGAGATGCATCCCCAAGAACTGAAAAATTCATATTCGGCTCTCACTTCGGCTTTACCGTCTGCAATAACGTACGTATCAACGTAATAGTCGGAAAAATAGTCAAATAGAACTTCACCGATATTAGGCCCGTCAAAATTTAAATCATCGGGCTTAGGCTTGACAATGGGTTCTCCGGGCGAACAGGAAAACAGCATTGTAAGCAATAATAAAAATACAGATTTCTTCATAATATATAATTTAAAATAATTTTGCTGATTAACTTAAGTAATAACACATAAAAAGCGTTTGTCAAATTTAATAGATGTGTAAAAACGGGGTTTAAAGTTGGCTAAATTTGAAAAATCATTTTATACTACATGGCAGTAATAAATCTAATTTAGGAAAAAACCATGGTAGGAAGTATAAATAAAGTAATATTGGTTGGCAATTTAGGAGCCGACCCACGTGTAAGTAATACACAAAATGGTGCAAAAATCGTTAATTTGAATGTAGCGACATCAGACAGATGGAAAGATAAACTTTCCGGCGACTGGAAAGAGCGTACCGAATGGCACAGAGTAGTCATATTTAATCCGCAATTAGCAGAAACAGCCGAAAGATATTTACATAAAGGCTCCAAAGTATACATTGAAGGTCAGTTGCAAACTCGTAAGTGGGAAGACAATAACGGTCAAGAGCGTTACACCACCGAGGTTGTATTACAAAACTTTAACGGCAATTTGGTAATGTTAGATGCCAAAGGGGACGGAGCTCCGTCTGCAGCCGGAGATGATGTTTTCGGCGGTTCTTCGTCTACGGGTTGGGATAGTTCATCACAAGATACCTCATCAACTTTAGATGATGATATTCCGTTTTAATTAAAAGCCGTGAAATAATAAAAAATGAGCCTGTATCTTGACTGATGCAGGCTTTTTTATAACATAAGCATGAAACACGCACATAAAAAAGGTCTCGGCAAAAAGCGAGACCTTTCAATAATCATTTAAGGTTATAATTATTTAAACATTCCCTTCAAATTGCTAACGGCATTTTTTGCTGAGCCCAAAGCAGCTTTGCCCTGTTCTTGAATGTTTTCCGAACCGGCTTTTAAGTTATCAGCAACAGCCTTAACTTGTTTTACCGAAGCGTCTTTAAGTTCGCTCAGGTTAGCAGAAACCACGGTTTGCGAAACGGTTTGCATTATTTTTGTAATAACTTTGGAAATTGTTTCAACCGGGGTTGCTCCGTTTTTATCTTGACCGATATTATTCATTTTTATTGTCGGTAAGCTTATATTGATAGGAGCTTTAAGCGATGCAGCTCCAACAATAGCAGCGACTTTACCATCTGAAACGGTTAATTGTTTAATAATCACCTTTTTAGAGGAGCCATCATCTTTAGCAGACTTTGAGGAATTATCTTTAGATTGAGCAGTTTCATCTGTTGCGGTATTTTTTTCAATATTATTTAAAATATCGGAAATATTATTTTGAGTTAAAGTTTTCATTTCGTAGGTAATTTCAGGATTATTGATAGTAATATTATCAATAATGATAGTATCGGATGTTAAAGAAGATATATCAATTTCAACGCCGAGTTCTTTCAAGTAGAAGAGGTTAGGGGCCTGATAACCTTTAGGGTTAGCGATTTTAATATCTTTAACTACGCCGATTCCTTTAGAAAGCTCAAGATCGATTCCGCCGATAGAGACATCGGTGCCGATAATTTGGCTACCGTATTGATGAACTACTCGTTTAATAATACTTTCCACTGAAGGCAGGCAAAAATAGATAGCGATAAAGAGCAGCACAAAGAAGGTAATAAATTTATTTCTTCTTTTCATATCCATAACGGAAGCTGATTTTTTCAAGATTTTTTTATACCAAGGCTCGGGTTTTTTAAGTCCGAAAGATATTTTTAATTTATCAAAAAAAGTACTCATGATTCACCTCGTAATAATAAAATATAGCAAAAATGTAGCGTGTATTTAGGCAAGTTGCAACAGAAAGATAACAAAAAAGCAAATATTTTTAAAAACACATAAAAAAAATATTGCAAAAAAAAATTTAGGGGGTTATATTCAACCCGAATTCGCGATATGGGTGCGTAGCTCAGTTGGTAGAGCAACTGACTCTTAATCAGTGGGTCTGGGGTTCGAACCCCCACGCGCCTACCAATAAAAAAGGTCTGCCGTAAGTGCAGACCTTTTTACCATTATACTATGATATGATACCAAACATGATATATAAAATGCAATATTTGCTACCATCACAAACTCGACATAGTTCATCAGTTTCGGTAACTGTCATATCTCGTAAACATTTTCTGCCGGAATGGCAATTTTTATCTCCGTAACGAGTACTTGGTTGTGAACCAGTGTTATCGTTTTGTGTGATAATAATTCTTACATCGGAAACATCGGCATGGAATTCTTTTGCTACCGAGTATATGTTACGGCACACTTCAAGACTCGAATCATCGTTTTGTAAATAAGATAGTATACCGATATACCCCGTAACGTGGTGATATACCAGATATTTGGAGTTAAAAACATCACGCAGTTCCGATTCATTATTTTTTACAAACATATCTTCCGGTATCTCGTGGAGCTTTTTTAAAAGAGGTATTAATTGGAAAGTATCAGTAGATCCATCATTAAGTCTTAAATCATTTTGATACCGACTGACTGCACTAATTATGGTACTTAATTGCTCAGCTTGTTTATTTGATTTATATTTAAACATTGCTTTAGAATAACCGGCAATAGCACCAACGGAAAGAACGCCGATGATAGCAAGAACGCCGAGCATTTCGACCATAGAGCGACCAATTTCATAAAATTTCATCTAAAATCTCCTAATTTTTGGTTATTAAAGGACTTTAAACGAAATCATAAACCGTTTTTTTTTTTTGCAACTTTAAAAGGAAATACAGCTGTGGTTGTTGATAGTTCGATTTTACTCTATACCTAATCAGTAAGTGGAATGGAACTTATGGAAGATTATCAATAAGGCACACTGTTTGTTCCCTATACACTGTTGGCAGATATTATCTATGTCTGATATTTTCAAATCTCGTAGGCATTGCTGGTTGTTTTGACACATTTTATCACCGTATACCTTGGTTCTTTGATTATTAACATAATCTGTTTGGTAAACAGCAAAATGTATTGTTGATATTTCATTGTGAAATTCCTTGGCAACAGTATACATATTTCTGCATATATTAACAGAATAAGCATCTGTGGGTATAGAGGAGGAAATACCTATATATCCTGTGTTGTGATGATATACAGAATATATCACTTTAAACACGTCCTGTATAAGTTTGTCATTGTTCGGATAGTACATATCTTCCGGTATCTCGTGGAGCTTTTTTAAAAGAGGTATTAATTGGAAAGAATCAGTAGATCCATCATTAAGTCTTAAATCATTTTGATACCGACTGACTGCACTAATTATGGTACTTAATTGCTCAGCTTGTTTATTTGATTTATATTTAAACATTGCTTTAGAATAACCGGCAATAGCACCAACGGAAAGAACGCCGATGATAGCAAGAACGCCGAGCATTTCGACCATGCTTCTGCCGGAAAAAGTTGCATCTACTGGCAATTTTGCTCCTCGTGTACCAGTTGTTATACATGTCGTCGCAAAATAGCTGCGCATCTGTACCATTTTACGAAAGATAGAACGTCCAAATTGATAAAATTTCATTTAAAAACCTCCAAAGTTTGGTTAGTGAAAGTTATTTAAACGAAATCATAAACCGTTTTTTTTTTTTGCAACTTTAAAAGGAGTAGGCGCCACAAAATTAATATATCTACAAAGATTTAATCCATTCAGCAACGGCAGTACATGAAATTTTATTTATCACCTCATCGGTAAAGGCTTTTATAAGTAAGGTCTTTGCCTCATCTTCGCCGATACCTCGCGATTGTAAATAAAACAGCTGTTCTTTATCCAATTCGCCGCTGGCCGCTCCGTGCGAACATTTTACGTCATCGGCAAAAATCTCTAACTCCGGCTTTACATCAACCTCGGCTTCATCGCTTAACAATAAAGCTTTATGTAATTGGTAGCCTTCGGTTTTAACCGCATCGGGCGCAATATGAATTTTTCCTTGAAAAACACCTTTGGCTTTTCCGCCGATAATACCTTTTACCAACTGATGCGAAACCGTTTCTTTGGATATATGCTTAATATCGGTAGTGGTATCAAGCGTTGCCCAACCGTTCATTTTGTAAACGGCATTAACTTCCGCTTCGGCATGGGGTTCTTTTAAAACCACCTGCGTTTCTTGACGAGATAAATCGGCACCGAGTTGCAAACAAAAACTTTCATAATGACCGCCTTGTTTTACTTGCACGGAGTTTAAGGCAATATGAAAAGCCTTAAAAGCTTCTTGCTGTACTTTGTAATGGCGGATATAAGCATCGCGGCCGATAAAAAACTCATTTACAATATTGTTAAAGTAAACGGATTTTTCGGCACCCGAACAGTAATAATGCTCCAAAATAGTTGCTCTTGCACCGCTTTCGGCAACAATTACGTTGTAAACATTACTTAACCTTTTAATATCTCCGTGACTGTGAAAATTTAATAAAATCGGTTTGTCATCATTAAAATTTTTATCAACAGCTATCATTACCCCTTGCTCTAAGTAGGCACTGTTAAGAGCGGCAAAAGGAAAATTGTTGATATCAAAACTCTTATTTAAATATTTAAAAACATCACCGTTTTCAAATGCATCGGTAAGGCTGACAATGCTTAAACCTTGGGTTGTATGGAAATGGTCGGCTTTTAGCTTACCGTTGCAAAAATTAACCTCATAAACCTCAAATGGCAGGCAGTTTTCATGACAACAACAATGTTCATGACTGCCGGTTTCATGTTCATCGTGACAATGACATTTTTCATCATGACAATGGAAAGAATTCTTGTCATCACTTTCAACAACAAATTCTTCATCTGATAAATTGCGAAGTTTGGTATATTTCCAAGCCTCGGTTTTTGGGGTAGGTAACCCTTGAGATAAAAATGCCTGCCGACCTTTTTCGCGTAAAATTGCCAGCTTGGGGCAAAATGTTGTATTAGTATCATCTTGTTGCCAATCGGCATAATTTTTGAGCACGATTTTACTCATTTTATGCTATATCCTTTACAAATTCGGCATAGCCGGTATTTTCCAATTCTTCAGCTAAATCTTTAGATCCGGATTTAACAATATGACCATTGGCAAATACATGTACAACATCGGGAACAATATATTCCAAAAGGCGTTTATAGTGAGTAATAACCAGCATGGCACGTTTACCGTCACGCAAACTGTTTACACCTTGAGCCACCACTTTCATGGCATCAATATCTAAGCCGGAGTCGGCCTCATCCAAAATAGCCATATTGGGTTTTAAAATGGCCATTTGCAAAGTTTCCATTCTCTTCTTTTCACCGCCTGAAAAGCCTACATTAACAGGTCTTTTCAACATTTCATTATCAATGCCGAGCTTTTTACCTTCTTCTCGCAGCATTTTTATAAATTCCATGGTGTCAAGTTCAGGCTCGCCGCGGTGTTTACGAATATCATTTACGGCATATTTCAAAAATGAAGTGGTCGGAACTCCCGGAATTTCTACCGGATATTGCATAATTAAGAACAAGCCTTCACGGGCTCTTTCTTCTACGCTCATTTTGAGCAAATCTTTACCATAAAGCTTTACTGATCCTCCGGTTACTTCATAGCCCTCTTTACCGCACAAAACGTAAGATAGGGTAGATTTACCGGCACCGTTAGGTCCCATAATGGCATGAACTTCGCCTTCGTAAATCGTTAGATTAAGGTTCTTGATGATTTCTTTATCATGCACGCGGGCACATAAATTTTCAATTTCCAAAACTGGCGTTCTATTCATGTTTTCCATTCTCCCAATCGTCTAAACGCTTATTAATTTTAAGTAACTTTTGAGCCTTATAATCTTCAACTTCTTTGCGAATATTATAACAACATTTAAGTTGTTCAAGCATAATCTCCACATCGGCGGTCTCTTCAATGAGCTCATTGATATTATCTTTATGACGATTGACATTTTTTAAAATTTCTTTGGTAAGTTCACTCATTTCTTCAATTACCTGAAGCATTTGCGGTTCTTTTCCCCAAGTTTTCAAAGCTCTCTCATAAGTGTTCATTATCCGACGCTCCCTTCTAAGCTGATGTTGATTAATTTTGCTGCCTCAATGGCAAATTCCATCGGCAGATGCTGCATAACCTCTTTGCAAAATCCGTTAACGATTAAGCTTACTGCTTCTTCTTCGGAAATTCCTCTCTGGCGGCAGTAAAACAACTGTTCGTCGCTTATTTTTGAGGTTGTGGCTTCGTGCTCCAAAATGGCGGTTTTATTTCTGTTTTCAATATAAGGTACGGTATGCGAGCCGCATTTATTACCGATAAGCAAACTGTCGCACTGCGAATAGTTACGTGCATTTTGAGCCTGAGGTGCAACCTTTACCAGTCCGCGATAAGTCTGGTTGGAAAATCCGGCAGAAATACCTTTGGAGATAATTTTAGAGGTTGTGTTTTTACCGATATGAATCATTTTGGTACCCGTATCGGCCTGTTGATAGTTATTGGTTAGAGCAACAGAATAAAACTCGCCGGAGGAGTTATCGCCTTGCAAAATGCAAGACGGATATTTCCAGGTAACGGCAGAACCGGTTTCAACCTGTGTCCACGATACCTTAGAATTTTCGCCTCGGCATGCGGCTCTTTTGGTAACAAAGTTATATACGCCGCCTTTGCCGTTTTTATCTCCCGGGTACCAGTTTTGCACGGTAGAATATTTAACTTCGGCATCTTTTAAGACGACAATTTCCACAATGGCGGCATGGAGCTGATTTTCATCGCGTTGCGGAGCGGTGCATCCTTCCAGATATGATACATAACTGCCTTCATCGGCAATAATCAAAGTGCGCTCAAATTGCCCGGTATTTTTAGCATTAATCCTAAAATAGGTAGAAAGTTCCATCGGACATTTAACACCCTTGGGAATATATACAAAAGAACCGTCGGTAAATACTGCCGAATTAAGGCAGGCAAAAAAGTTATCGGTAAAGGGGACCACCGAGCCTAAATATTTTTGTACCAATTCGGGGTGCTCTTTAACCGCTTCGGATATAGAGCAAAAGATAATACCTTGTTTGGCAAGTTCGGCTCTGTAAGTTGTGGCTACCGACACGCTGTCAAATACGGCATCAACGGCCACCACGCCGGAAAGCATTTCTTGTTCTTTTAAGGGGATTCCTAGTTTGTTGTAAGTCTCAATAAGTTTCGGGTCAACTTCGTCTAAGCTCTTTGGGGAAACCTTTTGCTGTGGAGCCGAATAGTAGTGCAAATTTTGATAATCTATTTTATCATAAGTTAGTTTTGCCCATGTCGGCTCTTGCATGGTTTTCCAAAATTCGAATGCTTGCAAACGTTTATTTAAAAGCCATTCGGGCTCATTTTTTTTGGCCGATATCAAACGTATGATATCAGCATTTAAACCAATCGGCGCCGTCTCTGCATTAATATCAGTAACAAAGCCGTATTTATATTTGTCGCCACTCTCATCAATTATTTGAGTTTTTTTTGCCATTTATTTTTCCTTTTACTCAAAGCTTAGCAAGCATAAGCAATTGTTTGCTTAAAATCAAGGTCTTTTAACCAATATTTAGCTATTTTATTTTAACATAACATATAAATTTACGAAGGAGATTAATGCTAAAAAGGCTTATAAACATTGTAATTGTTTGTTTTTTGTTAAGCGGCTGTTACTTTTCGGGTAGCGGCATCCGCCTTTTTAACCATAATGTTTTATTTGGCGATTCTCCCTCAACCGTAACGGTTCAAAAAGGCGATACTTTATATAGTATTTCACGTCGCTACGATGTTCCGTTAAAAGATTTAATCGAAGTAAACAGGTTGCGTCCGCCTTATTCTTTAATGGTAGGGCAGACTTTAAGAATACCGACGGCGCAGTATCATATTGTGCAAAAAGGTGATACTTTATACAGTATTTCGCGTCAATATAATGTAGACGTAACATCGCTGAGTCGTAAGAACAATCTAAAAGCTCCGTACACTTTATACGTCGGGCAAAAGTTGGCATTATCTGGAACAATTTCGGGCAATAGCCGCAGTTATCAAAAATCGACCGTAGCTAAGAGTTCGTCTGCGAAAAAGACGACCTCAAAAAGTTATACTTACACTCCGCCAAAAAATCGTACGGCTAAGTTTTTATGGCCGGTACAGGGCAAAATTATCTCTAACTTCGGAGTTATCGGTAAAGGTCGTAAAAATGACGGTATAAATATCCAAGCTCCCAGAGGAACGACCGTAAAAGCGGCAGATAAGGGAACCGTGGCTTATGCCGGAAATGAACTTAAGGGTTTCGGTAATTTAATTTTGATAAAACACACCGATGGCTGGATAACCGCCTATGCTCATAACGATAAACTTCTGGTTAAGAAGGGGCAAAAGGTTATCAAAGGCGAAAAAATTGCCACAGTCGGCAGTACCGGAAGCGTTAACAGCCCGCAGCTTCACTTTGAAGTAAGAGCCGGTAAAAAGGCCGTCGATCCACGTAAATATTTGCCCTAAACCTTCGTAAAAAGGTAAAATAGTTGTTAAAGACTTTACAATTAAGTGTTGTAAAGGCAAAAAAATGTTGTATATTCATCGCAGTTGTAATTTATAAGGAGAAAATAATGTTTATAAGCGATGCTTGGGCTCAAGCCGCAGGAGGCGCTGCAGCCGGTGCTTCGGTAGCAGGAACGGTTTTGCAGTTGGTTTTAATTCTGCTGGTCTTTTATTTGTTGTTGATTCGTCCTCAGCAAAAAAAGATTAAGCAGCATGAAGCAGAATTAAATGCTATGAAAGTCGGGGATGAGATTGTAACCGGCGGTGGCTTATACGCCAAGGTTACCAATATAGAAAAAGATGATATTACTGCCGAAATAGCTAAAGGCGTTGAAGTTAAAATGTATCGCTATACCATAAGAGAAGTGTTGTCTTTAACTAAAGTTGCCGATAACAAAGTATCTAATGATAATAAAACGGCTTCTAAAAAGAAAAAATAATGGGATGAAGGAAAATGTATAAATTATCAAAAGAAAGAGTATTGATAATTCTGGCTATATGCGTGGTCGGAATTTTCTTTGCTATTCCGAACTTTATACCGCAGAGCGTAAAGCTGCCGAGTTGGTGGCAGCCGGTAAGTCTGGGGTTGGATTTGCAGGGTGGCTCTAACTTGTTGTTACAGATAGATTTTGACAGCGTTTTAAAAGAACGTATGGCCAATATTGAAGATTCGGTTCGCCAAACTTTAAGAGACCATCGTATTCGTTATCAGAATTTGAGTGCTCAAGGTGATTGCGTGAAAGTTAAGATAGATAACTTAAACGCTCGCAATCAAGCTATGGGCTACTTCCGTAAACTGGAAGATGGTTTGGACGTTAAGGTTGTAGACGATGTTATTGAGATTCGTTATACCGATGCTGCATTAATGCAGTTAAAATCAAGAGTTATGGAACAATCGATTGAAATCGTCCGCCGCCGTATTGACGAACTCGGCACCAAAGAGCCGGTTATTCAAAGTCAAGGCGGAGACCGTATTGTCGTTCAGCTTCCCGGTGTTCAAAATCCTGAAGAAGTTAAACAACTTTTGGGTAAAACCGCTAAGATGTCTTTTCACTTGGTAGATAACCGCACCAACGCCAGTGATGCCAGAAGAGGTAAATTAAGCAGCTCATCAAGAGTTGTTCCCGGAGTTGACGGCGGAGAATACGTAATTGCCCGTAAGACTGTAGTGGGTGGTGAAAGCTTGACCGATGCTCAGGTATCCTTCCAAGAAGGTGCTCCTGTGGTAAGCTTTAAGTTTGATACCATGGGTGGTCGCAAATTCGGTGAAGCTACCAAGAACAATATCGGTCGTCAGTTGGCAATTGTGCTGGATAATGAAGTTATTTCGGCACCTACCATTCAGTCTGCAATTATGGGCGGCAGCGGTGTAATTACCGGTAACTTTACTTCAGAATCTGCCAATGAACTGGCTATGTTATTACGTTCCGGTGCTTTACCGGCTCCTTTAGAGGTATTGGAAGAGCGTACTGTAGGTGCAGGTTTGGGCGCCGATTCTATTCGCGCCGGCATTGTCGCTTCGGTAATCGGCTTGATTGCGGTAGTAGCATTTATGATTGCGGCTTACGGATTATTCGGTGTGTTTACCACTATTGCTGTGTTTACCAACCTTTTCTTAATGTTGGGTGCTATGAGCATTATCGGTACGACTTTGACCTTGCCGGGTATTGCCGGTATTATCTTAACCATCGGTATGGCCGTAGACGCTAACGTTTTGATTTTTGAACGTATGCGTGAAGAAGTTAAGAAAGGTCGTTCTACCAAAGATGCTGCTGATGCGGGATTTACCGAAGCCTGGTCAACCATTTTGGATTCTAACTTGACTACCTTGGTAGCCGGTGCCGTATTGTTCTGGTTCGGAACCGGTCCGGTAAGAGGCTTTGCCGTAACTTTGACCATAGGTATTTTAACATCAATGTTTACTTCGGTTACCGTAACCCGACTGATAATAGCAGCTTGGATTGCACGTTATAAACCGACCAAATTGCCGATTTAATGAAGGGGGAAAAGAAGATGAAACTTTTTAGTTGGGTAACTAAAGATACCAATATCGATTTCTTAAAAGTTCGTAAGTTTACCTACGCTTTATCAATTATCATGGTGCTTTTATCATGCTATTGTATAGTATTTAAGGGCTTTAACTATGGAATTGATTTTTCCGGCGGAATTTTAATGGAAGTAAAAAGTGAAAACAAGATAGATGCCAATCAAGTTCGTCAAGAGCTTTCCGGCATTGGTCTTGATGACTTAACTTTGCAAGCCTTGGGCGAAAACGGCGATGAAATGTTAATCAGAACGCAGGCCGTTGACGATTCTGAAGAAGGTTTGCGTATAGCCATTGTTAAAATTAAAGAAGCATTAGGTGAGGGCTATGAATATCGTCGTGTTGAATCGGTAGGTCCGCAAGTTGGTGACGAATTAAAAGTTGCCGGTGTTGTCGCCTCATTGATTGCAGTTTTAGCCATTTGTGCTTATATCTGGTTCAGGTTTGAGTGGCAGTTTGCCTTAGGCGCTTTGCTCGGCTTGTTCCACGATTTGTTTATTACCGTGGCTTTATTATCATTTTTCGATTTTGATATAAGCTTGACCACGGTTGCCGCCATTTTAACTTTGGCAGGTTACTCCATTAACGATACGGTTGTAACCTATGACCGTATTCGTGAAAATATGCGTAAATATAAAAAGATGTCGCAGTACGACTTGTTAAATAAGAGTATCAATGACATTTTGTCGCGTACGATTTTAACCGGTCTTACCACAATGTTCGCCTCAGCAGCATTGTTTGTGTTCGGCGGCGATACCTTGCGTAGCTTTTCATTTACGATTTTATGGGGTGTTATCGTAGGTACATATTCATCCATCTATGTTTCAGCAATTTTCTTAAATGTATTTGATTTAAGAAAGATGCAGGAAAATAAAGATAAGGATGTAAATCCGTTTGGTAACGTATAAAACGAATATTGATAAAAAACGAAAAGGCATCTTAAAAAAGATGCCTTTTTAGTTTGTCTGATACTAAAATTATACAATCATATGTATAATTTTTTTGATGAAGCCGGGGATGAAACGAGGCTCTTTGTTCCATGCCCGTTTGTAAAGGCCGTATATAACGGCCGCCGAGGATAGGTAGCTCATCTTTTCTTCTATCTGCATATGCTGCCAAACCCTAGGCATAACGTCTACTTTAGGAAATATTTCCTCAAAGAGATTGTTATACCCGACCTCAAGTGGCGGCTCAGTTTGTTTACCGCTTTCAAAGGCTTCTATTAAAGTACTAAGCCCTTTTACAATTTGTTTAATTCTCTGCTGGCTTCTGTCAGAGTTAAACCGAACAGCTAGGTTCGTAAGCCAAATGCTTTCTGTATTCATATTTTGTATTTATTAAAATTTATAAATAATTCTCAATTCTGACAGATTATGGCACAAAAAATATCTTTTGTCAATATAAAGGTTCGCAAATATTAGAAAAGTTATAATAAGTAATGTCAGAAAACTAATGGTAATACGTTTTTTATCAGGAGTGATATAATCTCTCAGTGTTTTGCTAAAGCCCTGCTATGCGTATTTAATGTAGACAAAACAAGCTAAGAAAATTGTTGCTGAATTTATGGGGTTGATTAAACAAGTTTGACCTTAATAAAAAATACAAAAACATTTAAGCTAAATAAGAAAAATATTGTTGATGAACTGGGGGTTAATGAAAAAAAATATTGCACAAGATTAAATAAAGTACTAAAAAGTTATCAATTATTAATAAGCTTTATACGGAGTTTTAAATGTTTTCAAAATTAATGGGTTTTCTTTCAGCTGATATGGCAATAGACTTAGGAACAGCCAATACCCTGGTATATGTTCGTGGTCGCGGCATAGTTTTAAATGAACCGTCGGTGGTTGCTATTGAAGAATTTAGGGGTAAAAAGCAGGTTTTGGCCGTTGGTAATGAGGCAAAACAAATGCTTGGTAGAACACCTGGCAATATTCATGCTATTCGTCCGTTAAAAGACGGTGTTATCGCTGATTTTGAAATAGCCGAAGAAATGATAAAATATTTCATACGTAAAGTGCACAACCGCCGTACATTTGCTACGCCGATGATTATCATTTGTGTTCCATCCGGTTCAACAGCAGTGGAAAGAAGAGCTATTCAAGAATCAGCCGAAGCTGCCGGAGCCCGTAAGGTATGGCTTATTGAAGAACCTATGGCTGCAGCTATAGGTGCCGGCTTGCCGGTTACCGAACCTACCGGCTCTATGGTGGTTGATATCGGCGGTGGTACCACAGAAGTTGCCGTATTGTCATTGGGCGGTATTGTATATGCCCGTTCGGTTCGTGTCGGTGGTGATAAAATGGATAGTGCTATTATCTCATATATCCGTCGTAATATGAACTTGCTGGTTGGTGAGAGTAGTGCCGAAAGAATTAAGAAAGAAATCGGTAGTGCATGTCCTCCGGTTAAGGGTGATGGTCGCACTATGGAGATTAAAGGACGCGATTTGATGAATGGTGTTCCCAAGGAGATAGAGGTTACCGAGCGTCAGGTTGCCGAGGCTTTAGCCGAGCCGGTAGCAGCCATTGTTGAAGCCGTAAAAGTAGCATTGGAAAACACAGCTCCCGAACTTGCAGCCGATATCGTTGATAAAGGTATTGTTTTAACTGGTGGCGGGGCATTGTTAACAAGCCTTGATCAGGTGTTACGTAATGCAACAGGTCTGCCGGTTTCTATAGCCGAAGAACCTTTGGCTTGTGTGGCAAAAGGTACAGGCAACGCCTTAGATAATATTGATAAATTGAAGAGTGTATTGTCTACCATGTATTAGTACGCCCTGACGTTTTAAGGAGAGGCTTATTATATATGAAACGTCGTCGTGTGTTGTTTATACGATTGAGCCAGTTCAAAGTTTTCTTAAAAAAACTTTTGGTAGCATTGGTATTTATATCCGCTTTAGCTTTAATGATGTTAAGCAAGGCGGATAACCTTGTTTTAAATAAGGTTAATAATTCGGCCCTACTGGTATTAAACCCGATAATTAAAGTATTGCAACTTCCTGCACAATTTGTTTTTGGTGCTTATGATACAATTCGCGATATAGCGCTTGTTTATCAGGAAAATAAGTCTCTCAAAAAAGAAAATCTTGATTTGTTGATGCTTAAAAATCAGGTACGTACCCTTAAAATTGAAAATAGATTATTAGCAAGAATGCTCCACTATACTCCTCCTCCGGAAGCTTCGTTCATTACGGCTAAAATTGTTGCCGAGGAAGGTGATGCTTTTTCACATTCCATGATAGCCTATGCAAAACATACAGAAAGTATTCATAAAGGGCAGGTTGTGCTTGGAGCGGAAAGTGTTGTCGGTAGGGTTGACGATATTAACGGTAGTTATATACGTATTTTATTGTTTACAGATATTAACTCTAAAATTCCGGTAATGGTAGAGCGTAGCCGTGCTCGCGGCATTTTGTCGGGAGATAATACTACGGTTCCTAAGCTGCTGTTTACGGCACTTGGCTCCGATATTGTTGAAGGGGATATGCTTGTTACTTCCGGTGTTGCCGGTGTATTTCCTGCCGGACTTCCTGTTGGCATAGTAAGTAAAATATCTAAAGATGGAATAGAGGTTGAAACCATAACCGATATTGAACGCTTGGAATATGTTAAAATCGTTGATTATGGTGTCTATGAAGGCATTTTAAATATGAATGGGGATAATTAACACTAATTATGGATGACTCTATCGGTGAAATTTTGGAATATGGGTTAAAGAAACTGTTGCCGCTCTTATGGTCGGTGCTGTTGCTGTTGATTACTTATATTCCAATACATTTGCCGCTATCGCAATTTTTAAGGCCGGATATAGCCATGATATGTGTTTATTTTTGGGCATTGTACCGTCGCGATTTGTTTGGAATTTTTTCTGTAGTTTTACTTGGTTTTATCGGCGATAGTTTGAGTGCAGTGCCTGCTGGTCTTAATATTTTTATTTTGATGCTGATTTATGTACAAACATGCAGTTTCGGAAGTTTGGTTAACACTAAGCCGTTTGCGGTAAGTTGGGGAGGTTTTGCTGTTATATCATTTTTGGCTTACCTTATTAAATGGCTTATATTGTCAATATTTTACAGCAGATTTTTACCGTTTAGCGGTGTATTTGCAGGCTACTTGGCAACGGTCTTTTTATATCCGCTTATTGCCAGATTAAATATTGCCATTCAAAATACATTTTTGGCAGGAGAAGAGGTCATCTATGAACAGGGACAATGATAAAGGTAAAATGTTACTTCAGCGTGCCCTGGTAGTGGCTGTAGTATTTTTTATGTTACTGATATCGCTTATCGGTAGGTTATATTTTTTGCAGGTTTATCAGGGCGATAAGTATAAAATGTTAGCTGATGAAAATCGTATTTCCACACGGGTAATTGTTCCGCCCAGAGGTTCTATATACGATCGTAACGGAGTGGTCTTAGCTACTAACGAACAGAACTTTCAAGCACTTATTATAGCTGAACAAACCCCTGACATTGATAAAACCTTAAATAATTTTAAAAAAATTATTCCGTTGACAGAAGATGATGAAAATAAAATAAGAGAAAAAATTAAATATAGCCGCAAATTTGTTCCAATTAAGCTGCAAGATAATTTAAGTTGGAATGAAGTTGCTACGCTGCTTCTCAATGCGCCAGACTTGCCGGGGATTTTTATCAGTGAAGGCTTAAACCGGACTTATCCTTTGGGTGAATATACGGCTCATTTTTTAGGCTATGTCGGAGCAGTGTCGGAAACAGATGCCAAAGATAATCCACTTTTAATGGTACCCGGTTTTAAAATCGGTAAAGCAGGCTTGGAAAAACAATTTGAGCATGATCTCAGAGGACAAGGCGGAAGCGTTAAGCTTGAAGTTAATGCTTATGGTCGTATTATGAAAGAAATTGAACGAAATAACGGAATTGAGGGAAAAAGTATTTACTTGACCATAGACAGTCGTCTGCAAAAATTTGCCCAAGATGCCTTTGGCGATAATAGCGGAGCCGCGGTTGTATTAGACGTTCACAGTGGTGAAATTTTAGCCTTCGTTTCGGTTCCATCATTTGATCCTAACTTATTTACCAATGGTATTTCACACAAAGATTGGAACGCCCTGCTCAATAATGAACGTAATCCGCTCACCAACAAGGCAATAGCCGGACAATATTCTCCCGGCTCAACATTTAAAATTGTTGTAGCTTTGGCAGCTTTAGAAGCCGGAGTTATTGATGAGGACACAACCTTTAACTGCACGGGAGCTATGCAGCTAGGAAATCATATTTTTCACTGCTGGAAACATTACGGTCATGGAACGCAAAATGTAGTTGATGCTCTTAAAAATTCTTGTGATATTTTTTTCTATGAAGTAGCTTTGCAGCTTGGAATTGAAAAGATTGCCGATATGGCGCATCGTTTAGGTATGGGGCAGCCTACGGGCGTTAGTCTTGATAATGAAAAAGGAGGGCTTATCCCTGACGAGGCTTGGAAAATGGCACGCTACGGCGAAAAATGGCAACAAGGTGAAAGCGTTATTGCCGGTATCGGCCAGGGTTACGTTTTGGCTACACCTTTGCAACTGGTAACCATGCTTGCCAGAGTGGTAAACGGCGGGTATGCCGTTAGTCCCACATTTATGAAGCTGGATTTACAAGCCAAGGGTGAAATTAAAAAAATCAAGATATCGCGTCATAGTATAGATATTGTAAAAAAAGGGATGTTTGAAGTTGTAAACGCCCAAAGAGGTACGGCCGGCAGTGCTAAATTTGATATTAACGGTATGAAAATGGGAGGTAAAACAGGTACCACCCAAGTTCGCCGTATCAGTATGGAAGAACGTCGGCAGGGTATAATTAAAGATGAGGATTTACCATGGCGCTTGCGTAACCATGCATTATTTGTAGGTTATGCTCCGCAAGATAAGCCTAAATATGCTGTTGCGGTTGTTGTTGAACATGGTTCTTCCGGTTCGGGAGTTGCAGCCCCGATTGCTTCTAAAATATTACAAGAAGCCATTAAACTTGATATAGAATAAAGAAGGTAATATTATGTATAAATACTACGAAAGTGGATTTAAAAGTCAGAGAATGTCAATTAAAGACCGATTTTTTAACATTAATTTCGGGTATGTCTTTTGCATAGTATTACTGGCCATCGTCGGTACTGTAGTTTTATATTCTGCGGCTAACGGCAGTTGGCAGCCATGGGCCGTAAAGCAATTAATTCGTTTTGGAGTAGCATTAGGCCTTATGTTCTTTATGGCTCTATTAGATGTTAAAATTTATCTTAAATATTCTTATGTGGCATATTTTCTGGTTCTTATGCTGCTTATTGCCGTAGAAATAAGCGGACATGTCGGTATGGGAGCGCAAAGGTGGATAGATTTAAAAGTATTTAAGCTGCAACCATCCGAATTAATGAAAATTGCCCTCGTGTTGGTATTGGCGAAATATTTTCATGGTTGTACGTTAAATAAAATTCGCAGCATTCAGGGCATTATAGCTCCCGTCCTTATGGCCGCTTTTCCGGCAGCTCTGGTTTTGGTTCAGCCAGATTTAGGAACGGCATTAATGATGTTATTTACCACAATGGTAATTTTCTTTATTGTTGGTGTACAATGGTGGAAATTTGCAGCCCTTGGGGGAGTGGGTTTGGCATTAGCTCCGCTTGCCTGGCATTTTTTAAGAGATTATCAAAAAGACAGGGTGTTAACTTTTCTTAATCCGGAAAGAGATCCCTTAGGGGCGGGATATCATATCATACAATCTAAAATAGCGCTTGGCTCGGGCGGGGTGTTCGGTAAAGGATTTTTAAATGGTACACAAAGCCATCTCAATTTTTTGCCGGAAAAACATACCGATTTTATTTTTACCATGTTATCTGAAGAGTTTGGTATGATAGGAGGATCCTTAATTATTTTACTTAATATGGTAATTATTGCCTACGGGTATATGTTTGCATTTCATACCAGCAGCTATTATGGCAAGTTGGTTATTTTGGGGCTAAATACCAATTATTTTATGTACGTGTTCATTAACATTGCAATGGTATTAGGCTTGTTGCCGGTAGTTGGTATTCCGCTACCGCTTATATCGTACGGTGGTACGGTAATGCTTTCGGTGATGGCCAGTTTTGGTATTATATTGTGTATGGACGTTAATCGTAATCTTAATTTAGGTCGCAGCTCTTTTGGCGATAATGATTTATAACTTGCATATATTGAAAAATAAAAATCAAGACATATCTATTTACGGCAAAGGAGATAGATATGAAAAAAATGATTTTACTGTTAGCTATAATGGCCTTTACGGCCTGTGCCACATCACAAAAATATGATGAAAAATTAAATAAATTGGTTGGTACCAGTGAAAAGCATTTGCTGGAAACATGGGGAAGCCCGAGTGCTGAAAAATATTTAAGCCAAGATTCTAAAATTATAACCTATACCAGTATCAACGAATGGTTCTATCCGTCTGAGTATTATGTTTACAATAATGATTGGGTTGCCGAAGATGTTGAGTATTATCCGTTTATGGGAGAGTATGATTTTGGTCCGTATACGGAAATCACAGATAATGAGGTTGAAGAAGTATGCCAAACTTCATTTTGGATAGAAAACGGTGTAGTCAAAGCGTGGAAATGGCGTGGCAACAACTGCGTAGCCGATTAGGTAAAGTTATCTTCCTGAATTATATTTAGCCGAAACAGCTGCCCGCAATGCGCCGGTATCCTGTGATGGTGTATTTTTATAAGGAGCTTCTGCAATTTGAGCAGTATTTTGCTGTACATTAGATGACAAGTTTGTCTGTTGTTTCAAATGTGGGCAGTAGTTTTCCAGCATATACTCAACGGCTAGTTTCGTTTGAGGCGAGTAGTGTCTAGAGCGGCTCTGTGGCGACTGTAGATATGCAATTAAATCGTTTTCGCGCCCTTGCTTGCTGATATTTTGCATTAAAGTATCTAACTTAGGTAATGCCGATGAAAAACTTTCATGCCCACGATCGATTTCCTTTACTAAATGGACGAACAATTTTTCAGGTTGATTTTGTGCCCAATCGGTTTTTATGGTTTTAACGTCATGAGCACGAGTCTTTTGCCAGTCTTCCAGCAGCTGAGCTTTTTGCTCGGGCAGGGCTTGTTCCAATTTTTGCTGTAATTGTACACGAATTTGGCTTGAAGTAGCCAACTGTGTAGCGGCTTTTTCACTGTATCCTTTGCTCTGTATGGTGTTTGCCAAAGTCTTGATAGCTGCAAGTTCGGCCGCTCCGAAGGCAATTTGAGTACCAAGATCTATATCAACACCTAAATCAGATGGGCGCTTATCATTTACGTTAACTTGTGTATGGTTTTGTTTTGCAGCGACATTTTCCGGTGTTAATGGCACACCTTGACGTACCATATCCAGAATATCTTCAGGTATTTTGTTTCCGTACTGTGCGCGCAACCATTCCGGGGTCTTTTTCCAGATATCAAATTCTGATTTATGCTTGGCAATAATAGTATTTATCAAGCTATCGGTAGCAGAATCAGCCGATACCTTACTGAAAGCTTCAGGGTCATAAGCTTTAAGATATGATATAAATTCTGTCCCGATATCAGGCATAACTATTTTCCTCCCGAATTTTCACCGTATTTTTGTTTCAAATAAGCCATTAATCCAGGATTTTGTTGTTGTTTTTTCTCGGTGTATTTTTTATTTTCAGTAATTGGCTTACCATTTACGTCAGTTACGTTTTCATCATGAATAATACCCATACGAGCCGCCATAATTTTTTCTACGGTCTCTCTGTTTTTATCATCAATATGCACGGCCGGATTAAGGGCGGCTTGTTCTTTCATTAAGCCGATTTGTTCACTACGCATGGCCTGGCGCTCTTGCATAGCTTCTTGTTTCTCTTTTGCGTTGAGAGGGACATAAGCTACTTTAGAATCTTTTGTAGGGTTACCGTTTTCATCCAAAGCAGTATAGGTTTTATCACCTTTATCCAAACGTTCCTCGTTAGCTCTTAAGCGTTTTCTGAGTTCATCCATTTTAGCTCGGGCCTGCTCAGCTTTTTCGGCCAGAGCCTGTTTTTGAGCATAGTCATTCAAAACTGTTTTGGCGTCTTCAGGCAAAGCCTTAAAATATTCAGCATTTATATCAATCTTGGGCGGATTAACCATTTGCATTTTATCGCCGTTGGCATAAGTGCCTTTTTCCAGTAAGCAAGCAGCTAACAGCATAGCTTTTTGTTTATCATCCAATGATGCACCGAAGGTGATGCTTAAATTATTTTTAAGAGCATCTTTAACCAGACCTTGATACATGGTCAAATGTGAATCTTTGGTAATTTGTGCGGAAGTAGGCGATGAATAGGTTATGGTTCCGGCATAAGATTCTTTATTAAGAGTACAGCTGAAAGTCTTATTTTCAAGGTCTTTTTGCGGATCATTTTGGAAATTATTTTCTTGGCTTTCAGCAAACTCTTTCCAGAACTTGCGTTTTTCTTCAATCCACTGCAAGTCATTTTGGGGAGCAGGTTGTTTTTCACCATTAATTTCCATTGTTTGACGAGTATTACCTTCTGCGCCATTGGCAGCTTTTTCAGCAGGTTTACCTTGAGCGTTTTCCGTACCATTGGCAACTTTGCCGCCCTGGGCTTGGGGCTCAGGCGATGTAGCTGTATTGCTGAGTTGCTTTTTTAGTTCTTCAATTTGACGCTCGTAATCTTCTTTTGAAGATGCTTTAACGTCATCTAATGCAATACCGGCCTCTTTGGCTTTAACGTACCACTCATTGGCTTGTAATTGCTCATCCCAGTTAATGTTTTTTTCGCTCATTACCATTCTCCGTTAGCAAATAACCTTATTTAAGAGCATAATAACATTAAAAAAGTTTTTTGTCTAGTATTTTGTGAAAAAATTAAACACCCGAAAAAATCGGGTGTTTAATTAAGCTTTTTATTATTTTAAGCTACTTTGGCATCAAAGACAATAGCTTTACCTTCAATGTTATCGCTGGTGCCGGACGAGCAATCATCAGCCATTTTAACGGCTAAAACCTGCTCGGCAATATATTCGCGGTTTTCATTTAAGGCCTGAGCCAATTCACCGTCTTCGGTTTTCCAAGACAACTCTATTCTATCGGAGATATTAAAGTCTTTGTCTTTACGCAAGGTTTGAACCAGACGAACAAAGTCGCGAGCCATACCTTCGCGTTTTAAGCTATCGGTAAGGTTGGTATCCAAAGTTACCACGGCTTTATTATCGGCAAAAGCTCTGCCGGCAACACCGTCTTTCATATCCAGGCGAACTTCAAATAAATCTGAAGTTAAAGTTTTTCCGGCAATTTCAAGTGTTCCGTTATCGTTTAACGACCAAGCGCCCTGCTTATAAGCAGCCATTACCGGCCCCATGTCTTTACCAAGAGCTTTGCCTAATAACGGAGTGTATAAATAGAGCTTTTTGTCGGCATAAGCAGATAAATTATCATCAAACTTAACTTCTTTAACATTGAGCTCATCTTTAACAATCTCTTGGTATTCGGGCTTTAATGTCGCACCGATTAAGGTAAGGCTTGCCAAGGGCAGGCGGTTTCTTAGGTTTTTCTCTTCACGAATAAATTTACCGGCTGAGCATAACTCTTGTAAGAAATCCATTTCATTCATGAGTTTTTCATCAGATTTAATATCGGCTAAGCTCGGATAATCGGTCAAGTGAACAGATTCTTCGCCGGTTAGGTTTTTGAACACATATTCGCTGACAAACGGCATTAAAGGAGCCAAGATTTTGGTCAGATTTAAAAGTACCGTGTAGAGCGTATCAAAAGCCTGAGTATCACCTTCCCAGAAGCGGTCGCGTGTACGGCGTATATACCAGTTATTTAATACTTCCATAAATGCAGCCGTCTCATCGGTAGCCATAGAAACATTGTAAGTTTCCAAGCCTTGTTTTACAACATCACGCAGGTGTTTTAATTTTGATAAGATATAGTTATCAATAGCCTCGGAAGATGAAGATATTTCTTTGGCCTTATATTCTTCGGCATTAGCATATAATGTAAAGAAGTAAAAAGCATTCCACAACGGGATTAAAGCCGCTCTTGAAGCTTTGGCTATTTCTTTACCTTCTTTATCTACGGCCAAATTACCACCCTTTAATACCGGTGATGAAACCAAGAACCATCTTAAGGCTTCAGAGCCGATATTTTCCAAAACCTCATTAGGGTCAGGGTAATTTTTCAAGCGTTTAGAAAGCTTCTGTCCGCCTTCAGCCATTAACAAGCCGGTACAAATACAGTTTTTAAATGCCGGCTTATTGTGCAAAGCAGTAGATAATACGGTCAAAGTATAGAACCAACCACGAGTTTGATCCATAGCTTCCACAATAAAATCAGCCGGGAAGTGTTCTTCAAACCACTGTTTGTTTTCAAATGGGTAATGTACCTGAGCATAAGGCATAGAGCCTGATTCAAACCAGCAGTCAAAGACGTCGCCAACCCTACGCATCATAGTTTTGCCGGATGGATCATCGGGGTTAGGGTATACTACTTCGTCGATATAGGGTTTATGTAAGTTGGTAACCTCAAAGCCGGTTTTTTCTTTAATTTCGGCAATAGAGCCAAATACATCAACTCTCGGAAACTTCGGGTTATCCGACTTCCAAACCGGAATAGGCGTTCCCCAGAAACGGTTACGCGATATCGACCAATCACGAGCGCCTTCCAGCCATTTACCGAAACGACCGTCTTTAATATGTTCCGGCACCCAGTTGATTTGCTGATTATTTTTAACCATTTCATCTCTAAAATCGGTAACTTTAACAAACCAAGAAGACATAGCCTTATAAATCAGCGGAGTATCGGTACGCCAGCAGAACGGGTAGGAGTGAGTATATTGCTCTTTTTTAACCAGCAATCCGTTCGCTTTTAGCCATTGCATAATCGGCTCATTAGTTTCAAATACTTGTTTACCTTCATAGTCCGGAACTTCTGAGGTAAATTTACCGGCTTCATCAACCGGGCAAACAATCGGGAAGTTTTCATCATAAGTGCGGCAGGCTTCAAAGTCATCTTGACCAAAACCCGGGGCGATATGTACAATACCCGTACCATCTTCGGTAGAAACAAACTCACCGCTTAAAACCTTAAATGCGCCCTTAGCTTTTAAGTGCTTAAAGTACGGGAACATCGGTTCATATGAAAGTCCGATTAACTCAGAACCTTTCAAGGTAGCAACCTGTTGAGCGTGTTCAAGTTGCTTTTTATAGCGACCGAGCAGAGCTTGAGCCAGTACGTATTTTTGACCGTCTTCTTCCATAACGGCATAGTCTATGTCTTTACCTACGGCTAACATTAAGTTGGAAGGAAGAGTCCACGGAGTTGTGGTCCAAACCAAAATATTCATACCATTTTCAAGTTTAAACATTACGGTAATGGCGTTATCGGTTTTGTCTTGATAGCCCTGATTAACTTCAAAGTTAGAAAGCGGAGTTTCGGCAGCCCAAGAATAAGGCAGAACGCGGTAATCTTCATAAACCAAGCCCTTGTCATAGAGTTGTTTAAAGTTGTTGATAACACTTTCCATAAAGGGTAGATCCATAGTTTTATAATCATGGGAAAAATCTACCCAACGACCGATACGTTTAAACATTTCGACCCAGATGCCTGAGTATTTCAACACATCGGAGCGGCAAAAGTCATTAAATTTTTCAACGCCAAAGGCTTCAATTTGTTTACGTCCCGAAACGCCCAATTGTTTTTCGGCAGACATTTCGGCAGGCAATCCATGACAGTCCCAACCCAAGCGGCGTTCAACTTTTTTACCGTTCATAGTTTGGAAACGAGCCACAACGTCTTTAACGTAAGAGACCATCATATGTCCGTAGTGAGGGGTACCGTTGGCAAACGGAGGACCGTCATAGAATACGAATTCGGCGGCGCCGTCGCGATTATGTACCGATTTTTCAAAAGTTTTATCTTCTTCCCAGAAATTTAAAATTTCTTTTTCAAGTTCAACAAAGTTAGGTTTTGCCTTAACCTCAGCATAATGTCTCATTTTTTTATACCTATGATTTTCAAAGTGATTAAGAAAGTTAAAAGTTTAATTTATATGTAAACGAAAATAGCATCCCCTTAGGGGATAATAATGTTAGAAATGTGTATATAAACCAAACGCATTGTAAAAATCTTTCCAGATAACAAACTTCTCAAAAGGTACACCAACTTTTTTGCATCGTCAACAAAAAAGTTAGCAAGAGTAAACGATTTAATAAGGTTAAAGAACCGATGATAATCGGTAATGTTATCCAATTTTAAAATACGGTGAAAAACACAAAACTAAAAGACCTCGGTCGCTTATAACCGAGGTCTTTTAAGAATTGCATTTTAATCTCTTGATGCCTATTTTTCAAACTGCTTGGCAAAAGTAAACTTATCAATTTTGTTGATTGTCTTGATATTATCGTTTTTTAAAATATTGGGTAGTTCAACCGTTCTAAACACACTGCGTTTATCGGCTCCGTCAACAAACGCGGTAACGTCTCCTTTGGCGGCAGCTATAAATCTACGCGAGGCTTCTCCCCAAATTAACATAATATCATCTTGATTTAGAGTTTTTACGCTTTCGTAACCCATTTCTACCAGTTTTGCTCCACATTCGGTGTGCTCAATCATTATTTTACCGGGATTCTTTTGCACGTAATTAAATGCTTTTTCCCGATTGGTTTTACTTGGTAAAAAACTGATACTGTATACTACCACAGAGTTCTCTTTAGAAGAAACATCATAAGTTCTGGCAATGTTTAAGCCGTTCATTAAATCCATTTTTTCCGTTTTATCCATTTTCTCTACCTGTTTTTACCTTAGTATTAGTTCTTGTTTTTTGTATCTGTAACAAATATTGTTGCAGAGTAAAATTTTCGTTAATAAACACTGTATGCATACCGTTTCGGCGTGCTGCATCCAAATTTTTTTCGGTATCATCAACCAAAGTGCAATCTTGCGGACGTCTGCCGATTTTAGCGGCAAACATTGCCAAGGCTTTGTCATCTTGCTTGGGGTAAAAAACACCGTTTCTTTCCATAGATTGTATGTCAAAGCATTTAATACCGGCATTTTCCATATCAAACACGGTCTTATTAAAACGATGGCGCAAAACCTTATCCAAATGCGAAATATGATTGTTGGTTAAAATAACAATCTCATTATCTCGCGCCGCCGCCGACAATAAACCGAAAAGCTGCATATCTTGTGATATTTTAGAATAATCAACATAGCTTTGCATTTTTTCGCAAAAACGCCCAAAACCATAACCGGTGTGTTCGCATACAGCTTTAATGTAATTAAACATACCTAAATGTTTTTTTGCGATTGTATCTTCCGAGATTTGCTTTTGTAAATCCGAACTCAGTTTAACATCTTGATGAAAAGCCGTTTTCATAGCTTTTACAAAATCATCAAGCGTCAACTCAGAGTTTGGATACAAAACTCCGTCGCAATCTAATATTATGGTAGGTTTAGGCATTAGTGGCTTTGCTTTCAAAGTTGATTACGGTAATATCCGAAGGAGCCAACAATCGCATCGGAGGGCCCCAAAAACCGGCACCTCTGCTTACGTAAAGCTTATTGCCGTCAACTTCATACATACCTGCCAAATATCCGTTATTTGCAGCTTTTGATAAAAAGTTAAACGGAAATATCTGTCCGCCATGGGTATGACCAGAAAGCTGTAAATTAAAATTACCCTCTTTCAAATGTTTTATGCTGGAAGGAGCATGCGACATTACGACCTTGTAATTTTCATCGGTGGTATTGTATAAGATTTTATACCAATCATGCTTTTCTTGTCCGTCATCCGGAATTCCGGCAACATAAATTCCGCTATTGCCGAGAAATGTGCCGGTATTGTGCAACACTTCAAAGCCCATCTGAGTAAATTCAATCATCCATTTAATCGGCGAATTATAAAATTCATGATTACCAAAACTTACAAATACTTTTTTAGCTTGCAAACGTTTTAAGGCTTCCATTTGCTCGGTTAAAGCCTGCGGAACATCATCAATAATATCGCCGACCAATAAAATGTAGTCAGGATTTTGGGCATTAATGGTGTTGACAATATTATTTATTTGCCAAAGAGGAGTCGCTAAATCAATGTGCAAATCACTGGCTACAACAACGCGTACGTTTTCTTTTATTTTGGCATCGGCGATGGTAATATCCTTAACTGCCGGAGTTTTATTAGCCTCAAATACGGCATAAAGTGAAATAATTAAGGTGATTATCACCGTCAATAGATTATTTTTATTAATTAATGCGGCATTGTCGGGGTTTAATTCTTGATTGCGCGATATAAAGTATATAATGTACCAAATAATATCACGAGCAACCAGAAGCATTACCAAAATAAAGGCAAACCCCATTAAAAAGTAAGCACTTTTTGCGGTAATTGCATAAGCTGTTCCGTTCAGCAAGTTAAAGTGTCGGCTTATTCCCAGCAATACAGGGCTGAACCAAGCTACAAACAGTACTAAAAAAATAGATATTTTTACCCACATCGGAAAATTGCTGTAACTGGCAAGTGTTCTGTAGGTTATTAGTAAGCAAGATATCCCGACGATAAACATTGCAATTAAAAATCCCATTTTACTTCCTTTCAAATAATTAAATGTACGCTCTTTCAAAAGTTAGATAGCATCAGCTTGTTCATTTTCCAACGTTGAGCTGGGTTTACGTCTTACGTTTTTTCTGACCTGACGCTTTACTTTTTGCGTAGCATCACCGTCTGAAGTTGTTTCTGTGTGATCTTCTTCAATAATCTTTTGAGGTTGTTTTATTTCAATAACTTTGAAAGACTTTCTCGCCTTTTTGGCCGTTGTTTCAGATATAGAAGTTTGCTCTTGTTGATTAGTATTCTCAGATTGTTCAGCAACGGTTTCTAAAGTTGATTTTTCAACGTTTTCAGCACAGCTTTGCTCTTCCGAAACGGATATTTCATCTGTCGGAACTGAAGCCTCATCTACGGTATCATTTGCGGTTTGAGCATTATCCTGACGAACATTACGGCGTTCATTAATTTCGGTAACAATTTTCCGATAATGCTCAGCATACTGGCGATAAACTTCCATTTCTATATAATCGCCGGAACCGTGTGCTTCTTTAGCAAGTTCATTATATTTTTTTATTAAATCAAGAGCCGTACCGTTGATTTTACCGGCCGGACTTATACTGTCAAATTTATAGTTAAGCGAGTACGCATTAGAGCTACCGCCATTGTTGCGAAATTTCATATTTTTCTTCATATTTTATACAATCACAATGTTGAGCTAAATTAAAAAACTAAAAAAAGCGCTACATAAATTAATTAAAAAGCAAAGCGCTTACGGGTTGCATAATAGCGTTTTTTTTATCAAATGCAATCATTTTTTTACAAAAATCAGGCATCTTTCAATACCGGACAAATCGTTTATTATTTTCAAAAGCTTAAAGCTGCTTTGTTCAAAAATATTTTGAACGGCTTGGGTCTGGTTAATACCTATTTCTAAAATGATATATCCGTTTTCTTGCAGTAAATAAGGAGCAATCTGTGCAATTCTTTTATAGCTGTCCAGTCCGTCAATTCCGCCGTCAAGAGCCGGCATCGGATCAAAATTGCGCACTTCGGTATCAAGAGTTGCAATATCGGCCGTTGGTATGTAAGGCGGATTGCTTACAATCAGGTCAACTTTTTTTGCTATATGATCGGTAAATTGAGGCTCAAACCAATCAGCATTTATCAGTTTGCACCTTTTTTCTACATTTAATTTTACGGCATTGGTCTTTGCCACTTGTAAAGCCGATTCCGACTTATCAATGCCGATGCCCTCCAATAAATCAAATTCTTTTAATAAAGATAACAGTATGCATCCTGAACCTACGCCCAAATCCAATACGGAAGATATGCCGCTGTCCTGAATAAGCTCAAGGGCTGCCTCAAGCAATACCTCAGTGTCGGGGCGCGGAGACAATACATCTTCGTTAACAATAAAATCATATTTATAAAATTCTTTATGACCTAAGATTTTATCTAACGGCTTATGAGCAAGCCTCTGTTGTAATAGATGTTCAAGTTGTATATTTTGTTGTTCATTGAGTTTCAAACTGCCGGTAACTTCATTGGGCGATATGTTGCAAACATGAGCCATAAGTATGCGCGCCTCTAAACGAGGTGAGGGAATATTGCCTTCTGCCAGCTTTTCAATTATATTTTGGTACATCATCATTTAAGCAGCCATTTTTGCTTTAACTTCGTTTGAGAGTTTTTCAAAGGCTCTTTTTTCAATTTGTCTTACTCTCTCACGGCTTATGTTAAAATGAGTTCCTATTTCATCAAGTGTCAAAGGAGTGTCGGTCAGCATCCGATTCTTTATAACATATTGTTCACGTTCGCTCAGAGTTTTCAGACATTCTAATAAAATTTTGCGTTTATATTCTGCCTCTTGTTTGTTTGCCAGCCTGTTCTCAATATTTTGACGAGCATCGGCCAGCATATCGATTTTTTCTTTAGGTTCATCATCACTGTCATTATAAACCGATACATTAAGTGAACTGTCGCCGCCGATTCTGCGGTTCATCTCTACAACGTCTTGTTCATCAACAACCAGTTCTTTGGCAATTTCTTTAACCACTTTGGGCTCCAGTTCTTTGTTTTCATATAAGCCAAGCCGAGCTTTTATTCTGCCCAAATTATAAAACAGCTTTTTCTGTGCGGCAACCGTACCTATTTTAACCAAAGACCATGAACGTAATATATAGTCGTGAATGGCAGCTTTAATCCACCAAATAGCGTAGGTAGCAAGCCGTACTTTTTTCTGTTCGTCAAACTTTTTAACGGCCTGCATTAATCCTAAATTGGCTTCCGAAATAATGTCAGACATCGGTAAGCCGTAACGTTTGTAGGTAAGGGCAATTTTTGCCGCCAACCGTAAGTGCGAAGTTATAAGTTTTTGTGCGGCTTCCAAGTTTCCGTTAGTTTTAAAATCGTGGATTAAATCATTTTCTTCCTGTTCGGTTAAAACCGGAAATTTTTTAATTTGCTCCAAATACGAGTAAATTCCGTCGTTATCGATAACGGCAGGCAAATTAGTTTTGTTTTGAACAACAACAAGATTGTTATGCTTATTCATATTTGTATTTTTATTTACCATCTGTATATATTTAGGAAAATCTCACAAAAAAATCAAGACTTACGGATATATAAACGAAATATCTTTATAATCATCGCTCCAGCGATCCAGATTGATAACATATACCTTATAATTATCGGAATAGGGATAAATGATTAAAAACAGAGGCGTATTATGCTTACCGTTCTGCTCACAAATCAGTATATCATCCTCTAAAACCTTTTCGTTTATTTTTATCATAAGCAAGGCATTGGCCGTGTTAAAGTCGGTAGTGGTGTTAAAACCCTGTGTAGGAACTTTATGAAAACCGCTAATGTTTGCAGGGAGCAAAGCTTGTTTACGCTTAGCTAAAATTGTTTCGGCTTTAACCTTTTGTGAATAATCATTAACGATATTCATCACCTTATCGTAAAGTTCGGTTGATGAACACTCAGGAGGAGTAAGCTCTTTAACACTTCCCAGATTTTCGGTTTGATTGTCAAAGACCTTGGCATTAGATGACGTTTCTTTAGCAATCGGGGTTATTTCGGGGTTTAAACCGGCAGCCACCATATCCTGAGCACAAGTTGCGCCGGATACAAAACTTAAGCATAAAGCCCCGATTAAAACCCCGATTTTAAGCAATATCTTTCTCCTAAAAGTTAATAGATTTAGGAGTACGCGGGAAGGGCAGTACATCGCGAATATTGGCAATACCGGTAACCAGCATCATCATACGTTCAAATCCCAAACCGAAACCGGCATGAGGCACGGTGCCGTATTTACGAGAATCTAAATACCAAGAATAATCATCTTCATGCATACCCATATCATGAATTTTTTGAACCAAAACATCGTAACGTTCTTCACGCTGTGAGCCACCGATAAGTTCACCGATTCTGGGCACCAAAACATCCATGGCGGCAACGGTTTTACCGTCATCGTTTAAGCGCATATAGAATGCTTTAATTTCTTTGGGGTAATCGCGAACTATAACCGGCTTTTTGAAATATTCTTCGGCTAAAAAGCGCTCATGCTCGGTTTGCAAATCAATACCATATTCCGGCTTGTACTCAAAATCTTTGCCGGATTTTTTCATAATTTCGATAGCTTCGGTATAAGTAATGCGAGCAAACTCGTTATGGGCAATATTTTCCAAAGTTTGTTTTAATGTCGGGTCGACAAACTTTTCAAACAGTTCCAAATCTTCGCTGCAATTTTGCATAATATGCTTTACACAATAGCGAACCATATCTTCGGCCAAATCCATATCATCATAAATATCGGCAAAGGCCATTTCTGGTTCAATCATCCAAAATTCGGCGGCATGGCGCGGGGTGTTAGAATTTTCAGCTCTGAAAGTAGGACCAAAGGTATAAATATCACCCAAAGCGGTGGCATACATTTCACCGTTTAATTGACCTGAAACCGTAAGGCGGGCTTCTTTACCGAAAAAGTCTTGAGAATAATCAACTTTTCCATCGGGAGTTTTAGGCAGATTGTTCAAATCCAAGGTTGTAACCTGAAACATCTCGCCGGCGCCTTCGCAATCTGAGCCGGTAATAATCGGGGTATGGACATATCTAAAGCCGCGTTCATGGAAAAATTTATGAATAGCAAAAGACAGTTCGGAACGAATGCGGAAAGCTGCGCCGTACTTATTGGTTCTGGGGCGCAAATGGGCTATGGTACGCAAATATTCGTCAGAATGTTTCTTTTTTTGCAACGGATAATCATCAGGAGCCAAGCCATAGATTTCGATATTATCGGCAACAATTTCCCATTTTTGATTTCCGCCTTTAGATTCTTCCAAGCTGCCTGTAACAGCAACTGACGAACCTGTGGACAATTTTTTTATTTCATCGTAATTATTAAGGGAATTATTGGCAATAACCTGCACATTTTTCAAGCAAGAACCATCGTTTACTTCTACAAACGAAAAATCTTTAGCATCACGGCGGGTGCGAACCCAACCCTTAATCAGCACCTGTTTTTGCGGCTCATCGGAGGCAAGCAGGCTGGCAATTTTTATTCTTTTTAACATATTTCCTTCCCTTAAATTAGTTTATATATGCATATTTTTAACAAACTTTTTGCAATATACAACAACAAAGTTTAATTGTCTAGCATTGACAACAAATTTTATCTGTATAAATTATAACTATCAGGTAAACATAAAGGAGAACATATATGAAAAAATTGCTAGGAGTACTGGGAGCAGTTGCCGTATTGGGAGCTTGTCAGGCTGATATTCAGTCCAATCAATATGGAACAAGTTCGGTCGGGCAGGCCAATCCGGCGGCACAGTGCCGAGTAATAAACGTTCGCAGAGTAAATGTTAAGAGCGATAACGAGCTTGGTACATTAATCGGCGGTGCGGCAGGCGGCGTAGCCGGATATGCCATTGGCGGCGACAGCACGGCTCACTGGTTGGGAAGCATCGGCGGTGCGGTATTAGGCGGGGTAGCCGGTAATGCTGCGCAAGATGCATTATCATCACAAAACGCCTATGAATACATTGTTGAATTAAACAACGGACAAATTATGACAATTACGCAAGGTACCGATACATTGTTAAGCCCCGGACAGAAGTGCTTATTGTTGTACGGCAATCCGGCACGTTTGATAGGTTATTAATGCTTCTTGATTTTTAAGTTAAACTGACTTGCGCATTACTTTTAAGTATTGCGCAAGTTTTTGTTTTATATAAGCTTGTAGATTATACAGCATTAAAGTCCATAGGGTCGTATATTATTTATTGTTAAAAATGATAGTTGTTGCCATACTACCCTCTTTACATTCATTCAAAATATTAATACTTCTCAAATCTTGGGGCAAAGATGATTGCTTACCTCCGCCATATTGAAAGGCTTTCTCTCCTGAATAGACGGTTAGTGTTACGTAATTTATATCATCATAATAGGATTGTGCTACAGATAATAGGTGCATACACAATTCTTGACTGGTGTCTTTGTCCATGTCGTTTTGGGTGCGTACACGGAAAATCGTCTGATTGAACGGATCGCCATTATATATCTCAATTCGGTTATTAAATTTGTCGTACAAGTAAGTAGTATCATTTTTTTTAATCATTTCTTCAGGCACAAGATTCATCTTAATAAAATATGGCACAAGGGAATCATCAGCTATGGAGCCTCCGGACGGTTTAATATTGAACATATACTCGTAGGTTACATTTATAAGCCAATCAATGTTTTCAATGCTTTTATTAAGCTTATATTTAGTCATCGCCTTTGAATAGCCGGAGATGGCCCCCACGGACAAAACGCCGATTATCGCCAAGACGCCAAGCATTTCGACCATACTTCTGCCCAGTTCATTAAATTTCATCTAAAATCTCCTAATTTTTGGTTATTAAAGGATTTTAAACGAAATCATAAACCGTTTTTTTTTTTTGCAACTTTAAAAGGAACTGCGTTGATATTTTAAGCCGTTTGGCATCTATTGACCGTATACCGCCGTGTTTTTGTTTAAGGTATAAATACCGCTGTCTGCAGTGTGGTTATAATATATGTATTCAACATTTACCAGGGCCTCTTTTTCATATGGGTTATAAGGCTGTAGAGTCTGCCGACTTAAATATTGCGGAAAAACTTTGCGCAAAGTATTATCCAGCCTTTTGGAAAAAGAGTTATTAAATGCCGGCGACGTAATGGTATTTACCACCATAATACCTTCGGGTTTTAAGTGCTTTTTGACCATTTCAAAAAAGTCGGTCGTAACAAAATTCATCGGAATGGAATATTTTGATGAAAATACGTCAACCACAATTAAATCGTATAATTGCTGACTGTTTATCATAAACAAATAGGCATCTTGGGCAATAAATTTTTTATTATCCGAAAGCGGTTGGCGCAAGAAGAGCTCCTCGCTGATTTTTTGTAAATCTTTATCAATGTCTAAAAAAGTATAATTGTTTACTTTATCATTTAAGCCTATGGTAAATCCTCCGGCTCCCAGTATCAAAATATCTTTACCCGAGGTTGTCAAAAGCGGAGCTATAAACGTGTTGTTTATAAATTTAACGTATTCAAACATCAAATTTTCATCTGTCGATATTTTGGAAGAGGCCGAACCGTTAATGGTCATCAGTAAAGATTGCGGCTTGTTGTTTTTAAAATCTTGCTCAATGAGCTCAATTCGGGAAATAGCATCGTCTTTAACCATATTAATGTGCGCTTCGTTTATTATATAGCGGCTGTTTAGGGTAATAGCCAATGCTAAACATAATAAATTTAAAAACGTGCTCAAAACCATTTCACGGCGGCGCTCCAATAACCATACGGTTGCACAGGTTAGCAACACCAAAATAACAATTGTTGCCCCAACTCCGATAAGAGGCATAAAAATCAAAGTGGTAGCCAAAGAGCCACAGACGCTTCCTAAAGTATCTACCGCCATAAAGCGTCCGGTATAATCAAAATGATGTCGATGCACAATCCTGCCGATAAATGACGTAATAAACCCTAATGCTAAAGACGGAAAAGCTAAAAATACAGCCGAAAAAATGCTCACAAAGGCAAGCGATGATCTAATGTCCAGCCAATACATTAACAAAAAATACAATTTTATCATATGATAAGTGCAGGCAAAAATATACCATATCGCCAAAATTTTTAAAAATTTTAAGATAATGTTGCGTACCGGGTACAGGCTCATTTTAAGGGTCGAGCCGATATAGTATCCGACCGATAA
The DNA here is from genome assembly GCA_944392295.1 of uncultured Alphaproteobacteria bacterium. Taxonomy (GTDB): domain Bacteria; phylum Pseudomonadota; class Alphaproteobacteria; order RF32; family CAG-239; genus CAAFZY01. Next base: position 39,927 of record CALXWE010000001.1, read on the forward strand.
AAACAGCAGTATAAAAGTGATAACAATAGATGTAATTAAAGTATTTGAGCCGACAAAGTTAATAAGTTGCCTTAAGATAATAAGCTCAAAAGAAAGGCTCGTATAGCCTAAAACAAATACTACGGTAAGTAATATATATTTTAATTTAGCGGTGAGTAGCGACATTGGTCTTATCCTTAAAAGCCGATTGCAAAAAGAGCATAAACTTGTCTTTATCTTGCCACTGCACCTTAATGTTTAAGACTTTAATTTCTTTTCGTAAAGAAAGAGGAATTTTCACAAAATCTTTTGAAGTGGTAAAAATATCCAAATCTTTATTTTTAGCTTCATCGATTAATTTATTAAGTTCGGCACGGGTATAAAAATAATGATCGGGAAAATTATGAGTTTTAACCACGTTTAAACCGCATTTTGCCAATGAATTATAAAATTTTTCAGGGTGCCCGATACCGGCAAAAGCCAACACATCGCGTTTGGCATTTTGGGGTTGTTCTTCCTTAACTTCGGCATAAAATATCGGCAAAGAGGTACGCTTGGCAATACCTGTTTTATCTTCACCCAAAATAACAACGGCCTGGGCACGCTTAATGCCTTCATCAAAAGTTTCACGCAGCGGTCCGGCCGGAATAACTCTGCCGTTGCCAACGCCGTATCTGCCGTCAAATACCAAAAGCGAAATATCTTTGTAAAGTCCCGGATTTTGAAAACCGTCATCCATAACCAAGCAGTCGGCTCCGTGAGCTATGGCAAGTCTTGCCGCCGAGGCTCTATCGGGGTTAACCACCGTTGGTGCACATTCTGCCAAAAGTAAAGGCTCATCGCCCACTTGCTGTGGGGTATGAACTTCTTTGTTAACTACAACATTATGGATTCTACCGCCATAACCTCTGGATATAAAAAACGGATTATACCCCATTTGTTGCAGCATTTCGGCAACGGAAAGAGAAACCGGAGTTTTTCCGGTTCCTCCTGCCGTAATGTTTCCCACGCAGATTACCGGGCATTTAGCTTTATAAGAGCTTTTAAGCTTAAGCCGCAGACGAGTTGCCAAATCATACAAATCACCAAACGGCAGTAAGCAGTCGGATATAAAGCTTTTTTCATTCCAGAAGCGTGGTGTTTTCATCTGTTTTAGTCCAGATAAACTTTAATTTTTTCAACAATACCGTCCAAAACCTTAGCCTCGCTGGTTGCCCAGTTATAAGCCAAAGAACGTTTAGCTTCCAGCAATTCAGGATTTGTCAGTAAATTTTCAACAGTTTCCATTAACTCAAGTACATCGTTAACTTGAATAATAGCATCGGCCTTTTTAGCACGGTTCATAGCATCGGTAAAGTTATGCATATGTGGACCGACGATAACGGCATCACGCGAGCGTGAAGGCTCCATAAAGTTTTGTCCTCCGTGCGGAATAAGAGAGCCGCCGATAAATACAAGCGGAATGAGCTCATACCAAATACCCAATTCACCGATGGTATCTGCAATATAGACATCAGTCTTTTCGGTAATTTTTTCATTAGCCGAGCGTAAAGAAACATTTAAGCCCAACTCTTTTTGCAAACGCTCTTTAATTTCAACACCGCGATGAGGGTGGCGCGGAGCAATAAATGTAAGCAAGTTCGGAATTTTTTGCTTTAAGTCTTTTAAGAAGCGAGCAATTTTAAATTCCTCGTCATCGTGAGTGGAGCTTACAAGCCAAACCGTACGACCTTTAATTTGTTCGGCAATTTCCTGCTTTTTGTTTTCATCAACGGGCAGTGGCAGACCGGCATATTTTAAGTTGCCAAGGCACGCAGTGTTTTTGGCGCCCAAAACACGCAAACGATATTCGTCTTCATCAGATTGCCCCAAACACAGGGTAAAGCAGTCTAAAATTTCTTTAATAACAAACTCAAACTGTTGCCAACGTTTGAACGATTTATTGGAGATACGTCCGTTTACCAAAATCAGCGGAATATTTTTTCTCTTAATGCAAGAAAGCATTGCCGGCCAAAACTCAGATTCAAACCACAAAGCAATATCAGGTTTCCAGTGCTTAATAAAGCGAGTGGCAAATACGGGGTTTTCAATCGGCAAATATTGATGAAAAGCTCTTTCCGGCAAACGTTTGGCCATAACTTCGGCAGAAGTCAAGGTGCCGGTAGTTACCATAACATGAGCATCAGGGTAGATTTCCAAAAGTCTGTTGATAAGCGGCAGCATGGAAATAGATTCTCCGACCGAGGCACCGTGCATCCAAATTAATTTTCCTTCTGGACGTGGCTTAGTTGGTCTGCCGATTCTTTCATTGAAACGTTTAATGTCTTCTTTGCCTCTTTTTTTGCGTTTTTCAATATAGCGGCTGATAGCTATAGGATATAAAAAACGGATGAGCGTGTTATAAATTTTCATCAACATAGATCTATTTCCTCTGAATTTAATTTTAGTACCAATACAATAATATTTTTATGATTCAGCATTACCCGCATCGGTATTTGAAGTGGCATGCCTTTTCTTTTTAGGCATTGTACCTTTTGGTATGTAAGGCATACCAAGCTCTTTATCCAGTTCCCAGGTCAATGCGTTAAGTTGATCTTCAATTTCCTTTCGATACTGTTCAAGCTGTTCTTTTGATGCGTCATGCGGAATAAAAAAAGGTTGAGTAACGGCGCAAATACCCTTATTAAAAGGCCTTGGAAGAAGCATTCTGTCCCAACTTTTTTCAATTACTTTAGAGTTAGCAATACTATAAGTAACGCCGATAACCGGCTTTCCGGTTTTTTGGGCATAATATACAGGGCTCAAAGACATAGTCATACTCGGACCTCTCGGTCCATCGGGAATAATGGCAATAGTAGTACCCGATTGCAATTCTTTGAGCAAAGATACGGCGGCCCCGCTGGCATTTTCATTTGTAGAGCCGGATATATTACCTATTCCGAAGCGGCGTAAAAGTCCGACAATCATCCTTCCGTCGCGGTGCGGCGAGACCAAAGCTTTTAATACTTTTCTTTTATCCCAAAAATAGGGGAGCATTGGCATACGTCCGTGCCAAGCAATAAAGATAACACTACCGTATTTATCCAAGTTGCCGTAAAAGTTTTCGATATGTCTTATTTCCCATTTTGTGGTAGCGGCAATAAGGCGTATATACCAATAGGCCGCAAAGCTTATTACTTCTGCCGCGGCGCGTGATTTAGTTATTTTTTTAAATGTATCTTTTAAGTACCCCATGGTCTCACTACACAAATTTAAGCATATAATATACACTTTTTTGCAATCTGCAACAGGTTTAAGCAAAAACATTAACAACAATGTGTCTGTGGATTAAAAAGTTTTGCCGTTGCCTCTCTTGCCAAATGTTTATACATTTCCTATATGATAGAAAGGATATGTATAACAGAAAGGAAAGAGGTTGCAAGATATTATTGATATGATTCCGGTATTACCTTTAAGAGATACTGTAGTTTTTCCGAAGATGATTGTTCCGTTGTTTGTAGGCAGGACCAAGTCGATAAATGCCTTACAAAAAGTAAGTGAAAACGGCGGCAATGTTGTTTTGGCAACTCAGAAAAGGGCCGAGCAGGAAGATCCTAAAGCCGATGATATATATAAAATAGGCACATTGGGCAACATTTTGCAGATGCTCAAATTGCCCGATGGTACGGTTAAAGTTTTGATTGAGGGTTTAGAGCGCATTAAAATCGAAGAATTTTCCGATAACGGCGATTACATAAGCGCACGCATCAGTTCTTTTCCTGAGACTGATGATCAAAATTCGCTGGAGCATGAAGCGTTGGCCCGTGCGGTTTTGGAGCAGTTTGAGGAATATGTTAAGGTATCTAAAAAGATTTCGCCTGATGTTTTGGTAGCGGTTCGACAGATAGAAGATTACAGCAAGCTGGCCGATACCGTTGCCTCGCATATAGCCTTAAAAGTTGAAGATAAGCAAGCTCTTTTAGAGGCTAAAGATTTAAAAGCTCGTTTTGAAAAGTTGCTGGGTATTATTGATGCGGAAATGGCTTTAATTGAGGTCGAAAACAAAATTCGCAACCGCGTTAAAAAGCAAATGGAAAAGAGCCAAAAAGAATACTATTTAAACGAGCAAATGAAAGCTATTCAAAAAGAGCTTAACGATGGTGATGAAGAAGACGAGATAGCAACATATCTAAAAAAGATTAAGCATACTCGTTTATCTAAAGAGGCAAGAGAAAAAGCCCAAGCCGAGGTTCGTAAGTTAAAGACAATGGGAGCGATGAGTTCCGAAGCCACGGTAGTAAGAAACTATCTTGATTGGTTGTTAGATATTCCATGGAACAAAAAATCTAAAGTAAACAAAGATTTATCCAAAGCCATGGCTGTATTGGAAAGGGACCATTACGGATTAGATAAAGTAAAAGAGCGTATTGTTGAATACTTAGCGGTTCGTTCAAGAGCCGATAAAATAAAAGGTCCGATTTTATGTTTAGTCGGTCCTCCGGGAGTTGGTAAAACTTCACTTGGTCAATCAATTGCTCGTGCCACTGGTCGTAAGTTTGTCAGAGCTTCATTGGGCGGTATGCGCGATGAAGCCGAAATCAGAGGACACAGAAGAACGTACATCGGTTCAATGCCGGGTAAAATTATCCAGAGCATGAAAAAAGCCGGTACATCTAATCCGTTGTTTTTGCTTGATGAAATTGATAAGCTTGGCAACGATTGGCGCGGAGATCCGAGCTCGGCATTATTGGAGGTATTAGACCCTGAGCAGAACTCAACCTTTAACGACCATTACTTGGATGTTGATTACGACTTATCGGATGTAATGTTTGTAACCACGGCCAACTCGCTTGATATGCCGCGTCCGTTACTGGACAGAATGGAAATAATTCGTTTATCGGGTTACACCGAAGATGAGAAGGTAGAAATTGCCAAGAGGCACTTATTACCTAAAATCTTTAAAGAGAATGCGGTAAAAGAGACAGAATTATTCATTGATGAAAGTGCGGTACGAGACATTATTCGTTATTACACGAGGGAAGCCGGTGTTCGTAATCTGGAAAGGGAGTTATCTTCGATTGCCCGTAAGGCGGTAAAAGAGATTTTACTTTCCGAGAACAAGGGTCAAAAGATAGTAGTTAACGCCGATAATTTGGAAAAATACCTCGGAGTACGTAAATTTTCGTACGGCATAGCCGAAGAAAAAGATCACATCGGGGTAACGACGGGCTTAGCCTGGACGGAAGTCGGCGGCGATATACTGTTTATTGAAGCGGTAGATATGCCTGGTAAAGGCAAAGTAATGCAAACCGGCAAGCTCGGTGATGTGATGAAAGAGTCTATTGACACGGCATATTCTGTTGTTCGAGCCAATTCAAAAGAGTTAGGCATAGATCCTGACATATTTGAAAAGACCGATGTTCACATTCACGTACCTGAAGGGGCAACGCCCAAAGACGGACCTTCGGCAGGTATAGCCATGTACACGACTTTAGTTTCGGTATTTACCAAAACGCCGGTTAGAAAAGACGTGGCAATGACCGGAGAAATTACGCTGCAAGGAAGAGTATTGCCGATTGGCGGATTAAAGGAGAAGCTTTTATCAGCGTTACGAGGAGGAATTAAGACGGTAATTATTCCGAAAGAAAACGAAAAGGATTTAGCTGAAATTCCGGATAACGTTAAAAAAGGAATGAAGATTATCCCTGTTTCGGAAGTTTCTGAGGTATTAAAAATCGCCTTAAAGAAATAGGAAAGAGCTTTAAGAAATCGGCGCTGTTACAATCTCATAACAACGCCGATATTTTTTATATATTATTTCCATAATATATAGAAGTTACAAGTATTTTCATCACAGACATTACATAAATCATTTACTTCGTTAATCGTGAGATTATTTAAGCACTTAAGATTTTGGTTGTTGCAATAGTTGTCCCCGTATAAAAGGCCATAATAATCATTTTTAAATTTAGTTTCAAGTAGCCAAAGATTGGAGCTATTTTCTTTAGTCATAGAGACAACATTATAACATATTTTTTTACCCTGAGATGAGGATTGAAAAGATATACCCATCCCATAATAATTTTTATTAGGATAGTAAAATATCCAAATCATATTATTAAAAATATCTCTAAAGGGACGAGTAGAATTAGTTGTGAGAGATATTCCATCAGGGATTAGCCCAAGTTTTTGTAATATTGTTGAGTAGTAAATAGCACCGTCTGCATCAACAATATTGCCAGAGGCGTCTAGTTGATGAGAAATATTTAGAGAGTTATTAAGAAGAATATTTATAGATTCTGCGTGTTTATTAAGCTTATATTTCATCATAGCCTTAGAATAACCGGCAATGGCACCGACGGAAAGGACGCCGATAATAGCGAGTACTCCCAACATTTCGACCATAGACCTGCCAAGTTCATTAAATTTCATCTAAAACCTCCAAAGTTTTGGTTATTAAAGGTATTTAAACGAAATCATAAACCGTTTTTTTTTTTTGCAATCAAAAAGAGTCTTGTCCGCAATAAGTTAAAAAAACACCCTCATTTTAGTAAAATGAGGGTGGTGATATAAGATCTATCAATTTTAACAGGCTTTGCCCATATTATAAGCCTCTTCCATAGCCGGACTGCCTTTAATTTCACCTGCTTGCCAAGCACCTACACCGTAGATTATGCCTTTTTCTTTGGTACCGTTTAAGCAATCTTGAGTAAAACCTCTGAAACCTTCCAAGGCTCTTTTAAGATTGGCTTTATTATCATCGGCAGATGCCAAAATAAAATAAAAATCTTTGTTGCTGATTTCGGTATATCTTGGTACTGTACGGTCAATTAAGGTTTTCATTTGTCCGTTCATGGCGTAAAAATATATAGGTGTCGCCATAACAATCACATCAGCATTTACCATTTTATCTAAAATTTCGGCCATATCATCTTGCTGAATGCATTTGTGAGTACTATTGCATACTCCGCAGCCTTTACAAAAGTTGATATGTTTATCGTTAAGATAAATTTTTTCAACTTCATTTCCTGCTTCTTTGGCACCTTTTATAAATTCATCACATAACAAATCGGAATTTCCGTGTTTGCGAAAACTTGCCGATAAAACTAAAACTTTTTTACTCATAATTTTACTCCTTTGTAACAGTATCAACCGCCGCAATTCCGTTAAGTGAACGCGGATAGCCGATATAAGGCAATAACCCTGAAATTACATCTAACAAAACTTGACGGTCGTTGCCGACATTTATGTTGGCCTGAGCGTGTGCTTTGGCTTGAGCATCGGCTCCGCCCATAGACACTAATACGGCAAAGGTAATAAGTTCTCTTTGCTGAATGTTCAAACCGTTACGGGTGTAATAATCTCCAAAACAGTTGGCCGACAGATAGTCTTGAATATGCTTCAAATCGTCCGGGGCATTTTTACGCATACTTAAAATTTGTTCTTTGCCGAAGATGGCACATTGTGTGTCAAGACCTTTTTCTAAACGATTATCAGGTGTGGTAACCGCCTGAGAAGGCAAGGGCAGTTTAACTCCTTTGGCACTCATTACCTCGTTGGTTGCATCAAAAAAGTCGTAAGCCTTAGCCATGCCGGCATAAGGTACGGTTTGGTACAGCATTTCTTTAATTGCAATCGGTGAAACTTTATCATCTAGGGCTTGAGCCAAAATAAGTTTATATTCATTAACCGATTGGGTTGCCACATGCGCTGCCAAAACGGTTAAATAACGCATTTGAGTGTCAAGATTGCCGTGAGGTTTAACATCATTTTCCAAAAAATGATTCCACATGGCGGTAAAATCGGCATCGGTTTTTGCAAAATTTTGCATATTATCTCCTTTGTTAAGATATAATGCTCCTCCGGCGACGATAATACAAATTATTATCGCCGCCCCTAACAGAAGTTTGTTCATTATTTATATTCCTCATCGGTTACCGGCTCTAACCAAATAGCTTGGTTGTTTGGTACATTGGTTTCCAGAGAAATATGGGTAAACCAACTTTCCGGAGCCGCCCCGTGCCAGTGTTCAACATCGGGAGCAATGCGAACCACATCGCCTTTGTGCAACACTTGCACTTCTTTGCCGCGTTCCTGGTAACGTCCTTCACCGGCAAGTACCAGCAAAATCTGTCCGCCGGTGTGCTTGTGCCAGTTGGTACGAGCTTTAGGCTCAAAGGTAACATTGCCAACGGGAGCGTTAAAAACGGTATCGTTGGAGCTTAACATGGTAAGATAAGTTTGACCCGTAAAATATTTGCCGTAAGGGTTAGGTTCGCCCTGGGCAAAAACGGTATCAATCGGAGCTTTTTTCATTTCTTGCGCCTTTACTGTTAAAGTTGTTGTAAATATGATTGCTAACGCTAAAACAATACGATAAAGCATTATATTATCCTTATTTATAAGAGTTATGATAAATACTTACACAGTCTTCAATGCTTAATTTAATACGGTCAAAGTTAAACAAAAATCCCATGCAGTCTTGAGCGTTTGCCGCCATTGCGGTAAATTCGCTCTCACTTATTCCGTAATCGGACATTTTTAACTCATCAACACCGCAGGCTTTTTGCAAATTAACCAGAGCCGTAATAAAGTCTTGAGGCTTTTGGGCATCGTTAAAGCCTAAAAGTTGAGCCATTTTGATAAATCTTTCGGGAGCAACACCTTGATTAATAAAGTGGGTGTAATAAGCTTTAGAAATCATAATCAATCCGGCACCGTGAGGGAGTTCTTGATGATAAGCCGATAAAGCATGCTCTAAAGAGTGCTCGCTGGTGCAGGTTCCGACACACATAACAAAGCCGGACATGGTATTAGCAAAGGCCATATGTTCGCGAGCTTCCAAATCGTTACCGTTATTAACGGCACGAGCCAAATATTTACCGACATTTTCAATAGCGGTAACGGCAAACATATCGCTCATTAAGTTAGCCTGTTTGGAAATATAGGCTTCAATGCTGTGGAACAGAGCATCAAAACCTTGGTAAGCCGTCATCTTTTGAGGAACGGTAGTCATTAACTCCGGGTCAACAATGGATAAGACCGGAAAATCGCCGAAGAATGCGGTTTTTTCTTTGGTTTCGGGGTTGGTAATAACCGCACCGTTATCAGCTTCCGAGCCGGTACCGGCGGTGGTGGTAATGGTTACCAAAGGTAAAGGTTTGTTTTTCATGGGCAGCTTTTTGCCGTTGCCGAACTGAATATAATCCCACAAATCACCGTCATTTACAGCCATGGCAGCTATAGCTTTGGAGGCGTCCATAACGCTGCCTCCGCCCAGAGCCACAACAAAGTCGCAGGCATTGTCTCGAGCAGCTTGAGCTCCGTCCATAACCGTGGACTTTAAGGGGTTGGCTTCAACTTTATCAAACAAAACATATTTAGCTCCGGCTTTGGTAATCTGCTCAATGGTGCGGTCTAAATAGCCGTTGACACGAGCCGATTTTCCGTTAGAAATCACCAACAAGGCTTTTTTGCCGGGAAGGGGTTGTTTGTGCAAATTGTTTAATTCGCCGTTTCCGAATAAAATATGTACGGGAACATAAAAGTTAAAACTCATAATTTTTCTCCTCATTTATTTGAAGTTAATTTAATAATCGTAATTTCCGAAGATGCCAGAAAACGCATTTGCGGACCCCATTGACCGGCACCGTTAGTTACATAAATATAAGCATTGTTATCCATTTTATACAATCCTGATAAATACTTATTATGCAGTTTTGTAAAAATATGGAAAGGAAAAATTTGTCCGCCGTGTGTATGACCGGAAATTTCCAAATCAAAAACATTATCGGCTTTAAAATCGGTCGGAGTGTGCGACATTAAAATTTTGTATTGATGGTTTTGAGCTTTATTAAAAGCTTGTTTTATATCGGCTTTTTTGCCGTAAGCTTCTCCGGTAAAGGTATCGGGAATACCGGCAAGATAGAGGTTGTTAACAACTGCCGAATTGTTTTCAAGCAAGGTAAAACCTAAATCTTGTAAAGTCTTAACGGTAGATTGGTATCCGGCATAAAACTCATGATTGCCGGTTACAAAATAAACGCCGTATTTGGCTTTTAAGTCCTTTAACAAAGCGGTGATGTCTGCCACTCTTTGCGGTTCATCATCAATAATATCGCCGTCAAGCAAGATAACATCAGGATTTTGGGCATTGGTTTTGGCGATAATATTTTTAATCTTTTGCGGGCAGATAACTCGATGAATATGTAAATCGCTTAAAACGGCAACGGTCATATCTTGGCTGATTTTAGGCGAAGATAAAGTAACGACGTTAATGCTTGGAGTTTTGGTACCCTCATACAAAGCCCATACGGTAAACAAGAGAGCAATCATAACGGTATAGAGGTTGGCTTTAAGCGGCATATGCCAAGAAATAGCGGGGCATAAATCAAACTTAGCGCCAACAAACCAGAGAACGTCTCTGATAACGGTCAGAGTTAATAAAATAACCGCACCGATGTAGATGAAATAAAGAGTATAGCGATAGAAGGGATAGAATTTGCCTAATACATCTTCAAAAGAATATTCCACAAACAGGGGCACGCAGCCCATAAGCAGGAATAATACAAGGCATATTATTTTATAAGGGAGCCCGATTGAGGCAAACAAGATATAGCGAAAATACAAGAAAAGCGTAGCCAGACAGCCTAAAAAAGAAGTGGTAACGGCACAGGTATACATAAGCAAAACTCCTAATTAAAAAAGATAAATTACAATAGTATTTTACGATTCTAACAGGAGTGTAATACTTAGAGTTAGCTTTAAGTCAAGAGCTTTTTGTTAAATCTTAGGAAAAATATTTTTTAAGCTTTACCTAAGACGGGTATTTCCTAAAGCTGATATGAAAGAAGGCTTGTTTTTTATCGGTGAGTCGTAACTGTTGCTCGCAGACATTAGCTATCTCAGAAACATTCATATTTGGAAAATTATATTTAGGCAACATTACTTGAATAATATGACTTCCGTCGTTCCAAAGGTATATATAGTTAAAATCACCTGGATTTTCTCTATAGATAGATTGCAGTACGGTTAAAATGTTTTTGCAATATTCAATACCTACGGAAGTATCTTGAAAAGTAATAGGCTGATTCCATCTCGGGCTTCCGTATATAACCAACATAATTTCACCGTTGTAGGGATCCTTATTTATGTATATTCCGCTGTAGGTTCCCATAGCATCTTTCAAATAAGAAGAAAGATTGCTATCACCTTCGACTACGTCCATACCGTCAGGTATTACGTTAAGTTTTTGCAAATAAGGAATAAGAGATAAGCGGCTATCTTTTACATCAAACTGAAATTGGTACTGGTATAGATGTATGGTGTTGATAAGCTGAGATATTTGATAAGCATGCTCGTTGAGTTTATACTTCATCATGGCTTTATTGTAGCCGGAAAGTGCGCCGACTGACAATACTCCTATGATTGCGAGCACTCCCAGCATTTCGACCATGGAACGACCAAGTTCATTAAATTTCATCTAAAACCTCCGATTTGGGTTCACTAAAGGATTTTAAACGAAATCATAAACTGTTTTTTTTTTTTGCAACTTTAAAAGGAGTGCTGTTATTAACCTCTTTTGCCGAGGGGTTTTTATTGACACCGTATAAAAATTTTTATACCCTACGGGCAAAGGAAAAGAAAATGGCAGAAAACAGTAAAATATATTTAAATAAGGCTCAACTCAAAGCCGAGGTTGACAGATGCTTAAATTGCAAAACGCAGCCCTGTATGCAGGCTTGCCCCACCCATTGTAACCCACGTGAGTTTATTGAATATACCAAAAACGGCGAGGGTGCAAAAGCGGCGGCGAGTATTATCCGTGATAATATTTTAGGCCAAACCTGTGGTTTGGTTTGTCCTGACAAGTTTTGTATGAAAGCTTGTTTAAGGGCAAAGCTTGATTTTGCCATTAATATTCCCAAAGTTCAGGCAACTATTTTGGAAAACTACCGCCAAAATGAGAGAGAATATCAAGATGTTAAAGAAAATGGGCTGAAAATTGCGGTAATCGGCGCCGGACCGGCAGGTTTGGCGGCTGCCGCCAAATTAGCCGAAGGCGGATGCAGGGTAGATATATTTGAAAGTCAAAATTGTATCGGCGGAGCTTTAAATTTAATTCCTTCGACGCGTTTGCCAAAAGATGTTGTACAAAAAGACTGGGCTTATGTTTTTAACCGCAAGCTCGTAACCTTAAATTTAAATACCGAGATTAAAGATGTTAAATCGTTGTCCGGCAAATACGATTGGGTTGTTGTTGCCAAAGGCGAACCTAACGTATCTGCCCTTGGTATAGAAGGTGAAGAATATGCTTTGTCTTATATGGAATATTTAAGACATCCCGAAAAATACGTAACAGACGGTAAAGTCGCGGTGGTAGGCGGCGGTAATGTTGCGGTAGACTGTGCCTTTACGGCAAAAATGCAGGGAGCTAAAGAGGTTGAGATGTTTGTTCGCCGCCGTACGTCCAATATGCGTATTTCCCGGGCCGAATATATGGAGCTGGTTGATAACAATATTGACGTAACGTCTATGACCAGCCCTGAGAAAATAGAAAAATCGGGAGACTTGCTTGATTTATATGTTCATAAAAATGAGTTTATTAATGATAAATTGACCCCCATGCCCGACACAACGTTCAAGCTTAGCGGATTCTCATTGATTATCAAAGCCATAGGCAGTCGAGCCGATTCTTTTAATGAAGAAGAAAACATTATGTATATCGGCGATTGCAAACACGGAGCCTCCACGGTAGTTGAAGCGGTAGCCTCCGGTAAGCAAGCCGCCGAACAGATTTTATCAACGATTTAATCTTATGTTAAAAAAGCTCCCGATTAAGGGAGCTTTTTTAGTTCATGTTATAAGTTACAACTCAATGGCATAAACATCTTTAACACGCCAATGTTCGCCGTTAGGTACCAAAACATAAATAATATTACCGCTGCATAAGCCGAACCAGTTGCCGTTGCAGGTGCTTTGGGTGTGAATTTCTACCAAGTCGGCAGTTATCGGTTTTATCTTGCTGATTTTAAAGCTTATTTGGCTGGGTCTTTGTAAAGAAGGGTCGCTCATAAATATAAAGTTTGGCAGCTTGGCATCTTTACACCCGTTAAAATCAGGATTAATCGTGCATTTTACAGCCAGTTCAACCGCACATGCCATTTCACTGTTGAGCTGGCATTTTTCTTGAAGTGAGGTTAAATCATAAGTAAAAGTCTGTTCTTCAAATTTTTGGCTGTTTGTTTGTTGATGTGCTGGCTGATTAGTGTTAATTGGGTAATATTTATTTTTAATCCAATATGCAGCTCCCAAAATCACGATGACAGCAACTACGGGAATGATAATTTTTTTTAACATGGTATATATCCTCTATAAAAAGTAATAACGCAATCCCAACGAATATTCCATTAAATGGTCATAATCGGAAATATCGTCTAAATTAACATATCTTACGGTAGCTTTTATGCTAACATTTTCTGAAACATTATAAATAAGTCCGCCGCCCCACCGATAGCCGATAGCACTTTCGTTATGACTTTTCGCACCGCTAGGGTCAAATCTAAATACATATTCGCCGGCTCCGGCAGTTACAAAGGCATCAAAAGTATGGTAGCAGCCTAAAGGCAGATAGGCATTTACATCAAGACCGTAAGCCCGATAAGATGTTTTTAAATCATGCTTGTCATATCTGGCTGACTGTTGATAAAATAGTTCGGTGCCAAAGTAATCGTTATATTTGGTACCTAAATTAAAACTTCCGGCATTATAGTAAGGTGATGCTGCTTTGGCGTTGACATCAACATATGAATAATCAAGCCCGATGTAAGGCACATATTTAAAATCTTGTGCCTTGGCGGTACTGCAAACACCGAGTGCGGTAAACAAAACTAAAGCAGATAATTTATATTTCATGAAGTTAACCTTTAAACTGTTTATAACTTTTTAACATAATAATAGCAATAATAAAAAAATAAAGCAAATAATGCAAAAATATTTTGAGAAAGAATGTTTTTGTGCTATATTGTATAAAACATTTAATGAGGTCTACAATGAAACGTTTTTTACACAGCAATCAGTCCGGTCGTTCCATGATAGAGGCGCTAGGTTACATAAGCATCATGATAATGATAAGCACGGCTGTTGCTTCGGCGGTTAACAGTGGCTATTACAAATACAGAATGAGCCGTATTAACGGCGAACTGACTGATTTAAAAAAAGTTATCAGTCAGCGTTATGTGGCGGCAGAAAACTATAAAGAAGTAAAAATGGAAACGCTTGTTGATGAAAAGATAGCCCCCTATGATACGGCCGACGGCTCTCACGCTTTCGGTGGCGATGTTAAAATCGGCAGCGGTGATTCTCAAGGCTCCACGTTTTATATTGAGTTTGACAATATCCCGAGAGAAGTTTGTATGGAGCTTGGTTTAAGAGTGTGGTTAGTAAACGATGGTTCGGATTTGGATGCAATGAAAATTAATAACAAAACTTGGGGATGGAAGTTTTCCAATTCAATAGATAACCCCAATTACGATTTACCGGCAGTTGCATCTGACGTACTAAGTGGTTGCTCCAAAGAATATGATAACAAGATGGTATGGTACTTTAATTAGTTTTGTTGTTATTAAATAGGTAAATTTTACTTGCAGTTATAGAAATGAATTGCTAATTTTTGAGCATTAATTATTTAACAGAGGAGATTAAAATATGGTAACGTCAATTATACTTCCCCCGGACTATAAACCTTCAGCTGATGAAGAATACATGAATGATATGCAGTTAGAATACTTCCGTCAAAAGCTGTTGGCGTGGAAAAAGTCGTTAGTAGAGCAGTCGCAAGATACGCTTGAAGATCTTCGTCAGGGAGGTTTAAATCAGCCCGATGATGTTGACAGAGCTTCATTGGAAGCCGATAAATCGCTTGATTTACGTACCAAAGACAGAGCACGCAAGTTAATTTCTAAAATTGACGAGGCCTTGGAACGTATTGAAGACGGTTCATACGGATATTGTGAGGAAACCGGCGAACCGATAGGCTTGGAACGCTTGGAAGCTCGCCCGATAGCCACGCTTTCAATAGAGGCGCAGGAACGCCATGAAAGAATGGAAAAAACTTACGACGACGAAGCATAAGATATGGAAGTCAAAGATTTTATTTTAGCCTCGGGTTCGCCGCAGCGCAAGGCATTGTTGGCACAAATAGGGTTTAATCCCAAACAGATTATACCGGCCGACATTGATGAGTCGTGCTTAAAATATGAACGTCCGCTGCCGTATGTAAAACGTATGGCTCAAGAAAAGGCTGAAAAAGTTTGGCAGGAACACAAAGGTGAAAATGTTTTGGCGTGTGATACCGTGGTGACGGTGGGCTTGAGGATAATTCATAAGTCTAAGACCCCGGAAGAACAAGAAAAGGTAATGAGATTATTGTCGGGTCGTAATCATAAGGTAATAAGTGCGGTATGTGTTATTGATAAAAACGGTAAAATGAGCAGCCGCTGTGTTACCACACGTATCAGTATGAAAAAATTATCCGAAGAAGAAATAAAAGATTATGTAGCCTCCAAAGAATGGGAGGGTGTTTGCGGTTATAAAGTTGAAGGAATGCTGGCCGGATACGTCAAAAATATGGTAGGTTCTTTTTCAGGCGTGGTCGGCTTGCCGCTTTATGAAACCAAAAATTTATTGACAGGAGCTGGAGTAAAATGAAAGCAGATACATTAGTTTATGAAAAAAAAGGTGATGCTGCTCGTTTGGCAGCCATAGATGAAGGTCGAGCCGTAGAATTTGATTTTTATAATGAAAATCATGCCGGAGAGGGCAATGTATATTTGGGAAAGATTGTCCATAAATTAGATTTAGCCAACGGCAATGTCGGATTTTTGGTAGATATCGGCGATGGCGAAGAAGCCTTTTTAAATGCCTCTGAGCATGATTTAAAAGAAGTAAATATGACTGAAGGGCAAAGCGTAGTAGTCCAGGTAAGCCAAGAAAAAAGGGCCGAAAAAGGAGCCAAGGTTGTTCGCAATATTCAAATTGTCGGCACTACGTTAGTATATCGTCCGTTTCGGATGGGTGTAGACGTATCATCTAAAATAGAAGATAAAGATAAAGCTCAAAGCTACCGCAATGCAGTATGGGAAAATATAACCGGTCAGGAAGGCTGGGCAATAAGAACGGCTGCGGTAGATTTTCCGATTGAAGATGTTTTGGAAGAGATGGTCAAGTTAAGAAACATCTACGAAAATATTCGGGTTAAGGCTCGTAATGCTACGGCACCGGCGCTGTTATATGTAAGAGAAAATCCGTTATTTGAGTACATTCGCAGATATAAAGATGATTTACAGACCATTGTGGTCAATAACCACAATTTAGAAAAAGAGTTATCGGAAGTTGCGCCAGAAGGCATGGTAAAATATTGTGCTGAACCGTTTGCCGAGTATGGCTTGGAAGATGCTATTGTTGAGGCCTTAAGACGTACGGTGGAATTACCGGGCGGCGGCAGATTGCATATTCAGGAAACCAGAGCCTGTGTAGCTATTGACGTAGACAGCGGCGATATGCAATCGGGCGGAGCAATTTCCAGATTAAATGAAGAAGCGGCCAAAGAGATTGCTCGTCAGATTAGATTGAAGAATTTATCTGGTAAAATTGTAGTAGATTTTGCGGGTTCATCTGAGTACAGATTTATAAGACCGGTGATTGACATTTTGCAGTCAGAATTAGCCGATGACCCTTGTCGCGGAAGAGTTTTAGGCTTAAGCCGCGGCGGCAACGTCGAGATAGTGCGTCAGCGTCGTCGTCCGTCATTATTAGATACCTTTACCGAAGAATGTCCAACCTGTGAAGGAACGGGCAGGGTAGAAAAATAATGGTAAAGATGCACAAATGTCCGATTTGTGGTCGTGAGACGGACGATGAAAAATATCGTCCGTTTTGCTCCAAGAGATGTGCCGATATAGATTTAGGCAGATGGTTTAACGGCTCGTATAATATTCCGGCTGTAGAGCTCGATGCGGAAGATTACGAAGAGCTGGAAAAAGAAATGAGCAAAACCGAATCCCTTGAAGATAAGGAGTAGGGATAATATCAGCGGTGATAAAAGCCGAGGAAGGTTTTGTTTAATAAAAAACAATTGATTGTTTAAAAAAACAAGAGAGTGGTTTTCACCACTCTCTTTTCTCTTTTGGTTTTTCTCTTGACCCTATGACAGAATAACAACAGACAGCTTTTCAATCTGCTTGCTAAATTCTGTCATATTAGTCTTCTCATCGAAGCCAAGAGCGTAGATTTTCCTCCCCTGCTTCTGGAATGCTTGAGCGATTGCTCCCCAGTTTTCCACCCCATTCTTGTTGTACAGGATAATCTGTGGAATTTCAGGGAACATCGTCAGAAGTACCCATGTATGGGTACCGGCGATACCGATACATGCGCGCAGCTGCTTGTACAGATTATAGTACATTCTGTGCTGCACGCCGCGGATTCCGAATACCTCCTTATGCTCAGTCATACCCGGAACGTACATGTTGAACTCTTTAGCAAGAGCCTCAACTATTGCAAGGTCTTTGACCTTGTCAAAGTGCTGTCCGAGCACAAAATTGAACATCTTCCTGTACACATCATCTTTCAGGAAGTAAAATACTGACTGGTTGAGCGACTGCTGAGCTGCAGTCACCCCGCACTCTCCATCACTGATGAGCTTTTGAGGAACTATCATAACGTTCCTCTTACCAATGAGTTCCCTGTAAACAGGAAGCTCCAGAGTACTCTCAGTAGGAGTCAGACGATACTTGGCAAATTCAAGCCATGCCCCGTCAGGAAGCTTGCCGGCCTTGAGCGTACCGATGATATCCACAGCCTCTTCTTCATAGCGTCCTCTTTCGTCGAAATCAATTTTCAACAGAGAGTCATAGAAAAACGACAAGTTTTCGTAAATCTTGCGACTCTCAGCTTCCCACTCCTCTCGATTATCCTTTTTTGGAAGGATAACTACCGGAATTCCGAAAGCCTTTGCGAAGTTGAGTGCCATGATTTCGTGTCCGAAGCTGGAAGAAACTTTAATTGTATTCATAATTTTTCTGGCTTATTTAGAGAGGCTGCTCCTTGAAAGCTCCAGTAACCTCTGTTATGTTAATAGATAAATAAATACCGTATTAAGCTAAAACAAATAACCCATGAAAAATATGAATGGTTAAATAATAGCTTAATAATTTGTTTACGATAATGAACCTACCATAATTTTTATTACCTGTCAATACAAAAAATGCACTTTTGTCAAGTTTTTTTACAGAATAAAATAAAACACGGTATTTGTTGTTGATAAAACAGTAGGTTAACAGATTGGCGCAATCGTCAAATATTATATAAATTGTCTAGTTTTGTGATTAAAAGGAATTTTAAAAAGGCAAAAGCCGGAATGAAAATTCCGGCTTTAAGCTCAAAATTGTCGGCTAAATAGCCACACAACCGTAAATCTTTTTGGTGTTGCGATTATACCTGTACGGTATAAAATTCACTGTTTTCTGTCCTTCGTCAAAATGGTCAGCTTCGGCAAAGGCGAACACATTGGGTGCCAACTTTACTAAGAGATGAACACTTTCCTGACCCTTGTTTACACTCAACACTTCACCCTGATAGGTTTCAAGCATCTCATTTTGCCTTACCCATTTATCATGCGGGTGTCTAAACACCGGCACTGCCACTTTAAGCTGTGTGCCTTTTACGTTGGCGCATACATGCGAATGCTTTACTTTATAAGCATTTCCAGGTTGAAAGATATCTCCCCAGTTATGTTGGCGCATTAAATGCAACCGACGCTTAGGACAAATGGCAAGACCACCTGAGCATTTGAAAACCAGCAAGTCTTGATTTTTTACATGACGCACACCTAAAGAAATTATTTTTTCGCTCATAAAATAATATAAAATTAAAAATTAGAATTAAAAATTAAAATTTAACCTAGGATAACCGCGAGCTAAGGGGTTGTCAATATTAAAAAATAAAAGTAAATGTAAAAAAGTCTTGCATTTTTAAAAGAATATGCTAAGAGTAAAGCACTTGTAAAAGGCGATTCTGCTTTTTGTGGGTGTAATATATTGTTTTAACATAATTTCGTGGGAGGGCAGCCATGCTCTTAAAACCACGAACCTGAAAAAAGAGGTATAAAATGGCTAAGTCTAAGAAGAAGATTTTAGGTTTAATCAAGCTTCAGATTGCCGCCGGAAAAGCCAATCCTTCTCCGCCGGTAGGACCTGCATTAGGTCAAAAAGGCTTGAATATTATGGAATTCTGCAAGGCATTTAATGCTGCAACACAAAAAATGGAACCCGGTATTCCGGTTCCGGTTATCATTACGGCATATGAAGATAAGAGCTTTACTTTTATCACCAAATTGCCTCCGGTAGCTTATTACATTAAGAAAGCAGCAAATGTATCTTCAGCATCCAAAGAACCCGGAAAATCTTTTGCCGGCCAGATAACCCTTGCTCAAGTAAAAGAAATTGCTCAAACCAAACTTCCTGACATGAACTGTGCAACAGTTGAATCTGCCATGAACATGGTAAAGGGTCAGGCTGTTTCTATGGGTATTAAAGTAGTGGAGTAAGACGATGGCTGGAAAAAGAATTGTAAATGCGTATAAAAACATTGATAAGAATCAAGCATACGCTTTAAAAGATGCTGTAAAAATCGTTAAAGACAACGCTACAGCTAAGTTTGATGAAACCATTGATTTGGCAATCAACTTGGGTGTTGACCCCAAATATGCCGATCAAATGGTAAGAGGTGTTTGCTCATTACCGCATGGCAACGGCAAAAAAGTACGCGTAGCCGTATTTGCTCAAGGCGAAAAAGCTGATGAAGCTAAAGCAGCCGGAGCAGATATTGTCGGAGCTGAAAATTTGGTAGATACCATTTTATCCGGCAAGATTGATTTTGATCGTTGCATTGCCACCCCGGATATGATGGGTATGGCTGGTCGTGTTGCTCGTGTTTTAGGTCCTAAAGGATTAATGCCTAACCCGAAACTCGGCACCGTTACCATGGATGTAGCAACCGCCGTACAAAAAGCTAAAGCCGGTGAAGTTCAATATCGTGTAGAAAAGAACGGTATTGTTCATGCAGGTATCGCCAAGGCATCGTTTAGTGAAGATAAAATTTACGATAACGCTAAAATGTTTATCGAAACCATTATCAAAGCTAAGCCGCAATCCTTAAAAGGAACATATTTGAAGAAAATTTCCATTAGTTCCACAATGGGTGTTGGCGTAAGAGTTGACTCTTCAGCTTTGTAAGCAGGGAGTTGGCCTTAGAATTTAAGGCAAAAAGTTTTGAGCGGTGAGCTTTATCACCGCTCGCTCTCAAGAGCATCAAGCTCTTGAAACTGTCCAAGACTGTAGGTAACAGATTGCTCATAAATCGTTAGATTGTAGCCGTTGTTTTAAATATCCTACATAGACGGGAGCGGAATTTAAGTTTATAAATTTTTTCTCCTGGACAGATTAGTTGCCGTATATTTCAGATGTTTATATCTGATATATTCGGTTGTGGTAAATTAATATTGTCAGAAATGATAATATGTTAATTGGAGACAATAAGTGAACCGCGAAGAAAAGAAACAATTACTCGACGACTTGCATGAGTTGTTCAACGGTTCTGAAATTGTAGTCGTTTCACACTATAAAGGTTTAACGGTTGCAGAGGTTTCAGAATTGCGTGCAGCTATTCATAAAGCAGGCGCTGGGTTTAGAGTTACTAAAAACCGGATTACTAAGCTGGCTCTTAAAGAT
Organism: uncultured Alphaproteobacteria bacterium; assembly: GCA_944392295.1. Classification (GTDB taxonomy): domain Bacteria; phylum Pseudomonadota; class Alphaproteobacteria; order RF32; family CAG-239; genus CAAFZY01. The sequence continues at coordinate 60,671 of CALXWE010000001.1, forward strand.
ACCAAGTTTGAAGGCTTAACAGATTTGTTTACCGGACCTACCGCAATTGCGTTCGCAAACGATCCTGTTTCGGCTTGTAAAGCTTGCGTTGAATTCGCAAAGAATAATGAAAAATTGGTTGTAATTGGTGGTGCTATGGGCACAGGTGTTCTGACCATTGATGAAATCAATCGTTTAGCTACCATTCCGTCTATGGATGAATTGCGTGCTAAAATCATTGGCTTGCTTCAAGCTCCTGGCGCTCAATTGGCCAGAGTTACCAAAGCATACAGCGAAAAAGAAGCTGCATAGGTTTTTAAGTAATTTATTGGAATTTAATTTTAATTTAATTGGAGAAAAAAGATGGCAGATTTAGCCAAATTGGTAGATGAATTATCAGCTTTGACAGTTATGGAAGCTGCTGACTTGTCAAAAATGTTAGAAGAAAAATGGGGCGTATCCGCTGCTGCTGCTGTTGCAGTTGCTGCTGGTGGTGCTGCTGCAGGTGCTGCTGCTGAAGAAAAAGATGAATTTGATGTAATCTTGGCAGAAGCTGGTGCAAATAAAATCAACGTAATTAAAGAAATCAGAGCTATTACTCAATTAGGTTTGAAAGAAGCTAAAGATTTGGTTGATGGCGCTCCGAAAACTGTTAAAGAAGGCGTTGCTAAAGCTGAAGCTGAAGAAATCAAAGCTAAGTTGGAAGCCGCTGGTGCTAAAGTTGAATTGAAGTAATTCTGTTTAACTAACATCTTAAAAAAGACCCGCTTTATGGCGGGTCTTTTTTTGTAATGGGAAAACCACGCGTTAGTTGCGAGGGTATCTTTTTATACAATTAAACCATTTTTTATAGTATTAACAAAACGCTTGACAAAAATTTTGTTTATAGTATTAATTAAGTGATAACCCTATTTATTAATTAAAATTTTTTTGTATATGAAAGCTATTATTAAAATGGCATTGTGCATCATGGTGGTTGCACTTGCCGCTGTTTCTTGCAAACAGAAAGAAGCCCCCGTTCAGGAGGCAAAACCTGAGGTTTATGTTCCCAAGCATGGTCTTGAACTTGTAGACCTTGCCAAAATCAAAACCTACAACTACGTACAAGCTCCCGTCCAGGAAGCAGCTCTTTCGGTAGTCGTTAACTACAGTGAAACAGAGCTGTACGCGCCTATCAAAATCAAGTATACGTACGCCAACGGCGACACATATACGTATATGCTTGAAGGATTTGGGCTCTGGGAGAATGAAAACGGACGTCTTCGGGTTGTAGCCGACAAAACAACGGTATGGCTTCAAGGACAGACCAAGGCCGGCAAGTTCTGCGAGTTCGTCTTTTATGGCGATCCGAAGAACAATGGTAAGAAAATAACGCCGAATTCTTACCGCAACCTGCCTGCCGGCGAGATAGTTTACAGGTAAACTCTCTTGCTGTACAAATTACAAACCCTCGGTATTTAATACCGAGGGTTTGATTTTTGAGGATAATAGGCAATTTTATTTAAATACTATTGTCTGCACAAATTCTGTTCCTGTGCCGTTATGGTAAATATCATAGGCTTGCTGGCACATATTCCAAAAATCTTTAGTGCTGTATTGCGATAGGCATTTAGCATTTTTTGTGCAATAACGGTCTGAATACATAGTTATAGAGTATCCGTCGAAAATTCCGACACTGTAAAGGGAAGATTCTGATGCGTAATTTTTAATAATTTCAAAAATGTTTACGCAACTGGTTATGGAGTTAGAGTCTACATAACCTCCGGCTTTTTGCCCGGTATAATGGATGTAATATGCCTGCGTACCTGCATTAAAGCGTTCGATAGAGTTTCCCATTGCATCATACCATTTATCTTCAATTAAACTTTGAGGGACCATATTCATTTTTTCCAATATTTTTGAAACGTGATCTCCTCCCAAAGAGGATATGCTGTTGCTAGATAACACGGATATTGTTGCGGCAATAAGCTGCGAATATTGTTCGGCTTGTTTGTTTAATTTATATTTAGTCATCGCCTTAGAGTAACCGGTGAGGGCGCCGACGGAGAGTACTCCGATTATTGCGAGAACACCGAGCATCTCGACCATGCTTCTTCCCAGTTCATTAAATTTCATCTAAAAACCTCAGATTTTGGGTTGTGAAAGGACTTTAAACGAAATCATAAACCGTTTTTTTTTTTTGCAACTTTAAAAGGAACTGAGCCCACAGATTATAAGCTTTAAAGCAGTTAACTTATTCATCCCAAATTAATTTTATATGTGGAGTAGATGTCTTCCCTGCGTTATACCTACACCAATTATCAATATCTGTTACGGTAATATCTTTTAGACACTTGTTACTGGTATTGCAGTAGCTATCACCATATACATTATTTGCATCGTAACCATCTCCTGAACTTCCACTGATTATTGACATACTTCTGAGGCTTTGATGGAATTCTTTAGCAACATTGACTATATTGCGGCAAATACTTAATGAATATTGGTCATCTTTACTGGTATCTAATTCAATAAAAAATTGGGTGTAAATATCGCCATTTCCATTAATTGTATATACAGGATACATTGAATTATTAAAAACATCATATATTACGGATGTACTGTTGTTTTTAATCATTTCTTGAGGTATTTCATTAAGTTTAATGAGATAAGGAATAGTGTTTACATATTGCACATTTTTAAAATTCCAGTGCTTAGCATAGCGTAAACCGGCATTTATTACTGTGGATAGCTGTTCGGCTTGCTTGTTAAGTTTGTACCTCATCATCGCTTTGGAATATCCGGCAATAGCCCCGACCGACAATACGCCTATGATTGCGAGAACACCGAGCATTTCGACCATAGAACGACCAAGTTCATAAAATTTCATCTAAAAACCTCCGATTTTGGGTTGTGAAAGGACTTTAAACGAAATCATAAACCGTTTTTTTTTTTTGCAACTTTAAAAGGAACTGAGCGGAAGTTTTATTCCTTATAGAAAAACTCATACAAATGTAAATAAGCTACCAACTGAAAAATAGTAAGCAGGGCATGAAAAATCGATAATAACCATATCGAGGTGTTAAGACCTATAATACTTATCAGTAAAGGGAACAAACAAAAAACCAGCAAACAAACAATTACCACTTTAATATAGTTTCCTCTAACTTTATCAAAAGCGGTTAATATGGAATTATCTTTGTTGTTTACGGTTGAAACCCAGGCAAACCCCGGAATAAAAAAAGAAAAAGTCAGTAATACGATAATTCCGGCATAAATCAAAATTTTGGCATAAGGATTAAGTGCCAAAAAGATATATGTTTCTCTTAAAAATGAATATATATCTGGAAATCCTATCAAATATCTGCTGCAGTAACGCAAAAAACCGATTGCAAAATGTCCGCAAAGCAGCACAAAAAATGAAAAAGCAAAAATACATATCAGCTTTATAACGGAATCTACAAACTTTTCTTTGGTAATCAGCGGCTTTTGTGCAAAATACAAACTAACAAAGAAAAAATAAAAGAAGTATATATAAAGAGCATAAACCAAAAAGGCCAGCCGATTAGAATACACCCCAAAGTTTTTACCGAAATACGAGCCGATAAAAGAAAAAATTGTCAATACGCCGAGCAGGGATATATTGCTACCGATAAACCCTAAGGTATCAATAAACAGCTGACGTATTGACAATTTATTACGCATTATTTGCCCTTATTTTTATGTTGTTTTTCCATAAACTGTTCCAACCAGTGAATATTATACTGACCATCGATGAAATCGGCCTGAGATATAATTTCCTGGTGCAAAGGAATAGTTGTTTTAACACCCATAATTACAAACTCTTCCAAGGCGCGGCGCAAGCGCATTAAGGCGGCATTGCGAGTTTTACCGTGAATAATAAGTTTAGCAATCATGCTGTCATAGTAAGGAGGAATGGTATATCCCGAATAAATTTCCGAGTCTACTCTAACTCCTAAGCCACCCGGAGCGTGCCATTCGGTAATTTTTCCGGGGCAGGGGGCAAAAGTTTCAGGATCTTCGGCGTTAATACGGCATTCAATAGCGTGTCCGTTAAAGGTAATATCGTCTTGAGTATAACCCAAAGCGGCACCGCTGGCGATTCTGATTTGTTCACGAACAATATCAATGCCTGTAATAGCCTCGGTAATCGGGTGTTCTACTTGCAAACGAGTGTTCATTTCCATAAAGTAGAACTTGCCGTCTTCATACAAAAATTCCAAAGTTCCGGCACTTTGGTAACCGATTTTCTCAATAGCCTTACGCACAATGTCGCCGATTTCTTTACGTTGAGCATCGTTTAAGGCCGGAGATGGGCATTCTTCAATAATTTTTTGATTGTTACGTTGAATAGAGCAATCACGTTCGCCCAAATGAACAACATGTCCGTATTTATCGGCCAATATCTGCATTTCAATATGACGAGGTTTTTGTAAATATTTTTCCATATATACAACATCGCTGGTAAATGCAGCCTTAGCCTCGGCTCTGGCCATGGTATACGCTTCGGTCATTTCGGCATCGTTAAAGGCAATTTTCATACCTTTACCGCCGCCGCCGTCTTTAGCCTTTACAATAACCGGATAACCGATTTTATTAGCCCAAGCTATAGCATCATCAACACTTTCCAAAGCCGGAGAACCTGGGGTAATAGGCAAACCGGCCTCAACGGCAGCTTTTCTGGCCATAATTTTATCGCCCATCAAGCGCATCTGTGCCGAGGTAGGACCAATAAACGTAATACCGTGTTTTTCAACCATTTCGGCAAAGTCGGCATTTTCCGATAAAAAGCCAAATCCGGGGTGGATGGCATCGGCTCCCGTAATAAGAGCCGCCGAAATAATTGCCGGCTTATTTAAATATGAATCAGCGGAGCGAGCCGGACCTATGCATACAGCTTCATCGGCCAAACGCACATGCATAGCATTGGCATCGGCTTCGGAGTGCACGGCTACGGTACGAATTCCCATTTCTCTGCAAGCTCTGTGAATTCGTAAGGCAACCTCACCGCGATTCGCGATTAAAACTTTTCCAAACATATAAAATTCCTATTTTATTATTCAATAACCACTAAAGGAGCGCCATATTCAACAGGATCGCCGCTTTCTACCAAAATTTTGGTAACTCTTCCGCCTTTATGAGCCTTAACCGGGTTAAAGGTTTTCATTGCTTCAATTAAGCAAACGGTATCACCGGCGGCAACCGTATCGCCTACATTTACATAGTTGGCAGAATTGGGGTCGCTTGAAAGATAAACAACGCCTACCATCGGCGATTTAACGGCATCCGGGCTGTTAGCATAATCACTCTCGGTAACTTCATGAGTTTCTGCCTCAGAATGAGCCGGAGCAGCTACGGGAGCCGGAGCTTGCGGAGCCATGGCTTGCGGAGCCGGAACATATGCGGTTGCGGCCACGCCGTTTACCTGACGCGACAAAGTGATTCTGCAGCCTTCATCTTCATATTCCAGTTCTGTTAAATTCGTTTTATCCAAGATTTCAGCCAGTTTGCTGATAACTTTAGTATCAATAGGATTTGACATTCTTTATTCTCTCTATACAAGTTATAAAATCAAGTTCAATTCATAGTACCAAATTAAATAAAAAACAACAAAAATAAGCAAAAATGTGCAAAAAAAACAAAAAAAATACAATTTTTTATTAAAAAACGGGCATTTTTCTTATATTTTTAAAAATTAAAAGAAGAGCCGATTTATAGAGAAGCTTCCGAACAAAATCGAACATTTCCGAACAAAATCGAACATTTCCGAACAAAACCGAACATTTTTTCCGTTGCAATCAATTTTATATTTATATCAATATAAAATAAATTAATTTTAATATTAAAGGAGAAAATAAATGTTAGGTCAAACCAACACATTCAAGCAATCCGGCAACTCGGGCGGCGGTGATGTTATTTTTGCCGTAAACCGCACGGGAGTGTCAATTGGCAAAGGGGCTAAAGTTTGGGTTATACCGCAAGCGCAACAAGCAGGTGATGGCTTTACTATATGTAGAGGCAGTGATAGTAATACCGAGTTTATTACAGATAATAATTGCGACTATATTCGCTATTCATCAGGTCTGTATTATCTTGGCAACGGCTCATCAGAATTAATTACCGGCGGCTTTTCCTCTTTTGTTTCTGATGCTATTTATAATTACGGCGGAAGCTCTGCTAGTGTAACAACAAATAATTATCGCATAAATATTCTATTTAACGGTGAAGTTATTGTCCCTGATTATGTAGCCAGTACCTCCGATTTTATAATTCCTTCCGATAGCCGAACAAAAATATATTGGGGCAGTACCTCTTCCAAAAAAATCTATTCTTATGATAAAGAAACCGGTAAATTTATGGAATATACCAATCAAGATACTCTAGGGTTTGCTTCTGACAGCTGTTTTTTCATAAAAGATAGTATATTGTATTGTACCGGGCTTTCGTATAGATGGTACGCTAAACTGGATGAAAGTTCGTCATGCTTTACTAAGCTTGGTGATTTAACCATAAGCGGACATAATCAAATTGCTCCGTTAGGGTTAACCTCTGATGGCAAAATAATAGGCATTTATGCCAGAAATTCAAATACAGCACCAGGTGTATTATTTGCCGAATTAATCAGTGAAAGTGAATTAAAAATTTATACATCGGAAGAAGCTAGTCAATTAGCAGAGTGTTATTACGGTGTATCAAATATTTATGCAAGATACTTTCCCGATAGCCAAATATTAACTTATGTAAAATGTAGTGAAGCATCGTCTTTGAATGATTTTATATACGGAGTATTTAAATATAATGCTGACGGTAAATGGCAAAAGTTAAATGTGGTGCTTCCGGCCGAAGTACCTGAAAATCTGGGCTATTCAGCAACACAATATTGTAAATATTTAGCAGTTTCAACAGATATGAGCAGATGTATTGTTGGCTACTGGGTATCCAGTTCTTCTCAAGTGCTTTACCGTTATCAATTAGAAAATTTTGATGGTAACAATCTTTATCAATATCGTCGAGAAATAATAACGGAAAATTGTTTAACCGGCAAGGCTAACCAAGATATACCAAGTGGTCAAAGTGGTGAGGTGAGTACAGTATTATTATGAAAATATTTTATTTATTCATGATTTTTTCCGCTTTTATGTGCGTTTACCTTAACTTTAGGGTAGACGCACTAAAAGAGCAAAATGAGAGGCTTAAAACCTATAATAATGCCTTGCAATTAAATTCCGAAAGGTTAGTAAAAAATGAAAACGACTACCGTATACAAGTTAAAACGCTGCAAGCGGAAATTAAAAAGGATAAAAGCGGTTTTGATTGGCAGTACAATCTTAGCAATAATCCTGTTCGTATCAGGGTGTCAAAAGAGTGCTTATCCTGTGATTGAGCCGATTAACTGCCTAAGGGAATGGACCACGCCCGAAGAGCTTTTATATTGTGCCAAGGAGTATGATATAAAGTATAATTCTTTACGGCGCCAATTAACCCCGAATGCCGATTAATAAACATAAGTAAATCCTGGAAAATTGCTTTGACTTTTGCAAATTATTTTGTAAAGTAATAATCGGAACATTTGATGAATGTTCTGGGGTATGAGAACCTCTGCATAGCGTCTTGTGTAAAGACGATAATTTTGCACGCCAGAAAGTCTGATAATGACTGGAAGGCGGCAAAATATACAAATATGTCGCACTATCTATGCATAGTTCTCAGCTTCCAGTCGCTTTCATCAGGCGGCTTTTTTTATTTTAAAAGTCCGAGCGATGAAGGTTATGGATGTTGATGAACTGGTGATGTTTTTATCACCGACTTTATCCAGTTACAATCAAATGTTTGCAATAAAAACAACTCATTTATGAAAGGATAATATTATGTTATTGCGAACACTGGTCTTGTTTACGATGATTTTTATTGCCGGTTGCGATGAAACCGAAGTCAGGTTTACTCCATCGGCAGAATGTGAACAGGGCATTATTAAACTTATAGATACGGCGGATACTTCCATTGATGCTGCCGTATATTCAATCAGTAATGACAACATTGTTAACGCTCTGTACAGAGCTCATAACCGTGGCGTAAAATTACGCATTTTAACCGATAGATTGCAAGCCTCCGGCAAATATTCAAAGGTGCCGGAAATGTACAAATCGGGTTTAAATGTTAAAGTAAATACCGCAAACAAAATAGAGCATAATAAATTTGCGGTTTTTGACGGAGCAAAAGTTGTTACCGGTTCTTATAACTGGACAACCTCGGCGACCAAAAGTAATAGTGAAAACTGTCTGTTTATTTTACAAAAAAGCGACAGTGTTGCCGATTATCAAGACAGATTTAATGAATTGTGGCAAAAAAACAGTTATGTTAAATCGGATAAATGGCTAAAGAAGCGTCTTGAAAAGCAATTCCAAGAATAATGCAGTTGCCTAACAACTAAAAAAGCCCTGATGACGTCAGGGCTTTTTTTGCTGTGTGAATTATAATTTATAAAGAGAGCAAGTTTTGAAAAAACGCAGCTCGATTGGAACCGAGCACAAAAAAACCGCCTTCAAACGGCGGTCTTTAAATGGTGTGAGTTGGGATGGCTAAGTAAAAACAACCGAAGTAACGGTTGTTTTTATCTGCAACTTCTTTGTCATCTTCTTGAGCCAAGAGGCGGCAGCCTTACCGGCGAAAGTTAGATGCCAAAGCGGGGCCCGTCCCCAAGAGAGCAAGTTAAAGAACGCAGCTCGATTGGAACCGAGCACAAAAAACCGCCTTCAAACGGCGGTCTTTAAATGGTGCTCGGGGACGGGATCGAACCGCCGACACGAGGATTTTCAGTCCTCTGCTCTACCAACTGAGCTACCCGAGCATCGAACACGAAAACTCTTATAATGTATATTTTTTTAAATGTCCAGTATATTTTTTATTTTTTTGCATATTTTTTTATTATATCCCCAAAATCCTTGCTTTCTGCGGGTTTGTTATTTAGAAAAGGAGCTTTTATTATCTTTTTCAAGCTCTATAATATCTTTATTATTAAGTGTACGGCATTCTTTGGCAAACCAGCAACCGTTTTGCTTAGCAACGGAGTTTAACAAAATTTGTTTATCGGCAGAGCATTCGGTAAAATCTATATTTTCGGGGCTCTGCTTGCCGCATAAAACATCTCTTTCGCGTTCAAGCGCATCCAAGCGCAATAAATGGCGGTGGTACAGGGGCGAGCTGTAATAGCTATCGTTGCCGTTTTCTTGGCAAAAGATTAGTTCTTTTATAAATTTTATTTCGTTGTTTATTTCATCTAAAGTTTTCATGGCTGTCTCCTTATATTAAAATTAATATAATTATAAAAATATATCAATATTGATATATCGGCTTGTGCAAAACTTTTAGCCATCACTTTTTATAAGTACGTCATTAAAAAATCCACCGAAGCAAAATCGGCGGATTTTTTACTCGAAATCTTATTTTTATACGTGCATCAGTACGCCGATAACCTTTCCTAAAACCTTTAATTGACCGGCATCTTGCGTGCGATATGCTTTATATTGCTGGTTATCACAGCTTATTTCCGTAGAACCATCCAAAGGTGAGGTTTGTAAACGCTTAATATTAACCTCTCGTCCGCTGGCCAATAAATACAACCCGTCGGTCTCCGGCCTTTGGTAAGAAATATCAACCCAAACATAATCCCCCGGATTAATCGACGGTTTCATGGTATCGCTTACTATTTTAACAATTTTAATGTCTTGCGGATGCGAATAGGTAAAGTCAGCCAAAATGTTCTTGCTTATGTATTGCCTGCCGATAATGTTGTGCGCAAAATCGGTGCCGTCGATTTGCGGTTTTAATATGTCAATTACTGCCATTTCGCTATCTTCCGATGACGCGGTTTTTACAATTTCGGATATCAGATTTATATTTTTATCTGTTGAACTTGTTGCTTTTGAGGCAATAATTTCATCATCCATAAGCTCAATGTCGTCAATGCCCAGTAACTGAGCTAAGCGTGCGCGGTCGATTTCTTTTAAGCGGCGAGGGTAGCCGTATTTTACATATTGCTGCAAATAAGAATCTTTGCGCCCGATTTTGAGCGATAGCTCACGGTAATTAAAGCCTTTTTGTGCAATTAATTGGTCAATTTTTTTTCTTATATCTTCAATATCTGCCATTTATGCCTCCTTTAATTTTCATACACTATATATTAAAAATAATATTTGTGCAAATATTATTTTTCATATTGACTTTTGAGCATGTGTCTTTTTATATTAATATTAATATAGCAAGGAGGTCGTATATGCAAGAAGTAAGCTCAATTGAAGATGTCGAATATGAAATTAAAAAAGCCATAAAAGTTTTGCGGGCTTTGCCTAAAGACGGACCATATAAGGCAAAATCGTCATGGCCCAAGTTTTTGCCGGAAAAACAAGATGAAGAATACCAAAAAATTTGCGTAAACTTTACACCGCTTCCTTCCGAAATTGACGATATGGATATGGTGTTTGAACAATGGTTTAAAGTCTTGGACAGGCAAGACCGCTTGCTGGTATTTTATAAAAATTTCGGGTATCGCGATAAAGTGTTAATGCGTATTTTTAATAAAGCCCGCAGTTCGCTGTTTGTACAATATAAAAAAGCTCTGCAGTCTATTCTAGATTACGTACTCGAACAACAAGTCAAACATTGCGCCTAACGGAGTACCACAAATATGCCCAAACACCCATCTCTTATTTTTTATGAAAAATATTTTCCGCTGCTGGAAATGGATAACGGTAAATACGATACTTTTGTTTTTACCGGCGGTCGCGGCTCATTAAAAACCGGGCACGTTTGTCGGGCAGTTTTGGTGGCCATGATGCGCTCTAAAAAACGTGTTGCCGTGTTCAGAGAAACTAAAGTTTCCACCGAAGAAAGTCTGTATATTGAATTTAAAGAATTAATCAATAGCGAATTTTTTAATCGAGGGTTTGATTATTCTAAAAATAAAATCGTTCATAAATCCACCGGCTCGGAATTGTTCTTTATGGGGTTGCAAGATAAAAATCAGAGTGCGCGCGAGAGCCTAAAAGGCTTGGCTCAGGTAGATATTTTATTAATCGACGAAGCCCAAGCCGTCAGCGCTGCCGTATGGAGCGTACTGTTAAAAACCATACGAAAACAAGGCGTCGTTTTAATTGTTATTTATAACCGTATAGATGACGACTTACCGGTTGAACAGGCTCTGTTTTTAGATTACGTTTCAATGTCGGCACCCGATAAAACTTATTTTGTAGAGGTAAACTATCCTGAGGTAGAACATTTAGGCGTGTTATCGGAAAAATTTTTAACCTACGCCGGTTTGATAAAACAAAACAAGCCCGATGAATATGAACGCGATTATCTAAACAAGCCCAAAGGCTCCGATGCCGCCAAAGTTGTTAAATATTGGTCGCCGGAAAACATTAATCCCGATATTCGCTATTGTGAAGATTTGGATATTTACTGGAGCCTTGATTTTAACGTTAATCCGGCTATGTCAACGCTTGCTCATTACGATGGCAAAAAGTTTTTTGTTTTTGATGAATTAGTCTTAAATAATGTTATAACTCAGGACGTCGTCGATGAATTTATGCATCGCTATCCGCCGGAAAAGGTTAGGGGAATAATTCAAATTTGCGGTGATGCTTCGGGCAAATATCGCAAGACCCAAAGCCGGTTTTCTGATTATGCCATTATTGTTAATACGTTGGCTAAAAACGGGTATCATTATAAACTTAATTTACGTCCATTTAATCCGCCGATTATTGCCAGGGTTAATGCGTTTAACAAACAAGTTTTAACTGATGACGGTAACAGAAATGTACTGGTTCATCCAAGGTGTAAGTGGCTTATTTATAATATGAAAAATCTGCGTTACAAAGAAGGAACGAATATCATCGATGAGGCAACGCCTTCGCAAATTGCTGATGATGACGCCAAACTTTACTTAGGACATATCTTTGATGCCGTAAGCTATATGGTAGAATTTTTTAAACCAGTCGTTAAAGAATGACTATTTTACTAAACTAATAAGAGAGTTACTTAAGCTTGAAAGGGGTGCTCTGTTTGATGACAAAACCGAACAAAATCGAACATTTTCGAACATTTTTGCGCTGGACATTTTTTGTAAAAAAAGGCTATAAAAAAGCTATAATCGTAAGATCGAGTGCAAGCCATAAACTCTCACGATTATATTTAAACTTAAACTGAAATTTTAACAACCAATACCGAAGCTCATAACTTCGGTATTTTTTTACAAGAAGTAAAGCCCATGTTTTATTATGGGCTTTACAAAAATAAACAAAAGTTGTACTGTGTGAAAAAATCAACCGAGGAGGCTGTCAATGAAAATAATTAAATATCTGATTGCGGAACTTTTGTTTATTATCTTAATTATCAATAATTACGGTATGTTTGTTAATATGGATAAAGCCGATTTGGTTTGCATTAACGAGGGTATCAACAATTATCTGCAATTTGATTGGAATAGTTATTTTCATTGGTTCCGAGATGATATAAATACCGTTTGTCGTTTTGATACACAAAGCTTATTTATGTATTTTTGGTTTGTTCTTACTTATTATACCTTATTTAAAATCATTGCTCTCAAAATCTTCCCTGATAGCTTAAAAATAAAATTTTTGATTCCCGAAACTTTGGTTTACATATTGTCTTTCGGCATACGAATTGTTTGGACCGATGGTTTTGAAGTAACATCCGGAAGTCTGCAAAACGCCGCTCTCGGTTTGATGTATATGTTCTCACCGTTCATTGTATATGTTATTATTGTATATTTAGCATACCACATGGCTGAGACCTATGGCAGGAAAATGCCGCAATCCGTTAAAAACTTATTTTTAAGTATTGGCTTGTTTATTTTTTCGGTAGTGGCATTTCCGCCGATATGGGCAATACTTTACAGCTTGTTGCTGCTGCCTTTTATTTTATGGTTTATTTACCTTTACATACCCCGACTATTCGTAAAATCTGTTGCCGATAAACAAACAACTCCTGCCTCTTATTTTTGTCTTAGGTTGCCTGCCGGAATCATCTTGTTTTTGGGATGTATCAGTTATGAAATTTTATTTTCAAGACAGTATTACCGAGCTCTGTCTATAGAGGAGTTTTTCGCCTATTATATTTTGTGTACAACCTTTATCCGATTGACCTATTATCTGTTAATTGCTTTAATTTGGAATCCCAAAGCCGTTAAAAATTTTGTAAATAAACTACATTTAACTCAAAATACCTAGAGCTTGAATATTTATTCAAGCTCTACCACAAAGGTTGCAACCCCCAATCGTTGCCAATTTTCATCATAGGAATATTCTTTTATGTAGCGGGCGGTACATATCCCTTTGGCATCTTTAAGGAAACATTCTTCCGGTACATATCTGTAAAACTCGTCACTGCCGAAAATTTGACATTTTAAAATTATATAATCATTTTCATTTTCCAACAGCTGACAAGTATTAGTCGTCCAACCGTCCTTATAATTATCGCCGTCTTTATGAATAACCGAGTTGGAGTAGCGTAGGGAATTGGGTGTTAAAAATGTTTCACGCGAATTAGACGATAAAGGAGATAATTGTTTATAAAACAACGGATTTACAAATTTTTCTTCCTTCTCACTTCCGGCCCGCAATGAACATCCGACAATAAATAACACGCTTAATATTACCCATAAACTTTTTTTCATAATCTTATTTCCTTATACTTAATTTCCATAAATAATAATTAATCCCGGCTATTCCGTCAAAGATTTACTTGTAATTTTTAAGAAAGCCATAAACGGCAAGTTCCTGTTTAATTTGCAATAATAGGGTATTAAGGTATTGCAAAACAATTTCTTTGGATTTTGCCATATTTTCCTGTTCGCATACAGTGCCGGCAGGAGTTGCATATTTATTTAAGCAATAAACAACCCCATAGGCCGATAATGTGGCTTTAACATAGTTGTTATAACTTGCCATATTACGCTCAAGATTATGATTATAAAAAGTTTTCATAACCTTATCGGCAAGAGTGTTGGCACAATCAAATTGTCGAGAGCTTTCGGTACATAAAGATAATTCTTTTTGATATTGTGTGATGAGGGTGTAGTCATCAATTATATCTTTGATTTTTTCTTTACTGCTCCAATCGCTTTTAGCATACACATCATCTATATCAATACCATGGTAAATTTCCGCATTAACGTTTGTTGCAGATATTAAAAAGCTCAAAAGAGAAATAATGTATATTTTTTTCATAATCAATTATCCTTATGCATAAAACCGATGAAACAAGTTTAGATTTAATCCATAATATAAGCAACAACTTTTATAGTTAAAGCACAAGAAAATAATATTTTAACTTAAACTAAAATTTTAACAACCAATACCGAAGCTCTTTGCTTCGGTATTTTTTTTATTTAAAAGAAAGGAAAATAAATCATGACAAATAAAAAATATAATCCATTTGCGGATATGTATAACTTTAATGCTAACAGTAACAACTGGGTACAAAAGCTAGGATATAATGCGGATTTTTATAATAATCCGCTGGGCTATAACAGCTCACCCATCCCCAGACCTTATGATAACACAACAAAATTAAATAATAATGTTCCTAAATATTGGGACAGTGCAAATGAGGGTAGAAAAGTTCTTGACTATGTAATACAAAAAGAAGGGAATATTACTCCTGAATCACAAGATTTTTTTGCATATGGAAAATCTGGTCTGACTGGAGGATTAAACACGATACAGAATTATATGTCTTTAAGAGATAAAAGATATACAGATAAGTACAAGCACGCACTTATAAATTGTAAGGCAGCTCAATCCGGAAAAGGAGGATACGATATTGTAAAATTTATTTCTGATTTAAAAGAAAAGAGTGATGTTAAAAATGGTCGCAATACTATTGACAGTAGTTTAAGTGATAACTATGCTAACGAAATAGGACGGCTGTTAGGAACAAAATATCGCAAAGGAGATTGTGATGCTCTCATCCAACAATACATTAACAAAAATTGGTAAGTGGCTTATTATATCTTTTGTTTTCGTTGCGGGGCTTGTGCTTACTGCCCTTATTAGTTTGAGCTGTGTCTACATCTTCAGCTTGTAACAGGTCTATAAAATTGTTTGAGTAAAACAAGGAGATTGCTGATGAAAAAGGCTCTGTACATTCTTTTAGAGGTCTTGTTTATATTTTTGATTGTAAATCATCGGGAATATTGGCTTGTTGCCAACCAAGCAGTCCGGGTAAACGGAGTTTATGTATGGCTTATCTTAACGGCTTATTCAGTCCTTAAAACATACGGAGCCTTTAATTGGAAACTTACCATAAAGCCTGTTTTTGTAATATGTGAACTATTGTTGTTTATATTATCAGGTTGCGTTTTGGGATTATACACCCAAAGTTTGCCAGTAACCGCACAAATATACACTGTATTTTTACCCTTAATTTTTTATGTTTTGGTATTGGGGATGGGATGGTATATACTGCTTAAAAACAACCCGACAATAAACGATTTTACCACCCATTGCCAACAGCATTCCAAACGTTATCTTGCTTTGATTTGGTTTTTGGCTGCCTTGTTTATATGTCCGCCGATTTTAACCGTTGTTTACAGCAAGGTATGGTTTGTGCTGATACTGATGGGAATATATGTGTTTTTGCCGTATAAAATAAGTACTTTGTTGCTCAAAGATTTATCGTTACACAAATTCTTTTCATTAGGAAAAGTAATTCCCGTAATGTTGATAATTTTTGTTCAGATAAATCTGGAAGCGATACTCAGTGGCTTTTGTTTTTACGGATCTTGGTTGGATGCTTATAGGGTGGTAAAATACATAATAATTGTTGCCGTTTTGCGATTTATTATTTGCGGCTTAATATTATGCGTATTAGATTACAAACAAATTAAAGGATTATTTATAACAGCCAAAACAAAATAAATAAGGTTAATCATATAAGAGGTGATTTATGGAAGAAGGAACACAAAAGCCAGAAGAAGATGACGCATTGTTCAAAGAGGATGCCAAGACCATATATTTTTCATTTGAAGGGGTATTCGGTCGCATACAATTTTTTATAGTAGCGGTTACCCTCGGTGGTTTTATGGATTTAATGAGTACGGGAAATAATATAGTACTCGTGGTCATAGGCACAGCCATAGTATTTTATGCGATGCTGGCAGCGATTCAAAAACGCAGTCGTGATATGAATATTGGCGGTAGTTTGTTTATTTTATTGTATTCTCTGAGTTTTCCGATAAGTCGGATGATGTTATACGGTAGGGATACTGGAAATCCGATAATTATCCATAACGACATAATTCGGAAAAGTTTTTACGGAGCGTTAATAGGATATTTGATAGTATCATTACTTTTGGTGCTTATGCCCGGAGCAAAGAAGAAGGATATGAGCAAAAGGAGTCCGTTATTAAAAAATCCTCCGCTGTATTTTTTAATATGCGTAATAATTTATGCCATAGTCGCCTATTTTATCAGAGATTTATAGCTTGTAAGAGATTACCAAAGAGGGAGGATAAAAACTCCCTCTTTAGTATTTTAAAAGCAAATAAGTGAGAGGGAAACCGCTCTCAAAAAGGACAAAAACGGCGTATTTAATGACAAAACCGAACATTTCCGAACATTTTCGAACAAAAATGAACAATTCCGAACAAAATCGAACATTTTCGAACATTTTTGTGCTGGACATTTTTTGTAAAAAAAGGCTATAAAAAAGCTATAATCGTAAGATCGAGTGCAAGCCATAAACTCTCACGATTATATTTTAACTTAAACTAAAATTTTAACAACAGATACCGAAGCTCATAACTTCGGTATTTTTTTATTTAAAAGAAAGGAAAATAAATCATGACAAATAAATTAATCACTGTAGCTGGTAAATATGCAGCTAAAAAAGTTCGTAATAAAACCGTTAATAAGGCCATGGAAAAAATAAGCGAGCCATATGAAAAATTCAAAAAAGAGGTTTTCAGTATAAAACCTCTAAATGTTGGGGAAAGAGAAACCATAAAATGTTTACAAAATCGTCATAACACCTTAGACTATTGCAAGAATATAGGAAACAAGGCAAGGAAAGCTTATCAAAAATCCGGAAAATATAGGTAACTTTTTATTAAAACAAAAGTACTCATCAATACGGACAATATGCACTGTGTAACGGGAAGATAATATGAAAAAGATAGTACTGTTTATAATTGGTCTTATGTGTATACCGCCGATATTGGGGTATTTGACAACATATGTGAGTAACAATCCTGAATGTGAAGTATACACCGGATTTTGGGGAGTGCTGTATCTATTTATTTATATTCTTTTTCCTTTGTTATATAAAGGGAAAATAAAACAAGCTATGAATAGATATGCTTTTTATGCCTTGTTGTACGGCATTTTGTTTCTGATAATAAATATATTACTTATTTGTTTTAATTAGATGTAATGAAGCTGTAAAAAGCAGCAAGATTATAATGGTAAATAGAAAGGATGGCAGAAATGAAGAATATAATATTTTTACTGCTGGCAGTACTAATGCCGACATTGAGTTTAGCAGCAGAAGAAAAGTCAACATTTACATATGAAGCAGAAAAATGTTCCGGTGAAGAAGATGTATTTATACGAGGTTTAGAGGAAGAATTAGCTAATTGTAAAATTCAAATGCCGGATAATCCATCTACGGCAGATATGAATAATGCCACTTATGATTTTGGCGATTGTTGTATTGCTGTAGCCAATAAACTTTTTGATAGAAATTACAAAAAGTATAATGAGCAGGTAAAACAGGATTTTGATGCACTTGTCAAAGCATTTTATGCAAATGCTCATGATATGGTTCAACATAGCGATTTTGGACTTTTAAGAGGAGGAACTATGTACAATACGGAAGCCATTGCTACGGGGGCTTTTTGGATTAGAGATGTGGTAAAAGAATACCTTTATCAAGCACGAATGGAATGCGATGATAAGGCAGGATTTGATTCACTGGATATAGAATAGATTATTTTAATCAAACAATGAAAAAGAGGCTTATAAAAGTCTCTTTTTTGTGCTTTTAAAGAAAGGAAAAATAAGTTAGGCTAGATAAAAGGATAGGGAAATTGTTTCTAAAACGGACAAAAACGGCGTATTTAATGACAAAACCGAACATTTCCGAACATTTTCGAACAAAAATGAACAATTCCGAACAAAATCGAACATTTTCGAACATTTTTGTGCTGGACATTTTTTGTAAAAAAAGGCTATAAAAAAGCTATAATCGTAAGATCGAGTGCAAGCCATAAACTCTCACGATTATATTTTAACTTAAACTAAAATTTTAACAACAGATACCGAAGCTCATAACTTCGGTATTTTTTTATTTAAAAGAAAGGAAAATAAATCATGACAAATAAAAAATATAATCCATTTGCGGATATGTATAACTTTAATGCTAACAGTAACAACTGGGTACAAAAGCTAGGATATAATGCGGATTTTTATAATAATCCGCTGGGCTACAACAGCTCACCCACTCCCAGACCTTATGACAACACAACTGTCTTTGGTGCAGATGATGACAATGAAGTTGTAAGTGGGTTTAAGCCTCAAACCCCTCGGACAACAAGCTTAAATAACGGATTTAATGTTAATAAGCAGCAACCGTCCATGGGTAATATGTCAAGCTTTAACCTTAAAGGAAATAATAACGCTTCTGACTTTAATACGGGCAGTAGCAACTGGGTGCAAAGGTTAGGGTATAATGCGGACTTTTATAATAATCCGCTGGGCTATAACAGCTCGCCAACTCCCAGACCTTATGACAACACAACTGTCTCTGGTATAAATAACAGCTTTAATATTAATAACCGACAGCCTTCTTTAAGCGGATTGGAAAGTTACAATCAACCTCAAAAGAAGCAGTATACTAACCCTAAAGTAAAACCCTTTACTTCATGGGATATTGCTTTATCAGCTCTTGAAGGATTTGGAGAGGGAGCAGCCGGAGGAACTGAAAATATTATGAATGGACTAACTTTGGGAGGATATGGGATTGTTAGTGATAAATTAGGGTTAGGTATGAAAGAAAGAAAAACAAAATTACAACTTTCCTCAGATTATGCTGGTGTAGGAGATGTTTTTAATGTAACCAATAAAGGGACATATTTAATTGGAAATGGATTGTTATTATACCTATTGCGATCAAAAGGGATACCGGCTATTGGACAAGCTTATAATATATACAATATTTTTAATGGAAGTCGTAACCTTGCAAACCAATTGCACAGAGGTAGCAATTTTAAGGATATTTACATGGGGAAGATTGATAAAAATAAATTTAATCAAATTAATGATATTAGACTAGGTTTAGGCGAGGCTCCTATTTTATCCAGACAAGTAAAAATCCCCAAGCAAAATGTACAACATATTTGGGATAGGCGAATTAATATTGGACAATCTAAACCCAGAGAAGTTGCAAATTATGTGAAAGATAGCATTTTTAGTAAAGATAGTCAGGTGTTTCCAGGTAATGTCTCTCGTAACCAGGTGATTATTAAAACGGGTGATAAACACCCCAGTATGAGTGTTATATCAAAAGATGATATATTTGATGGTATATCGGTAAGAAGTTCTATGCAGAAAGATTTG
Source organism: uncultured Alphaproteobacteria bacterium (assembly GCA_944392295.1). Classification (GTDB taxonomy): domain Bacteria; phylum Pseudomonadota; class Alphaproteobacteria; order RF32; family CAG-239; genus CAAFZY01. The sequence goes on from CALXWE010000001.1 coordinate 80,284, forward strand.
CCAAGCCTATTAAAAAAATATCCCGATTTAAAATACTAAAGTGGCTTTGGATGGACGGTGTTTCCCATCATTACAACACAAATACGTCGTGTTCTGCAGTTGCACCGATTTTCTGCTCTTCAAAGCCACTACATTTATGTAGTATTTGTCACTACATAAAATATGCATTAGGTTGACAAATAACCTAATAACATTGATATGTTAAGCTAAAAACAACAATTTGTCAATCATATTGATTATCTGTATTTTTTAATATGCGTAATAGTTTATTCCATAGTCGCCTACTTTATCAGAGATTTATAGTCTGTAAGAGATTACCAAAGAGGGGGTAAAAGCTCCCTCTTTGGTATTTTAAAAGCAGACAAGGGATAGGGAAATCGCTCTCAAAACGGACAAAAACGTCTTTAATTTTAACAACCAATACCGAAGCTCATAACTTCGGTATTTTTTTATAATAAGAAAGGAAAATAATGTTCGCATATACTCTTGAAAAAGAAAGCTTTATGTCAACGGGAAATCCCGATGATAAGCGGGCAGTAGTTCAAGATGTGGTGGATTTATTCACATCTTGGGATACTGTTCGTACTAAACAAAAAAATATTGCCGATAAGTTGCATTCGGAAATCTATCTGGATGACCGAAAAAAAACTTATGTCCCGGAAGATGACGAATGGAAATCGGATATCCATCTTAATAAAATCTATTCGTTATTCCAAACACATCAGGCCTACATTTGGGATAATATCTATTCTAATGTGGAAAATATGTTTGATGTTGAAGGAATTGATGATCTTTCGGCACAAACGGCTTTGTTGCAAAAACAAAAACTGGTTAATACCTTTTATAATATCGGTATTCAACGCAAGCTGGATACCGCTATTGAGCATTTAGACAGTGTCGGTGAAATTTGTTTGTTTATCGGTTGGCAAAAAAAATATAAACAAATCCGCCGTCGTTTGGATAAATTCAGCTCCTCTGCCGATAAGCCCTTGCTTACTCAAGGCTTGTTCGGGGTGTTTAATCAGGAAATTTATAACGGAGCCGATGTTGAGGCCATTAACCCGCTCAATTTGGTATTTGACCCCAGGGTTAATCCTGACGATAAGGAAAAATGGAATGCCTGCGGTAAAATTATTAAATCATGGGAAACATATCAGTCGGTAGCTTCCAATAAATTGTATAATCTTAAAAAAGAAGAGCTTGATGATTTGCATAAAATGTTAAACTCTCCTTCCAAAGATGAAGATCGTTCGGAAACAGATAAAACCGATGATGTGGTTGATAGCGATAGGGTTGAGGTTTTACAATATTGGGGAGATTATGTTACCCCAAAAGGCGATGTTTTAAAAAACTGGCATATCGTAGTTATCGGTCGTAAATATCTGGCGGTGTTTGAACCTAATCGCTGGGTAATTAACCCGATTATCAATATGGCTTTATTTAGGGATATCAACAGTAAGCGAGGTATTCCCGAATTATGGTCCATTTACGATATATGTAAGGAACAGGAAAATAAAGTAAACTTACAAAATGATGCTCAATCACTTAACCTAAATCCTCCGGCCTATGCTCCGGAGGGTTTTTTTAAGGAGGAAAAAGTAAAACTCTTCCCCGGTAAACAAGTGGAATACAAACAGGGTCTTGAAGATCCCGGAGCAATCATCAAAATGCAGTTTCCGTTGTTCAGTAATGAAAATATTATTCAGTATTATGACAATACGGCTTCAAGCGTAAGCGGTATTTTTCCCAATATGCAGGGACAACAGGAAGTAAGCAAAGCTACGGCCACCGAAATAAGCATTAAGGTTCAGGGACAAACCACGCGTTTGGGTAAAACTTTGGATACCATCAAGCAAAATGTTATTGTCCCGATGGTGCAAAAAGTTGCCGAACTTGAAGCTAATATGAAATTCGGTGATGAGGTTTTAAAGCTTAACATTTTGGGGTATCCGGTTACCAAAACCATTGATGATGTGGTGCGTCAGGGCAATTATGAATATCGTTATACCGATAATACCGGTATTCAGAAAAAGCTTAACACCAATCAAACGCTTATTCAGATTTTTACGCAAATCTGGAATGATGAAAGCGTCCCCTTAAACAAACTGCAAATTGTTAAAGAAGTACTGCGTAATGCCGGCATAGAAAATACCGAAAAGTTTTTTCTAAGCCAAAATCAAATTCCGGCAGCCAATCAAAATACAGCGGCGGCTGGTGTCAACAATAATCTTTTACCCGTTCAAAAGTAGAAAGTATTTATCGTGGATTTAATAGAGCTTCGTGAACTGATGCGTTCCGAAAAGGGTCGGCTGTTGTTACGCTACCTTACGGATTTTATGGTTGAAGTTTCCACCCGCGGTAATGCCAATGCCGAATGGATAAAAGGTATGGGCATGCTTATCAATCACTTAAAAGAAATTGATGAAATATGCCAAAAATTAAATGAAGAAAAAAGGAGATAAAAATGACAATTAAAACAAAATCAACACCTTCACAGCGTTTGACGGATAACTCCTCTGATATATTTGTTGCGGATACCTCTCTAAAAGAGCCTGAAGCAGTATATCAAGAGCCCGTAAGCGATGCTATGGAAGCTGATGTTAATGATAAAGCCTTGGAAGATGGCGGTCTTATCTTTGGTAAGTTTAAGACCATGGAAGAGGCTCAAAAAGGCTATAAAGAGGCGGAACGAGCCATCACGCGAGCCGCCGATTTGGAAAAAGAACTGCAAAACTACCAGTATCTTTCCAAAGCTTATGAAGAAGATGCCATAGCTAGGCAGAACGGTTATTCCGATCGTTTGGAAATGGCACTTAATCATGATGTAAAGCAACATGAACTTGACAGTTATGCCTTGGCGGCCAGCCATACATTACCGTATCAGGCTCAGTTGGAAGTTGCTCAATTGATAAATACGTGCCGCCTTGGTGGTACGGAAAAGGAATTCAACCTTTTACGGCAGTATTTTCCGCCGCAAGTGGTGGCATTAGTTTCCGAAGATGCGGCTTTATACAAAAATTCGCGTCAGGGCGAGTTTGATAATATCCGCAGTAACGATAAAGCCATTCGTTATGCTCGGAAATTGCATGAATTCCGCAATCAAAACGAGAGTTGGTTTGATTCTCCCTTAAAAGAAGACCTTATAAATCAGGCTCTGGAAGTCTCGGACGGCAGAGTAGATTTAAACGGGCTTAAAAAAATGGCCGATGCCGTAGTGGAAGAAGCTCTCAAAAAATATCAAACCGGTCAGGATACGGCGTATCAAAATGCTCTGATGCAAGACAGCTTGCAAACTCCGGGCAATGATAACACGCGTATCAAAAACAAAAAATGGCTTACCAAGGATGAGTATTACAAACTCACTCCGGCACAGGAAGCCGAAAAATATGATTTAATCGTGGAACAGGTTTTGCTTGAAAAACAAGGCAAGTTACCGCGTATGTTAACCAAATAATTTAATTTTTGAAAGGAAAAAACTATGTCAACAAATGCAGAAACTTTAAACAGACAATTATCCGCCATTATTCCTGAAGTATGGAGTATGTCTTTAACCAAAGGTTTGGATAAATCCGGTGTGGGAATGAAGGTAGTTAACCGTATTCACGAAGCCGATACTCACGAATACGGCGATACCGTAAACATCGGTGAATTGGGTGATGTAACCATTTCCGATTACTCGGAAGATGTATCCTCAGGCGGAGTAAATTACCAAAGAATTGATGCCAAAAATCAGCAATTAAAGCTTGATCAAAGCAAGGCTTTCGGTATTTTTGTTTCCGATATCAGCAACAAACAAGGCAACATTAAAGACTTGCAGTCTAAAATTGAAGCCAAAGCCAAAACGGCAATTGATTTGGCCAAAGATACCTATATCCTTTCGGCATTTTCGGAAATTCCTGAGGAAAACAAACTGGATAACATTACTTTAACTCCCGATAATGCTTATAAGTGCTTGGTATGGTTGTCTAAAACCTTAAAGAACAATAACGCCATTCAACTTAAAAACGATCAGGTGTTTAAGTCCAATCAAGCCGGCGGCGATGCCATGCCGTATGTAATAATCAATCCGGATGTTGAAGCAATTTTATTGCAATCACCCGATTTTATTCATGCTACCCAAGCCGGCGACAGAGTGTTGCGTGAGGGTTCAATCGGTACCATTGCCGGATTGGATGTTTTGGTATCTACCAACTTGCCGACAACCGAGAAAAAAGTCAACATTATGGCCGGTATCAACGATGCCATTGCCTTTGTGGGCAATATTTCGCATATTGAGGCCATTCGTGACGAAAAATTCTTCGGCACCAATATCCGCGGCTTATATGTTTACGGTAAAAAAGTAGTTTTACCAAAAGCCTTAGCCGGTATGACGGTAGATGTAAGTGCAGCTGATTCCATTGTGGAAGCTGCGGCTTAATATTAAAATTAATTCATGTAAATCCTTTCGTTATAAAAAAGCAGAGGACGCAATGAAAATTGCGTCCTCTGTGGGTTTAAAGGAAAAATGTTTTGAGGAGAAATAAAAATGGCATCGGAAATTGCAGATAAAGTTTTAGGCAAAAAGACCGATAACTTTACAAAAAACGATAAATATCTGACCGCCGATTGCGTATGGCAGGTTTATAAAACCGGCTGTGGCAAGAGCCGTGTCAACGGGTTAATGGCAGCCGAAATGCTAAGTCAGGAAGGTAAGAAAAAAGCCAGAAGAGGCATTAAAAAGATTACCGACAAAGACTTTGTTTTTGAGCGGCAATAATAAAAAGGAGGAAAGATGAAAACCTATTTTGATATTATACGCGATGTATCCAATTTAAGATGGTCGGTAGTTGATACCGATCCTTCATCTTTTGCGGAAGTTCAAAAAGCCGTAAAGTTAGCCGTACAGCAAGCCAATAGCTATATTTGGGGATTGGATAATTTTCCGTTTAAGGTAAAAAAAGAGGCTTTTAAGATTAACAAAGGGCAGTCGGCATTACCGGCACCTAAAGGCAGTATTGTTAATATTTGGCTTGATGGTTCCAATACATATTTGGAAGAAATCAGTCAGGAAAAAGCCGATTTTCTTTCGGGAGAAGAGAAGGGTAAGCCGGTGTGTTTTTGGATAGAATTCGGAGATGATGGCGCCGAAGTGCATTTTTATCCCAAGGCTTCCGAAGATTGCACCATGTTAATCCGTTATATAACTAACTGTAAGGCCAAAGCTCAAGACGGCACTTTAAAGGCCAACTTATCGGATATGGACGATGTATTAAACTTGCCTGACGACAGTGTGATAGAGGACTTGTTTTTGCATTGTTTAAATACCAAGGCAATGGAGTATTTAATTGCCGATACCAATGATGAAAACTATCAGCCCTACCAAAAAGAATTTGTGGAAGCTTATTCGTCGTTATTATGTTTTAGTGGGGTTAAGCATAATCCTCGTTTAATCGTTTAAGGAGGAGGCTATGCTAAACACACTGTTTATTGATAATTTTCGGGGAATTCGCAAATTTAATCCGGTGGCAGATTTGATATCAAGCGGAGTGGTTTCGGCTGTTAACTGTCAAAATGTGGAGCTTACCAATACCGAACACAGTAAAAATTTAGCCATTTTTACGACCAAAGGCAACAAAGCGGTTAAAGATATCGGGCAAAAAGTTGTTGGACAGTTTGAAAGTATTCAAAACGGGACATCTTATTGGTTTATATATGCCACGGACGATACAAGAGGATATCTTTATGCTTTAGGAGCAGATAATGAGCTGACGCTTTTAGATGTAAGTTTATCGGTAAGTGATGATTGTAACGGTATTACCATTGCCCAAGGTTATAATGACTGGTTTGTGTTTACCAACGGTGTGGATGATTATTTGGGAGTTTGTATGTCGCAAGCATCCCCCGAAGACCGTATTAAATTTTTGAATGCAACCGATGCCGAAGGGCGTGATATCAGAGGCTTAGGGCTTGAAGTTCAGGACGGAAGATTGGTAACCTTTTGCCAAAATCGGGTTCATTGGTCGGGACAATCCAACATTTTTGACTGGATATCAAGCGATGAAGAGTTGCTTACGGCTCCGGCATATCAGGAGTTTGACCGTGATGTAACAGCTATTATTCTTTATAATGATATGTTGATAGCCTTTACCGATGAGTATTCCACTTATTTTAAGGGCAATCCCGGAGATGCAAGTACCTTCACCCGAGGCGGAGCTTCTGGCGGAGGGTGTCCGTCGTTTCGTTCGGTAATCAAGTTTGATAACAAGCTTTTTTATTACGATAACAAAGCCAAAAATGTTTTTGCTTATTACTTAATGGACAGCGGACAAACGCGTCCGAGTGAAGGGCTTGCCAATAATGTCATTTCCTATTTTGAAGAAATTGATGAAAGTAAATTAAATAAAATAGAAATGGTAAGTTATATCCACGGTAATAAAAGCGAGATATGGCTTAAATTTCCCTCAACAGAGAGGAATGTAGTTTTAATTTACGATTATTTGAACGGCGAATGGTGTGAACGTGTTGCTCAAGCCGATATTCACGGATTAAGCCTGATAAAGGGCGGATTATATTCACTGTCCGGAACTAAGGTCTTAAAAGAATATATCGGTTCTACATTTGATGGGGAATATATACCTTCGGAATATAAGACCAACATCATCAACTTGCAAAGCGACAGTAATATCAAAGTGCCGAAAATGCCTTTGATTTTAACCTTGGATTTTGACTGTGAAAACGACTTTTATATAGAGTTTATCTACGATGATATGCCTAAAAAAAGCCGCACATTTCATATTGTTAAAATGATGAAAGGTTACTTGATTTGGGCAAACTCGGCAGCAGATGAAAAAGGCGGTCTTTGGAGTTTAGATGCATCAGATGAAAACGGCGGCATGTGGGTAAGTTCGGATAAAAACACCGTAATGTTTAACTTGGCGGGAGTTTTACCGTTTAAGCAGTTGCAGATACGAATTTTTACCAAAGACAGTCCGCAAGAGTTTGCCGTTAAACGGCTGGAGTTCAAACGCGTCGGCTTAAAAACCAAAAGTCTGGGTTAATTTTAAAAAAGGAGGAGGCAATAATGAAAAAAAAGGCAACCGGCAAAGTCAGTTATCAGCCTTCGGAAAGTTTTGAGCAGTTAAACAAGCTGCAAGAAATGGCAATTTCGCAAGAAAATGTAAGTTTGGCATTAAAAGCGGAAGAGCTCAAAGGCAAGCTTGCCGGATTGTATAGCGATAAAAAAGAGGCGGAAGAAGTTGATACGACGCCTCTTGAGATAAAAATCATCAAATAGGAGGTTGGTAAAATGGTAGTTTTAATAGAAAAAGACAGTCCTTTTTTTGAAAGGCAGAAAGCCAAAGAGCTATTTGAAGCCAATCGGGAAAATTTGGATGATGAAAACGGCTTTGAGGGCATATTAGCCAACAGCCGTTTTTTTAATGTCTATCAACACGGTTATATCGGCTCCGGTTTTGTATATCAGGGAGCCGAGGATAATCGCAATTATTTGGGAGGATATATGCTGCGAAAACATCATAAAGAAGCGGTGGAGGCTATTAAGCAAATCTGTTCGTTTTTTGATGAGGTTTACGCTCATACCCGCCATGTAAATGCGGTTATAGCCTTAAAGCGAGCAGGCTTTAAGTGGTATGATCGCAACAAAAAATTGTTAGTTAAGAAAAACAAAATCAAGAAAGGAGAAAATAATGTCAAGTAATGTAAAAGCCAAACCGCAAACTTTTTCAAGTGGAGGTTTATACGGTACGGCAACCACCAATAAAAACGGAACAACTTATAATCCGAGTAATTTTGAAAAACAGCTGGTAGGAATGACTACGCAATATATTCCGCAGTATTTGCAACAGCTGGTAAATCCGACATATGACAGTGAGGTTTTTAAGGCGCAGACCACGCAAAGGAACAGACTTGCCAATCAAAGCTTTGAAAACAATTTAATAAATCCATTGTCGCAAAGAGGTCTGACCAGAGGTTCAAGCGTTAATCAAATGAGCAATCAGTTTGCCAACAAATTGGCCGATCTAGAGGTTGATGCGATGGCCAATGAAGATAGTCGCAATGCCGGAATATTGAATAATTTATTTAGTTACTATCAGGTTCCGTATGAGATGATGATGGGTATGTCTGATTTCAGTAACAAGCAATATCAAAGTGCCGTTCAAAATGCCATGATGCAAAATAAAATAAATAACGATGCACTGGGAGGCTGGGCGCAGTCATTAGGAAATATGTCAGTATCTGGAACAGGTAAAAACAATAACTCATCCGGCATGGGCTGGGGAGGCTTGGTAGGTACGGGTCTTGGTTATGCGCTGGGAGGTCCGGCAGGAGCATCGGTTGGTTCCGTATTTGGCAATCAATTGGGCAATTTATGGAAATAACAGTAAAATTAATGACAAAACTCCGCTTATTTAAAGCGGAGTTTTAATTTTTTAAAGGAGATAAAAATGGCAGATACTAATTTAGTGTATCCGTACGAGTTTCAAGGAGGAACAAAGGCCGTAGCATCGGAAGTAAATGCCAACTTTGAAGCGGTAAAAAGCTTTGCCGGCGGCATTAATGCCAGCCTTGACGAATTACGTACGGCAATTGCGGATTTAAAAAATAAACCGACGCGTGAGATGTTTGACATTTATTACAGTTTTTCAAGTAACACTCCGGCCGGAGCATATCCGTTATGGACTGGGGAGACCATAACTCACTGTAAAAGTTTATATCCGGATTTTTGGAACAAATTAAACAATCTGGTAAGTTTGGGTAATGTTGTGAGTGTAACTCAAGAAGAATACGAAGAAAAGTTGGAAGAGTACGGTCAATGTGCCGGTTTTTACATTGATAGTTTAAACGGTCATGTCAGATTGCCGAAAATCACGCGTTTTATTTCAGGAATTGATGAGTTGAGTCAATTAGCAGCTGAGGAAAACGCAGTAAATACGGCTCATACACATAATTTAAAGGCCTATACCGGATCTGGTAACCGCAATGCGGCAGAGGAAAGATATTTAGGCTCGGGAACCGATAACTCAAAATCGGATATGTTCTGGAGCGATACGACAGATATTGAAAATACGGCAGCAGTGGTAAGCCAAGGTGAAGAAGAGGGGCACCCAAAAAATGTGCGTTTATGCTTGTATATTCAAGTTGCCAATAACTTAGGGGAGCTATCGGAGCTTGATACAGCTGCTATTGCCAAGGAACTAGAAAGCGGATTGATTGCTTTAGAAAATGCCTACACCACATACAGCACGGAATTAAACAAACTGTATGCCAAGGTTAAACAGGATATTTTAAGCTCTTCTCCGGTGGTTAAGGATGTGCGTTTGGAAGTAACACCCGAGATGTTTAAGAGCGACGATACGTATGAGGAGTATCCGTACAGTGCCGATATTGAGTTTGAAGATGCATCGTCCGAACTTATTCCGACGGTAAATTTCAATTTAGCGGAAAGTCAGAGCGGCAATTACGCACCTGTGGCGGAAAGTTTGGACGGATATGTCAGGATATACGCTAAGCAAATACCGGAACAAAGCTTTGAGATAGCCTCAATCATACTGCAATAGGGATTATGCCGCATTACCTAATGCGGCATAAGTTTTTTAAAAAGGAGGTAAAAATGGATTTTTTAAATTTACTGGGAGCGATGTCGGGGTGCGCCTCAATAGTGTCGTTTTTAGCGTTGGTAATAAGACTTGGAGAGTGGAAAGCCCGCCATGAGGAACGCTTGGCAAGTCAGGGCAAACGCATTGACGGGATAGAAATCAAGCAAGATTCGTTATCGCTATTATTAAACAAAAACAACGAGATACTAGCTGAAATTAAAGTAAAAGTTGATTTGATGCACAAAGAAAAAAATAAAAGGAGTAAGCAATGATAGATGAAGAAGAAATCATAAGAAGATTGATATTACATGAAGGTATGAGATTAGAACCATATAAATGTTCTAAAGGTTATTTAACCATAGGCGTGGGCAGAAATTTAATAACCAATCCTTTGAGTAAAGAGGAAAAAGAATATATCGGTGACTGGAGTAAGGGTATTACCAGAGAGGAGGCATTGTACTTATTAAGGCACGATATCAAAAGATTAATCAAAGAGTGTAAAGAAAAAATAAGCTGCTGGCGTTATTTAGATGCGGAAAGAAAATATGCTCTTTTAGATATGGCATTTAATTTAGGAATAAGCGGGGTTTTAAAGTTTAAGAATATGCTGGAGGCGTTATCAATCGGTGATTATCGCGGAGCAGCCAAAGAATGCTTAAATTCAAAATATGCTAAAGATGTTGGGATAAGAGCGGTAAGAATAGCTAATATTTTTAAGACTGGGAGGTTTGAAATATGATAAAGAAAAAAGAACACAGCTGTAAATATCAGTTGCGAAGGGAAATAGTTCATAAATTAACTCGAACGCAGTTATTTTGGTTGTGTGTGTTGTTTTTAACGGTGGTAGGTATCATCGGAATATGTGCTCCTACGGCTTTAGTTGGTATTTTCTAAGTAGTAAAATTTAAAAATAAGATTTACAAATCCTAAAATAGATGATTTAATAGGCTCTATATCAGGAAGGTTCTCAACGGAGATTGATTATGAAAACATTTTTACATCAGGCTTGTGTGCTTGGCGGTTTTTATTTTATAATTTCAAAAATTTTAGGCCGTATACCTTGCGTAATAACATCATGGGTCGAGTGGATTATGGTATTTATGCTTATAGTTGCTCTTATGGTGTTGGTATACCAAAAATCATTTCCTGTTATTAAAGGTTTTGTTCAAAAGTATCCTAAAATAAGCAATTATGTTACAGCACTTGGTGTGGTAGCATATTTTAGCTTTTTCTTTGGATTTATTCCCGGAGCCATAGATGGTTATTTTGCCGCCCGCGCCGAAATTAACAAAACTTTATATGTTTCGCAGTTCGTTACTTATCTTCCCATATTTACCACTCTGTATTGGGTAGTCTTTTGGGCATCAATAATAATGGCAACATATTTAAGTTTTGTTCGTAATTTAATTTATAAATCGGGTAACAAATAATTAAGGATTATGTGTAAGTATCAAAAACAGCTGTAATCAACTAAGGAGGAAACATGAAACAGTTTATTAAAGAAGCTCTTTTATTGGGAGGATTTTACTTTTTCCTTTCATATTTTGTATGTTATTTTACCGGCAACGATGCCTGGATTTGGGGCTTGGCAATTATTACCATTTTGCTCATTGCCGTTATTGTTTTGGCGTTTAAGAAATCGTTTGCTCCGTTAGCAAAGTTTTGGAAAAAATATCCTAAAATTTCTACATACCTTGCCGGTTTCGGTGTTGTAAAATATTTCAGTATCATCTTCGGAGGTATTCCGGGAGCCATTGATGGTTATTTGATGGTAACGGCAACCGATATAGCTTGGTATCAAGAATATTTTGAAGCATATATGCCTACCTTTATTTTTGTTTATTGGTTGGTATTTTGGTGCTGCTTGTTCGGAGCTACCTATTTGGCGTTTTTCTCAGATATTAAGTTGGTAAAAATTATTGAAGTTCCGGCTAAAGTAGAGAGCAAAGACGTAGCTCAAAACAAGGCAAGAGCTCCGCGCAAGAATGCTCGTAAAAAACCAGCCAAAAAGAAATAATTATTAGAAGTTAAAAAAAATCCCGCTCAAATGCGGGATTTTTTGTGCGTGATTAAAATAAATTACTGCACGCCGAGAGCGTGAATTTCAAAGCCCAAAGAACGAGCTTCGTCACGGTTGATGATATTTCTTAAATCAACGATTTTAGGAGTTTTCATCAGCTGTTTTACTTTTGCCAAATCCAACGATTTAAAATCTTCCCATTCGGTTAAAATGGCTAAGACATCTGCATTTGGTAAGGCTGCATACATATCCGAGGCATAAGATACTTTATCGCCCAGAATTTTTTGAGCATTGCCCATAGCCTCAGGGTCATAAAGAGTAATAGAAGCGCCTTTTTCCAACAAAACTTGAATAATCTGCATAGCAGGAGATTCACGGCAATCGTCAGTACCGCCTTTAAATGCGGCGCCTAAAACGGCAATATGCGGATTGCGGATATTATCAACAGTTTCAAGTATGCGTTTTGCCATGTTGATTTTGCGCTTATCGTTGCCTTGAATAGTGGCTTCAATCAGAGATAAATCAACACCTTTAACACGTCCCATATAGGCCATGGCGTTAGTATCTTTCGGAAAACAAAATCCGCCGTATCCGGGGCCTGGGTTTAAGAACTTGTTACCGATACGCGAATCAAGCCCCATACCTTGAGCAACTTCATAAACATCGGCGCCGGCCTTTTCGCAAAAATCGGCCATTTCGTTAATGTATTGAATTTTCATAGCCAAAAAGGCATTGGAAGCATATTTAATTGTTTCCGAAGAGCGGCGATGAACATATAAAATTTTAGTTTTACCGGCAAATGGTTCATAGAGCTTGGCAATGACATTTTTAGCCCGTTCGGTGTTAGCGCCGACGATAATTCTATCGGGGTTAAAAAAGTCGTGTACGGCAAAGCCTTCGCGTAAAAATTCCGGCAAAGAAACAACATCAAATTCGCCTTTAGGTTTTTGAGAAGCAACAATTTTTTCAACTTCATCGCCGGTATTAACCGGAACGGTAGATTTCACGGCAATAACGGTATATCCACTGATATATTGAGCCAATTCTTCGGCAGCAGCGTAGATATACTTCATATCAGCTTCTTTGGTAATGGGGTTTGGTGGTGTACCGACAGCTAAAATGACTAAATCAGCATCTTGTACGGCCTCTTGCATGGAAGTGGTAAATTTAACTTTACCGTTAGCGGTATTTTTATTAAAAAGCTCCTCCAAGCCATATTCAAAAATAGTTAACTTACCGGCTTTTAAGGAGTTAATTTTATTTTCATCTTTATCAATACAGATTACGTCATTACCAAGTTCAGCCAAGCCGACGCCTGTAGGTAAACCGACGTAACCGGTTCCGACAACAGCAATTTTCATTATAGACCTCATAAATATTTATACTAGCCTGAGTTTACTCATATTGTGGTTAAAAGCAAGCTATTAAGCCAAGTTATCTACTTATGTTTAAATTGGGGATAGATGATAAGTAAAATTCCCAAAGAAATTACGGCAATGCCGATAATTTTGATAAAATCAGGAGCTTGGTTAAGAAATATGTAAGAAAAAAACATGGTAAAAATGGGCATAGTGTAGTAAAGAGAGCCGGCAGCAAGAGTTCCTATTTTTGGTACGGCATTATCCCAGCATAAGTACGCCAAAAAAGAGTTAGCAAAGCCCAATATAAAGAGGATTATCCACACTTCATAGCCCAGGGTTAAAGTTTTAGCTAAAGAAAATTGATAAATAAATCCCGGAGTAAAAAAGAGTGTGCTCAATCCAATGGCAGATAACAATAAAGACGAAGAGTGTACAGCCTCAGGCAGTTTTCTCTGCGAGAGAGAATAAGAGGCAAACAGCAATGCCGAGCCCAGCATAAAGACATCACCCGGGACAAAGTTGAAATTGGTTAAATTGGCAAAGTTGCCGTCTAAGATGATAAGTAATACTCCGAATACGGTAATGGAGATACCCAGTATTTGTACCAAAGAAATGGCCTGAGCGGAGATGATGATAAGAAATATGGGACCTAATATGCTGATAAGCGACATATCGGTAGGAGAGGCGGTATAACCGGCATGATAGATAAAATAATTTATGCCGCTGATGCCGCTTAAAGCCATAATCAAAATTAAGAGCCAATGCTTTTTAAGAGCAGTCCAGTCGGTTTTGAGGTTTTTAAAGAAAAAAGGCAGCATAATAATTAGGGCAATAAACCAGCGATAAAAAGATATTTGCACCGGGGTAAGAGCTCCTGCCAAGTGAGCAGAGTAGATAAGATTAAGGCTCCACATCATAATTGTAAAAAAAGCAAGTAAATAACCTTTGAGCATAATAGGAAGCATCCTTTTTAAAAAATGTTATAAAAACGATATAATCATAAAAAAATTAAATTTAAATGTGAACTTTATTTTAAAACTTTTCGTTATAGAATAATGAAAGGAGAAAACAATGGAAGACATATCTGCTCTTATTAAAGAGGCTAAGCCGCTATATTTTGCACGCAAAAGACGTCGTCGTATAGGAACGGGCTTGCTTGCGATGTTAGTGGTTTTGGTAGGTTTAAGGCTGCCGAAATACAACGCTGAGCCCGAGGTTCTATATGATTTATGGACAACTCAGATATATGTAACCGAGAGCGGATCGGTAATTGAAGATATGGGGCTTCCGGTAGATGAATACGGATTATTGATGGTAGGCTGATGAAAGAAATAATAAGAGATAATAAGAAGTACGTCAAATCCGTAATTAAGAAGCTGACCGGGTCGGAGAACGATGATATCGAGCAAGAGGTATACATCAAAGCCTGGCAGAATATGCCCAAATATGAAGAAATGGGCAAGTTCAAGCAGTGGATTTGCACATTAACGGCTAATGTCTGTCGGGATTATTTTCGTTCCAAAAGCTTTAAGAAAACAAGTAAAGAGGTTGCCGATGATAATTTAGAAGAAATATATCAAGAGGCATCAACCCCGGAAGATAAAATAAGCAGTCGGCAGCGCCAAAAGATTATATTAAAGGCGGTCGACGATTTACCAAAAATCTATAGGGAGGTTATAATATTATTTGAGTTTGAAGAATACCCAATGGAAAAGATAGCCAAGAAGTTAAAAATACCTGAAGGTACGGTAAAATCGAGGTTATCCAATGCGCGTAAGATACTAAGTAAAAATTTAAGTTTTTTGAAAGGATACAAATATGAATAAAAAATTTTTAGCAATATTATTGGCTACCACCGTTTTGTCGGCAGGGGCAGTGCAAGCAGAACCTATGGTCGAAAAAGCAGGAGCAGCACCGGAGGTGGTTAAGGTCGAAAAGCCGGGTGAAGTAAGACGTCTCGGCAAAAAACATCACAAAGAAATGGCAGAGCGTATGGCCAAAGATTTAGGCTTAACTGCAGAACAGCGCCAAAAAGCAGAAGAAATACGCAAAGAAAGCCAAAAGAAGATAAAACCGTTAATGGATGAGATGAAAGCATTAAGAGAAAAAATTGATGCCGAACGTAAGGCCAATATGGAAGAGTTTGAAAAGATTTTAACACCTGAACAAAAGGAAGCTTTTGAAGCAATGAAAAAAAGAGGAGCTGAAGATTTCAAACGCCGCCATAAAGAGATGCGTGAATTTATGATGGGTAAACGCCCACACAAGGATAAAGAGGGCAGATTCCTGCCTCATGAAAGAGAATATGAAAAGCTAAAAGGTCATGAACTTGAGCATGAAGATGAATTAAGAGGAAGACATAAAAGGATAAGAGATCACAGAGGTGAGCCGGGAGAAATATTGCCTCCTCCGCCTCCGCCGGTAGAAGATAAAGATATTATACCGCCGATGCCTTTATTGGAAGATGACAGTATCTTACCGCCGGCTCCCGAAGAATAGTTAAGAAGCATTAAATAATTAAGCCTCGGCATCTGCCGAGGCTTAATATTTAAGCTATAAGTTCTAAATTTATAAAAAGGTATCAAGAGCCGATAAAATTTCATTTATATCTTGGTCGGAATTAAGACGATGGTCGCTGCTTTTCAAGAGCTTAACCAAAACATCTTGACTTTGAACTTTTTCGGCAATTTTCAGCACCTTCGGCCAATAAACAGAGTCGTCTTCCATACCCTGAATTAAGGCAACTTTACAAAAAATCGGAATATAAGGCTTATCAAGCAGCAAGTTTTGATTTCCGGTTTCAACGAGTTGCTTGGTAACAACAGTTATAAAACCATTATCATCAAAAACAATTTTACCGTTTTGTTCCATTTGTTCTTTTTGCTCTTGAGTAATAAATTGTTCGTTATCTTTGGTAAAATCAGGAGCGGCAGCCAGTCCCAAAAGTCCGCAAACACGTTCAGGACGTTTAACGGCGGCAACCAAACTCAGCCAACCTCCTAATGAAGCTCCGGCAACCAGAATAGGTCCTTGTAAAATATTATCGATAATTTCGAGTATCTGCGATTTCCAGATATTAAAATCGGCTTTTTCCAGATTTTGCTTATCTGAGCCGTGTCCGGCGAGTTCATAACGGTAAAAATTAATACCGTTTTTAATGCACCAGTTTTTTATTTCTTCAGGCTTTCTGCCCCAAGGATCTGCGCAAAAACCGTGTGTATAAAGCACGCTAAATTTGGGATTGTGGGAAGAATCTGCTTGAATATACTCAAAATCAGTAGTAAAACCAGATGAAAAAGTGTGTTGTGGCATAAGTCATAAACTCCAAAAAATTAATTTAAGAAGGATTGTATACTTAAAATGAGTAAAAATAAAGATAAAAAACCGGTAGTGTTACAAGTTTTGCCGGAAATGAATCAAGGCGGTGTTGAAATCGGTACTATAGAGATAGCATCGGCATTGCAGGAAAAAGGCATAACCAACTACGTAGCTTCGGCCGGAGGTCGTCTGGAGTATAATCTGGAAAGACTCAAGGTTAAGCATTTTACATTACCGTTAAAGACCAAAAATCCCTTCAAGATGTGGTTAAATTATCGCCGTTTGGTAAAAATAATTAAAGAAAACGGCATAAATATAGTTCATGCGCGTTCTCGTGCTCCGGCATGGAGTGCTTATTGGGCAGCCAAAAAAACAGGAGCACATTTTGTTACTACATTTCACGGAACTTATGGTTTAGGTCCTAAAGGTATTAAAAAGATTTACAATAGGGTGATGACGTACGGAGAGTTGGTAATAGCCGTTTCAAACCACATCAAACAGCACATACTAAAAAATTACAAATGCGATGAAAAGAAAATAAGAATGATACATCGCTGTGTAAACATGGAAAAGTTTGATGTAAACAAGATGACGGCAGAAAGAATGATAAAGCTGATAGAAGAGTTTCATTTGCCCGAGGATAAGCCGATAATTTTATTAATCGGCAGATTAACCCGTTGGAAGGGTCAAATGTTAATGATAGAAGCATTATCAAAGCTTAAAGATAAAGATTATTTCTGCGTATTTGTTGGTGATGATCAAGGTAGAGATTATTACACCAAAGAACTTAAAGATGCTATAGCAGCCAATGGCTTAGACGGAAGGTTTGCCTTTATCCGCCATGTAACGGATGTTCCTGCAATGATGATGGTTTCAGATGTAGTCGTATCGGCATCATTGGAGCCTGAAGCATTTGGTCGCATAGCCGCCGAAGGAGAAGCAATGGGCAGGATTGTAATTGCATCAAACATCGGTGGTTCGCTTGAGAACATTAAAGACGGTGAAACCGGACGCTTATTCGAGAGCGGTAATGCAGATGCTTTGGCCGAGGCTTTGGAGTGGGCATTAAGTTTAAGCACCGAAGAGCGAGAAAAAATCGGTGAAGCAGCGATAGAATATGTTAAACAAAACTTCACAAAACAAATTATGTGCGATAAAACTATTGCAGTTTATGAAGAATTGATTAATATGGACTAATTAGAGTCTTATCCGCAAAAAGCCGGATAAGGGTACTAATGAGCCGGAATACCGGCAAAGTATAAAATAAAACTTAAACAATATGAAAAGGAAAAAATAATGGTTAAAATAAAGTTGCCTGATGGCAGTGTGATGGAAATGGAGAGCGGCATCAGCGGTTATGATGTAGCATCCAAGATCAGTGCCGGGCTTGCTAAAGCAGCTCTGGCGGTTAAGGTAAATGACAAATTGCAAGATTTGACTACACCAATCACTACCGATGCAACCGTAACCGTTATAACCGCCAAAGATAAAGACGGCTTGCACATATTGCGTCACTCAGCATCTCATATTATGGCAGAAGCCGTGAAGGAATTGTGGCCTGACGTACAAGTAACGATAGGTCCTGCCATTGAGAATGGTTTTTATTACGATTTTTCACGTAAAGAACCGTTTACGACCGAAGACTTTGCTAAAATTGAAGCTAAAATGCATGAGATAGTTAAGCGCGATGAAAAGATAGAAAGGTTCGTATTGCCGCGCAATGAAGCAATTAAGTTTTTTAATGATTTAGGTGAACATTATAAGGCTGAAATTATTAATGACTTACCTGAAGATGAGACGATATCGCTTTATAAACAGGGTAACTTTACGGATTTGTGCCGCGGTCCGCACGTTCCGTCAACCGGCAAAGTAGGCGATGCCTTTAAGTTAATGAAAGTTGCCGGAGCCTATTGGCGTGGAAATTCTGAAAATGAGATGTTGCAAAGAATCTATGCAACAGCTTGGGCAGACAAAAAAGATTTGAAAGCATATTTAGATATGCTTGAAGAAGCCGCCAAGCGCGACCACCGTAAACTCGGAAGAGAAATGGATTTATTCCATTTTGAACCGGAATATGCTCCCGGTGCGGTTTTCTGGCACGATAAGGGATATAAAATTTACCGTAAGTTGATTGAGTATATGCGCAACCGCCAAGAAAACAACGGTTATATTGAAATATCAACTCCGCGTGTTATGGATAGATGCTTGTGGGAGACCTCCGGACACTGGGATAAATACGGTGCGCATAACTATTCCGGTCAGACAGAAGATAAGAAGTGGTTTTGTATTAAACCGATGAACTGCCCGGGAGGATTGTTGGTATATAAGCAAGGTATAAAGTCATACCGTGATTTACCGCTTCGTATAGCCGAGTTTGGTAAAGTAAACCGCTATGAAGCTTCAGGAGCATTGATGGGTTTGATGCGTGTTCGCGAATTTACGCAAGATGATGCGCACATTTTCTGCACGCCTGAGCAAATGGAAGAAGAATGCATTAATACTTTAAAACTGATTTTAGATATTTATAAAGATTTTGGTTTTGAAGACGTTAAGATTTATCTATCAACTCGTCCTGACAGCATTTACCGTATCGGTTCTGATGAAATTTGGGATTTATGTGAAAACTCTTTGGCAAATGCCTTAACTTCACATGGTTATAAATATGAGATAAATCCAGGTGAGGGAGCTTTTTACGGTCCTAAATTGGAATTTATATTAAAAGATGCCATTGGCCGTGAATGGCAATGCGGCACCATACAAGTAGATATGAATTTGCCGGAACGTTTTGACATTTCGTACATTGGTGAAGACGGTGAAAAACATCGTCCGGTAATGTTGCACAGAGCTTTGTTTGGTTCTATTGAACGCTTTTTAGGTATTTTGATAGAAAACCATGCCGGTAAATTACCGTTATGGTTATCGCCTGAGCAAGTCGTTGTAGCTCCGATTGTAAGCGAGTTTGACGGCTATGCTCAAGAGGTGGCAAAAGAGCTGCGCAAAGCCGGTTTAAGTGCGAAGACGGATTTACGTAACGAAAAGATTAACTATAAGATACGTGAACATTCCGTAGCCAAGATACCGGTTATAGCGGTTGTCGGAGCCAAAGAGCAAGAGAACAGAACGGTAACCGTGCGTCGTTTAGGTTCAGAAAAACAAGAAGTTATGAAGTTAGAAGACTTTATAAAGATGTTATCTGAAGAGGCCAAGATGCCGCACTTGGGAGAATAGCCTAAGTAAAACAACAACCGCCGCCATTAACTTGGCGGCGGTTGTTGTTTATTTCCATTGGACATAGAGAGCACAGCTTTGCTCATTACAGATGTTGCAAAGAGCATCAAGGTCATTCAATGATATATGACCTAAACATTTCAAGTTTGCGCCATTACAATATTTATCTCCATATACTGCGCCTTCATTAGTATATTTATCATCATTGGTATATTTTTTTTGAGTAAAGACGGTATATAAATCGTTACTGTTAGGTTTTACGGCGTTAACAACATTATAACATATTTCTTTTCCCTGAACTGAAGGCTCAAAGCGTAAACCCATTCCGTTATTATTTTTGGAAGAATATATCCATACATCATTATTAAATATGTCTTTAAATACGGCAGAATTAGACTTATAAGTTATACCGTCAGGAATCATATTAAGTTTTTTCAGAATGGATGTATAATAAATTGCCCCATTAGCATCTACAGTATCACCGCTGTCAATTTCATTAACTATCTGCAATGAATTATTAAGAAGTATACTTATAGATTCTGCTTGTTTATTGAGCTTATATTTAAACATAGCTTTAGAGTAGCCGGAGAGTGCACCGACGGAAAGTACACCGATGATGGCTAAAACTCCTAACATCTCGACCATACTTCTACCCAGTTCATTAAATTTCATCTAAAACCTCCGAGTTTTGGGTTGTTAAAGGGCTTTAAACGAAATCATAAACCGTTTTTTTTTTTTGCAATCAAAAAGAGTCTTTCGATATAAACTATTTTTAATTTTCTTAAATAGCTACTTCCACACTGCATATAATCTGCATCTTGTAGCATCATTAGCGCAATTATTACATAAGATATCAATATCATTTAATGTCATATCTTTAATACAATTATCCGATGAATTACAATATTTATTACCATAAAATCTTCCCATTATTTGAGCATTTTCTTTATCATCAGCAGTAAATTTATCAGAAGACACATAGTACAGAATATCCATATGTTGTTTGTACATATTAAAGAGATTAAAACAAATTTCTTTATCATTATTATTAGATGTAAAATTGTATCCTATACCAAAAGCTGTCGGATAAGCATATACCCATATACTATTTCCGAACGGATCTACTAAAATTTTCGGATTATTTACATCTAATCTGACACCATCAGGAAGAAGTCCTAGTTTATCCATTGTTTGTGCAAGAAACAATGCATCGGTAGTGGACGAAGTGTTATTAATCTTAGGCATTAGTTGAAAAGCATTCATAAATAAGAAATTAAAGGCTTCGGCTTGTTTATTTAGCTTATATTTAAACATTGCTTTAGAGTAGCCGGAAATAGCACCGACGGAAAGTACGCCGATGATGGCTAAAACGCCGAGCATTTCGACCATAGAACGACCAAGTTCATTAAATTTCATCTAAAACCTCCGAGTTTTGGGTTGTTAAAGGGCTTTAAACGAAATCATAAACCGTTTTTTTTTTTTGCAACTTTAAAAGGAAAATATACCACTTAAACAAAAAACTCCCATTTTAACGGGAGTTTTTTTGTTTAAGTAGAATAAAATTTATTCCTGAACTTCGGGTAAATTACATACTCGGTCTTTTACCGTAACTTTAACACGTTTAACGCGCATCTTGTTGGCGGAAATTACTTCGTAAATACAATAATCGTCTTCTACCTTATCACCAACTTTCGGAGCATTGCCCAAAAGGGTAAATACGTAACCGCCAATAGTGCTCTCTTCACATTCAAATTCAGGCAGTTCAAGATAATCAAAAGCATCTTCAACCAATACTTTACCGTCAAATTCACAAACCTTTTCATTTACTTTATGAATTTCTTCCATTTCGGGAGCGTCATGTTCATCGAATATATCTCCGACCAACTCTTCCAAAATATCTTCCATAGAAAGGAGACCTGCCGTTCCACCATACTCATCTACCACAATGGCAACATGAGTACGCTTGCGCATCATCAAGTGTAATACTTCGGAAATAGATTGATTTTCAGGTACAAACAATATCTGACGGGCAATCTTGTTTAAACGACCTTTTTCCAACTTTTCTTCACTATGTTCCAGCAAATCACGAATATGAATCATACCCACAACATTATCTCTGTCTTTATCACATAAAGGATAACGTGTGTGTTTGGTACGCTTAACCAAACTCATTACTTCATCAAAGCTGTCGTCCAAAAACAAACATTGCATATCTTGTCTGGGTATCATAACTTCGTGAGCATAAATTTCTGAAAAATCAACAGCATTTTGAATAATATCACGTTCGGTATCATCAATAAAACCTCCTCTTTGCGAAGCGTTAACAATTAACTTGATTTCTTCTTCAGAGTGAGCTGAATCTTGTTCAGATGCCGGTTCAACACCGATAATATGCAAAATTTTTAAAGTCATTGTATCTAACACCCAAATAAATGGGTAAAAAATACGCTTGAACATATATAACGGATAAGCAATCATCAAAACGAAAGTTTCGGTTTTTTGAATAGCCAAAGACTTAGGTATTAATTCACCCAACACAACGTGCAATAAAGTAATCAAACCGAAAGCAACGGCAATGCTTACCGAATGTAATAAAATCTGATTTTCTTCAAAAACTCCGCCGAACAAATCTTCAAACAAATGCGCAACTGCAGGCTCACCGATCCAACCTAGACCTAAAGAGGCAAGGGTAATACCAAGCTGAATAGCACTCAAGTAAGAGTCCAGATGTTCGGTAATTTTTAAGGCAATTTGTGCACGTTTATTACCGGAGTGTATCATTTCTTCGAGTTTTGTGCGACGAATTTTAACAATCGCAAACTCAGACACTACGAAGAAAGCATTAAAGAAAATTAAAATTAAAACGAAAATAAAATTAAATAAATAACCATAAAGCGGATTCATTTTATATATAAAACCTATGTTGTTAAAAAAACAGCGTAGATGATATGCTTAACATATACGTTTGTCAATAGGTGATTATATTTTCAAAACCGTGTTTGTTATTTATGTTCCAGATTATACATCAAATTAGCGTTTTTTAAGCTGTTTTCGTTATATAAAACAGCAAAAGCTTCATCTTTGGTAAACACGGGCTCTAAGTTATAACGAATAAAGTTTTCGAGCTTGATTTCGGCATTTTTAAGATCGCTGCGTTTATAATCGGGAGCCGGACCGTTTACCGGAAGCATTAAAATATGCAAAGCATTAAGCTCATTATCGGTTATAACATTTTTAACATCTATATCATCAAGGTGGTTCTTTTCTAAGAACAATAAATACTCATGAGCTTTTTGCAACACTTCAGGTTTATTAACTTCTTCGGGTATAACAAAATAGTTATGACGTTTAGCCCATAATCCGAGTTTTTCTTTAGATGATAAAAATGAAAACGGAATGGATAAAATTAAGCCTACGGTAATAGGGCTCATCCACCAAAAGAGCCCGTTAGCATATTTCCAAACAACAACGGCGGTTACAATGCCGAGCAAGGTATGCCATTTATGCCGCTGCCAAGCTATTGTCCACGGAGTTCCCGTATCATCTCGGTTTTGTGATTTCCAGCCGGAATCATGACCGGTAAAAATATCCCAAACAAACTTGCTTTGAAACAGCATCATAATGGGGGCGCTCAAAGCGCTGAATATAATTTCGGCAACAACACTTTTGATTGCTCCCCAATATCCGCCGATAGTCGATGATTTATTTTGTTTAAGGTATACTACCAGTCCCAAAAACTTAGGAAAGATAAGCATAAATATTGAAAAAGCAAACATGCTGATAATGCCTATTTTATCAAAAATCGGCCAGGTCGGAAACAAGGTATAAGATTTCGGGAAATACTCCGGCGGAAAAAAGTTTCGCCCTAAAGCCACCGATAAACCTACCAACAAAAAGCACAACCACAAAGGAGAGGATAAATATGACATAATTCCGATGGTGAAATGTACACGGCTTATGGGGTTTAGCCCTTTAGCGGTTACGATTTTTAAATGTTGCATATTTCCCTGACACCACCGTCTGTCGCGCAAAGCAAAATCAATTAAAGTAGGCGGACATTCTTCATAACTTTCGGTAAGTTCGGGCAACAACCAAGCATTCCAACCGCCGCGTCTTATAAGCGCCGCTTCTACAAAATCGTGGCTTAATATTGGTCCGCCGAATGGAGCTTTACCTTTTAATACCGGCAATTTACAACAATCCATAAAAGCTTTGGTTCTGATAATGGCATTGTGCCCCCAGTAATTGCTATCGCCGAGCTGCCAATAAGCAAGTCCTGCCGAAACAATCGGTCCGTATACTTTTCCGGCAAACTGCTGTACTCTGGCAAATAAAGAGTTTTTATTAATACACATCGGCGGCGCCTGAATAATACCGGTTGCCTCATTTGCTTGCATTAATTTGGTCATGGTTACTATGGTTTTTCCGGCAAGCAAACTATCGGCATCTAAAACTACCATAAAATCATAAAGAGCCCCCCACTTGCTGCAAAAATCTTCAATATTTCCGCTTTTACGGGCCGTATTTTGGGCTCTGCGGCGATAATACAAGTTCATACCTTCGGGCATATTTTCTTTTGTAGCGAGCCACACGGCTTCTTCTTTAATCCATAGATCAGGGTTGGTTGTATCGCTTAACACAAACATATCATAGTTTTGTTGTTGACCGGTAAGTTTCAAGCTTTGAGCAATCGCCGCCAAATTTGAAAATACCTCCAGAGGATTTTCGTTATATATCGGCATAAGAATAGCCGTTTTGGTGCTTATGCTTGAATTGTCATCCGGCCAGATAATTCCCGGAACGTTTTTACCTTTTAACAGCTCACAAAATCCAAAGATGCTCGACCAAAAAAACAATGAAATCCAGCCAAAGGTAAGTACAAACAAAACAATCATTAATACAGAGGTAAACCACGAAGCATCTGAAGGAATTACCTCCATCCATTTAAGAGTAGAAATCAAAGTGCATAATAACGTTATTCCGAAAATTTTGACACGACGTCTTTTAATCTGCGAGGCGTTTATGGCTATGGTTTGAGGTTTCATCGTTACATTCTTTCTTACGTTTTTATTGCTCAATGGACTGAGGTTTCATTGCCTGATAATGATATTGCGGCGCGTTTACGACATATGATTTACGCATTTTGGCGATTAAATCTTCGGGAAGCTGAAGCTTTTTAAGATTGTCTGTCGAACAACATTTAGCACCTTTACACTTTAAAAAGCACAATTTGAATTGTGCCAAAAGCTGATTATCCTCAAGAGGTGATGGACTAAAAATACGCTTAGCTTGTTTGGTTAAAATATCATCAATAAATTGCACAATTTTATCGGCATCTTGAATAGGCACGTTTTGCAGTTTACCTAAAATAGTCTCGGTAACAATCACCAGTCTTTCTTTTTCAAAGCCGAAGCTTTTAAGATAGGCTTTTATTATATCTTCTTTACTTTGAATTTTTACGGCAACCATTGATAACTCCAAATTTCAGAAATCTGTTTTCCGTTCTTTTTAACAACAGCCTTAAGCTCAGAAGTTTGTCCATTAGGTTCAAAATCGATATAAGCGGTAAGCCCTTTTGTAACCGGATTGTAGGTTAAATACTGGCCGACTATTTTACCCTGAGAAGCCGAAACTTCAAGTGTGGCAATACCTTTTTTAACTTCCGACTGCATATTAAGGATATCAAAATCAATTACAAACTTGCGTTGTTGAGTTTGCAGCATACCGGATACTCCGCCGATTCCCGTATAGGTTGCAGTAATATCACCCGGAATTTTATTGACGGGCAGAGTGTTAAACCAGTACAAACGATATTTAAAATTCATCGGCTCCAGAGGTTTAACGGGAGTTTCGGGTACCCAGTAAGCAACAACGTTATCATGTATTTCTTGTATTGACGGAATTTCAACCAATTCTACCCAGCCTTTGCCCCAATTTTCCAACGGTTCGACCCATACGCTGGGGCGTTGTTCATAAAAGGCTTCAAAATCCAGATAATGAGCCGGATTGCGATCGCGCTGCAGCAAGCCAAACCCTTTGGGATTATTATCTACAAACGCGCTTATACGTAGGGTTTTGGCATTGTCAAGCGGACGCCAAATCCATTCATTATTGCCGTTTAAAACCAGAAGTCCGTCGCTGTCATGCACTTCGGGGCGATGATCATCAAAACGATTTTTGGTATTTTCACCAAACAGGTACATTGAGGTAAGGGGAGCAATTCCCAGTTTGGTAATTTTTTCTCTGGCAAACAAGGTAGCGTTTGTATCAATTATGGTGTTTTTTCCCGGAGTAACCACAAAGGTAAAAGCACCGGTTATTCTGGGGCTGTCAAGTAACGCATATATGGTAATAGATTTATCTTTACGGTTCGGTTTTTTGAGCCAAAATTCTCTAAAAATAGGAAATTCTTCCCCGATGGGAAGCGCCGTATCCACAGCCAACCCTCGTGCAGAAATACCATATTTTTGATTTTGTGCCAAAGCTCTGAAATAGCTGGCGCCCAAAAAGGATATTAATTCATCATAATATTTTTTAGAGTTGAGCGGATAATGAATGCGAAATCCGGCATAACCGAGAGCATTAAATCCGGATGTATCAATAGTATTTTTGCCAAAGTCAAAATACGCGGCATCATATTTAATTTCGTGGCTTTTTTGGTGGATTATTTCGTTTACGGTAACCGAATTTTGAAATAATGAACCGGGGTGAAAAAACTGAATTTCAAACGGAAGTTTTTTGCCGAACCAAGGTCCGTTTTCGCGAATAAAACGTATATCCCGGTACTGGTCGTAATTTAGATTTTTTAATGATGTTGGAAGATTGTTTTGTGGCGCGACATAAGGATGTTGAGCTAAATTTTGAGCCATAGCAATTAGCTTTTGTTCATCAAAAATTTCATTTTGAGCACTAATAGCTTCAAATAATTGCTGTTGTTTATAATTATTATAAAAATCTATAGCAAAAGCTACTCCCAATCCAAATGCAACAAGTAGTAGGAAAAACAATAAATTATAATAAATTTTTTTCACAAAAACCTCCTTATTATATTTTCCGACACCAACGACAATAGAAACTAAAATTTTTCTAAAGTCAAGAGTATGTATTACAGATATGATAATAATAGATGTTTATTTATACCAAGGGGGTGTTATTTTTAGATATACAATTATATATAAGGGCGACACATTAAAATCGGAGAATTTACATGCAAAATCGACGTCCTGTTTTTTATATATTTTTAATTTTTTACTTTATTGGTTTTCCATATTCATCATATGCAATTACAACAATAATTGAAGCAGGAGAGACCGTAAACGGCGGAGATGTTAATTCCGTTGTTACGCAAAAGGTATACGGAGAAGCCGATAATTTTACGGTATTGGGAACACAGCAGGTTATGAGCGGAGGCATCACAAAGAACAGTAATTTATATCCTTACGGTACGCAGGAAGTTATGTCAGGTGGAACATCTTATAATACTAATTTACAGTATTCGTCAGTTCAGAGAATTTACGGCACATCTTACGATACCACCATTGCCTCCCGAGCATCGGCTAACGTTTACGGCGGCGGTTTGGCGGAAAGTACGGTTTTAAACGGAGGTTCTTTTTATGTTTTGAGCGGAGGTACGGCAGAAAGCAGTACCATTAACTTCGGTCACGGATATGTGTCGGGAACGGATAGTAATACTACGGTTAAGGGCGGAATTTGGGAAATAAGGAGCGGCGGTAAATCTGATGGGGCTGTTATAAGCGGAGGAGAACAACAGGTAGATTCCGGGGGAAGTGCCACAAATTCCACAATTAACAGCGGAGGATTACAAGAGGTATACGGTACGGCACAGGGGTCCATGGTACAAGGCGGAGTTTTGAAAGTAATAGACAGCGGCAGTATAGAAAACACCACATTAAATAGCGGAAGGATAGATGTCGGTTCGGGAACATCGGCAACCGGGACCGTGGTAAACGGCGGAACGGAATATGTATACGGAAGCGATACGCAAAGTACCATAAACGGCGGATTACAATATGTGGGAAGCAGCGGTACGGTTATGAATGTAATATTGCAGAATCAAGGATCTCAGAGTGTTTACGGTACGGCAAACAATGTAACGGTGCAAAATGGCGGAGTGCAAAATGTCAGATACGGAGGTGTCAGTAATAATACCACATTGTTAAGCGGTGGGGTACAAAATGTTACGGGCACGGATAACAATGCGGTTATTAACGGAGGCACGCAGACGGTGGAAAGTGACGGTATAGCCAACGGCACGACATTAAACGGCGGAAACCAAAAGGTATTCGGTACGGTCAATAGTGTTAATATTAAAGGTGGAATACAGAATATATTAAGCGGCGGTCTGTCAAGCGGAAGTACCGTAAACGGCGGAGAGATGATGGTTGCAAGCGGAGCAACGGCTGAAAATACGGTCTTAAATACTGGAAGTGAGCTGGTATACGGTACGGATAATAATGCCGTTATTAACGGGGGCACACAGACGATAGAAAACGGCGGTATAGCAAGCGACACAACGCTAAACGGCGGCGAGCAGGTAGTATTATCTGGAGCAACGGTAAACAATGCAAGCATCAACGGGGGCACGCAGGAAGTATCGGGCACGGTAAACGGCACGAATATCAAAGGCGGAGTGCAGAGTATTTTGAGTGGCGGTGTTGCAAGCGGAAGTACCGTAAACGGCGGAGAGATGATGGTTGCAAGCGGAGCAACGGCTGAAAATACGGTCTTAAATACTGGAAGTGAGCTGGTATACGGTACGGATAACAATGCGGTTATTAACGGGGGCACGCAGACGATAGAGAGCAGCGGTATAGCGAACGGCACAACGCTAAACGGCGGCGAGCAGATAGTATTATCTGGAGCAATAGCTAAAAACAGCAAGTTACAAGGAGGAACTTTAACTTTGTACAGTGGCGGAAATCTTGAGGGAATAACCAATGTCACCAATGCAGTTATGAATATTTCAGGAAGTAATGATATATCTTCTCTCAATGTTAGCAATTCTCAAATCAATTTTTTAAGAGATTCCGGTTTTAGTACTCTTAATATAGAAAACTTAAATGGTAGCGGTACCTTTAATTTAAGTAGTAATTTAGCAGATGATGAGTCGGATATTTTAAATATCACCAACGGGAACGGTAATTTTGGTCTGATTATTCACGATTATAGCTATGAAGGAAATTTACCCTCAAGCTTTAAGGTTATTAACGAAGCTTCAGCCACTGATGATTTTTACTTAATCGGCGGGGCTGTAGACGTAGGAGCATATGAGTATGAATTACAATATGACGGTAATGATTGGGTATTGGTAAGAACTCCAAATCTTACAGAAAGCGCGATCATTGCCAAAAACACATATACTTCACTTTCATCGGTTTTTTACAGTATGCTGACACCTGTATATAATCGTATAAAAAGTAACAGAAGAAATGGCAGCCCTGAACACAATTTATGGTTCAAAGGCATTGGTCATGAAGTTAAGCTCAATTACAAAGATGATACAAAGAGCCGTTTACAGATTTATGGCGGAGCTTTAGGGTATGATAAGAATATTTGGCAAAGTGGCGGCAATAGCTTAAAATTAGGATTTTTTGGCAGTTATGCTTATTCCCATCAAGATTACGATCGTCAAGGTCGAGGTCATGCCGATACGCAAAACTTTGGCTTATATGCCGGAATATTGACTAATAATAATTGGTTTTTAGATATCGCGGGCACCTATTTTATGCATGATCAAAGAGTACAAAGTTATACTCCGGCCATGTATGAAGTTATCGGAAAGTATAACACCAACGGCTGGCACGGAGCTGTATTTATAGGTCGCAGAGTTGACCTTGCCAAAGATTGGTATATTGAGCCTAATTTAGGTTTTAACTACATTCATGTTGAGGGTATTGATTACCGAACCAATTTCAACACCTTAGTAACGGCCGATGATATGGATTACATGAATGCTCAAATAGGTAGTAATATTGGCAAGGGAGTAGAATTGGCGGAAGATACTAAGCTTAATATTTTCGGAAGCTTTAATCTGATACATGATTGGGACGGAAAAAGTACGGTTCAAGTAGCAAACTACACATTTAATGAGGACATATCTTCGGTGCGCTATGAACTGGGAATTGGTCTGGAAGCAATAAAAACAGATAAGGGCAATGCATACATAGAAGCAACCACCCAACTAGGCAATCGTGTCAAGATGCCCTGGGAGATAAATTTAGGTGTAAGTTTTGCTTTTTAATCTATTCGCCTGATGTTTGATTAACGTTGTTTATACAAGCGGCCAGTTTAATTTTATGGTAATTGTTTTTGAAATAGGTTACGGATTTTTTACCTTTGAAATGGCGAATAACAAATACATAACCTATCATTACCACCAAAGAGGCTCCTAACCAAGCAATCGGGCTGGCATAAAATACACCTTTATAACCCATAGCGTGAGCCAAAACTATGGCAGCAAAAGAACGCATAACCAGTTCGGCAATACCGGCAATAAGAGGTATAATAGATTGTCCCATACCTTGTAAGGTATTGCGGAAAATAAATATCATACCCAAGAAAAAGTAAAATAAGGTGCTTATGCTGAGGTAAGCTTTACCTGTATTGATAATAAACTGGCTTTCATCTTTTAAGAAGACAGAAATCATATCACTTCCGACATAGCGTACCAGAAGGGACATAAAAATACTAATGATTAAAGAGACCAGTCCTGCAAATCTAACGCCTTTACGAATACGGGCAATTTTACCTGCGCCCCAGTTTTGAGCCGCATATGTAGCCATGGCAATACCCAAGGCGACCAAAGGTTGGGTAGCTAATTGTTCAATTCTTAAAGCGGCGGTAAAAGCAGCGATAACATCTGGACCGAATGAGTTGCAAACGCTTTGAATAACCATCATGCTCAAGGACAGAATGGAAAATTGGATAGCCATAGGTATAGCAATATTCAAGTGCATTTTCATAAAATCTGGATCATAAGCCCAGTCTTTTTTAGTAATGCGCATTAACGGAAATTTTTTATAAATATAGATAACACATAAAACCACAGCAACACTAATGGCCGAAACCGTACCGATAGCCGAACCGATAACGCCCAAATGAAAATGATAAATTAAGGTAAAGTTAAACAGTATATTTAAAAGAGTTGAGAAGATTAAGAAGTAAAGAGGAGTTTTACTGTCGCCCAAAGCTCTTACAAATCCTGCCAAGAGGTTATAAAAAACAATCATAACCAATCCGCCGGTTAAAACAGCCATAAAATTAAAAGCATCTTCCATAATTTCTTGAGGCACGTTCATGATTTTTAAAAGAGGGTGCAAAAAGAGAGCCAAAAAAATCATAATTAAAATACTTAAAACAGAACTTGCCATAATAGAATGAGTAACCGATTTTCTAACTCCGTTATAATCTCCGGCACCGAAGCGTTGAGCGGTAATCACGGTTAAACCTCCGGTAAAGCCGAAAGATATGAGCAAAAATACAAAATAAATAGGAGCAGAAGCGCCCACGGCGGCCAAAGCCTTAACTCCGATTAAACGTCCAACGATTAAAATATCAGATATGTTATAAAGCTGCTGAAACAAGTTACCGATTAAAAGCGGTAAAGCAAACAGCAGAATAAGTTTAGCCGGTGAGCCGGATGTCATGTTTTGTACCATAAAAAATCTCCCTTTATTTTCGGCGGCAAGTTAAACCTACTTTTAAAAAATGTAAACAAAAATTTACAAAAAAATGTATGTAAATTTAAAAAGCTACTTGACAAGCGAATATATAGTATATACCATACATATATATTTTGTAATATTTCATCAAGAAAGGTAAAACTATGGAAAAAGCTAAAAGTGTTAAAGAGTTTGTTGAACGTATGGATAATAGTAAAAAGGTTAATCCTAAAGATTTATCTTCTGATCAAGATTTAACAATTGCGATAATGAATTTAATTTCCATTGAAGAGCACTTGGTCTTTTCTGGAGCAAAAACGGGAAAGACAAGTTTCTATGATTTAATTGAAGAAGTAAGAGAGAGCCGTAAGCAATTAATGCAAAAAATCATTCCTGCGTATGAGGGTGAAGTTTGGTGTATATCCAAACACCTTTTAGCCACTTGTATGCGTTTAATGGAAGTTGGAACCAAGCAACAAAGTTTAGGTAACAAAGAGCAGGCATATGACTTGTTTAACAAAGCCTATGACATGTACTGCCTGTTTTGGGGTTTAAATATGAATATGTTAAATGTTGAAAACGTAAAATGGGTAGAAGATAGTCTGTCAGATGTTAAGAAATTAAGTAAAAAAGTAGATGAAGCAATGTCTAAAATGCCAGAAGCAAAAGTAAAAGAAACAGCATTGCAGACGGTAGCTAAGGATGAAAATGAACCCAAAGGGACCTTAGCCAAGATGAAAGCCTTTGTAAGAAAAGCCGTTGATTGCTGTATAGAGTAGGGATATAGGTAATGAAAAAAGTTTTATTGGCCGTATTTGTTGGTTTGTTTTTGTTGAGCGGCTGTGGCAAAAAAGAAGCATTAAGCTCAGACAAGATATATTATTTTTACTCTGAAAGTTGCAGTCATTGTAAAGAGGCGAGCGCTTACATTAGTCAACATTATCCCGATTTAGAGATGATAAAAGTTGATGTAACAACCAAAGCCGGATACGATATGATAATTAAGTGTGCCCAAAAGTTTAAGTTGGGTAATCGTATAGGTACGCCACTGTTTTGCATGGGCGACAGATATATTATGGGTTGGTCGGATAGAGATGCCGCCAAGTTTAATGCGTATATCAAGCCCTATTTAGATAAGTAGCAAAGACTTAAGATTAAAAGACAAGCTGCAGTAATGCGGCTTATCTTTTATTATCTGAAGGTAATGTATAATAAACATTGAGAAGATTCGCAAAAGCTACATCTATCATAAATATCGCTTATTTGCATATCTTTAAGACATACTACATTTTTTGTGCACCCAACATCTCCATATATGCGTGTAGACCATTCGTTATCTTTATCATCATAGTCGTTTCTAAAAAAAATAGTGCTAATGGCGCTATGATTTTCTTTGGCGGTAGTTATAATGTTTATACACTGTTCCATAGAAGAGTGAGAAGCATCAATATAATATATAATTCCCAAATAGTTTGTCTCGTGGTAGTAGATACTCATTTCCGTTTTAAAAACATCAGATATTCGGCTTAAATTTGAAGTAAGCATGTCCTCAGGTATTTCGCCCAATTTATTAAGGTAAGGTATCAGGTTATTTTGTCCGCTAGCTGCTCCTGTTTTTATCCGTAAGTCATTTAGGTATCTAATACAAGCATTGATAATGGTGTTGGCTTGTTCAGCCTGTTTATTAAGTTTATACTTCATCATAGCTTTAGAGTATCCGGAGATAGCACCGACGGAAAGAACGCCGATAATGGCAAGAACGCCGAGCATTTCGACCATAGAGCGCCCAAGTTGATTAAATTTCATTTAAAAACCTCCAAAGTTTGGGTTGTTAAAGGCATTTAAACGAAATCATAAACCGTTTTTTTTTTTTGCAACTTTAAAAGGAATTGTATCCAAATATATTCATATTAGCTAAAAATCTTCTTTATTGGTCAGATTATCGTAACGTTTATGGATACATTCGATTGCGGTTTTATGTACGCCTTTGGTAATGCTGTAAAATATAAATCTACCGTCACGGCGGCAAGAAACGAAACCGTCATCGCGTAATCGCTTCAAATATTGTGATGTTTTAAGCTGATTGCAATCAATACCTTCCATAATTTGCGAAACGTTGCTTTCTCCGTTAAAATACAAAAATTCTAAAATCCGCATTTTATCAAAATTGGCAAATAGCTTTATTTGGTTAGCGACCATATTGGTATAATCCTTGGGCAGCATTGCCTTAAATCCGTCGGCCAAATAGTGAAAATCATTGGCCATATAACCAAAGAGTTTGCGCAAACAAGTAAATAAACTTGCCGGATATTCTTCATGAATTTTGTAGTAAATAAATATACCGTGCCTTTCGGTTGTAACTAAACTGGCATCTCTTAGTTTTCGTAAACTTTGGGATACAAACACTTGCTCTGCTCCGATTCCTTTAGTTATAGCTGAAACAGATGAAGCTCCGTTTACATCTAAAAATTCTAAAATTCTAAGCCGCAAAGGGTGCGAAATGTAAGAAATACCCAAGGCGGCTTTTTTCATAGTTTCTACAGGCAGTTGTTTTGTATTCATTTTGTTTTCCTTTATACATTGATAGTACAATATATATCAAAACTGTAATTTATTGCAAATAAAAAATAAACATATTTGCTAATTGAATTTTAACAAACTTTGCATATTATGAAGTAAAAAATTACGTAATTTATACAAGGTAGATAATATGAAAATAAAAAATTTACTTATAGGCTTATTGTGCATTATCAGCTTTCCTGCGCATGCCGAATTGGAGATAGACATTACTGGAGCTATGCGAGAACCGATGCCGATAGCTTATCCTAAAATGATAAACGATGGCAAAGCCATGGGTTTATTCGGAGTAGGAATGTATGCCGATAGGATTCGCGACGTTGTTATGGCCGACTTAGACCGCAGCGGATTATTCAGAGTTATAGATGACGGCAGTTACATTGAAGATTTAACTTCAATAAATCAGCGACCCAATTTTATAGATTGGCAGGCAATAAAAGCCCATGCTTTAGTACAAAGTGCGGTGCAAGAAACAACCGACGGTAAATTAAAAGTAGAACTACGCTTATGGGATGTTATGAGCGGCGAGCAGTTGCAAGGACAATCGTATTCTACAAGTAAAGATAACTGGCGTCGCATAGCCCATATTATTGCCGATACGATTTATGAGAGATTAACCGGTGAAAAAGGTTATTTTGATACACGCGTTGTTTATGTTTCGGAAAGCGGACCGGCAACTCGTAGGGTAAAACGCTTGGCAATTATGGATCAAGATGGCGAAAATCACCGTTTTTTAACATCAGGTACCTCAATGGCTTTAACTCCGCGTTTTTCACCTAATATGCAAAAAGTAACTTATTTGTCATTTTCAGGTTCTGCACCTAAAGTGTATATTTTAGATATTGAAAGCGGTAAACAAGAGTTGGTAGGTCATTTTCCGGGTATGACGTTTGCTCCGGTATTTTCGCCCGACAGTTCTAAATTGTTGCTGTCTTTTGCAGCCAACGGTAATACTGAGATTTATGAGATGGATTTAAAAAATCGTACCAGCCGTCAGTTAACCAAAAATCCGGCGATTGATACATCACCGAGTTACTCGCCGGACGGCAAACAAATCGTATTTAACTCCGACAGAGGCGGCAATCAACAACTTTACGTTATGGACGCTGACGGCTCCAATGTAAAGAGAATAAGTTTCGGCAACGGTCGTTATGCAACGCCGGTATGGTCTCCCCGAGGCGATTACATAGCCTTTACCAAAATGGCGGGAGGACAGTTTTACATCGGAGTTATGCATCCTGACGGCAGCGGCGAAAGATTGCTGGCCAGCGGTTATTTGGTAGAAGGTCCGACCTGGTCGCCGAACGGACGTGTGTTAATGTTCTTCCGTCAAGATAGGGGAACGGCACGTAAGAATGCTCCGGTCAGATTGTATACAATAGACTTAACCGGCTACAATGAACGTATGGTAGTAACTCCGGCCGAAGGTTCGGATCCGGCATGGTCTCCGTTGTTGCCGCAATAATGAGGCCTGATTATTATCGCCAAATGATATATAAGCCCCACCATGTGGTATCTTCATTAAATATGCTGCACAGCTCTTCGGCTTTGGCAAGAGTTAAATTGCGCAAACATTTATCTTCGGAACTACAATACTTATCACCCCGCAGGCCTGATGCCAATAATTGAGGGCCGTCAGTTATATAATTTAGGAAAATGGAATTTATATCGGCATGAAATTCTTTGGCAATCATATATAGATTGCGGCATTGGGTGGTGTTTCCGGCAGAATCTAAATTGACATTAATACCTACATATCCGGTATTGTGATGATATATCCAGTAGCGATTCTTGAACACATCCTCAATTTGATCTTCCACGTTGGCAATATACATCTCTTTGGGGATCTCATTTAGTTTTTTCAAAATAGGGATTAAACTGAAAGCATCGGTGGAACCGTCGTTAATCATTAAATCTTTATAATAACGGGCAACGGTACTGATAATAGTATTTATTTGCTCGGTCTGCTTGTTGAGTTTGTACTTAAACATCGCCTTCGAGTAACCGGCAATCGCGCCGACGTAAAGTACCCCGATAATCGCCAGCACGCCCAGCATCTCAACCATAGAACGCCCTCTTTCTTGCATCAAAAAACTCCTTAGAATACGTAAAAATCATCACTTTCGCGTCATTCTAAACCGTTTTTTTTTGCAACTTTAAAATGCGGGTGGGGTATGGCGTAAGGCTAATGCCGACAAGCATAGCCAAAAGATAAAGCCGGTTTAAAAGATTTCATGCAGATACATACTGTGTGGAAAAATAAAAATATGCACAAAGAGCCATACAAAAGAAAAAACACGGGCAAACCAAACAATCCGATTTTTTTGATTATAAATCCACCAGCCGAGCAACACCATCAGATTATCACAAATCAATCGGTTGCTCCAATGTTCCACGCCTTGCAGCCAAAAAGCAACAGCTTGACCGCCGAGGCCGATCTCCAGATAATGCTCCAAAGTTTCCCACATATAGGCCGCCAAAAGGGTTAAAATAAAGCTGATGCGCAATTTCAAACGGTCGGAAACATCTTCATCACCGACAATTTTTTTTGTCATCCATGCCGCAAAACAGGCCACGGATATCCCCATGATGATATGCTCAATTGACCAAACGTCAAAAGATGCTTCTGTTTTTAATCCCCACCAAACCATAGAATAAAAAATTCCTGAAACGATATGTCGGCTTAATTGTTATGAATAAGACTTTTAATTTTTTTCTTAAAGTTTGTCAACAAATATAAAAGAAAAGCACAGAATTTACGGCAAGTTTTTTTATAACTTGACTTTTGAGCTAAAAAACGCAACAGTATGGTAGTTTATGCAACTAAAAATCGGAAAAAACAATGGTGAAATTATCTGTTTATATTGTAACCTTAAATGAAGAATTACGCTTAGAAAGAACCTTAAAAGCCGCTTCTAAAGTCGCTGATGAAATTGTTATTGTCGACAGCGGCAGTACGGATAAAACGGAGGCTATTGCCAAGAAATACAAGGCCAAGTTTCTTTTTCATAAATGGAAAAACATTTCTTCACAAAAGCATTTTGCTCAAAACAAATGCAAGAATGATTGGGTGCTTTCTTTGGATTCGGATGAAGTTTTATCTGATGAGCTGATTAAAGAAATCAATCAACTCAAAAAAGCACCGCAAGCAGATGCGTATAAAGTTAAAATTCGTGATATGCTTCCCGGAGATGTTAAGCCCCGGTTGTTTGCCAAGAGCTATAATCAAGTTCGTTTGTATAACCGAAACAAAGCCAATATGCCCGATGATTTAACTCATGACAGGGTAGTGCTTGGACCGGATTGTTCGGTTATAGAGCTTAAAAACATTATTCACCACTATTCGTATGTGTCTTTGACACAGTTATGGTTTAAGCTTAATATGTATACCGATGAGTTGGTACATACGGCTGTGGTAAAAAACAAGAAGTATTCACGCTTACGGCTTTATACGGAAATGCCGCGCCAGTTTTTGTTTTACTATTTTGTACGTCGCTATTGTATGTATGGAACGTGCGGTTTCTGGATGGCAACATCGTATGCTTATTTCCGCTTTTTAAAGATAGCCAAGTGGTTTGAGTATCAAGCTTTGCATAAAAAATAAGATTTTTAGATGATAAAGTTATCTGTTTATATCATAACCTTTAATGAAGAGCAACGCCTGGAAAAAACCTTAAAGGCAGCATCCAAAGTGGCAGATGAAATTGTTGTCGTGGATAGCGGCAGTACCGATAAAACACTTGAGATTGCAAAAAAACATAAAGCAAAGGTTATACAGCATAAATGGGAGACTTATTGTAAGCAAAAATCTTTTGCCGAAAAGCAGTGTACCAATGATTGGGTTTTGATGCTAGATGCCGATGAGGTTTTATCAGACGAACTGATTAAGGAAATTAAAATCTTAAAGCGTCATGAACCGCCTTTTAAGGCTTATAATATCAAAATTTGCAATATGTTTTTGCAAGATAAAAAGCCGCGTTTATTTGCTCAAAGTTTTAATGTAGTACGACTTTATAATCGCCAGTTTGCTCATATGCCGCCGGATTTGTATAATAAAGACAGAGTTAGAGTAAATGAAGGAGAAAAAGTAGGTCAACTGCAAGGTAAAATTCATCATTATTGTTTCTTTAGCTTAGAGCAGGCAACTTCAAAGTACAACTTGCACAGTTTAGAGCTTGTGCATACGGCAATAGCTGAAAATCGACGATTTTCGCGATTGCGACTATATACGGAATTTCCGCGTCAGTTTTTGCATTATTATTTCATTAAACGGTATTGTTTGCTAGGGACGCAAGGTTTTATTCAGGCAATGTTTTTAGCAAACTTCCGCTTTTTAAAAATAGCCAAGTGGTTTGAAAGCCAAAAACCGCACAAAGAATACAAATAATATTTTTGTTCAACAAACAAAAAAGGCTCGCTAAAGCGAGCCTTTTTTAGATAAGCAATAAGCTTAAAATTCTGATAAAACCTTAGCGCTTTCTTGAACGTTGTTAAGGCTCATCATGGCAATTTTGTTATAACCGTTATCAACGTGAACAACTTCGCCGGTAATGGCAACGCCTAAAGGAGACAACAAAGCCAAAGCAGCACGACCAACTTCTTCTTGAGTAACGTTACGTTGTAAAGGAGCGTTTAATTCGTTCCAACGCAAGATTTTTCTAAAATCACCGATACCGGAAGCTGCCAAAGTTTTAATCGGTCCGGCAGAAATAGCGTTAACACGAACACCCTGTAAGCCCAAATCAACAGCGGCATAACGAACGGAAGCTTCCAATGCAGCCTTAGCAACGCCCATAATGTTGTAGTTAGGCAAAACTCTTTCAGCGCCTAAGTAAGTTAAAGTTACGATAGAACCACCTTCATTCATAATCGTAGAAGCGCAACGACAAGTTTCAATAAATGAATAGCATGAAATGTGCATAGTATTTAAGAAGTTGTCCAAAGTGGTATCAATGGTACGACCTTTTAATTGATCCTTATCGGAGAAGGCAATAGCATGAACAACAAAGTCGATTTTGCCCCATTTTTCACCCAATTCTTTAAAGCAGGCTTCAACAGAAGCAGAGTCTGAAACATCGCATTTAATGAGCAACGGAGAGTTTCCAAGTTGTTCAGCCAAGGGTTTAACTCTTTTTTCGAGAGCTTCATTTTGGTAAGAAATGGCAATTTGAGCACCTTGCTCGTTCAAAGCTTTAGCAATACCCCAAGCGATGGAGTGGTCATTAGCCAAGCCCATAATTAAACCTTTTTTACCTTCCATAAGAGGATTAACTGTAGTCATTTTATATTTTCCTTTTGCGTTTTAAAAAAATTAATATAAATTAATGCTAAGAGGATATTTATCCAATAATGTTGGTTTTGTAAACAATTTTTTTAAAGAAGAAGAAAAATGTGTTGGAAAAGTAAGATTATAGATGTTATTCGTGAAGTCCGTGAGTTTTTATATTTTCTTATGAAAAGGGCTCAAAACGATACAATTTTGCGAGTAGCATCATCGCTTAGTTATACATCGCTTATTGCCATGGTGCCGGTTTTGGCTATTGCGCTGGCCATATTTTCAGCATTTCCGGTGTTTAACGATGTAAGGCAGCAAGTTCAAGAGATAATAATAAATAATGTGGTTCCCGATGCCGGACAAGACATTAATATGTATTTTACGCAGTTTATCAATGCTGCAGCTAAATTAACCACTATTGGTGTAATCGGTATTATTTTGACGGCAATTTTACTGTTATCCACAATAGAGAACAGCTTCAATTTTATATTTAAGGTTACAAGACCGCGTCGCTTTACGACCAAGATTACTTTGTATTGGACAATTATAACATTAGGACCCTTGTTGCTTGGCGTGGCATTTTCCATGAAGGGATATGTGGCGTTTAACGATGTTTTGCAAAGCATTCCCGAGTTAAATGTTATGCTGGGTACGATATTGCCGTTTTTATTAACCTGGCTGGTGTTGACAAGTGTGTATGTATTTGTGCCCAATAAGCGGGTAGGGTTTTTAAATGCGGTAGCCGGAGCCTTTGTGGCCTTGTGCCTGTTTTGGATATTAAGGAATGGTTTTTCTCTGTTTTTTGTAAAGAACAGTACGTATAAAACATTGTACGGAGCGGTAGCGGCCGTGCCGATGATGTTAATTTGGATGTATTTATACTGGGCGGCGGTAATCTTCGGAGCAGTTTTTACGGCGGCTTTGGAAGAATATCGTCAGCTGGACAGACGCAGTTTAAATAAGATTATTGTCAGCGGTCAACCTAACAACAGAGGGAAAAAGAAGTTTAATAATATACACAGATAAAAAATAGTTCTTGCAAACAGAACAAAAATAGAACATAAGAGTTAATAGTAACAATAAAAGGAAAGAAAACATGGAGAAAGATAAAGCCCTTGATGCGGCATTAAGCCAAATAGAAAGAGCCTTTGGTAAAGGTTCAATCATGCGCTTAGGTCAAAGCACCAATATAGATATTGAGGCTATTTCGACCGGTTCTTTGGGAATTGATATTGCCTTAGGTATCGGAGGATTGCCCAAAGGACGTATAGTTGAAATATATGGTCCGGAAAGTTCCGGTAAAACAACTTTGGCATTAAGCGTAATTGCTCAAGCTCAGAAAAAAGGCGGAACTTGTGCCTTTATAGATGCCGAGCACGCTTTGGATCCGTCTTATGCCAAGAAGATTGGTGTAGATATTGAAAACTTGCTGATATCTCAGCCTGATGCCGGTGAACAAGCTCTGGAAATTGCCGATACATTGGTAAGATCAGGAGCTATTGACGTGTTGGTAGTAGACTCGGTTGCCGCCTTAGTACCTAAGGCCGAGTTGGAAGGTGAAATGGGAGATTCGCACATGGGCTTGCAAGCTCGTTTAATGAGCCAAGCTTTAAGAAAGCTAACATCAACGGTATCTCGCTCCAATACCTTAATTATATTCATTAACCAGATTCGTATGAAAATCGGTGTAATGTTTGGCAATCCCGAAACCACGACCGGTGGTAACGCCTTAAAGTTCTACGCTTCGGTTAGAATGGATATTCGCCGTATCGGAGCTATTAAGGACAAAGACGATGTAATCGGCAGTCAGACACGAGTTAAAATTGTTAAAAACAAGGTAGCTCCTCCGTTTAAGACGGTAGATTTTGACATTATGTACGGTGAGGGCATATCCAAAACCGGTGAATTGATAGATTTGGGCGTTAAAGCCGGCATAGTAGAAAAATCGGGAGCATGGTTCTCTTATAAAGGTGAAAAACTCGGTCAAGGCAGAGAAAATGCTAAGTTATATTTAAGAGATAATCCGAGTGTTGCTGAAGAAATTGAAAGCAAAATCAGAGCCGATGCCGGTCACTTAACGACCGAAATGATAGGCGATGATGAACCTATTGAAAGCGAAGATTAAGTATTAAATAAGTCTTAGGCAGAACGTATAATTAAGCCCCGCAAATTTGCGGGGCTTAATTATTACGATAGCAACAAACTGCTGAGTATGCGTTAAATCCACAAGATGTTAATCCATGAACGTTTACCATCTAAATCGGCACATATATCACCGATTTTAGTTAAGGTTAAATCTCTTAAACATGAATTTTTAGATGTGTTGCAATACTTATCGCCGTAATACTCATATAGGGAACCGCCGTTACCTACCTGAGGCGTAACTTTCCATAAATCGGCGTGCATTTGCTGTACAACGGTTAAAATATTTTGGCATGAGTTGAAATCAACATACGAGTTAGCAATTATATTGTTATCGTGTTCAACAGTAAGCCGAAAATAACCATCGCCATAAGCATTTCCCTCTCTAACCCAATATAGTAGTATTAAATTGCCCATAGCATCTTCAAATCCCTGATTTCTATACACCTCATTAGCAGGAATAAGCCCTAGCTTGTACATAACAGGAACTAAATATGTAAAAGAAGAACTAACATTTTGTGCATTAAATTCAGGGCGATTATACAACTCGAAGGCATTATATATAAGGGTTGATATTTGCTCGGCTTGTTTATTAAGTTTATACTTCATCATTGCCTTTGAGTAGCCGGAAATGGCGCCGATAGATAAAACGCCAATGATAGCAAGAACGCCGAGCATTTCGACCATAGACCGCCCAAGTTGACTAAATTTCATCTAAAACCTCCAAAGTTTTATTTGTTAAAGGACTTTAAACGAAATCATAAACTGTTTTTTTTTTTTGCAACTTTAAAAGGAGCAATGTCCCCAAAGAATAAGCGATGTAAATAAAATTTAGAAAAATACAAAAAAAATTAAATAGGCTATTGCTTAATGGTATTTGGCTACCTATATAACCCTTTAGAAAAAAGTTTTTTACTAATAAAATAAAAGGATTAGTCATGAGTAATAAAGTTATAGGTATAGATTTAGGTACAACAAACTCCTGCTTTGCCGTTATGGATGGTGGAGAAGCTAAGGTTTTGGAAAACTCTGAAGGTGCTCGTACCACACCTTCAATGGTTGCTTTTACCGACAATGAACGTCTGGTCGGCGCGGCTGCTAAACGTCAGGCTGTTACCAATGCCGAAAACACATTGTTTGCTATTAAACGTTTAATCGGTCGTCGTTACGATTCTCCGGAAGTCCAAAAAGATAAAGCTACCGCTCCGTTTAAAATCGTTGAAGGCGATAACGGTGATGCTTGGGTTGAAGTTAAAGGTCAAAAATATGCTCCTTCACAAATTTCAGCCATGGTTTTGCAAAAAATTAAAGAGTATGCAGAAAGTTATTTAGGTGAAAAGATTGAAAAAGCAGTTATTACCGTTCCTGCATATTTTAACGACTCACAACGTCAGGCAACAAAAGATGCCGGTAAGATTGCCGGATTAGACGTATTGCGTATCATTAACGAGCCGACGGCCGCTGCATTGGCTTACGGTTTGGATAAAAAAGCCTCCGGCACGATTGCTGTTTACGACTTAGGTGGTGGTACGTTTGATATTTCTATTTTGGAAATCGGTGATGGCGTATTTGAAGTTAAATCAACTAACGGTGATACGTTCTTGGGTGGTGAAGATTTCGACCAGAGGATTGTTAACTACTTGGCTGATGAATTCAAAAAAGATACCGGTATTGATTTGAAAACCGATAAGTTGGCTTTGCAACGCTTGAAGGAAGCTGCCGAAAAGGCCAAAATTGAATTGTCTTCTGCAACTCAGACTGATGTAAACTTGCCGTTTATTACAGCTGATGCAACCGGTCCTAAACACTTAAACATCAAATTAACTCGTGCCAAATTAGAATCTTTGGTAGATGATTTGATTGACAGAACCGTAGCTCCTTGTGAGAAGGCTTTGGCCGATGCCGGATTAAAAGCCAGCGACATCAGTGAAGTCATCTTGGTTGGTGGTATGACTCGTATGCCGAAAGTACAAGAAAAAGTAAAAGAGATTTTCGGTAAAGAACCGCATAAAGGTGTAAACCCGGATGAAGTAGTTGCCGTCGGTGCCGCTATTCAAGGTGGTGTATTGATGGGCGATGTTAAAGATGTATTGCTGCTTGATGTAACTCCGTTGTCATTAGGTATTGAGACTTTGGGTGGTGTATTTACTCGTTTGATTGATAGAAACACGACCATTCCGACCCGTAAGTCGCAAGTATTCTCAACAGCCGAAGACGGACAAACGGCAGTAACCATTAGAGTCTTCCAGGGTGAACGTGAAATTGCCGCCCACAACAAACTGTTAGGTCAGTTTGACTTGGTAGGTATTCCGCCGGCACCGCGTGGTATGCCGCAAATTGAGGTTACCTTTGATATTGATGCCAACGGTATTGTAAACGTATCAGCTAAAGATAAGGCAACCGGCAAAGAGCAGGCCATTCGTATTCAAGCCTCGGGCGGTTTGTCTGATGCCGATATTGAAAAGATGGTAAAAGATGCCGAAGCTAACGCCGAAGCTGATAAGAAGAAAAAAGAAGAAGTTGAAGCTCGTAACCAAGCCGAAGCTTTGATGCACTCTACCGAGAAGACATTAAAAGAAAATGCCGACAAAGTAAGTGCCGCCGATAAGACTGCTATTGAAGAGGCTATTGCTGCTTTGAAGACAGCCTTGGAAGGTACTGATGTTAACGCCATTAAAGAAAAGAGCGATGCCTTAATGCAAGCTTCATTAAAATTGGGTGAAGCTATGTATAAAGCTCAAGGTGCTGCCGGAGCCTCCACGGCCGGAGCGACCGGAGCCGAGAGCGGAACTCAAGGTTCAAACGCTAACAACGGCGGAGACGACAAAGTAGTTGATGCCGACTACGAAGAAGTTAAGTAATCAAAGAGCTTAGCTTACAAAAACCCCCATCGTTAAAAACGATGGGGGTTTTGATATAAAGCTTTTTTCCAAGTAATTATTGAAGCAAATTTATTTTATTCTCAATTTTAGATGAGAATCTTCTTTATTAATATGTTCAGCACATAAATTATCTATTTCAGACATGGTTAAATCAACTAAGCATTTACTGTTGTTTGTACAGTATTTATCGCCATAGACATTACTAATTGCTTCATCTTCATTTCCATAGTTACTAAGAGAAGATACGACATAAATATCTTCATGAAACTCTTTCACAATAGTAAAAAATTGACGACATACAGTCAGAGATTGGTCTGAATTATCAATTTTTAACAAACAATAAAGAGTGTCTCCGGTACTTTCAGAAGTTATTTGTACTTTATTTCCAAAAATATCGTAAACATAACTGTTGTCATTTTTAATCATTTCTGTTGGAATTAGATTTAATTTTATATAAGTACCAGTTATATCATAATATTTTCCTGATGGGGTGATTTTTCCCACATATTCAACCATTGATGCAATAATTTGCCGATACTGTGCTGACATTTTATTTAGCTTATATTTCATCATTGCCTTGTTATAGCCGGAGATAGCACCTACTGATAATACTCCGATAATTGCGAGTACTCCTAACATCTCGACCATAGAGCGTCCAAGTTGATTAAATTTCATCTAAAATCTCCAAAGTTTGGGTTGTTAAAAAGCTTTAAACGAAATCATAAACCGTTTTTTTTTTTTGCAACTTTAAAAGGAATTATATGCAGGTAATGAAGAGCATAAAAAACTCCCTAAAACAATTAGGGAGTTTTTTATTGAAAATAAGTAACCGTTTACATTAATTTCATCAGTTCGTTAAATAATCGAACGCCAAAACCGCTGGCTCCTTTAGGATTAAGCGGCTTTACTTTTTCT
This sequence comes from uncultured Alphaproteobacteria bacterium, assembly GCA_944392295.1. GTDB lineage: Bacteria > Pseudomonadota > Alphaproteobacteria > RF32 > CAG-239 > CAAFZY01. The sequence continues at coordinate 125,279 of CALXWE010000001.1, forward strand.
ATTTTATCCATACCAGCAATGTCCAGGTGCGCCCATTTAATATTTTTATCAATAAAGCGCTGCAAGAAACAAGCTGCGGTAATTGAGCCGGCATTACGACCTTCGCTGATGTTTTTCATATCGGCAATGCTGGAATCCATCATTTTATCATATTCTTTGGTTATAGGTAATTGCCAAACTTTTTCATCAACGTTACTTCCGGCTTTGGCAACCAAATCGACAAACTTTTGGTTGTTACCCATAATACCGGCCATTTCGGTACCCAAAGCGACCATAATTGCGCCGGTTAAAGTAGCAATATCTACCACATTTTTAACACCGAATTGTTTTTGAATATACCATAAGCAATCAGCCAATACCAACCGACCTTCGGCATCGGTATTTAATATTTCAACAGTTTGTCCTGACATTGAACGAACGATATCACCGGGGCGGGTGGCTGAGCCCGAGGGCATATTTTCAACCAAACCGACAACGGCGGCAACATTAATCGGCAATTTTTGTAAAGCTGCGGCTTTCATGGCACCGACAACGGCGGCGGCACCAGCCATATCCTGCTTCATATCCCACATACCGCTTCCGGGCTTAAGAGATATACCGCCGCTGTCAAACGTAACGCCTTTACCTACCAAGCCCAAAACAAACTCTTTACTTTGAGGGTTGCCTTGCCAGGTAATTACTGCGATGCGTGGCGGATTATTTGAGCCTTGAGCAACAGATAAAGCCAAATTAAATTCTTTTTCTTTCATGGCTTTTTCATCTAAAATTTCAACTTTCAATCCCAAATATTCCAGACGTTTAATATCTTCGGCCATAATTGCCGGCGTCATATTATTTGCCGGTTCATTGGTCAAATCGCGTGTATAACGTACGGCATTGGCAAGAGCGGCAAAAGGAGTATAGCCGTCTTTAGAAATTACTTTACCGTCAGCGGCAAAAGCCACACTCTCAAGTTTAGGAAATTCTTCGGGTTTACGCTTGGTTAAATATTTATCAAACCTATAAGAAGATAACTCTAAGCCAAAAGCTATATTATAAGCAATTTCGGCGGTTTTAAGCTTGCAGCTTGTCGGTTTTGCAGCATAGACCACTGCCGATTGATACTTTTTGATGTAGTGATACAAATTTCCGCCCAATTTTTGCAGTTCAATTTTATCGGGGTTAAGAGCGCAACCTAAAAGCACAATTTTATTTTCAGCGGTAGCCGTGATAACAGCTTGCCCAAATTTAGGTTTAAAATTTTCACGATCAGCAATCTTGACAAGGAGTTTAATTTCATCTTGGCTCAAAAACTTTGCCATATATTTTTTATCGAGTTTGCCACAAGCAAGAACAACCTTTACTTGATTGGGGCGTGGTTTTTTATTACTAAATACAATTTCCACCATTTTATCCTCCTAAATTAATACTGCTTTAAAATATAATCACAAAAAATAAAAAAATGCTAAATATTTTAAAATAAGCATAGACAAATAAGATTTTATATTTTACACTTTAGACAAAACAATAAAAAAGGTTGTAACAATGGCAGAAAAAGGCAGCAAATACGCAAGAAAGCATCAACAAATCGTAGAAATAGATGATGACGATTACCAAACAGAATCTTTAGAAGATGATAGCTTTTTAGGAGTTATTTATGATGATGTAACTTTTTTAAGAACATTTCAAAAGCTAACGTTAACCGAACAGATTAAGGCGTACAGAACATTAAAACGCTTAGCCGAACCCAAAAGTAACAAAAAGATAAGTCCCTCGGATAGGCTTTTAGCGCAAACATCAAAATACAAACTTGAGCAGATAAATTTGGCAGCCGGACTACGTTTGGAAGAAAGACAGCATTATGCCTTAAGTGCCGATGAGCTACATATTATACGTATGGATTGTTATGGCTCGGTAGATGAGCGTCCGCAGCATCAACTTAGTACATATTATCGCGAATTTTTGAAAAATAAGTTACCAAAGCAAAGTCCTTTTAAGGCGTATGATTTAGATAAAGCCCCGGCTTGGCAGTTATTTCGTCAGTTCCGAAATTTCAGAAAAATTGAAAGGTCGGTTAAACAATATCTTGTAAAATCTCGTTTAAATCCCGAAGCACTAAAGGTTATGGGAGTACGCGATTTTTCCGATGTGATTTTCAAAGCGTTTGCCGATAAGTCGAAAAACGGAAAATCTTTTTTCTTAAAAGGAGATGCTCCGCGTAATGCCTTTGTTAAAAAAGTTTCTAAAAAATTTGAGAGTAAAATCGGTCAATTACTTCGTCAAGAACATTTAGATGAAAGATATATAAGGTCATTATTAAGCGCCATGCAAACCTTTGGCACTACGGATGCCGAAAAGATTATAATTACGGAAATATATTTTACGCCGCGTATTTTAAAAGATATGGCTAAGGCCCGTATGGATCATCGGCAATATCATGTAGGAGATGAAATTCCGCCGGCACTTATCAAATCATTAATGAAGGCAGATAAAGGCTCTATTTTGGCGGCACGAGACGAAGCGGGCAATTTATTGTCGAGCAGTAATTTCCCGTCTTTTGAAGTCCATCATAAAACGGCAGTGTTAGAAAGCGGAAGTCTGGCATTTATAGCTATGGTCAACTACGAAAACAATTATGTTTTGGTTCCGGCTGATGTCCATCGCCACGTTTTGCACGGCTTTGATAGGTTAACCAGTGCCGCACATAAAGAAGCGTACCACCGCCGGCTTGAATTTATAGATAAAAATGCCACTTTTATGTCAGGTTTATCTGAAGACAAACAGATTTATTTCGATTGGACTAAACGTCCTTCTTACAAAGAGCATCTAAAAGAAGATTCCCAGTATATAGTTTCTTATGATGAGGTTATGGGAAAATTAGCGCTTAATCGTCAAGAATATATGGAAGGCAGTAAAAGCGTTGAGTTTGATGTAGACAGCGTAGTTCAGGTTATACGTCATAAGCGAGGCATCACCAGCGATGAATTGCTTAAAAAGCGCAAGATTAATCGGTTAGAAAAAAACAATAAGCAGGCCATAGCAAAGATTTCGGAAGACAAGATTAATCAGACACTGTCAAAATACATCAAGTCGCAAAAATCACGCAAAAAATAACGGGAAAGTAATGTCATGGATAAAATATTATCACTATTGTCCGGCAGTCAGAGTAGATTAAAGTTAGGAGCTCCGCTTAACGCTAAAGATGTAATTAGTGTTCAAAAAGCACTGACCAGGGAGGGCTTGCCGATTTTGCCGCCTGATTTTATCAATTTTTTAAGACATTATAACGGGGTTAAAAGTCAAGATTCGCAAATTTTGGGCATTGCGCCGGTAGCAGACGGGCAAGATGACATAGTATCCTTTAATGATGAGTATAATCAGTCGCCGGATATGGTGATTTTGGGCTATGATGATTTTGGTTATTTAGTTTATAACACTTCAACAAAAACCTATCAGTTAGTTGACAAAGAGGGCGGTATGGTGATAGAAGAGTTTTTTGAAGATGAACTGGAATATGCATTGATAAGTGTTATACATGTTAACTGCGAATAAAAACAATATATATAAAAACACGCCGGAAAACATAGATTACGCAGCTTCCGTAATTAAGAAGGGCGGTCTTGTTGCGTTTCCGACGGAAACGGTTTACGGGCTTGGTGCAAATGTTTACGATGCCAAAGCGGTAGCCTCGATTTTTGCGGCAAAAGGACGTCCGTCGTTTAATCCGTTAATTTCGCATATTGCGGAAAAAGATTTTGTAAAAGAATATGCCAAAGTCGATGAGCGGGTTTTAGCTTTAGCCGATAAGTTTTGGCCCGGTCCTTTAACATTTGTTTTAAACCGTATAGATGATAATCCGGCGCTTGATTTAGCCTGTGCCGGTTTAAGGACGGTAACGGTACGTATGCCCAATCACCCGGTAGCATTAAGCCTTATTAAAAAGAGCGGGGTGCCGATTGTGGCGCCTTCTGCCAACAAGTCGCAGACCATAAGCCCGACTACGGCGCAACACGTTGCCGACAGTTTAGGCGATAAGGTCGATGTTATCATTGACGGAGGAGCCTGCAAGGTAGGTGTAGAATCAACCATTATCGATGTTACGGGCAAAAATGTTGTTTTGTTAAGAGCAGGGGGTATTGCTCTGGAAGATTTAGAGGCTTTTTTGGGTGAAAAAGTGCTTATTTCTCACGGCAATCCCGATTTACCGACATCTCCCGGGCAAATGTTAAAGCACTATGCACCGTCTCATGAGCTGCGTATTAACGCTCAAAGCCGTAATGCCGATGAGTTTTTTATAGGCTTTGGCGATGTAAAGGATTGTGATTTGAATTTAAGTCCGAGCGGAGATTTATGTGAGGCGGCGGCAAACTTGTTTGCTTATATGCGTTTGGCAGATTCGCAAGACAAATATCCAAAGTTGGCTATGTCGCCGATACCCGAAAGAGGGTTGGGATTGGCCATTAATGACAGAATCCGCCGTGCCGCATATAAAAAGTAAGCTAAAGGTTGACATTTATAATTTAGCGCTTAAGATTTTTAAAAATTAATTTTAAGGAGAAAGTTATGCTAAAAGACACAAATAAATGTAAATGTGATAAAGATTGCAAGTGCGGCTGCCAAGAAGGCAAAGAGTGCACCTGCGGTTGTGATAAAGATTGCAAGTGCGGTTGCCAAGAAGGTAAAGAATGTACTTGCGGATGCGATAAAGATTGCAAGTGCGGTTGCCAAGAAGGTAAAGAATGTACTTGCGGATGCGATAAAGATTGCAAGTGCGGCTGCCAAGAAGGCAAAGAGTGCACCTGCGGTTGTGATAAAGATTGCAAGTGCGGCTGCCAAGAGGGAAAAGAATGCACCTGTGGTTGCGGTAAAGATTGCAAGTGCGGTTGCCAAGAAGGTAAAGAATGTACTTGCGGATGCGATAAAGATTGCAAGTGCGGTTGCCGGGAAGGCAAAGAATGTACTTGCGGCTGTGGCAAGGATTGCAAATGCGGTTGTGGCCGTGGCAAAAAAGTTGTCAGTGCCGCAATGTTGGCTTTTGGTTTGGTGCTTGGCGGATTTTTCCCCGGATACTACTATTACCATGCTAAAATGGATGCCAACAGTGTTGTAGTTAAAGGTTTGGCCGAAATGGACGTTAAGGCCGACTTAGCTATCTGGAATATCAAATTTGTTGTAACCGGCGATGATGTAATCAAAGCTCAACAAGATATGGAAAAGCAAAAAACAGTTGTGCAAGATTTTTTAATCAAGAATAACATTAAAGCCGAAGAAATCAGCGTTGGAAGGCTGGAAACCAACGATTTAATGGCTAATCCGTATCGCAGCAACAACGATAACAATGTTCGTTTTATTTTAACGCAAAACATAACCGTAAAATCGGCAAATGTTGATAACATTGCCAAAGTGCTTAATAAATCCGGCGATTTAGTGGCTCAAGGCGTGATATTCAATCAAGATTACGGTTACCCGGTATCATATTTATTTACGGGTTTAAATAACATTAAGCCGCAAATGCTTGCCGAAGCTACCAAAAACGCCAAAGAGGCAGCTGAAGAGTTTGCCAAAAATTCCGGCAGCAAAGTCGGAAAAATTCGCCATGCCAATCAGGGGGTATTTTCAATTTTGCCGCGAGAGCAGAGTGCCTATGCCTCAGAGATGCAAGAGATTGAAAAGAAGGTAAGAGTAGTATCCACGATTGAATACTGGTTGGAATAAGATAATTAATCAGTCAATTATAAATATAAGACCGCCGTCATAGATGGCGGTCTTTATTTTAAAAATCTATAAAGGCTACTCTAATATCAAACACACGTTTCTGTGCGTCTTCATTAAATACATCGCAATAATTATATAAATCGGTTACCGACATATTTTTAAGACGTGGCTGGTTATTGATTTTTGTTCCGTTTTCGCCATACACAACACCCTTAAAATTATAAGAATTTTCACCTGCCGAGTTCATTAAATTTCATCTAAAATCTCCGAAGTTTGAGTTGTTAAAAGACTTTAAACGAAATCATAAACTGTTTTTTTTTTTGCAACTTTAAAAGGAATAAAGCCCACAATAAGGGCTTTAATGCATAATTTTTTACAAACATTAAAAAAAATACTTGATTATTTATTATTTATGGAATAAAAAACGCTTGTCTTTCATAAAAAAGTGCGGCCGTGGCGGAATTGGTAGACGCGTAACGTTGAGGTCGTTATGAACTAAGTTCGTGAAGGTTCAAGTCCTTTCGGCCGCACCAGAAATCTTACTACAATAATCACATATTTTTGTTTTAAGGAGGTCGCCATGCTGAGAATCTATAAATCTGAAGATGGCGGAAAGTTGGTTAAACTCAAAAAAAATAAAGTTTTGCCGCTTTCCTGGTATAATCTTATCAACCCGACTCCCGAAGAAATGGAAAAGGTTTCTACTCAGTTAAAGCTCGATTCTGATATGCTTAAAAATGCACTGGACTTAGATGAGCGTTCACGTGTTGAGTTTGAAGACGGCGTTTTATCTTTAATTGTTAATTTGCCGCTTATGGATGATGAAGGAAAGTTTGATACGCTGCCTTGCGGATTAGCCTTTACTAAACACAATTTTTTGAGCATCAGCTCAAGAGACAATCGTATATTAAGTTCTTTTAATAAGAATACCGCTAAAACCTTTGATACTCGCGAAAGAGGGCGTTTTTTGCTGCTGATACTTTCTAAATGCACGCAGTTTTACTTGAAATACTTGGCAATCATTAACCAAAAGACTGAAGAAATAGAATATTCCTTGCGTAAAACCACCAAGAACAAGGCGTTGTTCAAATTAATAGAAATTCAAAAATCGCTGGTATATTTTACCACGGCCTTAAAAGATAACCATTTGGTATTGTTAAAGATTTTACGAATGGTCAATTCTCCGGCTTTATCTAAGGTGATTAAGTTTACTGAAGATGATATTGATATGCTGGAAGATGTAATTGTTGATAATAAACAAGCCATAGAAATGGTAGATATGCACCGTTCGATTCTAGAAGGTATGATGGATGGTTTTGCCTCTATTATCAATAACAATTTGAACCTGGTAATGAAATTTTTGGCTGCCATTACGATTATACTTTCCATACCGACCATGCTTGCCAGCTTCTGGGGAATGAACGTTCCCGTACCCGGAGCCTCAAATCCGCATGGCTTTTTAATAGTTATGGCAATTTCGGCGGTAGCAACCATTTTTACGATTATATATTTCAAGAAAAAAGGAATGTTCTAAAATCGGTCTGCAACAAAAAATCCCTCAAAGCGTAAAGCTCTGAGGGATTTTTTAATTTAGTTGCGGCTTAAAGCCAACCGATAAAGCGGTTTCCGGCATCGAATATAACCTTTAAGAACAGCAATGCCAGTACCGACAAAATAACGATACGTATAATTTTATTACCGTTTTTAATGGCAAGTCCGGCGCCTATATAGTTACCGGCAATACTAAACACGGCAACGGTTAAGCCCAGCGGAATTAAAACTGCGCCATTGAATAGAAATACCATTAAAGAGCAAATATCGGCAGTCATATTAACGATTTTGGCATTACCTTCGGCTTTAAGCAGGTTCATTTTTGCAAACCCTGAATAAACCAAAATTAAAAACGTGCCCGAACCAGGTCCGTAAAATCCGGCATACATACCTAAAAAGAAGGAAGATATAGCAACAATTACATATTGCCAATTACGCGATATATGACCAACATTTTTAGGCTCCAAATCTTTTTTCAAGAGTACGTACATAGCAATCAAAGGCAGCAAAATAAGCAAAAGTATTTTGAAAATAGTTTCATTTACCATTAATGCAAAGTTACCGCCGGCAAAGCCGCCCAAAGCAGCCGTAATCACGCCGACGATTGCGAGCTGATAATCTATACACTTATTTTTGCAATACCGAGCCGTGGCAACAATAATACCGCAGGTTGCCGAGAGTTTGTTGGTAAATACGGCTGCATGAGCCGGAAGTCCGGCAATCATATAAGCCGGAAGCGAAATAAGTCCTCCGCCTCCGCCGATAGAATCAACCACTCCGGCTAAAAAGGCTAAGGGACAAACAATTAAAAACATTGAGAGAGTGAGTTCAATTTCCATTTATTTATCTTTCATGTAGTAAAAATCACTATCAAAATAATGAAACATAAGTTTTAGCAAGTCAACAACCAAAAACAAAGTGTATACATTTATCGGTATGATTTTTCTGTATATATGTCAAAAATGAGCTTTTAATGGATAATAAAATCCGTATAATAGCACGTAAAAAAGGAGAACAATTTTGAGATTAGGGTTAATAACGGCACTTGGAGCGTTTTTGCTTGATCAGCTCAGTAAATGGTATATTTCTAAGCAAGTTTTACACGATGTATCAAGCATCAACATTTTTCCGTTTTTTAACGTAACGGAGGCTTGGAATACCGGTGTTAGTTTTTCAATGTTTAATAACGGCGGGCTCATGGGCACGTTTTTGTTATCGGCATTTGCTCTGTTGGTTGTATTTTTCTTACTCTCGTGGCTTAAAAATGAGCAAAACAAGCTTATACAAGTGTCTTTAGGATTTATCATCGGCGGAGCGTTAGGCAATGTGCTTGATAGGGTACGCTTTGGCGCCGTGTACGACTTTTTGGACTTTTATTACCAAAGCTGGCACTGGCCTGTATTTAATTTGGCCGACAGCTTTATCTGTATAGGGGCATTTTTGATTATTGCCCATAGTCTGTTAAGTAGAAAGCAGTCATTAAAGGAGGCAGTTAAATGAGAAAAATAATAGTGGTACTTTTTATGGCAACGGTTATTTTGACAGGGTGCGGATTGACTAAAGAAGATTTAGGCTTAAAACGTACATCTCCCGATGCTTCAGTGGTAGAGACCCGCCAACCGTTGGATCTTCCGCCCGATTTTGATAAACTTCCCGATTAACTTATCCTAAAGTAGCAAATGAATAAAGTTGTTTATATAATTGTTTTGGCTGGTTTTTGTTTTTTGCAAAATGCCGAAGCTAAGCTGTTTAACGCCACGAGTTTTGAGCTTAAAAACGGTTTGGAAGTAGTGGTTATTCCCAATCATAAAGCGCCGATTATCAAGCAGATGTTATGGTATAAAGTCGGCAGTATTGATGAACCGTTAGGCAAGGGCGGTACGGCGCATCTGTTAGAACATTTAATGTTTAGGGGTACTAAAAACGTCAAGGATTCCGAATTTAACGATGTTGTTGCTTTGCACGGAGCCGATGCCAATGCATTTACCTCAGATGAAGTAACGGTCTACCATGAGTTTTCCGATATAAGCCGCTTGGAGGTTATGATGGCCTTAGAGGCTGATAGAATGGCTAATTTGGAAATAAATGATGATGCGTTTGACAAGGAACGCAAAATTGTTTTTCAAGAGCGCCAACAAAGGGTTGTCAACAATCCGGCGGCGCGTTTTGCTGAAATTATGGAACGTACCTTGTGGCAAGATTCTCCTTATGCGCGCCCTGTAACCGGTACTGAAGCCGAGATTATGAGCATTAATAAAAGCGATGTCGAGGCCTTTTACAATCGATATTACACTCCGGATAACGCGGTTTTGGTACTATCGGGAGATATAGATGTTAAAACAGCCATGAAACTGACTAAAAAATATTTCGGCAAAATTGATAAGAGAATGGCGTTTTTATCTTCAAAACAGCCCTCTGCAGCGTTAACCGATAAACAATCGTACCGTGTTGAAAGCCAAATGCGCGAAATTAAAACTCCGCGTTTGGTAAAAAGTTATGTAGTCCCGTCTTTGCCGCAAAATTCTAAGGAGGCCTACGCCTTAATGGTGTTTGCCAAATATTTCGGAGACGGCTACAATTCATTTTTGTATGATAATTATGTGTTAAAGGGAAAGGTGGTTTCGGCGTCATCTTCATACTCGGCATTAAGAAAAGGCCCCGGGGTATTTTCCGTATCCGTTTACTTATCAGATGAACAAGATATAGATAAGGGAGAAGAAATACTTAATACGTCGGTAGAAGAGGCCCTTAAACAGTTAACCGCAGAACGGCTGGAAACCGAAAAACAAAAAATGCTTTCAGGTTTGGTTTATATTCAAGACAATCCCGAAGATGCAGCCATGCTTGCCGGACAGATGCTGGCTCTGGGTATGGGGTTATCGGATATTGAAAACTATGAAGAAAATTTAAAAGCCGTAAGTTTGGAAGATATACAATCCGCAGTTAATAAAATGTTGCGGCATTCAACGGATATTACCGGTTTGTTGCTTCCGTATAACACTCAAGAAAGTTCCGTATTGCCGGTCAAAACAACAGAGGAGGGCAAGTAATGCATCGTCGTTTTTATCGGGCCAATAAGCCGCGCCGTTTTCTGCTTTTAAAAATACTTTTATTGGTTGCCGTAGGTTACGGCGTATGGTGGGGTTATAAAGGATATGTTAATCCGACGTTTGATGCGGATAAAATTTATACCGATTCTATATTAAAAGAAAAAACCTTTACCAAAATGCCAGTCGAGGTTGTTACGCCTCAAGGTTTAAAATTATGGCTGATTGAAGACCATGAAATACCGATAGTCAGTATGGCGTTTTTGTTTAAGAAGGCAGGACGAGGGTATGATGCTCAAAACCAAGAAGGCTTGGCTATGCTTGCTGCCGATGTTTTACCGCAAGGTGCCGGAAAATATAACGGACACGATTATCATGAAACATTGGAATTAAACGGCATAGCTTTAGGTTTTAATGTTGGACTTGAAAATTTTTCGGGGCAAATTACATTCCCGTCAGCTAACATCGGAGCGGCAGAAGATATCTTATCGGAAACATTTAGAGCCCCGTTATTCCCTGACGATGCTCTAAAAAGCAGCAAACAACAGTTTTTAACAGCCTTAGCCGGTCAAAAAGAAACTCCCCAGGGCGAACTTGGCTTAGAGTTTGCCAAGGTGTTGTACGGTAATCACCCTTACGCTCGTAATCCGCTGGGCAATGCTCAAGATATTGAAAATTTGAGCCGTGAAGATTTGCAAAACTATATTAAGACCACGCTTGTTAAAGAAAATCTGATTATCGGTATTGCCGGCGACATAAATTCCGAACGGGCATCAGAGTTAGCTGATAATGTTTTTGCAAACTTATCATCAAAATCTGATGTTGAAGAACTTGAAGCCCCTAAGATGAACTTACAAACCAAAAGACATAAAATTGAAAGAAAAACCGCTCAGGTAACGAGTTCTTTTGCCGCTTTGGGAGTGACCCGTGAAGATAAAGATTTTTACCCACTGTATATTGCCAACTACATTTTCGGCGGTTCGGGTTTAACTTCGCGCTTATCGCTTGAAGCTCGTGAAAAGAAAGGGTTGACCTATGGTATCGGCACTTATTTGGCAACCGATAGAAAGACGCCTTTGATTTTAGGTCAGTTTTCTTCAACTCCGGAAAATTATGAACAAATGTATCAAATTTTGCTTCACCAATGGCAGAATTTTGCTACAAATGGAGTAACTAAGGAAGAACTTGAAGCCGCTAAAAATTATTTACTGGCCTCATATAATTTAAGGTTTAATTCAACAGATGGCTTGGCAGATATGCTGGTAGCCATGCAACAGTATAATTTAGGATTGGATTTTTTACAAAAGCGCAACGACTATATAAAAAACATAACCTTAAAACAGGTAAACAAGGCCGCCAAGCGCTATTTTAACAATTTACCGATGGAAGTAAGTATCGGTAGCACCAAAGTACAAAAGGGAGAAAACTAAAATGTTTGGACTTAACAATAAAGATAAAAACAATACCAAAGCATGGAAAAAGTTACAAAGCGAATATAAGCGTTTCAAAAAGGTAGAAATGCGTAAATTGTTTGCCGAAGATAAAAATCGGGCTCAAAAGTACACTTTACACTTAAATGATTTAATTTTTGACTATTCTAAAAACCGTTTTGATGAAAAAGTTTTGGAGAGTTTGTTAAACTTGGCAGCTGAGCGTCAATTACCGCAAAAAATCAAAGAAATGTTTGAAGGCGAAAAAATCAACAATACCGAACATCGCTCAGTATTACACATAGCCCTTCGCAATCGTTCGGATAGAAAAATTTTCAGCGGCGGTAAAGATGTTATGCCGCAAATTAATGAGACCTTGGCTAAAATGAAAAAGTTTTCTGATGCCGTAAGGTTTGGTGAATTTAAGGGATATACCGGCAAAAAGTTGGTAAATATTGTAAATATCGGTATAGGCGGTTCTGATTTGGGTCCTTTTATGGTATGCGAAGCCTTAAAAAGATACTGGGCTAAAGATATTAACTGCTATTTTATTTCTAATATTGACGGAACAGCCTGTGCCGAAGTGTTAAACAAGCTGGATCCCGAGACAACTTTGTTTATTGTGGCTTCCAAAACCTTTACGACGGTTGAAACTTTAACCAACGCCAAGACCTGCCGCAAATGGTTGGTAAATGCGTTAGGCGAGCATGCGGTAGACAAACACTTTGTGGCACTTTCTACCAACAAAGAAGAAGTTACAAAGTTTGGCATTAATCCGGAAAATATGTTTGAATTTTGGGATTTTGTCGGCGGTCGTTATTCATTATGGTCAGCCATTGGTTTAATTGTAGCCATAGCCGTCGGTTTTGAAAATTTTGAAAAACTTTTGGAAGGTGCTTATGCCGTAGATGAACATTTCCGTAACTCCGAATTAAAAGATAATATTCCGGTAATTATGGCGTTAATGGGTATTTGGTACAATAACTTCTTTAACGCCCATCGCTATACGGTTATTCCTTATGACCAGTATTTGCAGTACTTACCGTCATATTTGCAACAGCTTGATATGGAAAGCAACGGTAAATCGGTAGATAAGCAAAATCAGTTTGTAAATTACGCCACGGGACCGGCAGTTTTCGGCGGAGCCGGAACCAATGTCCAACATTCATTTTTCCAGCTTTTGCACCAAGGAACGGAAATGGTGCCTGTAGATTTTATTGTTCCGGCAATATCGCATAACGAGATTGGCAATCATCATCAAATATTGCTTTCGAATGTTTTGGCACAAGGTGAGGCTTTAATGCGTGGTAAAACCGTAGCCGAGGCAGCTGAAGAGTTAAGACAAGCAGGAAAGAGCAAAGAAGAAGTTGAATTTTTGAAAAAATATAAAAGTTTTAGCGGCAACCGCCCGTCTAACACTTTCTTGTTAAAGAAAATTGACGCCTTCTCTTTGGGTATGCTGATTGCCTTATATGAGCATAAAGTATTTGTTCAGGGTGTAATTTGGAACATTAACTCATTTGACCAAATGGGAGTAGAGTTAGGTAAGCAATTAGCGGTTAAAATCTTACCGGAGTTAGAAGGCACAGCTTACGGTGAGCATGACAGCTCAACATCAGCTCTTATCAAGGCTATTAAATTGATGAGGAAGTAAAGTTAATGGGAATTCGTATTTTACCGGATAATCTGGTTAATCAGATAGCAGCCGGCGAGGTTATAGAAAGACCGGCCTCGGTAGTCAAAGAATTGGTAGAAAATGCCATTGACGCCGGAGCCGATAGTATTGAAGTAAGCTTAACCGGCGGCGGTAAAAATCTGATTATTATAACCGATAACGGTAAAGGTATGGATAAAGATGAGCTGGCCTTAGCGGTTGAACGCCACGCTACCTCTAAGTTACCTGATGATGACTTGTTTAATATAAAGCACTTAGGCTTTAGAGGCGAGGCGTTGCCGTCTATTGCCGCGGTTTCCCGTTTAAGCATTACAACTCGTCAAAAGGGCAGTGAAAATGCTTGGAAAATAGAAATCAACGGTGGTGAAAAATCGCAGGTTGCTCCGGCGGCTTTGTCGCAAGGAACACGTATTGAAGTACGGGATTTGTTTTACGCTACTCCGGCTCGTTTAAAGTTCTTAAAAGCCGACAGTTCGGAAGCCGCTCAATGTGTAGATATTTTAAACCGCATAGCGATGGCTAATCCACACATTTCGTTTTATTTATACAGCGACGGCAAAAAAAAGATAGCCCTTAATGCCTGTCAGGGAGAATTATTTGATGCCCGCTTAAAAAGATTAAGTGAAGTTATGGGCAAAGAGTTTGCCGATAATTCTATTTTGATAGATGCTTCAAGGGAGAGTGTACGCATAAGCGGCTATGTAAGTTTGCCGACCTTGAACAAGGCTAATTCATTATCGCAGTATTTGTTTGTCAACAGTCGTCCGGTACGCGATAAATTGCTCTTGGGAGCCATTAAAGGGGCGTATCAAGATGTTTTAGCCTCCAATCGTTATCCTCTATGTGCTTTATTTATTGATGTAAAGCCAGAGTATGTTGATGTCAATGTCCATCCGACCAAGGCCGAAGTACGGTTTTACGATGCCCAGACGGTAAGGGGATTGTTGGTTGGCTCTATCCGCCAAGGCTTGTCTTTGGGTGATAAAGCGGTGGCAAATAATTTAGATTTAGAGGCCTTTGTGCAAGATAATATCCCAAGTTTCGGCTCATCGTATGCCCAAACAGAGAACGATATATCTTCTTTTAATAACAATGAATATATTTTCAATGAAGAAACCAAATTTGTAAAACCTTATTTATCTGTTCAAGCCCCGAGCGTAAAAAGAGGCGCGGCGGTTTTGCCGGATTTGGAGCGGGTTTATTCGGTAAAAACCGAAGAAATACCGACCTCGTATGACCAAACCGCGGATATAATCGGACCTTTGGGATTAGCTAAAGCCCAGTTTCATGATACCTATATCATTTCGCAAACGGCAGACAGTATTATCATCATTGACCAACACGCCGCCCATGAGCGGATTGTAATGGAAAAATTAAAAGCCGATTTAGCCGCCGAACATAAAGTTGTAACTCAGATGTTACTAATTCCGGAGATTATAGATTTAAGTGTTTTGGAAAAAGAAAATATTTTATCGCAGAGCGAAAATTTAGAAAAACTCGGGTTGGTGGTTGAAGAGTTTGGTTCATCGGCAGTGATTGTAAGGGAAATACCGGCACTCATTTCGGGAGCAGATGTCAAAAAACTTATAACCGATTTGGCAGCTGAAATTGCCGAATGGGGAGGGGAATTTTCTTTAACCGACAAGTTACACCATATTTGTGCGACAATAGCTTGTCATGGTTCGGTACGAGCCGGCAGAAGGTTAAACATAGATGAGATGAATCGTCTTTTGCGAGATATGGAAAAAACCGAACATTCCGGACAGTGCAATCACGGAAGACCAACCTATGTAGAGTTGAAATTAACCGACATAGAAAAGTTGTTTGCCCGTCGTTAAATGCCTTGAAAAGCCCAAAAGCGGGCTTATTTAATTTCCTTGAGATAACTATATCAACAAAGGAGATTAAAATGGGAAAATTACTCAAAATTTTACTTTATCTTTTAATAATTATCGTCATTTACATATTGGGTGTAGGTTTTTACAAGGGTACCATCAATAGTGACACAACCTTAGGACAGGCCGCCACCGATGTTAGAAACGGCACGCAACAGATGATGCAAGACGGCTATGATGCTACCAAAGAGAGCATAGAAAAAGGTTATACCAAAGCCGAAAAAGCCTTAAGCGGCAATAGTAAAGAGCAACCTCAAATGTCGGCTAATCAGCCGCAAGCTTCGGAAGGTATGAACGCTGATAATATGCCTGCAAGTAATGCAGCTATGAATAATAGCGGTATGGATAACGAAATGAATAATGAAGAAGGCGGTTTTAAGCCTGAATAACGTTAAAATAGATAAAAACTCAAAAAAGCCTTTCCGAAAGAGGGAAGGCTTTTTTGTTAACTTTTAAGAACAAAAATCAATTTTAAGGCACTTTTTTTGCCCATAGAGAAGAAAACGGTATTTTAAGTTGGGCATAAAATTTAAAAAAAACTTTTGCATGAAAGCTATTTTTGCTATGTTTTAGAAAGTTTGAGGAGTAATTAACTTAAGGAAAATATTATGGAAGAAAATGAAATCAGCGGCACTCCGGTAAGTGCTGAAAACATTACGCCGACCATGATAACTGAGGAAATGCGTCGTTCGTATTTGGATTATGCCATGAGCGTAATCGTATCGCGTGCGTTGCCGGATGTCAGAGACGGTTTAAAGCCGGTGCACCGCCGTATTATCTACGCCATGTATGAAAATGGCTATGATTGCACTAAACCTTATCGTAAATCGGCTCGTATCGTCGGTGAAGTTTTGGGTAAATATCACCCACACGGCGACAGCTCGGTTTATGAGGCAATGGTGCGTATGGCTCAACCGTTTTCCATGCGTTTGCCCTTAGTAGACGGACAAGGAAACTTCGGCTCCATGGATGGCGACGGTGCTGCTGCCATGCGTTATACCGAAGCCAGACTTGCCAAAGTTGCCCACAAGCTGATTGAAGATATTGAATACGATACGGTTGACTTTATGCCCAACTATGATGAGAGTGTTCAAGAACCGACGGTTTTGCCGGCTCGTTTCCCGAACTTGCTGGTCAACGGTTCCAACGGTATTGCCGTAGGTATGGCAACTAACATGCCTCCGCATAACTTAGGCGAGGTTATAGATGCTTGCTGTGCTTATATAGATAATCCGAACATTTCTTCCGAAGACTTAATCAACATCGTTCCCGGACCGGATTTTCCGACCGGAGGCTTAATTTTAGGCCAGGGCGGAGCTAAATCGGCTTATTTAACCGGACGCGGTTCGGTTATGATGCGTGCCAAATGCACAATTGAGGAAATTCGTAAAGATAAAGAAGCTATTATCGTTCACGAAATTCCGTATCAAGTTAATAAAGCCGCTTTGGTTACGCGTATTGCCGAATTGGTAAAAGAAAAGAAGGTTGACGGCATTTCCGATATTCGTGATGAATCCGACCGTCAGGGTGTTCGCGTCGTTATTGAAATTAAAAAAGATTTTCAGGCCGATGTGGTGTTAAATCAGCTCTATAAATATACTCCTTTACAGACCAGTTTCGGTATGAATATGCTGGCCATTAACCATGGTCGTCCGATGATGATGACCTTAAAGGACATCATCGCTGCCTTTGTGGAGTTCAGAGAAGAGGTTATTCGCCGTCGTACCATTTATAAACTCAACAAGGCTCGTGATCGTGCCCATGTTTTGGTAGGTCTTGCCATTGCGGTTGAAAACTTGGATCCTGTAATTGAACTTATCCGCACCGCACCCAGCCCGCAAGAGGCTAAAGAAGCCTTATTGGCAAAAGCTTGGCCGGCAGGAGATGTTGAGGTTTTGGTAAAACTGATAGATGAGCCGGACCGCAAGGTTGAAAACGGAGTTTATCGTTTATCAGAAGACCAGGCTAAAGCCATTTTGGACTTAAAATTACAAAGATTGACAGGCTTAGAAAGAGAAAAAATCCATGAAGAATTGATGGGTTTGGGTGAAGATATTAAAGAATATCTTTCCATTTTGGCCAGCCGTGAAAAATTATACGGTATTATGCGTGATGAATTGGTTGAAGTTAAAGACGAGTACGCAACTCCGCGTTTAACCAAAATTGAAGATATTGAATACGATACCGATATTGAATCTTTAATTCAAAGAGAAGAAATGGTAGTAACGGTAACCGAAGCCGGATATATCAAGAGAGTTCCGTTAAATGCTTATAAAGCACAAAAACGCGGCGGTAAAGGCAAAGCCGGTATGACCACCAAAGAGGAAGATTTTGTTACCCGTCTGTTTGTGGCCTCAACCCACACACCGGTATTGTTCTTCTCCTCTAAAGGCTTGGTATATAAAATGAAGGTTTATAAATTGCCTTTAGGTTCACCGACCTCTAAAGGTAAGCCGTTTATCAACTTATTGCCGTTAGATGAAGGCGAAAATATTACTACCATCATGAAACTGCCGGAAAACGAGGCCGATTGTCAGAATATGTCCATTATGTTTGCCACGGCTCAAGGTAATGTTCGCCGTAACTCGTTAATGGATTTTGTAAATGTTCAAGCCAATGGTAAAATTGCCATGAAACTTGATGAAGGCGATAAACTGGTTAACGTTTTCCAATGCAACGAAGACAACGATGTTATGTTGGCAGCCAAGAGCGGTAAATGCATTCGCTTCCCGGTAACCGATGTTCGTGTATTTGTGGGTCGTAATTCAACCGGTGTTCGCGGCATTAAATTGGCAGACGGCGATGAAGTAATTTCTATGTCCATGTTAAAGCACATAGATGCCAACGCTGAACAAAGAGATGAATATTTGAAAGTATCATCGGCCATTAAACGTATGGAAGCCGAAGCCGGAGAGGGTGCAAGCATCACTCCTGAGCAGACCGGATTATTATCGCTCTTAACAGTTGACGAGTTTAATAAGATGAAGGAACGTGAGGAGTTTATTTTAACCGTAACTTCCACCGGCTACGGTAAGCGTACATCTTCTTACGAGTACAGAGTAACCGGACGCGGCGGACAAGGTATTGCCAATATGGAAATGTCGGCCCGCAACAAAGAAGTTGTATGCTCTTTCCCGATAGAAGACAATCATCAGTTAATGATGGTAACCGACGGCGGTAAGTTAATTCGTATGCCGGTAGAGGACATTCGCATTGCCGGTAGAAAGACCCAAGGCGTAATTTTGTTCCGCACCGCCGATGACGAACGCGTTGTTTCGGTAACAAGGTTAACCGCCGATGACGGAGATGACGAGGAGTTGGAGGAAGAAACCGGTTCCGAGGTATTAGGCGAGAGTGTTGCCGATGTTGATGAAGCAGCCGACAGCACTGTAAGTGAGCCGGAAGTAACCACGGAAGAATAGCTCAAGTAAGGGCAAATAAAAAAGGCTGTTGCACAGTGCAGCAGCCTTTTTTGTTGAAGAAGGGGACTAGATGCCCCAGTCAGCCTCAACCTCGCGGTTGGGGTTGTTTTTATACAACCACAATGCCAACTTATAGGCATTAGATTCAAACATATATGGTACTTTGCCCCGGTTGTTTTTGCAGAACTTGCCGATTGCGGCAAGGAATTCTGCGAGCTCAAGCTTGTTTTTGCACACTGGTGCAAAAAAGCTCAATACTTCGCCGGAAGTGGCAATAACCACATCCTCGTCAGGGAAAATATTACCGAGGCAGATTTTTTCTACCTCTTCACCATCATGCCGTAGAGAAACTTTTAGATGATTCCCTCTACGCAGGCTCGTAGATTGGAACATCAAGTTCTCACCGCTAGAAGCGACCAGACAGTTCTCTTCCTGCCCGCCTTCACCCCAAGAAAATCCCGGCACGTTAGCTTCATCTCCCCAGCCGGAAAAATCGTTCACGAAGACCATCTTTCCATTCAGCATATACTCCAACAATTTTTTCATATTTTTTCTCATTGCCTTACATACTTTCGTACCTCAACAATGAGTCTTTATAAATCTTACCTATCCCTGGGTATGTTTTTTAATTAAATCTTTATGTTACTTCTGGTCCCAATGTCGCTGCGACAATATCAAGGGCGGTGCTTGCCGGCACTCTTTCCATAAATTTTTAATCCGTTTACATACTTACGTATAGATAATAATAATAAACAAAATACAAATATCAGCTATAATTATATCATAATGGCATTTTTTGTCAATGGTAAAATGATGCATTTGTCTTGTTTTTAAATAAAATATCAGTATGATACAAAGCATTGAAAACGGAGTTTGATGTATGATACGCGTTAAAAATATAACCATAAGCTTAAATGCCGATGAAAAAGATATAAAAAAAGCCATAGCCGGTAAATTGCAAATAAGTACCGATAAAATTAAAGATTTCCGGCTGGTAAAAAAATCGCTTGATGCCCGTCATAAAAAAGATATTTGCTATATTATCTCCGTTGACTGCGAAATAGAAAGCGGCGCAAATTTAATAAAAAACAACGATATAGAAGAATATATTAAACCAACAGATTATGTTCTGCCGAAAGTTTCAAGTAAACAAAGACCGATAGTTGTGGGCAGCGGTCCGGCGGGTATGATGGCCGGATTGGCTCTTTCTGAGGCCGGATTAAAGCCGATTATTTTGGAAAGAGGTAAAGAGGTAGAAAAGCGTAAACAAGACGTAGATGTTTTTTGGCAGACCGGCAAGCTTGATATTATTTCCAATGTGCAATTCGGCGAAGGCGGAGCCGGAACTTTTTCAGACGGTAAATTGATGACCGGCATTAAAAAAGACCAATATGTAAGAAAAGTGCTGGAAGAATTTGTTTTAGCCGGTGCCCCGGAAGAGATATTATATCTGGCAAAGCCCCACATCGGTACCGATAATCTGGTAAAAATGGTTAAAAATATTCGCAAAAAAATTGAAAGTTTGGGCGGAGAATATCGCTTTGAGAACCGTTTAAATAAGCTGATTGTTAAAGATGAAAAAGTTATAGGTGTTGAAGTTGTTAAATCTGACGGCAGTAAAGATGAAATCGCCTCAGATACGGTAGTTTTAGCCATAGGTCATTCGGCACGCGATACCTTTGAAATGCTTTATCAGGAAAACATTCCGATAACTCAAAAGCCGTTTTCGGTGGGAGCCAGAATAGAACATTTACAAAAAGATATCAATAAGGCCCAATACGGTCAAGAACACATCAAAGGCTTGGGTGCGGCTGATTATAAGTTGGCCGTACATCTTACGGGCGGGGCTTCGGCTTATACTTTTTGTATGTGCCCCGGAGGAAGTGTGGTAGCCGCTGCCAGCGAAGAGGGAAGAGTTGTAACTAACGGTATGAGTGAATATGCTCGAGATAAGGAAAATGCCAATGCCGCCTTGCTTGTAGGCGTGGATGAAACCGATTTTCAGTCAAAGCACCCCTTGGCCGGTATGTATTTCCAAAGAAAAATAGAAGAGCAGGCTTTCAAACTCGGAGGTTGTGATTATAAGGCTCCGGCTCAGCTTGTCGGCGACTTTTTACAAAATAAAGAAAGTAAAAATTTAGGCGAGGTTAAGCCAAGCTATACTCCTGGAGTAAATTTAAGCTCAATAAGTGCGGTTTTACCGCCAAAAATTGTGTCAGTTATGCAAAAAGCCATTACGGAAATGGATAAAAAGCTTAAAGGTTTTGCCAAATATGATGCCTTGTTAACCGCACCCGAAACCCGAAGTTCTTCCCCGATACGCATTTTACGCGATGAAACCTTCCAAAGCGAGGTTAAAGGCTTGTATCCGTGCGGAGAGGGAGCAGGATATGCCGGTGGTATTACCTCGGCGGCGGCCGATGGTTTAAAGGTTGCCGAGAGCATAGTCTTAAAATTGTCCATAAAATAAGATATTAACTTGCGAAAGTACAAACATCGGTTAAAAATAGGATTTAACGGAGGTATAAAATGTCGGTAGATTGGTTGATAAGCGGAGCATTACTGGTTATAGGCTTAGGTGGCTTGGGAGCTTGGCTCTTAAGCTTAAAAAAATTGCGTCATGCCGATTTGTTGCAAGTTCAAAACGAGGTTTTACTGCAAGAAAAAGATAAAAAAATCGCTGAATTAAGCAGCCGCTGCCATACCTTGGAAGAAGATAATTTTAAGCTTGTTGCCGAAAATACCAAGGCTAAATCGGATATTGAAAATCAGACGAAATTTATGAATGAAAAGTTGGCAGATATTGAAAAAAACAAAGAAGATATGCTCTTAAGGTTCAAAAATCTTTCCAATGAAATTTTACAAGCTCAAAATCAGCAGTTTACCGAAGAGCAAAAGAACACTTTTTCTTTGCTGTTAAAGCCGTTCCAACAACAAATGGCCGATTTTAAGAGCAAGGTTGAAGCCGCTCATGAAGACAGTATCAAAAATAAATCGTCGTTTGATGAGCAACTAAATAAACTGTTTAACTTAAATCAAAATTTGAGCAAAGATGCCCAAGACCTAAGTTCGGCTCTTAAAGGCAATAAAAAAATACAAGGTAACTGGGGCGAGTTTCAATTAGAGCGGATTTTGGAAATATCGGGCTTGCAAAAAGGCATTAACTACATTACGCAGGAAACTTTCCGTAACGAAGAAAATCAAATGCTTCGTCCCGATGTTATCATCAAGCTTCCTAACGACAGAAATGTAATTGTAGATTCCAAAGTGTCGTTAAACGACTATGTCAATTATGTAAATTGTGAAGATGAAACCTTAAAACAAGTGTATCTTAAAAAACACATTCAATGCATAAGGGGGCATATAGACGAGCTTTCCGGTAAAGATTATCAAAAATTGATAAAAAACAATGCTCTTGATTATGTGGTAATTTTTATTCCGGTAGAGAGTGCCTACGTTGAGGCGGTAAGAGCCGACAACAATTTATACGATTATGCCTATAAAAAGAACATAGCAATTACGACGCCGTCATCATTATTGCCGATATTGCGTACCATAGAAAATTTATGGCAGATAGAAAAGCAAAATAAAAATGTGGCAAGCATTGCCGAGCTCGGAGGTTCCTTATATGATAAAATAGCCGGATTTGTTGATGATATGCAAAAAATTGACAAGTCTTTAGACGCAGCTAAGAAAAACTATGATTTAGCTATGAATAAGCTCTCAAATGGTAAGGGCAATGCCTTGTCTTTGGCCGAAAGGTTAAAAAGCTATGGAGCTAAAGCCTCCAAGGTAATTTCCGTCGAGAGCAGGGATAATTTACAACTTTTAGAAAACAACAATAAAGAGAATGATAATGAGTAAAAAAATAATTTTTACAGGCGGCGGGTCAGCCGGTCATGTAACCTTAAATTTAGCCTTAATTCCTTTATTTTTGGAACAAGGCTGGGAGGTTGTGTATATCGGATCTTACAATGGCATAGAGAAGGATTTAATTTCTAAATTGCCTGATGTTAAATACTACGGTATAGCCACCGGTAAATTACGCCGTTATTTTTCCTGGCAGAATTTTGTAGATATGATAAAGATCCCGTTAGGCATATTACAAGCTACCTGGATAGTATTTAAACAAAAGCCGGATATTATTTTTTCCAAAGGCGGTTTTGTATCTTTTCCGGTAGTATTAGCTGGTAAAATTAACGGATGTCCGGTGGTTATGCATGAATCTGATGTAACCCCGGGGCTGGCTAACAAAATGTCCTTACCGTTTGTTTCCAAGTTTTTTACCACCTTTGCCGATACCGTAAAATATGTCAAAGATAAAAATAAAGTTTTACATATCGGTCCTGTTTTATCCGACAGATTTAAGGGTGGAAGCAAGGAAAGAGCCTGTGTTTTGTGCGGATTTAATGCCGAAAAACCGATTATTATGGTAATAGGCGGTTCTTTGGGCGCCAAAAGCCTAAATCAGGCTATAAGAGATAATCTGCCGACTTTATTAAAGGATTATCAGATTATTCACATTTGTGGCAAAGGACAAATGGAAGAAGGTGCTGATTGTTTAGGATATAAGCAATTTGAATATGTTGATGAAGAGCTCAAAGATTTTATGAAAGCTGCCGATGTTGTAATATCGCGAGCCGGATCAAATTCCATTTTTGAGCTGTTAAGCCTGCATAAACCTATGATTTTAGTGCCGCTTCCGACAGGTTCCAGCCGCGGTGAGCAAATGTTAAATGCGCGTTCTTTTGAAGCTAAGGGTTATTGTGAGATTGTCTCAGATGAAGAGCTTGCAGATGCAGATAAGTTTTTATCAACACTTAAAAAAGTGTATGATAATCATAACGAATATACTAAAAATATGCAAAAAAGTAAAATAGTGGCAACCGATAACAAGGAACTTGCCAAAACAATTATGTCATTTTGCAAAAACAATAATAAGAAATAAGGAAAAATAAAATGAAAGTATTGGTAGGGTTAAGCGGCGGAGTAGATTCGGCAGCGACGGCGTATTTATTAAAAAGAAGCGGTCATGAGGTAATTGGGGCAACCATGTCTATATGGGACAAAGATACCGATTTTGGCGCCAGTTTAAAGGCAAAAGGGTGTTTCAGCCCGCATCAGGAGCAAGATATAGAAGCAGCCAGAAAAGTAGCCGAAACATTGGATATTCCGTATTATGTATTTGATTGCAGTGAAGAATATAAAAAGATTGTGCTGGCCGATTTTAAAAAAGAGTATTTGGCAGGTCGAACCCCCAATCCGTGCGTAGTATGTAATTCTACTATAAAGTTTGATGCTTTGCCGCGTACGGCTAGAGCTCAAGGCTTGGAATTTGATAAGTTTGCAACAGGTCATTATGCTCGTGTAGTCCAAGATAAAACAAGCGGGCGTTTTCAGCTTTTTAGAGGCATAGAAAAGAAGCGTGATCAGTCGTATTTTTTGTATCGCTTAACACAAGAACAATTAAGCGGGGTTTTAATGCCGTTAGGTCAATATGTTAAAAGCGAAGTCAGAGTTTTTGCCCAAAAAGCCGGATTGGAAATTTTTGATAAAAAAGACAGTCAGGATTTTTATTCAGGAGATATCAACGATATTTTACACCAAGAAGCCAAACCCGGCAATTTTGTAACCTTAGACGGCAAGGTTTTAGGTCAGCATGAGGGTATTTGGAATTATACCATAGGTCAGCGAAGAGGTATGGGCATATCAGCCGAGCGTCCGTTATACGTTATAGAAATAAGACAAGCCACCAATGAGGTAGTGGTAGGTTTTGACGAAGAGGGTGGATGTAGTGGATTAATAGCCGATAATTTATGTTGGTCTTCCATAGAAGGAGTTGATGAACCCTCGGAAGTAACCATAAAAGTTCGTTCGGCGCAAGAACCGTTTAGAGCTCATATTATACCTCTTGAAGGCGGTAAGATGAAAGTAGAGTTTTTATCCGAACAGAGAGCTATAGCGGCCGGACAGTCGGTAGTCTTCTACGGTGGAGATATGGTTTTGGGAGGAGGTATAATAGCCGAAACTTTTAAAAATTATTAAGACAAAAAAATTAATGTTTGACAAATAAAAAAAATATGGTGTAGTTTATAAAAAACAATAACGGAGAACTATAATGCTCGGAAGATACCAATATACGGCAAGTACATTAACCCCCGGAGAAGAAATTGAGTTGGTAGGTAGGTTACACTATTTTGCCCTGATTATTCCCTGTCTATTAACCACCGTTTCCTTTGCGGCCGTTTTTGCTGCCTTAGGATACACCTCAGCCTTAGTGCATTACAATCAGCCGATTTACTATTTGGCGGTATGGCTGCCGGTAATTGCCCTTGTAGTGTTTACCATTGCCTCATGGCTTAAAAGAAGCTTAATCGAAATGGTTTGTACCAATAAAAGGGTGGTAAAAAGAACGGGCATTATTAACGTTACTACCGAAGAGCTGAACCGAGAAAGAATTGAATCGGTAGAGATTCGCCAAAGCATTCTCGGACGTATTTTTAACTACGGTGATATTTTGTTTTCAGGCACCGGCACATCAAAGGTAGTGTTTAACTTTATTAACCAGCCGCGCTTAATGAAGCAGATTATAGACGCCGTAATCAACCGTCCGCTTGATTTACGTCCCAGTATGTAGTCAAATAACGCTTTAATGGAGTTTTATGACCCCGGAAGGTTTTAACTTCCGGGGTTAATTTTATCGTTGCTTAACTTATAATGTTTTGATTGACTTAAGATAAAGATGATGATAACACATCTGACGTAAAAGTGTGGATTTAACCGAATTGTCCGGCACCATAAACGGACTAAAAAGGAGATTATAAAATGTTAAAAACAGCAGAATTTGTGTCATTAGGTCATCCCGACAAAACAGCCGATTACATTACCAGCCATATTTTAGATAAAATGTTAGAGCAAGATAGCTCCGTGCGTTACGCTTTGGAAGTTATGGTAAAAGACAATACCGTAATTTTGGGCGGAGAAGTAGGCGGTAATGTAAGCTTAAAAGCAGTAGATGATTACGTCATTGAGGCTGTAAGCAACATCGGCTATAATGCAAGATACACCAAAATCTGGCAGGATAACGCCATAGATATAAATAAGCTTAAAATTGTAAAGCTCGTAAGCAAGCAGTCAGACGATATTTATCAAGGCGTTAAAAACGGCGGCTGGGGAGACCAGGGCGTTTTTGTGGGCTATGCCTGTAAAGGTGAGGGCAATATGCCTCAGGAACTGTATTTGGCCAAAAAGTTAAACCGAGCAATTTATGAAAAAGCTTTATCGAGTGATAACTTGGGCTTGGATATTAAAACGCAGATTACTTTAGGTGAGGGCGGAAAGGTAACAACGGCCATTGTTGCCGTACCAATGCTGAAACATGAAGATTTGCAAGACTTCGTAGCAGATGTTTTGCAGGCGGAGCCGGAAAAGTTAATAATTAACGGAACCGGCGATTATGTAATGCACTCTTCTATTGCTGATTGCGGCATTACAGGGCGAAAACTGGCCTGTGATTTTTATTCAACGGCTTGTGCCGTAGGCGGTGGTTCGCCTTGGGGCAAAGATGCAGGTAAGGCTGATGTCAGCTTAAATATTTTAGCTCGGCTTATGGCAGTAGAAAACCTTGATGATAATGATGAAGTGTTTGTTTATTTATCATCTTGTATCGGTAAATCGGATTTACCAAGTGCCGTGGTAAAGAGCATAAAAGACGGTAAAGTAAGCACCCGTTGCTTGGAAGGTGATTTTTCACCCCATACGGTCATTGAAAAATTGGGTTTAAATAAGCCTGTATTTGCCAAGCTTTGTAAGGAAGGTATAGTCCGTTAAAAAACTTGACATTTTAAGCATTAAGCAATACCTTTGAGCCAAGTTTTTTAATAAAGAAGGAATAAAAATTGTTAAAACCCGAATTATTGGCTCCAGCCGGAGATATTGAAGCCGGATATGCGGCACTGTACTATGGTGCAGATGCCGTTTATTTGGGCTTGCAAAAATTTTCGGCTCGAGCTACTGCTACCAATTTTGATGAGCAAAATTTAAATGAGTTTACAGCCTATGCCCACCATTTAGGTAAAAAGGTGTATGCTGCTATTAATACGGTGGTTCAGGAAGATGAACTGAGCGATTTGATAGAAACTTTGGATATTTGTTCTCGTTGCCGAGTTGATGCGATAATTATTCAAGATTTGGGTGTGGCTCGGGTTATAAGAGAAAGTTATCCCGAACTTGAAATGCACGCCAGTACGCAAATGGCAGTGCATAATAAGGAAGGAGCCTTGTTCTTAAAAAGTTTGGGCTTTAGCCGTGTGGTAGTGGCAAGAGAGTTAACTCTGCCGGAAATAAAAGAAATTGCCTCCGTAAAAGATTTGGAAATTGAGGCTTTTATTCACGGAGCTTTGTGCTATTGTTACAGCGGTTTGTGCCAGTTTTCAGCCTTGGAAAGCGGACGCAGTGCCAACCGCGGCAAATGCTTGTATCCTTGTCGGTCCGAATTTAAGACAATCCACGGTAAAGAACATATTTTTTCTATGAAAGATATGGCTTTAACCAAAGATATTTTAAAAATGCCGGTAGCTTCGCTTAAAATAGAAGGTCGTAAAAAGAGTGCATTGTATGTGGCGGCGGTTACCGATTATTATCGCCGTATTTTGGATGGCAAAAACCCGGATATCGGCTTAGAGGAAAATATTAAACAGATATTTTCGCGCCCATGGTGTGAGTTTCATTTTAACGGTAAAGATAAAAACGTTACCGACAAAGATTTTGTTGGGCATCGCGGATTATTGATAGGTAAAATAGCCAACTGTTCCAAAGGGTGGATTTCATTTAAGACTAATCATGAAATCGGCCGCTTTGACGGCTTGCAGATAGATGTTAAAGGCTTGGAAAAACCGTTTGGTTTTTCGGTACAGGATATGAAGTCGGCAGGTCGCAAAATTATTATTGCCGCCAAAGGTGAATATATTGATGTAAAATTGCCGAGTGATTACCCGTTTTTAAGCAAAGGATCTAATGTTTATTTGGCTTCGTCAAGCAAAGTAAAGGGGTTGTATGACTATAAAAAGCCAAAACCTCAAGAATTTATCAACACTTGCGATATTGATGTGATTGTTGAAGTAAAAAGCGGTAAAGTTACGGCTCAAAGCGGTAAATATACATCGGAAATTGTAGGGGAATTTGCCAAGGCTGATAATGCTGAAAAAGTTAAAGAGGCTTTTCAAAGTTCATTTAACAAGACAGGAGGTACAGCCCTAAGACTTAATAAATTAACGGTAAACAATCCGCAAGGTCTGTTTGTGCCGGTATCGGAAATCAATAAGCTCCGCCGCAGCTTGTATGAACAGGTAGAAGTTTTACATAAAAAAGGCGTATTACCACAAGTTGATAAATCCAGCCAAAGTTGCTCAAAAGTTTGGACGGTAAAAATTGATAATGCAGATTATATTAAAGCCTTAAATATGGCAGATTTTAGTGAGATAATTTATCTTATCAACCCTAAAACAAGTTTGGAGCAAATAAGAGAACTGCCTAAAGAAAAAGTGCGCTTAAGCCTGCCGACGGTATGCCGCAAGCCGCAAGTGTTTGCCAAACTTATTAAGGAAGCGGTAGAAAAGGGGTATAATAAATGGGAAGCCGGTAATTATTGGGCTATTGAAATGCTAAAGCCCTATAATGTTGATATAAGTTTTGATACTCAGCTTTATATGTTTAACTCCGAGGCAGTCCAAGAGTCAAAAAATATGGGAGCATCAAAAATAAGTTTTGCCTTGGAAGATACTCTGGAAAATATTGAGAAGTTATCGCAAACTTCACCTTTGGATACGGTTTTTGTGGTTTATCAGGATGTTCCGCTGTTTACCAGTGCAGTATGCATAAGAGATAACGATTGTGCAAATTGCACACGTGAAAAGAAATGGTTGGAATTAACTAAGGACGGCAAAAAATATGATGCTTTATCGGAAGAGTGCCAAATAATGCTTTTTGATAAACGTCCGCTGTGCCTGGCAACGGAAGCAGAGAAAGTAAATTGCAGCTTTTATCAAGCCGATTTTTGTTACAAAAAATATTCTTTGCCGCAAATAAAAGAGGTTCTTGATAAAATTATGCAATTTCAAGATATTGAAAATCCGTTAAAAGGTAATATCAATAATCAGAAAATATAAAAAATAGTACTTGCTATCATAAAATAAAAGTTTAATATAACGCCGAAAAGAAAAATAGGAATATCAAAATGTTGGAAGAAGATAAAAAAGACGGTTGGGGAGAAACCATAAAAACCATAATTTATGCGGTACTTATTGCCGTAGTTATCAGAAGCTTTTTGTTTGAGCCGTTTAGAATACCGTCAGGTTCGATGTACCCGACCTTGGAAGTTGGCGATTATTTGTTTGTATCT
This sequence comes from uncultured Alphaproteobacteria bacterium, assembly GCA_944392295.1. Lineage (GTDB taxonomy): Bacteria > Pseudomonadota > Alphaproteobacteria > RF32 > CAG-239 > CAAFZY01. The sequence continues at coordinate 154,392 of CALXWE010000001.1, forward strand.
AAATATACCTACGGTTATTCGCGCTATTCTTTTCCGGCAGGTATAATTCCGTTTAAGGGTCGTATTTGGGAGAGTATGCCTCAGCGCGGCGATATAGTGGTATTTAAATTTCCGGTAGATAACAAGACCGATTTTATTAAAAGGGTAATCGGTCTCCCCGGTGATACCGTTGAGGTAAGAAGAGGACGTTTGTATATTAATGATAAGATTGTAGAAAGAGAAAGTGTAGGTAAATATACGGTAGATGAGTTTGTTATTCGTCCCGAAAATTATACCGAATATACCGAAACCTTACCGGAAGGATTTAAGCATAACATTTTGGAAGTTTCCGATTATGAGCCACAGGTAGATAACACTACCAAAGTAACGGTTCCCGAAGGGCACATTTTTGTTATGGGTGATAATCGCGACCGCTCCGATGACAGCCGTGTCAGCGTCGGTTTTGTTCCGGTTGAAAACTTAGTCGGCAAGGCCCGCTTTTTGTTCTTTTCACATAATGATAAAGGCGCTTGGTATAAACCCTGGACCTGGCCTAAAATGATAAGATGGTCTAAAATTTTTGATACATTGCATTAAGGATAAGCTATGGAAGAATTGGAAAAGAGTTTAGGTTATTGCTTTAAGAATAAAAAACTTTTAAGTCAAGCTTTAACCCATCGTAGTTATTCTAATGATATTACGCAAAATTATGAACGTTTGGAGTTTTTGGGCGACAGAGTTTTAGGTGTTGCTATGGCCCATCTGTTATATAATTTATTTCCAAATGAGCCTGAAGGCGACTTATCGCCGCGCTTTACCCGTTTGGTGCGCAAAGAAACAGTAGCCGAAGTTGCTCTGGAGCTGGGACTTGATAAGTATATTAAGGCTGATAGTCCTGAGCTACGCCATAATGAAAATGTGCTGTGTGATGTTGCCGAAGCGGTTATCGGAGCCATCTGCATAGAAGCCGGCTTTACCACAGCCATAGATTTTGTAGACAGACATTGGCGGCACTTAATCAATAAGAGCTCGGAACCTGTAAAAGATAATAAAACCTTGTTGCAAGAATTAACTCATCACCTAAAATTGGGTACGCCGGAGTATCGCCTGCTTAAAAAAGAGGGTAGCGAACACGAGCCTTATTTTCATATTGAGGCGGTTATAGGTAAATACAGTGCCGTAGGTTTTGGTAAAAGCAAAAAGTTGGCCGAACAAGAGGCCGCTGCCAAGTTAATTGCTGTTTTGGAACAAAAGCATGACTGAAGAAGTTAAAACCAGAGCCGGATTTGTCAGTCTTATTGGAGCGCCAAACGCCGGAAAATCTACCATTACCAACAATTTTGTCGGTTCAAAGGTCTCTATTGTTTCGCCAAAAGCCCAAACTACACGCACGGTCATTAAGGGTATCGGCATTTATGAAAATACGCAAATTATATTTTTAGACAGCCCCGGTATATTTAAGCCTAAGCGCCGGCTTGACAGAGCTATGGTAGCTTCGGCGTGGGAAGGAATTACTGATGCCGATATCGTAGTAATGGTGGTAGATGCGAAAAGGGGTTTTGATGAAGAAAGCAAGGCCATTGTCGAAAAATTAAATAAAGATAAAATTTCGGCAGTACTGGTCTTAAATAAAGTAGATTTAATTCAAAAAGAAAAGCTATTGTCGTTAAGTGCCGAAATAAATAAAGCCGGACATTTTAAGGAAACTTTTATGATATCGGCTTTAACTGGACAAAACATAGATGATTTTTATAAATATTTGGCGGATAATTTGCCGGAAAGCCCGTGGTATTATCCAGAGGAGCAGATGTCGGATATGCCGCTTAAATTACTGGCTGCCGAAATTGTAAGAGAAAAGCTGTTTTTATATTTAAGACAAGAACTTCCGTATTGCTTAACCGTTGAGCCTGAAGTGTGGGAAAGAAGAGAAGATAATTCGGTAAGAGCGGAAATGACCATTTACGTGCAAAAAGATAATCAAAAAATTATCGTTTTGGGTAAAAATGGCAGTATGATAAAAAAAATCGGGCAGGCGGCAAGACAAGAACTGGAACGAGAGCTCGAGTGCCGCATTCATCTGTTTTTATTTGTAAAAGTCCGTGAAAATTGGATAGATGATCCGGCACGCTATGCCGACTGGAATTTAAATTTTAACAGTTAATTGAAAGTTTTAAAAAAGTGCATATATACCCTTAAGTTTTATACTTTAAGGGAGATAAAATTATGGAAGTGTTTTTGTTTATTGCACTGTTTTTTGTTTACTTATTAATGGCCTTTAGTGTTCCCGACACCATTTTAAAAAGGGTGTGGATATTAGGCTTTATTATAGCCTTTGCGGTAACTGCGGTTGCTATTATGCTGGTAAGCACCGGTAAACAAACCGTATTGATGCAGGAAAGTGAAGTAAACTGGTACTACTTTTTGTATTTGTTCGGTTCGTTATCGGTTATGCTGGGGCTGATAAACATCTGGATATACCGCAAGGCGCTATACCATATTTTTACCACGGAAGATGAAGAAACTTCCGATAATAAAACAACTAACAAAGATTAGATTTTAAAACTGTCCAAGGTCTGCTCAATATCGGTGTCGTTGATAAACTTCGGTAAGAGCAGACCGTTTTCCAAATTTAAATTATACATTATATACATCGGTAGTTCATAGGTTTCAAACTCTTGCATATAATTAGCAAGCCATTTTGAATTTTGCGCTGCGTTAAGCTGGATATATTCTAAATTATAAATCTGTTGCCAACGAGTAAGATTTTGCCGGCTTAAAGCTATTTGGTTGTTTATCTTGCAAACAATACACCACGGTGTCGTAATGCCGACGATTACGGTTTTTCCGTCAGTAATTTTTTGATGAATAGCATCGTAGGTAAAAGTTTGTGAAGAGTGATTATAAAATACTGCACGGTTAAAATATGCGCATACACATAAAGTTAATACAGCTAATAGGCATATTATTTTTTCGGTAATTTGTTTTTGATATTCCGGTAAATCTGTTTGATGCAGAGCGTATACAAAGCTAAACAGATACTTTAATACAAGCCAAGCCAGCAAGAGTATAACCGTAAACTTTATAAAGTGCCATAATTGAGCTTGAATAAAGACAGTTACAAACAGCCAAGCTAAGGCAATCAGTAAGCAAAACATTCCAAACACATATAAAAAACGCTTGACGTTGCTGTTTAGGTCCGTTGCGGCAGAATATTTTATCCATACGGCGATAAGCAAGTACGGCAGAGCCACTCCCAAAGATAAGTAGTTAAGAACAAATAAGGCACTTGTAATTTCTGTAGAAGTTATAAAGTGATATAACTTCGGTAAGAAAGGCACGCCGGAAATAATAAACATTACGGTAATTATAACGGACATTACGGCGGCTTTTATGCTTAAATTAAGCGATTTAAGTTGTAAATTTTGATATTTAAGAGCTGCCGTTAAGGTAAGCATAAGTAAGATAATAAAGGTTAAGAACGCCGAGTTTGAATAGAACTGACCAAATATAATATGGCTGACATCAAAATATTTAATGGTGAGAAACAGGGTGTTAAATATGACAAATACACCAAGAGCCAGCATAAAATAAAATTTTTCGGCAGATTTAGAAGTCCCGAATTTTAAAACGGTAAAGCTAAAAACGGCAAACCCCAGAGGAAATATAACAAACAGTAAGCCGGAAATTAATGAGGAAAATAACGGTAATGAATTTTTATCATCCCTAACGGTATTTGATTGTTTAAGATTTATTTGCGTTCTGAGGCTGGTATAATCATTAAGCCTTGCCGTGAGAGTAAGTTCGCTTGATGGATAAAGATTATTATTAAGAGTGGCAACGGAAGCATAGATTTTTCCGTCATTAATGGCAATTTTAGGGTTGGCAAAACGTACAAGAGTATTGCTTTCCAAAAACAGCGCAAAGTTATCTATTTTTCCTTTAAAATCAAACACAAACAGCAAACGTTCAACCGAGCCGTCTTTGTTAAGTATTAAATTTGTTTTGTAGAGACTAAGGTATTTAGAATGATTTTTAGGTAAGTTGTAAAAGCTTTGTTTTACAAAATTTTGCATACTTGAAAAAGCATTGTCGGCAGCATTCTTGATAAAAATATCCGAAGTTATGGTTTGTTTTTGGCACATCATTTGCGGCGAGCAGTTTTGGAAAGTAAAGTCGGCTTTAAACGCTACGGGCTTAGTAGGATCGATGGTAGTTATTTTAATCGGGAAAGCTAAATCACCGGCATAAGCAGCAATCATTTCTTCGCTTGCCACTTTAATAGGTAACGGGTAGAGAACCTGATAATCTTTAACGTTAAACGTATCAGCAAGCTTTATATCCGGTTTAGAAAGCTCATCAGAGAGATTTCCGGCCAAAATAAAACGATGATTAGGGATAATAACGTGTACGGCCGCCATAATTTCCGAAACATCTTTAATGGTAGCGGTATCGGCAATAACACGAACTTTAAAACCGTTTTGACTTTGCCATTTGCCGATACCGGCATTTCCGACAAACGGGCTCGGCAGAGAAACGCCGTAAAACGGAATTTTAGAAAATTCTATTTTGCCAATCATTGATTTAAATTTTTCAAAAGCGGTTTTACTGCCTTTAGCATCGATTAAACGTTGCTGATAAGCCTCACGAGCTTCAACATCTTTAGGATTTGAACCATAGGTGAGGGCTTTTTTAAAATCTTGAACAAGGACAAAATGTTGTGCTTGAGGTTCAATATATCGGTAGTTTTGCGGCTGGTCAAAATCATCAGCTTCCAAGAACAAAGGAGGTTCTTTAGGCGCCAAAAATGAGGCTTTAATATCAGTATATTTTTCAACTCCCCAGCGATAAAAAACAACCATCCGACGAATTAGTTTTGTTCTGTCATAGACCTCTTGCGGTGATAATTCGGGAAAAATCAAGGCAACATCGTCGGAAAAATCACCTTCTATGAGATCTCCGGGATATTTTTCATCAAAATATTTTCCGAGTAATAATAGTCTGCCAATAAAATCGTCGCTGTTTTTCATAACAAAGTCGCGCATACTGGCTGGGTGCGGCAAATCGAGGCGTCCGGTAACGGGCATCATATATTGAGGAGTTTTTTCAATATCGGCAACAACTTCGGAAGCAAAAGCGGTCGAAGCATTGACACAGAAAATTAAAAAAACTATATATCTGATTATAGACAGCATTTAACTAACAAAAAATGTTTTATTTACGACGAAATTATGGTACACTAAATAAGTTGAAGAGACAAATATAATTTTAGGATATATACAGCAAATGGAACTTTACGATAACAAATTTTTGACAGGCAAATTTTTAATAGCGATGCCGGATATGGACGATGAGCGTTTTGAAAAGAGCGTTATTTATGTCTGCTCACACGGAGCCGACGGAGCCATGGGTTTTGTTATCAATAAAAAGCTTAATGATATATCTTTTTTTGATTTAGCTGTACCGTTATCGGTAGAACCGAAAGCTGAGCTTGGTAATATGTTTTTATATCAGGGTGGACCTTTGGAAAAGATAAGAGGGTTTGTATTACATAGCACCGAATATTCCAAGCCCGGAACGTTCAAGATAGATAGTAACGTGGCTATTTCTTCAACTTTGGATATTTTAAATGATATAGCGCAAGGTCAAGGACCAAAAGAAAATTTAATAGCTTTAGGCTACGCCGGATGGGAACCCAAGCAGTTAGAGTATGAGTTAATGGATAACAGATGGTTGGTAGTTCCGTCGGATAAGGATTTGATATTTAATACGCCCGATGAATTTAAGTGGGAAAAGGCCATGGATGAGGCTAACATAGATTTAAGCCGCATGATAATGCGTACCGGTCACGCTTAGGAAATAATGAAGATTTAAAAGACTAAAGAGGTAAGTTAGACGACTTACCGCTTTAGTATAATTATCGTTTTAGGATAAGAGTATGCCAAACGCGGCTATATCCGCCGGCATCTGCGCACAAGTCATCTTTGTAATGAATTGCAACAGCAACTCCGTTTTTTGTAGCCCAAAACCATTGTGCTTTAAGAGAAGCGTCGCCTGATTTTTCACGCAAAGCAGAAACAGCTTCCCAGTTTTTTTGTAGACACACGGCATCAGGAACTTCAAGTAATTTACCTCCCAAACGAGCCATATATGCTGTTAGAGTAGGAGGGTTCACTTGATCTATAATACGGCTATGAATAACCAAGGTCGGACTGATGCGATAACCGATAATTCTTCCGTTTTCCGGCAAGAATTCAGTGCTTTCAACCATATTTTCGTAGACATAGCGTGGGGTTACATAGTCATCTGCTTTTTGGGGCAAGGTACCATTCCAAAGAGGTTCTCCTGCCGGACCGGTATAAACACCTTCCTTATATGATAACTCATTTCGCTTTTCTTTGATACGCCTTAGCATAAAAAAGACAACCAAGCAGTACGCTAAAAGTGCAATTACTACAAAAACGATAATTATAATAGCACTCATAATCATAACCGGAATATTTTGAGAGGCTTATTTGACTGGGTCCTCTTTTATTTAACAATAATTTTTAATTGCCAGCAGTTTATAATTGACATTAAAGCTTGTCAATCACCCTTTAGAAAAGGCAGATTTTGTATCAAAGGCTTTAAACACAAAAAAACTTTCCACAAAGGAAAGGTTTTTTATTGGTGAGCTTTGGCGGGATTATTCCGCTTGCGCTCCATTCACTGACGCTCATCGGCAAAGCCGACCGGCGTCTTTTCATCCGCCTTTCGCTGGTAGTCGAACCCATTTCCATGGCTTCAAATCCCACACGGGTTTTAAACACAAAAAACCTTTCCACAAAGGAAAGGTTTTTTATTGGTGAGCCCGACGGGATTCGAACCCATGACCCTTTGATTAAAAGTCAAATGCTCTACCGACTGAGCTACGAGCCCTCACGCGATGTGCTAGTATATAGATTATAAAAAATCACGTGTCAACAAAAAAAATAAAAAAAGTTAAAAAAAGTGATTTTGCTGTTTATTTATTAATAATTATATGCTAACTTATCAACAAATAACACATTAATGTAATTAATTATGAGGTCGAAAATGGCTGAAAATCAGGCAAATATGAATAATAAAAGCAGATATGATATTTTACAAAATGATAAAGGCGAAATTTTAATTATTTTGCAACAACGCAGCGGCGGAGCTGAAAATCCACTGTTTGTATATGATGGTTCTCAATATGCACTCCTTTACCGTAGCCATGAAAGTACCGTCTATTTTGATGATATAGTTGAAGGAGCCAGAAGTGCCCTAAAATCAGTAACTTCTATGCAAATCGTTGAAATAGATGATGATGAGGTTATTCGTGAATATAAAGTTCCGGTCAGAATCGTAAAAGACGTTAAGGCCTTGATGGATTAAAAGTTTCAGTTAAATCTTAATTTAAAGGGCTGTTTAGCCCTTTTTTGTTAAAATGGTATAAATATATGATATCTCAAGTTGTTATGTATCTGAGTCTGTTGAGTTTTCTGTTTATGCTAAAAACTAAGAACAGCCACGATACAATTATCAGCGGAATTTTTACGATTCTGTTTGCTTTGTATTTTTATGGTTTTGTTAATTCTTGGATAATCGGACAAGAAAGTACATTTGCCGTCTTGTGGGATAGCTCTCGAAGTGGCGACATTCGCCTCAATATTAACTCGAGTCTAAAAAACTATCAGATGATATTCCCGTTTTTTGTTATTAGCCTTATGGCAATGTTTAATAATTTGTTTTTTAAATACGAAAGTCATAAAAAAAACTTAAGTATCTATATTTGCTTAAATTTTGTTTGCCTTATTATGCTAATAACTGCTGAAAATTTTATTCAAATGACAACCTTTGTCTTTATGACGGATATTATAAGCCAACTACTTATTAAAGATGTTAATGCCAGCCGTGGTTATGCAATATACAACCTTATAGCCGATATGGGATTGTTTTTAGTTTTTGCCCTTTTAAGAGGGAATTCTGTTAGTCTTAATCTTGAAAGCTTTAACATAGTCTCGGTCCCTTATCAAAATTTTGCAGCGATTCTAATCTTAATCAGCTTGTCTATAAAACTAGGATTTTTCATTTTTCATACTTATTTGCTTGACTTAACCAGTACCAAATTTCATCGTCTTATCTTAATTTTTTACTTATCGTCTCCGATTGTTGCTATTATTTCACTGGTTAAACTTTCGGCATTTTTGCATCATTTTGCTTATTTTGATGCATTTATGAATGTTTTTATATCACTCAGCTTAATATGGGGAGGAATCGGGTTGGTATTAATCAACGGCTTAAAATCAAAGTCGGTGTACCTTAATATGATGCTCCTGTCAATTATTACCAAAATAGCAGAACCGGTATCTTTTACGTGGAATACTCATTTTTCAGCATTGCTGGTACTGGCTTTCCTATTTAATATATGCCTTTATTATATGCACTATTATTCAGCTCGCGAAACCTCTCTAAGTAGTAAGTTTAAAGGTATGAATATTGCCCCTCTATACATAATAGCGATTATCTGGGTACTGATTACGGTGGCTTTTAGCATGGAATTGTTTTCATTTTACGACAACAATAATCAGTATTATATTTTAGGCTTTATGAGCCTGTTTTTATTTAGCGCTGCCCATACTTTCAATCAATTGTTTCAAACTGTTAGGCAGCAGTTATATACCTCACTTTATGATAAGCGTCCGTTAGTAATTTTAAGTCTGTCAGCTTTTTTGGCAAGCGTGGTGATATATCATAACTATTATACATACTGGATAGTCGCTATTCTCAGCGTGTCGGTATTTTTAATATTTTTATTTCCAATGCGTTTTATCTTTAAAAATGTCGCCGGCTATGAAAAATTGCAACAAATTGACTTTTTCCCAAAGCTCTACAATCTTATTTTATTTAATCCACTCAGAATAACCGGTAAAACCTTAACTTTATTTGTCGATTTTATGTTCTTTGAAAAAACGCTGCGCAGTTTTGTTAATGCCGTAAGCGGATTTATTATTCGCATTTTTCGACAATTAAGCAGAATGGGCTTTATCAGGTATACGGCATGGATTTTAATTTCATTAATGATTATGTTTTGGTTTTTATTGGAAGGACAATTCTAAAATGCTGCAAAATTTACTGTTAATTATCATATTTTTGCCTCTTTTAGGCTGTCTTTTTGTATCCATATCTAAAGATGAAAGCCCCTCAAAATCTGACAATGCCGCACTTGTTGCCTTGTGGAGTATAGTGTTTAATATCTTTTTAATTCTTATGTTGTTTTCCTATCTTGATTTAAATACGGATTCTGTACAGGCCGTAAGCAATCATATGTGGCAGATATCGCCGAAAACAAATGTTATATTTGGAGTAGACGTCCTATCATTGATGTTGATGCTTGGTATACATTTTGCAATATTAATCGGTATATTAAGCATTAAAAATGAGCCAACAAATCAAAAATCGCTTATCTGTTTTGCGCTGCTATTTTTATTTAGCTGTTCTGGGCTGTTATCAGCTGTTGATTTATTTACATTTTTGGCGTTTTTTGTATTAATGTTTATTCCTTTGTTTATGCAAATAGGTCTTGGAAAAAATTCACGAATAGCTGGGCGCTTTTTTATGTATAACGGGTTAGGCGCCATGATGTTGTTATTATCGGTTACGGCTCTTTACAATTATCGACATACAAGCCTCCCTATAAACGAAATCGCAGATATTCACCTAAATGGTGAACGAGGCATTTGGATATGGAGCGGTATTTTTATAGCCTTTATGTTCCGCATTCCAGTCTGGCCGTTCCACTATTGGATAAGTTCGGCAACCATAACTGTTCGTAATCCTTTAACTTTCATTTGCACTAATATATTGCCGATATCTGGACTGTTTGGCTTTATAAGATTTTGGCCGGCCTCGATTCCTGAACAAATTTCATCTTTGACACCGGTTTTTGCCATATTGTGTGTAGTAACCATGTTATATTCGGCTTTTAGAGCCTATAGTTCTGTCAGTATACGTGAAAAACTGTTTTCTTACAATTTTATATATTATTTACTGTATCTTCTGGGTGTCTTTTCACCCACAGATATTTTGCAACGTAATTTAGCCTATTCGTTATTTGCATTCTTATTAGTTACATCGGCTTTAGCTATGATAACATTTCATCTTGAACGAGAAAGCCTAAAAAGCGGCGGAGCACTTGGAGGAATATTATGCGTATTGCCGAAAGCTTCGCTTGCTTATGTGTTGCTTATTTTGGCTGCCGTAGGCTTTCCGGTTTCAGGACTGTTTTGGAATAACTTTATTATTTTATCGCAAATTTTAATGTCTAACATTTTTATTGGCACAGTGGCCGTACTTACCATACTTTTGGCGGCTATATTTTTGCTGCAAAGTTTGTATATTCTTAAAGATAAGTCATGCTTATTTTTAAGTGGTAATAACAAATTATCCGATATTGATGTTTTTCAGTTTGGTGCATCTCTGATGGTTGCCGTAATTTTATTTTTATCGTTTATCAAGCCATTATGGTTTGTATACTAAGGAGCGACAATGGAAACTTTTTTATGCCTTATTAAAGAGCTTTGCTTACCGATAGGAATTGTAGCTTTATTGTTTCATTATTACTGGAGCGATAAATCGGCAAAAGATTGCTTTAGCATATCTAAATATTTTATCATAATCAGTATTGCCTTGGAAGTGTGGGGCTATGATAAGGAGTTGTTTCCGCAATTTTTCAAGACAGACATCTATAATTTAACATTTCTGCTGGCAACATCTTTAGCTTTTTATGTATGGCTACTTTTATCAATTAAGTGGTTTACAACAGAGAATTTACCATCTTGTCGATTCTGTGTACAAGCACTTTTATTATTATTTTGCTACAACAAGCTCATAACGAGTAACAATATCGCAATTACGGCCATAGCTTTATTGCTCATAATCATATTGCAATATATGTTATTACGCTTTAGCCAAGATAATGAAGAATTTCATAACATAAGTGGAAGATATGCTGCCAGCATAGGAGTTTTTGTTATACTGATTGGAGCTGCGGTATGGATTTTATATCCTCAACATCTTGAATATACACAAGTATCGCAGATTCTAGTTAATCTATCCGCTCCGGAAAAATTAATTATAGCTTCCGGACTGGTACTGGTATTTATGTTTATGTTGGGAGTGGCTCCTTTACATTTTTGGCTTTCCGACACTATCGGTCCTTCTATCTTACCTGTTTCTGCTTACTTTGGCTTTGTTCCCTTGGCTGCAATATGGGGTATGTTTATTAAAATAAACACAATTTTATTACCCGATTTATTGCCACAACTTGAAAAAGTATACATTTTATGCGCCATCGTATCTCTTGTTATCGGAGCTATAGGGGTCAACACAACGCGCAATTTACGTAAAATCTTTTCATCATCATCAATTTACAATGCCGGAATTATCTTATTGATATTTTCACCGTTTAATACTCAAGCCGTTACCAACGGAACTTTTTACTTATTAATTTATATAATAGGTATAACCGGAATTTATGGCTTGTTTTACGGACTAAAGAGTAACGGCGAATACTTAAGCAATCTTAATACCATGCATGGCTTTTTTAAATCACGACCATTATTGGCGCTGATATTATTTGTTCTCTCTTGCTCATTAATGATGATTGTCCCATTTCCAGGCTTTTTGTCATTATGGAATTTATTAACGTCAAATATGGCAGAAAACAAAGTACTATTAAGCTGTATTGTGATGCTTTGTACGGTTGTACTTATTCCGGCTTTTATGCACGTATGCCGCGCCATATTTTTTACCGACAAGAGTACCAATTTCGACCGAGTTGACTACAGTGTATATGAAGTTGTTTTGTTAAGTGTCGGAATCTTGATTTTTATTATGTTATACCCCAACAAAGTATATGATGGCATTAATGCGGTATTGTTTTACGGAGAATAATAATTATGAAACAAATTGGTTCATGGATATGGAAAGATGTGGAAGCTACCGGAAGCACTAACGACGAAGCATATACATTAAGCTGTGAGTTGCACCTACCGTGTGTAGTAACAGCGCGTGAGCAAAACAAAGGAAGAGGTAGGAGAGGGCGCAGCTGGATAGGATATAAAGATAATTTATTTATGTCATTTTCCTTTCCGATGCCGTCTCATCAAATAGGTCAGGTAGTTATTTTAAGCGGTCTTGCTATATTAAGATTGGTGCAATCTTTTTGCCCCGAGGTTAAAGTTGAGGTAAAATGGCCAAATGATGTTTTGGTCGATGGAGCTAAAATATCCGGCATATTATTTGAAAAAGGACCGAATGATTTTTGGATTATGGGAATAGGTGTTAATATTGTAGCTCATCCTGAGCCCTGTCAAGCGGGATATGCTACGACAGGTCTAAACTATTTAGGAGCAAACACTAACCGTTTGGAAGCGTTTAAAAGGTTTGTCAGAATCTGGGACGATATAATGACAGATTATCAGGACAACGGATTTTGTAATTTACGCCAGGCATGGCTTGACAACGCCTTCAAATTAGATAAAAAAATAATGATTAGACAAGATAATAAAAGTACGGAAGGTGTATTTAAGGGCATTGATGATAATGGATGCCTGCTGCTTGAGCAAGAAGGTCAAGATATAAAGGTTCTGGTCGGAGATGTCTTCGGAATAAAACAAGAAGAGGAAAAATAAGTTGCAAAAAGATGGAATATATTTTTTGCCATTAGGCGGGGCTGATGAGATTGGTATGAATATGTACGCATACGGTACCAATGGTAAATGGATTGTGGTAGATACGGGCTACGGATTTTTAAATGATGATTATCCGGGAATGGACATGTGCTATGCATCTCCGGCTTTTTTAGAAGATTTTAAGGATAAAATTGAGGGCATTTTCATCACCCATGCTCACGAAGACCATATGGGCGCAATCGCTCAGGTTTGGCCGTCTTTGCAAGCGCCTGTATATGCAACGGCTTTTAGCTCCGGACTTATAAGAGAACGTTTAAAAGAATATAAGATGGAAAACATTGTTCCTATTAAAGAGGTAAAGCCGGGAGATAGGGTGGATTTAGAAGAATTTAAGGTTGAGTTTGTAGCGCTTGTTCATTCTGTACCTGAAACCTGCGGTTTATTTATTAAAACCGAATACGGCAACATTTTCCATGCTACGGACTGGCGTTTTGATGATGGCAGGCTTGCTATGCTGCCGACAGGGACAAAGGCTTTAAAACGGGCAGGTAAAGATGGAATTACGATGTTTGTCTGTGACTCGACAAACGTTATGTTGGATAAAATTCAACCCAGCGAATCAGAAATTCGTAAAAATTTGGAAGAATTGATACCGAGTATTAAAGGAGGATTGATAGTAACTTGCTTTGCTTCAAACTTAATGCGTTTGGAAAGTTTAGTGCTAGCAGCACAAAAAGCTGGACGCACGCCGGTTTTATTGGGAAAAAGTCTACTTACCAATATCAGGATTGCCAAAGAATGCGGATACTTTGCCGATTTACCGCCGGTTCATACTCCTGAAGAAGTTCAAGGCATAACTTCAGATAAAGCCATGTATATTTGCACCGGTTCCCAAGCCAATTATCGCAGTGCTTTAAGTGTAATAGCCAAAGGTGAGAGTAAATATGTTAAATTAAGCTCTGATGACACCATAATTTTTTCATCAAAAATTATTCCCGGCAATGAAGAAAAAATTGAAAAGATGCAAGAAAAAATGATGGATTTAGGCGTAACTGTAATTACCGAAGAAACGGCACCGGTTCATACTTCCGGACATCCGTCTAAAGAAGAGCTAAAGAAGATGTATAAAATCTTAAAGCCAGAGATAGTCTTTCCGGTTCACGGTGATAAACGATTTATCAGAGAGCATAAAAGGTTTGCTCTAAAGTGTGGAGTTAAGGATGTATGTTCCGGTCAAAACGGTGATTTATTTTGGTTAAAAGACGGTAAGATAGTAAAAGAAGAGGAAGTCTTTTCCGACATTATGGGTGTTGACCGAGGACGCTCGGTATCATTATCGTCCGATTTAATCAAAAATCGGCGTCGTATAGCATATAATTGCAGTTTATTTATAAGCTGCGTTATTTCTGCGGATAATAGAGTTGCCGATTTAGAAATATCCTCGATAGACATTTTGGCTCAAGAAGATTGGGAAGCGTTAAGCGAAGAGATAAAAAATGCGGTTATACCGTTAATTGAGGCTCGTTTAGCCGAGCGTGGCGGGCTTGATAATTCTTGTAAAGATTTTATCCGAGGACAGATACGTAAAAGGGTTTATAAAGCAACCGATATTAAGCCGGTTACGTTTTTGCATATATATCAAGAAAACAATGACATAAATGCCAACAAGGAGGAAGAGCAATGTCAATAGTACCAGCAAAATTAAAAAAAAGCGATAAAGTTATGATAATAGCCCCGTCAAGAGGCTTAAAACTGCTAGGAGCCGATTGTCGCCAAATTGCCGAAGAGCGTTTAAAAAATTGGGGTTTGGAAGTAGTTTTTGCCCCCAATACTACCGATGAAAATTTTGACATGGAAGGTTCTGCATCCGTAGCCAAAAGGGTAGAAGATATTCACACCGCCTTTGCCGACAAATCGGTAAAAGGTATTTTCACGGTCATCGGCGGTTTCAACTCCAATCAACTGGCAAAACATTTGGATTATGATTTAATTGCTAAAAACCCGAAAATCTTTTCCGGCTTTTCGGATATTACCGCCTTACATGCCGCCATTTATGCCCAAACCAAAATGGTAACTTATTATGGTCCGCATTACAGCTCGCTGGGTATGTTAAAAGGTTGTGATTATACTTTAAGTAATGCTCATAATATATTGTTTGAAAATGATAAATTTGAGTTAAAGGCTTCCGATGAATGGTCTGATGATGCCTGGTATATCAATCAAGAAAAGCGTGAATTTATTAAAAACGAAGGTTGGTGGCAAATAAGAGAAGGTGAGGCCGAAGGCACGATTATCGGCGGTAACTTGTGCACCTTTAATTTGCATTTAGGAACAAAATATCGTCCGCAGTTTGAAAAAAACACGATATTGTTTATTGAAGATGATGAAGAAAGTCATTTGGTTCATTTTGAACGTAATTTGCAGGCCTTGCTGAATCAAGATGATTTTGTAAACGTTAAAGGACTGGTTATCGGTCGTTTTCAAAAAGCATCTAAAGTTGACAGAGCCGCTTTAGAGTTTATTTTAGATAAGCCGGAATTGAAAAATATGCCGATTATTGCCAATATAGATATGGGACATACTACGCCCATAGCAACCATTCCTTTAGGTGGCAAATGCAAGATAAAAGACGGTAGAATATTTATTTCGGAAAAATAACGAGTTAAGCGGCAAAAAGCGGTTCTTGAATTTTTAGGAGCCGCCTTTGCCGTATAAAGGCTAAAACCGCTTGCTTTTTTAAAGATTAATTGTTATAAAAGAAAAAAATTTAATATTTAACGGAAAGGTATGATAACAAATGCTGACAGCCAAAAATAACGTTGCCACGCTACGTGCCGAAGTGCTAACCAAAGTAGCTCAAAGCTTTTTACAAAATAATTTTGCCGATATTGAAGGCTTACCCACCGTCATTGCCGCAGATGATAAAAAGCCTCTGCGCGGTTCTGTTGCCAAAGACAGACAAGTTTTAAAAGAACAAATTGTTTCGGTACTGGGCTTTACCCCTGAAAACGAAGATTTGACGCGTTCTCTTGCCGATTTCACTCAAGAAGCCTTAAAAAGAAAATCAGCACCAACCGCTACAGTATCGGTTTTACCGTCAGCTTGTGCGGCTTGTAAAAAAACATGCTTTACGGTAACGGATATGTGCCGTGGATGTGTAGCTCGTCCATGTGAGGTAAACTGCCCCAAAAAGACCATTACTGTAGAAGATAAAGCCTTTATTCATCAAGAAAACTGTATAAAATGCGGAATGTGTGCCAATGTTTGCCCGTACGGAGCCATTAACAAAGCTCCGGTCCCGTGCGAAGATGCTTGTCCGGTAGGAGCTATCAGCAAAGATGAAAACGGCTTTGAACACATTGATTACAACAAATGTGTATCCTGTGGTAAATGTTTGGTATCCTGTCCGTTCGGAGCTATCGTTTATAATTCACAAATGATAGATGTGTTAAATCAAATTAAAACTTCCGGTAAAAAAGTTGTCGCCATGTTGGCCCCAGCTATTGTTGGTCAGTTTGGCAATGATATCGGTAAAGTAATAACAGCCTTAAAGCAAATCGGCTTTGCCGAAGTGGTCGAAGTTGCCGAAGGAGCCGATGTTACCACCATGAAAGAGGCTGCAGAGTTTATTGAACGTATGGAGCAGGGAGAGCCGTTTATGACTACTTCTTGCTGTTCGGCATGGTTTAAGTCGACCGAAACTTTAGTTCCGGAATTAGCTCACTACGTATCAAGCACCAAAACGCCAATGTATTACATTGCCGAAATTGTTAAAAATAAAATGCCTGATTGTATTACGGTATTTGTTGGACCTTGTTTGGCAAAACGTATTGAAGCTGAAAGAGATCCGAATGTCGATTATGTTTTGGTGTTTGAAGAAATATCGGCAATTTTGGCAGGTTCGGGCATTAACGTTGCCGCATGCGAAGCAGCAAGTTTTGAACACGTCTCATCGGCACAAGGCCGTATTTATCCGGTAACCGGCGGCGTAGCCGGAGCGGTAGCTCATATTGTCGGAGATAAGATGGAATGCAAGCGCGAAGCTATTGACGGCTTAAATAAAGAAGCCTTCCGTAAGTTAAAGATGTACGCTGCCAAAAAGAGTGCAGGTGAGTACAATTTAATTGAAGTAATGTGCTGTGAAGGCGGCTGCGTAGGCGGTCCAGGGTGTGTGGTTACACCTAAAAAATCAGCCATTATGGTTGAAAATTATGTAAAAGCCAGCCCTGATTTAAAGGATATGCAAGGCAATAAATAATGCAATCGCTTAATTCATTAAAGATAGCCGAAATTACCGGCTCGGACTCAAAAGTAGCATCGGTGGAAATAGATTCTGTTTCCACCGATAGCCGCAAATGCGGTGTTAAAGATGTATTTATAGCTATTAAAGGCGAAAAATTCGATGGACACGATTTTGTTAAATCGGTAATCGATAACGGCTGTCCTTTGGTAATAGTCAGTCATCGTATCAAAGATATTCCTTCGGAAAAACAAATCGTGGTTGCCGATACGCTGGAGGCTTACGGCAAACTCGGAGCCTATAATCGTTCTTTATTTAAGGGTAAAGTTATAGGTTTAACCGGCAGTGCCGGAAAAACCACCACCAAAGAAGAGCTTAAGTTTATACTCTCGCATTTTGGCAGGGTTTATGCTACTCCCGGTAATCATAATAATTTTGTAGGCGTTCCCGAAAGCTTATGTAATATAGATATGAGCGCTGATTATGCCGTTATTGAAATGGGCATGAGTGCCAAAGGCGAAATTGCAAGACTTACCTCGTATGTTAAACCGGATATTGCCTTAATAACCAATGTTTATCCGATGCATATCGAATTTTTTAACAGCTTTGAAGAAATAGCTTACGCTAAGGCGGAGATTTTTGAGGGGTTAAATAAAAACGGCATCGCCGTAATTAATGCCGACACCAATTTTGCCAACATTTTGGAAAAACAGGCAAAACAGCATACTCTACATATAGAAAAATTTGGTAAAGACTATCTTCCTGATACCGATTTTACGACGCAAGAAGAGGGCGAACAGTACGTATACAACGCCTGGGCAGTATTAAAGGTTGTAAAAGCTCTCGGGCTTGATGAGAAAAAAGCGGCAAGTTTTATAAAGGATTTCGGAGCCTTGGAAGGCAGAGGCAAGCGCTATCAATTGAAGCTGCCGCAAAACAAGGGCGAATATACTTTAATTGACGACAGCTATTCCGGCCAACCCGAAGCCATGAAACTGGCTTTACAGTCTTTGGATAAGATGAAAACCTCGGGTCGTAAAATAGCCGTGTTGGGAAAAATGGCGGAATTGGGTGATTTATCATTAGCAAAACATATAGAGATAGGTAAGTGTGTAGCCTCAAGCTCTATCAATATAGTTATCGGTGTTTGCCCTGAGATGAAAGATATGCTCAATCAGTTACCTCCGAGCAAAGAGAGTTATTACTTTGAGAGTAAAGAGGGCGTAAGTGAGTTTTTATTAAATAAACTCTTGCAAAAAGGAGATATTGTCCTTATAAAAGGGGCCAGATACTCTTCCAAGCTGTACCAAGTTACGGAAGAATTGAAAGAAAAAGGAAAATAAAAATGAAATGTCCGTTTTGCGGCTGTGATGATACGGTAGTAAAAGATTCGCGCAATACCGACGATGATACGGCAATCCGCCGTCGTCGCGAATGCCCGGAGTGCGGCTCGCGCTTTACCACTTTTGAGCGCGTGCAGTTACGCGAATTAATTGTGATAAAAAAGAACGGCGAGCGAACTTTTTTTGATCGTGATAAGCTGTATCGCTCCATAGAACTGGCAGTACGCAAACGCCCGATTTCCGCCGAACGGGTTGAAAAAATAGTTAACTCCATTCAACGCCGTTTTGAAAGCTCGGGAGAAAGTGAAATTTCAACGGAAGCTATCGGAGAGGCAGTAATGGATGCATTATCTCGTCTTGACAACATAGCTTACATAAGGTTTGCTTCGGTTTACAAAGATTTTAAGGAAATTAAAGATTTTGAAGACTTTGTAGACACCATAGATAAATTGGCAAAACCGGCAACGGAAACTTTAGAGGAAAACAAAAATGACTAAATTTGTATCAAGAAAAATACGTCGTAAATCGGGAGCTCGTTTAGCTGCCGTACAAGCTACATATATGATAGCCTACGGTCAACTTCCGGTAGATGAAGTTATAAAAGATTTTACCGAAGGCAAAGTCGGACGCTACGTTATAGAAGAAGACAGTGTAACCGAGAGCGAAGAGTTAATAGAGCTTTCGCCGATAGATAAAGAGTATTTTGAACATTTGGTCAGAGGCGTGCATGCCAAAAAGCAAGACTTGGAAAAATCATTATCACACTATTTAAAGAGTGATTGGACCTTAGACCGTATGGATGGCACAATGCAAGCATTGCTGTTGTGCGCGGTTTACGAACTAAGCAATACTTTAGATGTTGATACCAAAGTTTTAATACAGGAATATGTCGATTTAGCCTACGCTTTTTATAGCAAAAATGAACCTAAAATGGTAAATGCCTTGCTTGATCAAATAGCTCATGCCATAAGAGGATAATAAAAAGGAGAGGGCTATGAGCAAACTAAAGTTGTACGAATATCCGCATCCGATATTACATAAAAAAGCTGAAAGGGTTACAAAAGTTGATGATGAAATCCGTAAGCTCTTGGATGATATGTTAGAAACGATGTATGCCGACAAAGGAGTAGGGCTTGCCGCTCCGCAAGTTGGCGTGTCTAAGCGCATCATAGTCATAGACACCGAACAGCGTGATGAAGACGGTAACTATAAGCCCGGTCGTCCGATGTATTTAATCAACCCGGAAATAATTTATAAATCCGAAGAGAAGATACTGTTCTGCGAAGGTTGTTTATCCATTCCCGGTCAAAGTGCCGAAGTTGAAAGATATGAAAGCATCAAGGTAAGATATTTAGATTATGACGGTAAAGAACAAGAAATTGAGGCAACCGATTATCCGGCAGTAGTTTTGCAACACGAAATAGACCATCTTGACGGCATTTTATATATCGATAGATTAAGCCGTTTAAAAAGAAATATGCTGTTAAAAAAGCTTGAAAAATACAGAAATTCAAGAGAAGAACAAGAGTAAATAAGCTAAGTTATCCCCTTGTAAAAAAATCAAAGCTTTACTATTTATAAGATTGTGCTTATTTTAAACAGGTAAAAACAATAATCTATAAAGGATATTATTAAATGACAAAGAATGCACAAAATGATTTTTTAAATGATATCAAAGAAAACAAAATAGCTGTAACCGTATTCTTAATCAACGGTGTTAAATTACAGGGCGTTATTACGTGGTTTGATGAGAGTTCTCTCCTTTTGCGCCGCGACGGACATACCCAGTTAGTATACAAACACGCCGTATCGACTATTATGCCGAGCACCGCGGTTGATGTTGTAGAAGACTAAGCATTGTCAAACTTAAGCAAAAAAGGTCAAACCGACGCTTGTGTAGTTTGTCCTTTTGTCGTGAGCCAAAAAAAATTAATGTCTGCAGAAAGCCGATTGGCTGAAGCTGTTGGTTTGTCTGAGGCTATAAGTTTGAATGTGGTGTTTACGCAAACTCCCAAATTGCGAGATATAAAGCCTGCAACCTTTTTTAGCAATACTTTTATAAATGAGCTGAAAGACGAGATTGAAGAAAGCAATGTTTCTTTAGTTATTGTTGATGCATCTTTAACTCCCGTCCAACAAAGAAACCTTGAACAAGCCTTAAACGTTAAAGTAATAGACCGGACGGCTCTTATTTTGGAAATTTTCGGAGAAAGAGCTCAAACCAATGAAGGTAAACTGCAAGTAAGTTTAGCTCATTTGACCTATCAGCGTTCGCGCTTAGTAAGGAGCTGGACCCACTTGGAACGTCAGCGCGGCGGCGCCGGATTTCTAGGCGGTCCCGGAGAAAAACAAATAGAATTAGACCGCCGTTTAATTGATGAAAAAATCTTAAAAATCAAAAAAGAATTAGAAAAGGTTAAAAATACCCGAGAACTGCAACGAGGTAATCGGCGCAAAGTCCCGTATCCGATAGTTGCTTTGGTGGGCTATACCAATGCCGGAAAATCATCGTTATTCAACAGGCTTTCGGGAAGTTCGGTAATGGCGCAAGATATGCTTTTTGCCACGCTTGACCCCACTTTAAGAAAAGTCAAGCTTAACTCCGGCAGAGAAGTTATATTTTCAGATACCGTAGGCTTTATTTCTGATCTGCCGCACGAATTAATAATGGCCTTTCGTTCAACACTGGAGGAAGTTTTAGAGGCTGATATTATTGTCCACGTAAGAGATATTTCAAATATTGATACCGATTTACAAAGAAAAGACGTTCTCGAAGTGTTGCATAATCTAGGTTTAAAAGACATAGAAGAAAAAGAAAATTATATTGAATTGTTAAATAAGACAGACTTATTAAGTGAGCCGGAAATAAAAAATTTAGCTCAAAAGGTTTCAAACCCGAATAAAGCGATTATATTATCATCGGTCATTACCGGTCTTGGTTGTGATAAGTTGTTGGAAGAGGTAGATAAAAAGCTATCGTCAAAAGAGTGCAAGTTGCATTTAAAAGTAAAAAACGAAGACGGTAAGTTGCAAGCTTGGCTTTATGACAATGCAGAAGTTTTGAATACCGTATCCTACGATGATGAAACTGAATTTTACATACAAATCAGTACGACCGATATTGCCCGTTTGAGTAAGAAGTTTAACCTTAAGCTTATTTAATATGAAAAAGATAGTTTTAATTTTAATGATAGCTCTTTGCAGTTGCGTAAACGCAACGGTCGATAACGGATACAACCAAAAGCTTGCACAGTGGATGGGTAAGCCACAGTGGCTTTTATTCAAGAGATGGGGCACACCTGACGAGCAATTTTCCGTAGATGCCGGAACATATGTTGTATCATACACCAAGATATACAAGGCCTCAGCATGGGACAGAAGCAAAATATAT
The DNA here is from genome assembly GCA_944392295.1 of uncultured Alphaproteobacteria bacterium. Lineage (GTDB taxonomy): Bacteria > Pseudomonadota > Alphaproteobacteria > RF32 > CAG-239 > CAAFZY01. Next base: position 176,037 of record CALXWE010000001.1, read on the forward strand.
GCCAAAGAGCTAAGCTCGGAGGTTATGGGTATCGGTCCGGGATACGGGACATCACAGCAACCGCAGATATACTATTGCAAAACAAGCTTTACATTACAAAACGGCATAGTAACAGATTATGGTTTCAATGGCGATAATTGCGTATAAAATGTTTATAAAAATTGCAAGTTGATTTTAATTATATTACTAATTAATTAGTGTGTGAAATTAGACGGAATTGCCAATGTTTAAATTTATAAAAATAATGATACTATTGCTAGTAGGAGTATATTCATTCTCTTCCGTCGTTTTTGCTAAAGAGCAGGCTCCTCAAGAGTGGTTGGACTGGTTAGACGACCTAAAACAAGAAATGCGCGATAAAGGCATAAGTCAAGCCACTATTGATAAGGCATACGGTGATAATACTTATTATCATAAAGCTCCCGAAGTTGTTAAAAAAGATAAAGAACAAACAGAGTTCATTTTAACCTCACAAGAATATATTAACCGTCTGGTAAATCCGTATCGAGTTAATCAGGCGCGTAAGTACTATAAACAAATCAAGCAACAATATCCGCAACTTGAAGAAGAGTATGGTATTCTGCTAAATTATTTGGTGGCTTTTTGGGCTATTGAAACCAATTTCGGTCAAAATAAGGGGAAATATCACATCATTGATGGTCTGACCAATTTAAGTTATAAAAATCGACGTTCGACATTCTTTAAAAATGAGCTATACAACGTTTTACAAATTATGGAGCGTTATAATTTAAGCGGTGAAAAGTTAATGGGTTCTTGGGCGGGAGCCATGGGGCATTTCCAGTTTATGCCTTCAACTTATAATGCTTACGGCGTAGATTATGACGGTGACGGAATAGTTGACATATGGGATTCTTTTGATGACGCGATAGCCTCAGCGGCCAATTATCTGCATAGTTTAGGTTGGAAATCAAACGAGCCATGGGGCGGAGCTGTAATTTTGCCGTGGAATTTTGACTATACTCAAACCGGCATAAATAATACCAAGAGCGTGGAGCAGTGGAATAAACTCGGAGTAAGACAACCTAATGGTCATAAATTGGCATGGAATGCCACATTAAAAGGAGCCATACTTATTCCCGACGGGCGCAAAGGCGTAGCTTATATGGTCTTTGGCAATTTTAAAAAGATTATGATATGGAACCGTTCCGAAAATTATGCCTTAGCAATAGGAATATTGGCCGATTATATTGATAGTACGCATAACTATATACCCGTTAAAAGCGTGCAACAATATGTCCTTACCAACAAAGATGTTAAATTAATCCAAAACTTTGCCAATCGTGTTTTAAAAACCCATTTAAAAGAAGACGGTATACTCGGTCCTAAAACCAAAGAAGCCGTAAAGCAAATACAGAAAAAAGCCGGAATGCATCAAGACGGATATCCCGACTATCAATTATTAAACAAAATCAAAAAATACAACCCCAAGACCGGCTTTAAGGTTCCGCCGCAGCCACGTAAAAAATTGCCGAAAAAATTACTGCCGCACAATATCAACAAGGGTTAAAAGATACTGGACGATAACAAAAAAAAATACTACATTATCACCAATAATGTTTAATTAATAAAAAAAGACAGAATTTATGGACGATTACAAAATAAAACATTACCTGATATTGTTTACACTTATCTGGAGCTTGTTTGCGTGTTCAAGCACCGGAACACCTGAACTTAGCGGATTATCTCCTCAGGCTCAGGCTGTCGCCATAAAGCAATACGGCGGCACATATAAGGTAGGTAAACCCTACAAAATTATGGGACAGTGGTATTATCCGCAAGAAGATTACAACTATTCGGAAGTCGGTATGGCCAGCTGGTATGGTGATGATTTCCATGCCAAAAAAACTGCCAACGGTGAACGCTATGATATGAACACCTTAACTGCGGCGCACAGAACACTGCCATTACCATCAATTGTTAAAGTTACCAACTTGGAAAACGGTCGTTCTTTAGTATTAAGAGTAAATGACCGCGGGCCATATGTAAAAGACCGTATTATAGATATATCCAAACGCGGCGCCCAGCTTTTAGGCTACCAAACCAAGGGAGTAACCAAAGTACGGGTTGAAATTTTAGCCAAAGAAAGTAAAGCCTTAAAAGCCGCAATGCTCGGCACCAGTGTTGAAACGGAAGATTTAATACCGGCAATGCCTAAATATACTCCGTCTGTTAATAGCGACCTGACATATTATGTACAGGCCGGATCGTTTTCACAAGAATATTTAGCTCAAGACTTGTGTGCACGGCTTCAAAAGTTTGGCAAGGCTGCCATCAGTGAAGCCTGGGTAGGCGGCGCTGTTTTTTATCGTGTTCGTATCGGTCCGTTTAGCTATGAGCAAGAAGCAATAGTTACATTAAATAAAGTTCGCAATTATGGCGTTTATGATGCCAGAATTATAAGAGAATAAGGAGATTAAACAAATGAAATATGGTAAAATGTTTTTATTAGCAGCTCTTTTAAGCACCGTAAGCTTAAAGTCATATGCCTTTGATACAGCGGCTCGCAATGCTATTTTAATGGATTATGATACTGGAGCATATATTTATACTAAAAACCATGACGTACAAATGGCACCGGCTTCCATGAGTAAGCTAATGACCATATACATTTTGTTTGATAAATTGCGTGATGGCTCACTGTCTTTGGACGATAAATTTACGGTAAGCGAAAATGCTTGGCGTAAAGGCGGCGCAGCCAGCGGCGGTTCTACCATGTTTTTAAAAATCGGTGAGAAAGTCCCGGTTGAAGACCTATTGCAGGGTATTATTGTACAATCCGGCAACGATGCCTGCATTGTTGCAGCTGAAAATATTTCCGGCACGGAAGAAGATTTTGCGGTTCTGATGAACGAAACTGCCGAAAGAATAGGCTTAAAGCACAGCAGCTTTGCCAATTCAACGGGCTTGCCGCATCCTGACCAGAAAATGTCGGCTGAAGATTTAGCCTTGTTGGCACATCGCATCATCAAAGAATTTCCTGAATATTACCATATTTTCTCGGAAAAATATTTTACTCACAACAACATTAAGCAAGGCAATCGCAACCCGTTATTATACAGCATGAAAGGCGCCGATGGCTTAAAAACCGGGCATACCGAAGAAGCAGGCTTTTGCTTAACAGCCTCGGCAACTAGAGATGGACGTCGCTTAATCGGAGTAATGGCCGGTATGAATAGTAACAAAGAACGCTCCGAAGAAGCAGAACGCTTAATGAACTACGGTTTCAGAGAGTTCGATAATTATCAAATTTTAACAGCCTCACAAGTTATCGCCGAAGTTCCGGTTTGGTATGGCAAAGCCAAAAGTGTACAAATGGTTGTACCCGAAGATGTTATTGAAACAATACGTCGGAATGAAAAAGATAAATATACCATGAAAGTAGTATATGATGAACCTCTTAAGGCTCCGATAGAAAAGGGTGCGGTTATCGGCTATGCTCAACTGAGTGACCCGGAAGGAAATATCCGTAAAATTAACTTAGTGGCCGGAGAAAGTGTTGAAAAAATGGGAGTTTTCGGTCGTTTTATGGCTAACTTAAAATACCTGGTATTGGGAGACAAATAATGCAAGGTAAATTCATCACCTTCGAAGGGGGTGAGGGAACCGGCAAATCTACGCAAATCAAGTTGTTAGCAGAATATCTGCAACAACACGGTAAAGATGTTTTACTCACCAAAGAACCGGGAGGAACCGATATCGGTCTTGAGCTTCGCAAAATTTTGCTGGAAGGTAAGGTCGAAAAGTTTGATGCCGTAGCCGAAACGTTGATGTTTTTTGCTGACCGCCGTATACATATGCAGCAAAAAGTTTGGCCGGCAATGCAAAATGGGCAGTGGGTATTAAGCGACAGATTTGCAGATTCCACCATGGTCTATCAATGTTATGCCGATAATAAAGGCATATCTTACCAAGATATAATGGCTTTATATAAATTCAGTGTCGGTAATTTTAAGCCAGATTTAACCATCATTTTAGACATTGACCCGAAAGTCGGTCTGGCACGTTCGTTTAAAAAGGCCGAAGGAATGTTACAAAAAGAGCTTCGTTTTGAAAGCAAAGCTTTACAGTGGCACGAGCGCGTTCGCCAAGGCTATTTGCAAATTGCCCAAAATGAACCTGAGCGCTGTGTTGTGTTAAATGCCGATAAAAGTATAGCCGATTTACATCAAGATGTAATTACTGCCATAAAGGAAAAGTTTAAAATATAAGGAAACATCATGAGCGAAATACAGCCGCATAATAATCCGTATCTGATAGGGCATAAAGAGGCCGAACAGATATTTTTAAACGCCTGGAAAAACTCCGGGTTGCATAATTCGTGGATTATAAGCGGCATAAGCGGCATCGGTAAAGCAACTTTTGCCTATCGTATCGCTCGTTTTTTACTATCAGCTGATGAAAGCAAAAAGCAAAGTTATACATCATTAGAAGTGGCTGAAAACAGCCCTGCTTTTAGGCTTATTGCCAATAGGGCACACCCTGATTTAAAGATTATTGAGCGAGATTTTATTGATACTGATAAAAAGAAGATAATCAAAGCTATTAAAGAAGGTGAAGCTCTAGATGATGAAGCATTACAAGAATTAAAAAAATCTTCGGTCATTAAAGTAGATGAAGTTCGTACCATCAATGAATTTTTAAGCAAAAAGTCTTTTGACGGCAACTGGCGCATAGTAATAATTGATAGTGTGGATGATTTAAACGTAAACGGAGCCAATGCGGTATTAAAAGTATTAGAGGAGCCTCCGGCAAAAAGCTTATTGCTGCTTATAAGCCACAATCCCAACAAATTATTGCCGACTATAAAGTCAAGGTGCGCCAAACTTAATTTACAACCCTTATCGGAGGCTGAGGTAGCATCACTTTTAAGACGTTATAATCCCGAATTATCGGAAGCGGCAGTACAGGGCATAGCTAAAATAAGCGCCGGCAGCATAGGTCATGGACTGCGTTATGCCGAATATGGCGGTTTGGACATGTATAAAACGTTGGAAAGCTTGTTCTATGCCGGCAAAAATTTTGATTTAAGCCAAGCTCTTGATTTTAGTGAAAAAGTTGCCAAAGATGAAGAATTGTGGAATTTAGCCGTCGAGCTTATTGAGCACTTTTTTATTGAAAATATAAAGGGCGGCGAAAAGGTAGAACAACTAAGCCAAGCCCTACAAAAAACCAGAGGTTGGCTGCGTGATGTCATAAATTTAAATATGGATAAAAAACAAGTAATGTTTAACATAATAAATACGGTAAGCGGGGTATTATAATGCTGATAGACAGTCATTGCCACTTAAGTTCGGAAGAAATATATCCAAACCTGCCGCAAGTCCTTGAACGTGCCAAAGCAGCTGGTATAGAATATATGTTAAATGCCGGAGGAAAGTTTGATGAATTATCTGTTCAGTTGCAAATAAGTCAACAGTATCCGCAAGTGTTTACGGCAACCGGGGTTCATCCGCATAATGCGCAAGAATATGCAAGCGTGAACTGTGAAGACGTATTAAAAAACACCAAATACGACCAAGTCGTAGCAATAGGTGAATGTGGGCTTGATTATTTTTATGATTTCAGCCCTAAAGATGTACAAATCAAAACTTTTAAGGAAATGATAAAGGCTGCTCAGGAGAGCCAACTACCGTTAATAGTTCATAGCCGCGAAGCCGAAGAAGATACAGCGCAATTATTAACTAAAGCCTATAAAGAAAAACCGTTTTACGGGGTTTTGCATTGCTATTCATCAAAGTGGGAGCTGGCTCAAGCGGTTCTCGATATCGGGTTTTATGTTTCGGCATCGGGTATGATAACCTTTAACAATGCTCAAGAGCTAAGGGAAAATTTTAAAAAAGTTCCGCTTGAGAGATTGTTGATTGAAACAGATTCTCCTTATTTGGCGCCAAAACCGCTAAGGGGCAAAGTAAATGAGCCGTCGTTTATAATTCACACTGCGGATTGTTTAGGACAAATAAAAGGGCTTGATTTAAAACAGATATCGGCTATAACAGTAAAAAACTTTTTTGACTTATTCAAAAAAGCACAAAAATTAATAAAATAAGAAAGAACTAAAACATGAATAAGTTAATCATATTAGGAAGCGGTGCAGCCCCCGGAGTTCCGGCTATAGCCAACGGTTGGGGAGCTTGTGACCCAAATAATCCGAAAAATATCCGCCGCCGTACGGGTACGTATATAGAAATTGACGGCGTTAAGCTGCTGATAGATACATCGCCGGATTTGCGGGCTCAGTTATTAGATAATGAGAATATTCGTTTTTTAGACGGAGTTTTATATACGCATAGTCACGCCGACCATTTACATGGTATAGATGATTTGCGAGATTTAAATCGTTTATTGTTAAAACCGATGGAAGTTTACGCCAATCAAGAGACAGCAAATGAAATCAAAGCTCGTTTCCCTTATTTGGTAGCCGATAGGAATAAAATGAATAATCCTATATTTAGACCAAGCATAATTCTTAATATTATTGAAGAAGGAACGGAATTTTTTATCAAAGGTTTAAGTATTGTGCCTATTGAACTTAAAGATCATCCCGTACATTCAACCGGATACATCATAAACAACGGAGATATTGTTTACATAGCCGATTGCAAAACCATATCTGATGAAGGATTAAAGTTAATACCTAAAAATCCGCGATTTTTGATTTTGCCGCTTACGACAATAGCTCCTCAACCATCACATATGGGTCTTGAACAGGTTTTAAAATATGTTGATACCATAAAGCCGCAAACAACCATAATTAATCATATGGCTGTAGAATGCGACTACGATAACATTAATAGATTAACGCCGGAAAACGTATTGCCGGCATATGACAATATGGTACTGGAATTTTAGTAACAAGGGGGTAGAGTATGCTTTGTATATATCACATAGCCGATCATGATGGAAAAGGCTCGGCAGCCATCGTAAAGAGTGTGTATCCTGATATAGAATTAATGGGATTAAACCACGATATGGAAATTCCGTATGATGAGATAAAAAAACACGATAAAATAATAGTATGTGATATTTCTTTACCGCTTGAGTTTATGTTTGAGTTAAATGAAAGCGCAGATTTTACTTGGATTGATCATCATATATCGGTTATTGAACAATATGAAAAAACCGTTACCCAGAAGGGCAAAAAACCATTAAAAGGCTTAAGAAGAGTAGGTACTGCAGCAATGGTATTAACTTGGGAATATTTTTATCCTGATAGAGAGCTGCCTCTCGGTATAAAGCTGTTGGGATTGAATGATATTTTTGATTTGAAAGATAAAAGAGTTCGTCCGTTTGAATATGCAATGCAATCGTTAGGAGTTAATCGCCCGACTGATAAGGTATGGGAAGATGTTATTAACGGGACTATGGATATAGATGCCATGGTAGAGAAAGGTAAAGCCATATTATCATACATTCGCAATCGTAATTTTAGGTTGGTAAGGGCGCAAGCCTTTGAAAGCGAGTATGAAGGACTAAAATGTATATGTGCCAATATGCCGCAAGGATATTCAGAATTTTACGATTCTTTGGATAATATAAAAGATTACGATATGATGGTAAACTTTTTCATGAACAAAAAGAATTGTTGGAATGTATCATTTTATACAAGCAAAGAAGATGTAGACGTTTCAAAAATTGCCGAAAAGTTTGGCGGCGGCGGTCACGCCAAAGCAGCCGGAGCATCATCGCTAAAAGAGTTGCCCGAATTTTTAAGAAAAGGTCAAATGTGGGTAAGCCCCAAACTGTTAAATCAGCAAAAATAAAGAAAAGAGCTAAGAAAAGATGACAGAAAAAGACTACTATGAACTTCTTGAAGTAAGCAAAGATGCCAGTGGTGATGAAATAAAGAAAGCATTTCGCCGCTTGGCGATGAAGTATCACCCGGACAGAAACCCCGGAGATAAAGAAGCGGAAATTCGTTTTAAGGAAATAAATGAAGCTTACGAAGTGTTAAAAGATGAGCAAAAGCGAGCTGCATACGACAGATACGGGCATCAAGCCTTTCAAGGAGGTATGGGCGGCGGAAATCCGTTTGGCGGAGGTTTTGGCTTTAATGCCGAAGATTTATCGGATATTTTTTCCAATATGTTTTCCGATTTCATGGGCGGCGGACGCACTCAAAGCCGCAACGGTCCGATAAGAGGAGCCGATTTAAGCTATAATCTGGAAATAAGTCTGGAAGAGGCTTTCAGCGGTACGGAAAAAGAAATAAAAATCAAGACCACCGAAACTTGTGAGACTTGTCATGGTAACGGTACTGCCGACGGCAAAGAAGCTCCCGTATGCGATATGTGTAAAGGCAGCGGTAAGGTAAGAAGGCAACAAGGCGGATTTTTTGTTTTTGAAACAGTATGTCCGCAATGCAAAGGCGAAGGTCGAGTTGTTAAGGACAAATGTAAGGATTGCGGCGGTCAAGGTGTTATAAGAGTAGAAAAATCTTTAAAGGTCAAAATTCCGTCCGGAATTGAAAACAATGTCAGAATGCGTATATCAGGAGCAGGCGAGGCCGGTAAGAGAGGCGGAGCTAAAGGGGATTTATACGTATTTATCTCTATCAAGGACCATAAGTTGTATGAAAGAGACGGCAAGGACTTGTATACAGCTATACCGATATCCATGGCATGTGCGGCGCTAGGCGGTAAGCTTGAAATTCCGGGAATAGACGGTCAAAAAGTTGAAGTTTCGGTACCTGCCGGAACGCAAACCGGAAGCAAGTTAAGGGTTAAAAATGCCGGAATGAGTATTATGAATACGGAAAAGCGCGGTGATTTATACGTAATTTTGAAAGTTATTACCCCAACCAACTTAACACCTCGACAAAAAGAGCTTTTGGAAGAATTTAGAAGCTTAAGTGGTGATGACGATTGCCAACCTGAAATAAAAACTTTTTTAGATAAAATAAAAGATTTATTCAAATAGTTTTTATACACATTCAAAGAAGCCGAACTTGTAAAAAAGGTAATGTACGATTAAAATCGGTTTTGAGGAGAAACTAAATGATTTTTTCAAAATTTGAGCGGATGCTGGCTGGTAGATATTTAAGAGCCAAACGTAAAGAAGGCTTTATTTCGGTGATAACCGGCTTTGCCTTTACCGGAATAGCCTTAGGCGTAGCAACGCTTATTATCGTAATGTCGGTTATGAACGGGTTTAAAAGTGAACTTTTATCGCGTATTTTGGGCATAAACGGACATATTATGATTGTTTCCGCCCCCGGTTTTCCTTTTACCGACTACAAAACAGCGGTCAATGATATTGAAAAAATAGAAGGAGTTTCGCTTGCCGTACCGATGATAGAAAAGCAAATTTTGGTATCAAGCGGCAATACGGCACAAGGGGCTATGGTAAGAGGAATAAACAAGGATGACTTGCTAAAAAAGCCCATACTGCGTAACGGGTTTGAAGGAATTAATATTGATAAATTTACCGATGATAAAGTTATTATCGGAAGTCGTCTGGCCGATAAAATGGGGATTATTCCCGGAGATAAAATAACCTTAATTTCTCCCAACGGTAAGGTAACAGCCTTTGGTACCGTTCCCAGAATGAAGACCTATGAGGTTTTGGGTACGTTTAATGTAGGTATGTATGAATATGATGCTACATATATATTTATGCCCTTACTGGCTGCACAAAAATATTTCGGTATGGGTAGCTCCGTTTCGCAAATTGACGTAACTTTAGCAGATGATGGACAGTTGCGCCTTATTCGGAGCATTATTGAGCAAAGTATCGGCATAGATGCTTATGTCTATGACTGGAAACAAAGCAATTCAGCCTTTTTTAATGCCATAGATGTTGAGCGTAATGTTATGTTTTTAATTTTAACGCTTATTATTTTAGTTGCCGCCTTTAATATAATTACCGGTCTTATTATGCTGGTTAAAGATAAAGGGCGCGATATTGCAGTTTTGCGTACCATGGGAGCAACAAAAGGTATGATAATGCGTATTTTCTTTATTGACGGGGCTTTTATTGGTTTTGTCGGTACTTTAATCGGTTTGGTTTTAGGTATACTGTTTTGTGAAAATATTGAGAGTATCCGCCAATTTTTGGAAAGTTTATCAGGAAGAGAGCTGTTCTCGGCTGAAATTTACTTTTTATCACAACTTCCGGCTAAGATTGATTGGAATGAAGTAGGGGTTGTAGTCGGTGTTTCGTTATTACTGTCGTTTTTGGCAACGCTTTATCCGGCGTATCGTGCAGCCAAATTTGACCCGGTGGAGGCTTTGCGCTATGAATAAAAGCAATTTAACATTAGAACTGCAAAACATTACTAAGCATTACTATCAAGGCGAACAAAAGCTTGAAGTTCTAAAAGGCATAGATTTACAACTCTCCGGCGGTGAAGTTGTCGCTTTAATCGGACCTTCCGGCTCAGGAAAATCAACATTGCTGCAAATTACCGGCTTACTGGATAAGCCCACCAAAGGCAAAATTTTTATTGATGGTAATGAATGCAGTACGGCCGATGACAAGTTGCGTACGGTTTTACGACGCGATTACTTGGGTTTTGTGTATCAATATCATAATTTGTTGGCCGACTTTGATGCTCTGGAAAATGTAATGATACCACAGCTTATAGCCGGTAAAAAGCCAAGTGAAGTCAAAGAAAAAAGCGAATGGTTGCTAAATAGGCTTGGCTTAAAAGAACGCATTCATCATCGTCCGGCCGAATTATCGGGCGGCGAGCAGCAAAGAGTTGCCATTGCGCGTGCTCTTTCCAACACTCCGAAAGTATTGCTTGCCGATGAACCAACCGGTAATTTGGATCCGCACACTTCCGATAATGTATTTTTAGCCTTGCTTGATATCGTAAAAGAGACGGGGTTAACTGCATTAATTGCCACACACAATTTAGATTTAGCCGGCAAAATGGACAGACAGCTGCAGTTAAAAGACGGAATTTTGGTAGATATGCGCCCCGGAAAACGCATTAAAGAAGCTAAAAACTTTTATTAAACAGTTGATAAGCTATGCTTGAAATAATTCAAAAAGCCGAAGAGCAGCATACTCTTACTTTTAATGAAATCGTAGAATTACTAAAATCCGACTCTTGTTTGCCGGAAATTATGTCGGCAGCGGATAGAACACGTAAAAAATATGTAGGCGACGGAGTTCATTTAAGGGCTTTGATTGAATTTTCCAATTTTTGCAAAAATAATTGCTGCTATTGCGGATTACGTAGAGATAATCATAATATTGAGCGTTACCGACTGGATGAAGAAACCATTATAACTCTGGCAAGGCATGCGGCCATTGATTTAGGCTTTAAAACCATAGTGTTGCAATCAGGTGAAGATTTATGGTTTACTCAAGAAAGGATGTGCTCAATCATAAGTCAAATCAAAAAGCTTGATGTGGCATTAACCTTAAGCATCGGGGAAAAAAGCGCTGAAGATTATAAAGCCTATAAAGAAGCCGGATGTGATCGTTTTTTATTGCGCATTGAGACAACCGATAAAAAATTATACGAACGCCACGACCCACAGATGAGCTGGAGAGCAAGATATCAGTGTTTAAAAGACATAAGAAAAGCCGGTATTGAAGTAGGTTCCGGCTGTTTGGTAGGGCTTCCCGGGCAAAGTATAGAAAGTCTGGCGCGAGACATTTTGTTTTTTAAGACGATTAATGCCGATATGATAGGTATAGGTCCGTTAATACCACACCCCGATACACCGCTAAAAAATGCCCAAGGAGGAACATTTACCATGGCCGTAAGAGTGATGGCAATAACGAGGTTATTGTTACCCGATATCAATATACCGGCCACCACCGCTATGGAGACATTGGAATCTGACGGTCAAATCAAAGCTTTACAAGCCGGAGCTAATGTGATTATGCCTAACGTTACCTTAGCTCAATACCGTAAAAATTATGAATTGTACCCTAACAAATCGCAAACCAACGCCGTAAATACGTCAGGTTTAGAGCCTATAAGAAAGCGTTTAGAGAGTATTAATCGTTTTATAGCCGAAGGCAAAGGTTATCACCAAAAGCAAAGATCCTAAGGCTAAGGAATTTACGCGTACTTTTTACTATAAACAAACCCCCAAGATTTACTTAGGGGTTTTGTTATGCAACATTTTTATGAGCTTTCATTATCTGTCATAAGACTTGGTGTTTTGATTTTGACAAATATTACACATAGCCTGTACTAATTGCTTAGAAACTCCAGTAAGTTCTTTTGTCTTCAGGGTTTGTCCCTTGGTGAGCTTATCCAATGCTTGATCCAAAGATATGGCATATCCGTCTTTTTCACATATGTCAAAGAGCTTTTTACAATCAGGTCTGCTGGAAAAATCAATTTCATTTCCGGTATAGACAACACTGGTTATATTCAAAGCCGCAGCGTCCGATGTATAAGAAAAACTATCATGAGTATTTACGACAAAATCACAAACATCCAATATTGCCGGATAAATATTACCCCCGATTTTTTGAGCTTGCTGCGCAAAATCATCTTTATGATTTCCGTCGTATATTCTAAAATTTTTCTCAGCTTCATCGGGATTTTGAGCTAATTGTTTGGAGTTATAAAAGTCCATATTAAACAGCTTACATTTCTCGTATAAAAAATCAGTAACATCGTTAGGGGTTCGAGGGCTATTGGTAAATATAACATGATATCCTAAAACTTTGAGTTTTTTTTGCGGCAGAAAGTAAATTTTCTGCATCTTTTACGGTAAAAGATATTGCCCCGTTATCTGTTTTTCCGCCGAGTGAAAATAAAACATTTTTTTTGTTTCTAAGATGCTCCAGTTCAGCCTTTTTAAGAGGAGAATTAGCCTCTTGACGAATACGCAACCAAGAAAGGTTACTCGGCACCCCCAAAGTCTGCACAATTTTTTCAGATAGGTGAGGATTAGATTTAATCAAGGCTTCATCTTGAGGTTTAATCTGATGCCTGCCGACATGAACAAGATCAACATTTTGATAATCATGCACATTACTGGCAATAACCATAGTTTTAATAGATATACCTCTTTTGGCAAAACTATTTTTTAGAGCTTCTGACAAGTTATCGACTTCTTCTTTTTCATTATTTGCGTTACTATGCCCATATGGCAACACAACAAACTGCGGAGCTTGTTCTTTGTTAAGTGTCATTTGCATACAAAATTTTTCAACGGTTTTATCTATAGCTTCAATGTAACTTTTTTTATCTGCAAAATTTTTGGAAGACAACAATGTTCCGTCGTCTGCCTTAAGTAACTCATCACGCGTAACCGGCACTTTATCACTACCGGCGGCCTCTAAAATAACACCTCTGATTTGATTGTTGGTTCCTGCGCCTTCAGATTCTATTCCTATAACTCTCATTAACAGCCTCCATAAAAATGTTATGTATTTATATGTTATAGGTTATAACTTTTGTACAGTTTTATCAATGCTTAATTGAGCCACAAATAAAGTTCCCAAAACATCTTTACCGTTTTCTTGCCTCAGAACAAGTTGCCGATGAGATATATTTTGGTATCCGGCATTTTTGAGCAGATTAAGTACATAATCGGGGTTATGCTGATATCTTCCGGTAGAGGCTAGTTTGCAGTCGGTTACGCCTTGCGGAGCATTTTCAGTGGTAAAAAGAAAATTTATCGGATAGCAAAGGTTAATAACATCGGAAATATTCTCAATATATTCAAATACATCTAAAGACATAATAAAGTTATACTTTAGTTTATTTCCTTGCAAAAAATCAAGAATATCGCTTTTTATAAGTTGCGCATAAAGCTTCCGTGAAGCCGCAATATCCAGCATTTTTTGCGATATATCAACCCCAACAAACTCATTGTTTTGAGTTTTAAATGCAATCGCCGCCAAACCGGTTCCGCAGCCTAAATCTAAAATACGTCCCGTAAACTCAGGAATAATGGTCTTAATTTTATCAATCACACCGTAGTTAATGCTGCTCATTGTGTTATCATAGGTTTGAGCAAACTCATCAAACAAAGCCTCGGCATATTGAGAAAGTTGCGGAGATTTTTGCTGCGAAAAAGCCGAGAATATGTGTAAGGCAAAAACGTTATCGGGAGCAAAATTTTTCCACTGACCGGCAATCTGAAGAGCTCTTTCAGGGCTTTGTTCATAAAACAAAGTGAGAGTTTCAGCTAAATTTACGGAAAAATCAACTTCTTTTGGATTAAGCTTAAAGGCATTAAGTAACAAATCAAGAGCTTGCTCATATTCACCCATATCTTTTAATATAAGCGCCAAATTATTGCTTATTTCCGGCATGCTAGGATTTATAATTACAGCTTTACGATATTCTTCCAAAGCCTCAACAGTTCTTTTTTGAGCATAGAGCAGGGCGGCATATCCGGCATGAGCCTCGGCATTATTCGGCTCCAGATTAAGCGCTTGCTTAAACAAGTCTTCGTCTTGTTCTAAAACGGCCAGATTAATCATAGCCGATGAACAATATTTGTTAAGTCCGAGAGCTTTTTCAAAATAAGCAGCGGCTTGACTTTTACGATTTGTTTTCAAGGCAATTTCACCGGCTAAGAGAAAAATCTCAAAAGAGGTAGCATCATATTGCAAGGCTTGGTCAATAAATTCTTGAGCCTTATCAAATAGAGATTTGTTAAAATTCATTAATGCCAGGTAATAGTAGGGAAGGGCTTGCTCCGGATATTTAAGCGTTAATTGCTCAAGTGCCGAGACATCGTTTTTTAAAACCAATAAATTAACTTCGGCCTCCAAGTAATTAGCATCGAGAGCCAAAGCCTTAAGGTAGCATTTTTCAGCCTCCATCGTATTATGTAAGCATTCATAAACACCGCCTAAATTATTGAAAGCCTCTTTTATGTTCGGGTTAAGTTCAATCAATTTCAAGTAAGCGTTTTTAGCTTCGGTAAATTTATGCAAAGCTTGTAAAGAAACTGCCAAATTAAAATACAAAGGTTGATGAGAAGGAGTAATCTGCAATGCTTTGTAAAAGCATTCCGTAGCTTGTTCGAACAGTCCTTGAGCATGCGCAACCAAGCCCAGCATATTCAATACGTCGGGATTTTGCGGATTTGTTTGTAAAATCTGCCTATAGAGCCGCTCGGCCTGAGTAAAAGCACCATCGGCGTACAAAGCGTTAGCCTGTTCAAACATTAGCGTATAAGACATCAACAATCTCCTTTGTTGCTAGATTGTACGGCTATTTTTTTGAAAATCCAGTTTTATTTTCATTTTTCGCTTGCATATTTAAAAAAAATGTAATAGGTTGAGCATACTTCCGGGTATGAGGATAATTTATCCCGTTTTGAAGAGATGTTCAAAACTACCGGGACAATAACATAAAAACATATAAAGGATTAAAACTTATGAAAAGTATAGTAACAACCAAGAAAAAGCCCAGTCGTCGTTATGGCGTAAACCTTTGGGGAGACGCTAATAGCCCGATTAATAAAAGAAATTATGCCCCTGGTCAACATGGTCAAAGAAGAAAAAAGACCACAGACTATGGTGAGCAATTGTATGCTAAACAAAAATTAAAAACCTATTATGGTAACATTTCCGAAAAGCAATTCCATAAATACTACGAAGAAGCTATTCGTCGTTCAGGCGACGCTGCTGAAAACTTAGTAGGCTTATTGGAATCTCGTTTGGATAACTTGGTATACAAAGCAAAATTTGTACCGACCGTATTCGCTGCACGTCAATTTGTAAACCACGGTCATGTAACCGTAAACGGTAAGAAAGTAAACATTCCTTCTTACATGGTAAAAGTTGGCGATGTAATCGAAGTAAGAGAAAAATCAAAAGCTATGGCCATGGTTGTAGCCTCTGTTGAAGCTCAAGGTCGTGAAACTCCTTCTTATTTGGAAGTTGACACCAAAAAATTATCAGCTAAGTACACCTTTGTACCGAAGTTTGATGATATTCCGTATGCTGCGCTTATGGAACCGAATCTGGTTATCGAGTTTTACTCCAGATAGTAGTGTTAAAATTACAAACAAAAGAGCAGGGTTTTCCCTGCTTTTTTGTTATATTACAGGCTAAAATGTGGATATATGAGGAGAAACACTTGTTCTAAGGATATAATTCATAAATAATAATGCCAACCAAGAGTTTTGTAAGAGAAAGAAGAATAACCATCATGTATACCAGACATTTTCGAGCACCATTGACATTTAAAAGTGATAAATTTGCAAGGGGCTATAAAAAAGAAAATAAATTTAAGGTTTCAACCGCTATCTTAAGCATTATACTTAAAGGTCTATATATATTTCTGTTACTTGCCATTGATCTTATTCTTTTTACCGATTCCGGTAATTTAAATATTTTTAAATCAGACACTTTTTTATCATCAGAAATCATCTTGCTCTTAAGCGGAGTATTAAGTTTTACCATAATCATTATGGCGGTTACTTCTTTTTCAAGACTGCTGCAAGATGCGGTATGTGCACTTTTTACAGGTCTGTTTATCATAGTACTGTTAAATCAATTTGCCCAATTTGATCCTCATTCATTTATCGGAGATTATCTACAAATCTATATGGGCTCGGCTGTGCCGATGTTTTTTTATAACTATTCCAACATTATACTTGCCGTATTTTTGGCCATAATAGCCTTCGTTATATTGTATAGTTTTGGTCTTATCGTTCTTTCGGTATACGTTTTGATGTTCATTATAGCCTTTGCCGGAATTTTGCGCTATGGTTTTAATAATAATCGGAAGCAACATGACTTTATAGAAATATACCAATCGCAACTCAAAAATTACGATACGGCAGATGGTCAAAAATTTATTTATATTATGCTACCCAATCTTTCTTCTTATAAATATTTTGCAATTGTAAGTGACAAAGAAGCTAAAGAGGTTGAAAATTTAATGCTCGGCTTTTTTGCCAAGAATAAGTTTGAAGTATTTTCAAATGCTTATAATGAGCAAAACGATGCATTTATGAACATGGTTCGTTCCGTTAATTTGTTCAGTGAAGAAGATCCGCAAAAACACATCATGGACACCATGCTAATTTATAAATACTGGAAATTTTTTAATGTAAATGATGAATACATCTTTTTAAAAGACAATCAGATGTTTGATACGTTCCGCAAAGCCGGATATAAAATTTCGGCCTATAAATCGCGCGGTTTTGACCTATGTCAAAAAAATCATATGTTTAACGTAGACCGCTGTACCGAAAAATTAAATCGTCCCGTTAATTTGTATAGTATGCAAATGAAGCCAACGGAACGGTCACAGATGCTTTTTATAGAATGGTTATCAAGCATGAAACTATTTAAAAATATGTCTGGTGTATATCAAGCTTTAAGGGTATTCGGAGAACCTGAAAAAATGCCTTTAGTAGGTATCAACTACAACAACCTCTATGTTATAAACTCTGTAAAAACTTTTGATGTTTTAGCCGACAACATAATAGAAGATAAGGGCAGACAAGCTTATTTTGTATACGCCGATATCCCGTCTGATATGTTTATATATGATGAATATTGCGATTTTAAGCCACGAGACGAATGGATTAATATGCAAAACATGCCGTGGATAACAAAAGATAACACCACCAGCAAACAAAGGGCCTATTTTGAACAAACAAAATGTTTATATGGTAAATTCCAAGAATTTATAAATAAACTTGATAAAGCCGGTTTGTTAAATAAGAGTGTTATTGTAATAGATGGCGTTTCCGGAGTTAACAACTTTAAGAACCAATCATATTCTGATTTTGTAGATGACTTTATCTATAACAAAATAACGACCATAGCCATCAAATCACCGATTAATAAAGACATAATAATAGATAACAATATATGCCAATCGCATACTGTGTTACGCAACTATCTTTACAAAGATAACAGTTGTGATGGTCTTGAAAGCATTAATATCCATCACAGTTTAAAAGATGAGTTAGTTCAAAAGCTGCAAAGTTTGGAGGTAAGTAAAGAAGAGGCTAAGCAAAAGATACCTGAGTTTGAAAGCTGGTATAAAAGATGGTGCCATGCCAACCATATCAATTCTCAAGAAAGTATTGATATCATAAAGAAAGACAAGAGCAAAGAGCCTATACATCCGGATACGACTTCAGAGGTTCCTGAACTGCAAAATGATATTTTACAACAAAGTAGTCAGGAAAACAAATGAGTTCACTCTGGACAAGGAAATTATCGGCATTTAAGCACAACCGAAGGGCGTACGTTTCGGCCGTAATTTTCTTAATAATCTTTGTTTTATCATTATTTTCTGAACTTATCGCCAACGATAAGCCATTGCTGATTAATTATAAAGGAAATTTTTATTTTCCGATTATTCATGAATACAGTGATAAATTTTGGGGAGGAGATTTCCCGACTCCTGCGGATTATAAGGACGATTATATAATTGATAAAATAAATCAGTTTGGTTGGATGATTATGCCGCCGATACCATATTCGTATAATACCGTAGACTATAAAACGGAAGGTACATTTCCATCCTCTCCTGATAAGCGGCATATTTTAGGTACGGATGATGAGGGAAGGGATATTTCCGCACGTATATTATACGGTATCAGGTTATCGGTAATTTTTGCTTTTTTGCTGACGATTTTTTCATCGGCACTGGGAATAATAATCGGAGCCATACAAGGTTACTTTGGCGGGAAGCTGGATATTTTCTTGCAGAGGTTTATAGAGATATGGGAATCTTTGCCTCAATTATTTATTTTAATAATCGTAGCCAGTGTTTTTATGCCGACATTTTGGACCATATTGCTGATATTGATGCTTTTTTCATGGACATCATTGACATCAATGGTAAGAGCTGAATTTTTAAGGACGCGTAATTTTGAGTATGTAACAGCGGCCAAAGCTTTAGGAGTAAGCAATATTAGAATTATCTTTAGGCATATATTGCCCAACGCCTTGGTTACAAGCGTAACATTTATACCATTTATTTTATCGGAAGCCATTGTAGCGTTAACATCGCTGGATTTTCTGGGCCTAGGGTTATCCGGGGAATACCCGTCTTTAGGCGATTTAGTACGGCAAGGTAAAGACAATTTACAAGCTCCATGGATAGGTATAACCATTTTTGTGGTATTATCCGGACTGCTTACTTTACTGATATTTATCGGTGAGGGGGTACGAGACACATTTGATACAAGGAAAAATCAATGAGTGAGGGTAAACCGATATTATCTGTAAAAGAGCTGTCGATATATTTCAACAACGGCGGAGCAGAGGCCTTTTGTGCCGTAGATGATATATCTTTCGAGCTAAATCAAGGTGAAATACTTGGTATTGTAGGAGAAAGCGGCTCAGGTAAATCGGTAACTGCATTATCTTTATTAAATTTATTAGCAAAAAACAAAAGTTTTTATAGTAAGCAGAGTTCCATAAAGATAGAAGGCATAGAGATAATAGGCGCCGACAATGAGCAACTGCGCCAGATAAGAGGAGGCAAAGTAGGATTTATTTTTCAAGAACCCATGTCATCATTAAATCCGCTGCACAAAGTCGGCGATCAGATTGCCGAAACATTATGCCTACACCAAGGATACGCTAAAAGAAAAGCATTAAAGCAAGCCGTTAAGTTGTTAAAATTAGCCGGTATTAAAAATCCTGCAGCTAAAAGTAAGGCATATCCGTTTGAATTATCCGGAGGTCAAAGACAAAGGGTAATGATAGCCATGGCCATCGCCAATCACCCAAGAATACTCATTGCTGATGAACCAACAACCGCATTAGATGTGACTATTCAAGAACAGATAATTAAGTTATTGATTGAGCTTAAAAAACAATTTAAGATGTCAATTATTTTCATTAGTCATGATTTAAGCTTAATTCGTAAGATAGCCGACCGAACCATCGTTATGTACCACGGAAAAATTGTTGAGCAAGGTCGCACTGAAGATATATTTTTAAGTCCTAAGGAAAAATACACCAAAGAGTTAATAAAATCTTCTTATTGTTTGAATATAGGTGTAAAAGCAAAGACAAATATCATTCTCGAAGGAAGAAACATTACTGTAAAATATCCATTAAAGAAAAATTTTTGGGGTAAAACCGTTAAGCATTTATATGCTCTTAACGGTGTAGATATCAATATTTACCACGGCCAAACTCTTGGTTTGGTAGGAGAAAGCGGCTCTGGAAAAACCACTTTAGGCATGTGCTTAGCCAAACTTATAAAGTTTTCGGGTGAAGTAAACCTTTTTGAATATACGGACAGTGAAAAAGATTTCCGCCGTCTTGTTCAAATAGTTTTCCAAGATCCGTATAATTCACTTAATCCGCGTCTTAATGTACTAAACATTGTCGGCGAAGGGTTAAGGGTACATTATGCCAATTTAAGCAAAAGCGAAACGACCAAGAAAGTCATAAGCATATTAAAAGAAGTAGGTCTATCGGAGAATGATTTATACAAATATCCTCATGAGTTTTCCGGAGGCCAGAGACAACGCATAGCCATAGCGCGAGCATTAATAGTAAAGCCGGAAGTAGTTATTTTAGATGAGCCAACATCAGCTTTGGATGTAACCATACAAGCACAAATTATAGAATTGTTAAAAAAACTCCAGCAAAAGCTAGAAATAGCTTACGTATTTATTTCACACGATATGAGAGCCGTAAGAGCAATATCCGACAGTATCGCGGTAATGAAAGATGGAAAAATAATTGAGCAAGGAAGTTGTGACGAGATATTTAACAACGCGCAAGAAGAATATACCAAAAGCTTAATAAAGGCATCGCTGCTGTAATATCTGTTTGGTGACACTGGCATTTATTTTATATACATAATAAACATTATGCGACAAATATATGTTATTAAAAAGCATCCCCTATATATAAAAAGACGTATAATCAACCAGTTGTAGAACATAGCTATTTTTGTCAAAAGCAGCGTTGCTCTTCAAGTTTTGCAACTCAAAGCTTTCAAGATAATTAAAATTTTGATGACGGTAACTAACCGAATATTGCCGTTATTTTATTTATCCGTATAAAATCACGAATAATATTTATAGTTTAATATGAATGACAAAGAAATTTTTGTGAGTTTTATGGTATAATAATCAAAAAATATTCAAAAAAATGCATTTAGTGTGTATTTTTCGGACCATTTGCAGCAACACCCTCGCCCTTGCCAATATTATCATTGTCTAAAAAATAGCACATAAACAAGCGGATATAGATAATTTTATCACAAAATGAGTATAATTATATGGTTATTTAATAACAAAATTCACAAATCATCATTAAAAACTCAAAAAAAGCTATTGACGGGAGCAAAAAGATAATATAAATATAGTTTCGTTATCAATTCTGGAGAGTTGGCAGAGTGGTAATGCAGCGGATTGCTAATCCGTCATCGTGTTAAAGCGATGCATAGGTTCGAGTCCTATACTCTCCGCCATAAAAAAGACCTCAATCTGAGGTCTTTTTTTTGTAACAAGAAAACCACGCGTTAGACGCGTGGTTCAGTAAAGCTTATAGCGATGAGTTTGACATAACGCTC
>CALXWE010000002.1 GCA_944392295.1 uncultured Alphaproteobacteria bacterium
GGTGGTGCCGGTGGCGGTGGTGCCGGTGGCGGTGGTGCCGGTGGCGGTGGTGCCGGTGGCGGTGGTGCCGGTGGCGGCGGTGCCGGTGGCGGCGGTGCCGGTGGCGGTGGTGCCGGTGGCGGCGGTGCCGGTGGCGGCGGTGCCGGTGGCGGCGGTGCCAATATCATGACACAAACCAATAAAGAGCCTGGTGCCGGCGGTCCAAGCGGCAGAGTGTCTCCGATTACGGCACGAAATCTTCACGGCGCAGAACAAAAATCTAATAACCAACCTCAAGCAGGTGGTGGAGCTGGCGGTGCCGGAGGTGAATCCGGAGCTCCTTCCAATGCAGCTCATGGTGCGGTAAATGCCGCGGCATCAACTGCTCAAGCCGCAGGAAACACCGCTAAAGCCGTAGGCGGTGCCGTAGCAGCAGGAGGTAAGGCTGTTTCAGGAGCCGGTAATGTTATGGATAAAGGTGCTACCGCTACGATGAACGCAAGTAAGCAAGCCATGGCTACAGGGAATCCTGCAGGAGTTGTTGCCGGTGCTGCCGGTATGGCTGCAGGGGCAACAATGAAGGCTGCCGCAACTACAACCAAAGCTGTAGGCGGGGCTATGGAAAATGCCGGAAATGCAATGAAAGATGCCGGTTCATCCGTCGCAAATACGGCAGGAACCATAAAAGATATTAATAACGCTGCACAGCAAGGTCAAACCTCGCCTCAAGATAACGATGGGGCTAAATAGACAACAAGTAGACGAGAATTAGAAAATGACAAATAGGTGGCAGGACATACTTAAAATACTAAAAACCGCAATAGCGGTGGTGCTTTTGGTGTGCTCGCTTGCTGCCTGCTCTTCCGACAAAGGTGCTGTTACGGGTATTGAACTTGAGGGCGAACAAAGCGAGCTTGATGAGCAACAACGTGCCTGCTGGCAAGCCGGTGTTTTGAGTATGTTTTATGATGCTATGGCCGAATCTTCAATGAAAGCTTACCCTCAGGTTACAAAGGGGGCTATGCCGTTTATGATGGTTGCTTTTGCCGTGTGGCTCTCCCTTAGAATTTTACGCCATGTCGGCTCGGTTGTTGAAGAAGCTCCAGCCGAAGTTTGGACAGAAGTCTCACGTATGGCGTTTATGTGCGTCGTGTGCGGTCTTCTTGCATCTTCAACAACTTTTCTTTTATTCGTCTTAAATAAAATAATCTTTCCTATTTATTATGCCTTTCTGGAATATGGTAGCCGCATTGTTGCTCTCTCAGCTGACGGCGAAGATGTCGACGGCAAAGGACAGCTGTTGGGTGATACGTGCATATTCTATACCAACTCCTTAATTTGTCAGGCTCCTGAGCTGGAACCCGTATCTTATACCTCAGGGAAAGCTGCATTTCCGAGCGGCCCGTCAGATTTAATGCAGTGTTTGGTTTGCGCCACAAGTGACAGATTGCAAATTGGTTTCTTAATCTCCAAAGAACTGCTTTCTGCTACCAGTTTATCAAGTTGGGTATCAGGAGCTGCCATATTTGTAATATTCTTGTTTGTTAAAATAGCTTTTGTGTTTTATCTGGTCGATAGTATATTTAGAATGAATATCGTTGTAATTATACTACCTTTCTTAATTTTGGCAGTGCCATTTAAATTTAGCCGTAAATGGACCAAACAGGGTATACTTACTATTTTTAACTCTTCGGCCGTTATGATGTGTATTGCCATTATTGCTACTGCAGCCATGCTGGCTATGCAAACTATTATTAAAGATAACTATGAACTACTCGGCGATAAACAGGCTTATCAAGAATTCGGCGTGGTAATGCTATCTATGCTTTTGATTGCTTTCTTGGTACTCAAAAGTGTAGGACTTGCCGTAAGCCTAGCTAACTCTATCGTCGGCGGCGGAGGAAATACCAACTTCCAGCAAAAAATTGCTAAACTGGCTGCGTGGACTGCTAAAAAAGTATTTGGCGTTGTTACGGGTGGTATTGGTACCGGATTGAATAAACTTGTTGAGAAAAGCGGAGTTGCTACAAAACTTAAAGAAAACGCCGGCAAGGTTTCGCAATTTGCTAACAAAATGGCAGGGAGGGATAGACAATGATGAAAAAGCTTTTATCCCTTATTACCATAACATTAATCTGGACTTTAACATTGTGTATAAATGCTAATGATGCTTTTGCCGCCTTGGGTAGCAATTATACCATTATATGCGGACAAACTACCGGTGGACAGGCCGTTAACTGCAACATGGAGACCCATCGCTGCTACTCTTGTAAAAGAGCTGAAGGGATAATTAGAAGGAAAGTTACTTATTATTATCAATGTATGAGCCGCTCAGCTCAGGTACCGAAAAATTGCGAAGTTTCAAATACCGGCGGATTAACCGGTGACTCTGATGTACGTTTGGTTGGTCTTAAAATATCCGGTCTACATGAAGACGGTCAAAAATGTGTAACCGAAAACTTTAAGGCTATGTACACTTCTACTTGTTATAGCTGCGAAATTGTTGAAACATTATCTTCGGCTTTTTTAAAATCTGCTTCAAAAGCCTACCAGGTCTCTCGTGAAGCCGGAAATGCTATCTTGGTATTGGGTATGATTTTATGGGTTGCCTTCTTTGTCCTAAAAAATATATCCGCCTTTACTACTGTTGAACCTATGAAAATGCTTCAAGATTTGTTAATACAACTTTTTAAGGTTATGCTTGCTTTTGTTATCGTAAATGCCGGAATACCCACTATATTGCACTATACACTTGAACCTATAATGAATGCAGGTACCGATTTTGGCAGCACTATTATTGCCGCAAATACCGGTGTTAATACATCAAATACCGACGATAATCAGGGAGGGGAACAATGAAATACCACTCTTTGATATTTTTGACTGTTCTAATGCTGTTTTCTTGTTTTGCTTTTGTTTCACAGGCGAATGATTACGGCAAACGTTTAACGTTAAAAGAAAGGAACCAAATTTGCGATGAACTTAAAGCTACCCGCGAACAAAATGCTACTTCCGAACCAAGAACAACTTCTTTGGGCGGCGGAGTAATACCGGATTCTGTTATAGCTAATATTTATAACACAACTCGCGATATAAGCGATGCTACCGCATTTGTATTGGTTTTAGGACACGCCCTCACCTGTAACGCCGTAAATGCCAACAGTTGGAAAGTTACTATCGCAGGAGTACAATTAATGAGTGTTCCCAATATTCCTGTATGGTTATGCGGTGCCATAATTTATTTCTTTGGTTTTATGCTCACTTTGAGTGTCACCTTTTATCTGGTAGATATTGCTTTCAAACTCGGTTTTGCCGTAATTATGCTACCGATAGGCGTTGCTTTATGGCCTTTCCCGATTACAAAAGATAAATTGTCAATACTGATAAGCATTATGCTTAAAAATGCAGCTATCTTTGTTTTTCTTGCTTTAACAGTCTCTTACGGACTAAACTTAATAGGTGAAGCCGGCGGCGGCTTGGAAGATATCTTTGATAGAATTGACCACAATGAAACCGATACGGTTTCTGAAGATTTTAGCTTGGCTTCAACCAACTTCTTAATTGTACTATTTGCTCTTATATACAGTATGAAACTAATAGGATCGGCAATTGCCGATTATGCCGATAAGTTTTTCCCGGATAAAGCTTTCGGCGGCGGACAAAGCGCTTCTCCGATACACGGAAGTATGACCCAAGCCATGGATTTTGCCAAGAAAAAAGCCGTTGATCCTGTAGTCTCATGGGCAGGTGATGTTGCTAAAACTCAAGCCGGCAGAGCTACTGCCGGTGTTGGTAAACTCCTTACCGGTGAATATAATTCGCAAATAAAGAAAGGAGCCTATTTTGCTACGCACCCAGGTGCTGCCATAAGACAGGGCGGAAGTGCTGCGGCTAGAGCTGCCGGAAATTTCGGAGGCGGAGCAGCTAGAGCAGCCAATAATGTTATTGTCGGAGGTATTGGCGGGGCTATACTTGGCAAAAAAGCAAGTCAAGAAATTCGCGATAACATTGAAGAAAAAATTAATACTAAACAAGAAAGCTTAAATGAATGGGCCGACAAACAAACCACACAAACTAATCAGAAAATTGAAAAATCGCGCGTTACAAAAGCTGCCGGAAAGGTTTCAGGTGTCTTTAACAAAGTTGACCAAGCTTATCAAAAAACCATAAATAAGTTTGATCAAGCCAGCAATTTCTTAAATCGAGCAACAAAACCTATATCTGATAAAGTAAATAAAATATGTGATAATATAGATAAAAAGACTGATAAATCAAGCTTTTTAGGAAGAGCCAAAGCGTTTGCAATGAAAACCGGTGTAAGGACTGCCGGACTTATAACTAAATTACCGGTTAAGGCCGTAACTACCGTGGCAAATATTCCGATAAAAACCGCAAAATTCGCAGTTAAAGCGGCATATGTTAAAAATTGGCTGACAACAACCGGTACTATTATGCAATCCGTCGGGGATAAAATGCAGCGTAACCAAAAAACACCTCAAGAACTACAAAAAGAAGCTCAAAGAAAAGCTGATGAGAAGTATAAAGAAGAATTGGAACGTGAACGACAAAGAAAACAATCTTCGCAGGGCGAGGATAACTACGATTAAAATAAAGGAACGTAAAAATGGATAATTGTAAAAGACATAACCGTATTTTGTTAGGCAGCTTGGTAAGTGCCTGGTTGTGTTTATTTACTTTGTGTTGCGCCCAGGCTCAATATACCAGTATATCAACATTTTCTTCCTCAGGAGCATCTTGTAAAACATCTTGCGGCAACAGCACCTGTACAATTACAACTAACGCCAACGGAACCCTGCCCGATAAATGTCCGAGCGGAACACGATATGATGTTGATCCTAACTGTATTATGAACCAAAACGCACAGGCCGGAAGCTGTATAGATACTATGCCGGTATCGTCCATAAAACGCGTTTCTGAGACTAACTGTTACCGAGCAAACGGTGCCGGAGGCAACCCTAAACCCAGAAACCATGCCGGAACCGACTATTCGGCAACCGAAGGTACGGTTGTTACCGCAGCCGCCGATGGTGAAATTGTCTGGGCTAAATGGATGGGGGGCGGTGGTCGCGTTATAGTTATAGAGCACCAAAAACAGTGTAAATGTACGGCAGGCAATGCCAATGAAGGCTGTGATGATAAATATGTAACCATATATATGCACTTAAGAGCTTTTCTAAAAGACGGAGGCAGTGTTACTAAAGGACAGCCCATAGGCTTAGTCGGAGGTTCTAACTACTCTTCATCTACGGGGGCTTCTTGCGATTGGCCTAACAAAAAAAATGGCTGCAGCCCGTATGGCCCTCACCTGCACTTTGAAATCCACAGCGGAAGTTGGGATAAAGGTTATACCGCTTTGAAAAAGTCAATCATTAATCCGCTTTGTGATGATATACAAAATTTTTGCGGCGGATGTAGTTACGATGTTGGGCAATGTCAGGGGAAAACCGGAACCGATGAATGGCAGGAACTCTCCGATGAAGCTTCTAAAACAAAATCCGAGGCCTCGGCCGTAGGTTCCATGACGCCTGAGGCTTTCGGTGCCGATGCTAACTCTGTTTATTCGGCCATAAGCAATTGCTCACTTGAAGAGTTTTTGCCCAAAACCGAAGAATGCTGGTTCTGCCCTCTTTTCAGAGTATTATTTAACACTGCAAGTACTATGGCTCTTAAAGCCTACGGCGTACTGGCCGACGGTGTTACGGCGCTCGTTATTGTCGGATTTGCCATTTGGGTTAGTATATTCGTACTCAAACATGTTTCGGCCGTTGAAGTTAAAAGCCCCAGCAAAATGATACAAGCTTTCTTGTTACAGACCTTTAAAGTCTTGGTTGTCGTGATAATTCTTAAATTAAGCTTTTTCCAAATAATGCGTTTGACTTTGGAGCCCGTATTTAATACCGGAATGGCCTTTACGCAAACTATTACCGGAAAGGGAACTTATAACAGTTCTAATCCCGATCAACAATCCTCATGCTCGGATAGTGCTGAATATATGCAAAATATAATTGGTTATGATTCTTCTTCGGGATTTAATGCTAATTCTGCAGGTGGTCTACCTGTTTCCATGGGTAAGAACATTGTTTGTTCTATTAAAAGTATGCAAGACAGCGTCGGTAAAATTATGGCCTATGGGCGTCAAGCTATGTGCGTGGCTTGGAAACCTAAAGCCATTATTAAATACATAATACCTTCCTTCCCTTATTTAATTACCGGTATAGTACTTTATCTCGGCGGCTTGATTTTATTACTGGCTTTTCCATGGTGCTTGATAGATTGTGTAATTCAGATGTCTGTTGCGGCTGCTCTTGCTCCGGCGGCTATTGGAGCTTGGGCATTTAAAATTACATCAAGCTATTTGGGTAAAATTTGGAACTTCTTTATGAATGCTATGTTCAATTTTGTATTCCTTAGCATTATACTTTACATTATAATGACTGTTGTTGATCAATTTGTAAGAGCTCTTAATGCTTATGCCGGAGATAATACCGGTTGGGATTTCTTAGTTGATCCGATTAACGGATTGGCTTATTGGGGCGTAACCGGAATGAAATTGGTTGTTGTCTGCCTGATGGGTTGGGTATTTTTAGATGAAGGTAAAAACTTTGCTGATAAATTTGCCAAAGGAGCACCTATGGGCGGAATCGGGCGCAGTACCGGTGGTACTTTTGCTCAGGTTGCAAATAAAGCCGGCAAAACCGCATTTAGAACGGGTAAGGCCGTTGGCGCTTTCGGAATGACGGTCGCTGACCACACGGTTGGAGCCAAGTTCCGCAAAATGCGTGACGATTACCGCATTAATCATGTTAAAAAGTCGGGCACCGCTATAAGAGACGACGACGGCAATATTATCGGCTATGAAAAAACTTCACGTAATTTACGCGGACAATCGGTTACCAGAAGAGTGGATATTTCCGATGACGGTAAAGAGGTCTGGTCAAAAGAAAAACAAGGCGTTATGACCGAAATAAGAAATAATATGCGCGACCGTGCAAACCAAAGAAGAACCGATAATTTAGTGAAAAACGGTGAAGAGATTCTTGATGAAGATGGTAATGTTATCGGCTATCAGATGAGCCATAAAAATTTGCTGCGGCAACAGGTTACCGTAAAAGCCATCAAAAATGACGATGGTACTTTTAATTTAACCAAAGAAAAAAATTCACTTAGAATGCAGATGCTGGCTAAAATGACTAAAGACGGTTCTAAGTTAAATCAATTTGCCAAACGTAATATGGTTTCTCAGCAGAAAAACCTTAATACGCGTGATGCCAGCAAAACTTCCATTTCTTCCGATAAATTCTTATCTATAAGAAAAGTTAAAGACAGAAGCGGTAATGTGATTCAGGAAAATGTGGCATTTAATGATAAATTTAGTAAATATCTGCTGCAAAAGGACGGTACTTTGCATATGGACATGATTAACAAAATGAAGCGAGAATCTAATTTTGATGAAAAAACCATTAATCAAGCCATAGCGTTGTATGTTATGAAAGCCAGAGGCATTAATATCAACTCCAACTTCAACTCTCGAGATGTGTCAATAGATAAAAATGGAGTTATGCGCATAAAACAGACCAATGTTGACGGCTCAGTTACAGAAATTAATTCTGTTATCGGCGGCAAAAACGGCAACCAGATGATAACCGAAGTTAAAACTACCAAAGAAGACGGAAGCTATACTGCCGTTTTTGATAACGGAGTTATGAAACGTAACGTAAGTTATAATCATGGCGATAAAGCGGCCAGTGCATCGTATGCTTTTGCTGATGAATATTACAGAAGACATAAATATGTAAGCCCGCTAAACGGGTTCGGACATTTTGCCGCCGGTATGGATCAGGATATGGCGATGTTCGGCTTTGGTGAAACGGATCTGGACCTGCACTCTGCACAAATCGGCTCAGGTAAAGCTCAAGCTGTTGATATTGAGTATACCAGCATATTTGATCAACCTGCAACAAACGGGCAATAAGAAAACTCACCAGCTCAGAAGATAATAACTCTGAGGCAATCTGGCTTTACACAAAATTGCGGCTTAATTATAACGTGTTTTGTGTACAAAATATTTTTACTAAAACATAGTGCCGTTGTGTTTTGATTAGCTCTTGATGTTGTATTTTGTCTGGAAAAATGACATTTTTGTCTTGCATATTTTGGCATCCGTATTATTATGCAAGCAGTTTTATAATAGTTGAGAGGCTAATATGGAAGAAATTATTTTCCCTAATCAGATTAGAATGCACAGACGTTTACGCGGTATGTCCATGCAGGAATTGGCAGACCATTTGGGTGTTAGCCTGTCTGCAATTTCCAAAATCGAAAAAGGTTACCGCCGTTTAAATCAAGAGCAGCTTATTCAAGTTGCTGAATTAACTGATTGCTCATTACAAGATTTGTATGTGAATGAACAGAATTCGCAGCAGGAAGTTGTTCAGGCTTGGCGCCGCGAACAAGAAAGACGCAGCAAGATTAATGAAAATGCCGGTCTGAAAACTTTGGGCGCTGCTTTGCGTCATATCCGTACCGATAAAGGATTAACTTTAATCGAAGTTGCCGAAAATGCCGATATGACTTTGTCGGTTTACCACCGCATTGAAATGGGCCAACGAGAAGTTTCAGATAAAGAATATCAAAATATTGCCAGAGCTCTTAATATGTCGGTGGATAAATTAAAAGAAGAAGTTAAGCATCTTGATGATGAAGGGCAACTTGAAGAAATTATCCAGAAAAACGATACAAAGTATAAGTTGTTGGCTACACCGAAAGGTATGACTTCCGCCTTTTTTGCTTCTGTTAACAATGAAAACTCTAAAATTAAAGTCTTTGGTGCAGCAGGTGCTGATGGTAATATCGTTATTAACCGTGATGATGCCGAAGCTAAAGAGGTCGCCAGACCTGTTCAACTCGTAAACAAAAAAGATGCTTACGGTGTTAACTTATGCACCAGACGTTTGGGTTCTTTGCTGCCTAATCGCGCCGTATTGTTTGCTAATCCGCAAGATGTTGTAAGCGTCGGAGATATTGCTATTTACTATATCGATGATACTAATGCCCAGCTCTTAAGTGTAAGAGAAGATGAAAGCGGGCGTCTCTACGGTATACGTTGGAACCCAGATGAAAGAATCGAACTTACTAATGATGATTTGCGAAAAATGCATAAAATTGTTGCAATCAACTTATAATCTGCTAAAACTCCACTTTGAAAAGTGGAGTTTTTTTTATTTATTAACTTGAAATTTACTCCTCTCGTATTAGAATGTATCTTTAGAATATTGTTGAATTTTGTGGGAATTGAACCGTGGCTGATCAACTTGTAGAAAATGCTGAATTTGGTAAAAAACGTAAGGGTGAAGAGGACCCTATTTTGGTTGCTCAACGTTTTTTAAATATCTATCGCCAAATACATATCTTCAATAAAGAACGTCAGGATGAGTTTGATGATATGCTGCTTAAAATGCCTGCCGAAATAAGAGTACTGTTAAGCACTCTGCCCGGAGGATCTTTGCTGCTTGAACATATTCAAGAATTGGAAGAAAAACGTGGCTTGGTCTCGCCAAACATTAAACCGGATAAAGAAGCTTCAAACGCTGCCGCAGGTCTGGTAAAGCAACAACCTTCTCAGCCGATACAGAATAAAAACAATCAAAATTCAGCAGGCGGAGGAAATGTGGTTATTGATGCTTCTTTTGCCTCGGAATTATCAAACTCCTTATCATTTGCCTTGCAACAATCAGAAAAACGTTATAAGGATGATATTAAAACCTTAACCGAAACCCTTACCCACTCTATTATGGAATCGCAAACAGCCATTGCTAATATGATGAAGGACATTTTGTTGTCAACCCAACTTAATAACCCTCAGATAATGCAGAAATTTGCTACACAAAATTCTACAACAACTGTTCATCCTGCAGTTAATGTCCAACCTGCAACAACTATTCAATCAGCCGCAATCCAGCAACCTGCAAAAAGCGTTATAACGCCTGACGATGAACAGAATACCGCAGATGTAAAACTACAAAGTTCTACTCCTAAAGAGGCAAAAATCTCTATCGACATACCTGCAGATACAACAATAAAAGTACAAAACAAACCTTTGGATAAGACTTCCGATGTTGCAAAAGTTGAAGAGAAATCTACAAAAACAGATGAACTTAAAAAAACTGATGTGGACAAGAGTATTACACAAACGACTTTTAAACCTGATATAAAAACAGAATCTGCTGAAAAAAATGTTGCAGCTCAAGCTGAAGCAGTATCATTGCCAAAAGAAAACATCAAAAAAGATGTGGCAAAAGATAACATATCGGCTTCCAGAGATAATGCCGTTTCACTTGTTCAAAACACATCACCTCAAAAAAATGTTAAAGAAAGCAAACAATCTGATGTCAAAGCTACAAAGCCTGATAATAAACCAGATAAATCCGAGAATATTACTTCGGCAGCAGATTTGACATTCCCCATAAACAAAGAGCAAATGAGCGCTTTAGATAAGTCATTTGATTTAAATAAAAACCATAAAGAACGGAAAAAACTTTCCGAAACCGATGAAGTTATGCCTTTCGTTTCTGATGTACCGTTGGGCGCCGATAGAGCTACTACAAAACAAGATAGTAAGACCACCGAGAACGATGATGATTTTGACGATTTAATCGGGGATATCGGCGAAGAATCGGATTCAAATCTCGACTCCTTGTTTAATGAACTGCAAGGAGATAACTCTCTGGAAAACAAAGAAGAATCTAAGCCCGATATGCAAAATAATTTAGATAAAATAAGACAGGCTCTGCAACCGACAGGAAAAACGTCTGTGATTGAAAATAAGCAGACGAAAAATCAAGGAAGTAATACCGTTAATAAGGGGGCTAAATCCTTTGATAAGAAAGCTCAAAATAAACAGGTTGACATAAAAGACATTAACCCAGACGACATTGTTTCTCTTGATGATATACCCGATAACCCGATTTCTCTTGATGATGTTCCGGACACCTCTTTTGATTTTGGTAACAATGCAACTCTGCAGCCGACTTCTGCACAAACATCACCTCGTAGCGGCAACGATGATGATTGGGAATGGGAATATGTCGACGAAGATGGAAACGTTACTGATGCCGGCGATGATGACTGGGAATGGGAGTACGTTGACGAAGACGGAAACGTTACTGACGAAAACAACGATGACTGGGAATGGGAATACGTTGAAGACAATACAGACACAAGTAATAACGGAAGTAAGTAAAAGCTGGTTACGGTATAAAAAAGTCGTTTACAAAAAAATCTTCATCCGTTATGCTTAAAACCGAGGAGTTTGATATGGAACAAAATGAAATAGAGCAATCGGGAAATGCAAATCAGCAAAATGATGCTAATATTCCCGTAACGAAAGAAGATTTATGGTATGTCGATAATTATTTGGTTTTACGCGATTATTACGACAGAACCATATCCAGAATAGCCGCTCGCTGCGTACGTATGGGCAATATTGCTCTGGAAGAATATCCGTTTTATTCATACATTCTTGATGTCTTGGAAGAAATTTGCGATACCGGAAATTATATTCTTTCTCGTAAACAACTTTATCCTTACGTCGAAAGAAAAATTGCCGGAGGTGTGGCGGCTTTACAAAAAAATGTTAATCTATACCAACAAGAATTACAAAATAATTCATCGCCGGAAATGATAAAACAAGACCCTCAGGAATTAAATAAAATGAAAGAAGTGTTGGGGCAAATTGATAAATCAGTCGACCCAACGGTCGGTGCCGGAATGAATATGGATGACGTTGTTAACAAACTTTTGGAAGAAGCTCATCAGAAAGGTGATATTACCGAAGAAGATAATGATGATGCTCAAGACAGATAACAAGGATAAATAGGTATGCGTAATAAATTAAGTTTATTAACCATAATTTTGGCAGCTTTTACTCTTTCTGCTTGTCAATTTTTAAAACCTAAAGACAAGACACCCGAAACTGCCAAAGCTCCGGATATTAATGCTGAAATGGTGTATCCTGCTTCATTAAATGCAATTCGCACACCAGACGGAGCTAATGCTCTTGATTTAGAAACCCCTCTGCGGTGTAATGTTAACTGGGAAACTCAGCAGTTGATTTTAACACTGCCAATTAATAATTCGGCATTTAAATTGGAAAGATTGGGTACCAACGATAAATTACCACGCTTTGAAGTTACCGGCTTTACTTTTGCCACCATGCCAGCAGAAAAAGCTTTATATAAGCTCACTAAAGAAGCCGGAATTAAGTTAGTCGCCAAAGATGCTCCTTATGCCAGTTTATCAGGCGATAACTTAAAGGGTGAATTTACTGATGTAGTAAATATGATTACCGATGCTGCCGAAATTTATTATTCATATGATGCAAAAAACAAAATTATGACTTTGCAACGCAAAGCCGAGCTTATTTTATATGTTCCGCCGTCTCGTCCCTTGATATTGGCATTTTTAGACGTGTTGCGCGGCTCGGGCATTACCAATATGACCACGAACTGGGCTGATTATTCCATAACTTTTGATGCTGATATGGAGCTCAAAAATAAAATAACGACCCTCATTAACTATTTTGAAAGCAACCCTAACCTCGTAGCTTATGATGTAAGTATTTTTAAGATTTATCCTAAAGACGGCTGCGATGTAGAATGGAAAAACTTGCTTAACGCCTTTCATTTTGGCTCAATTACCACCGCACAAACCGGCGTTATCGGGCGTATTTTAACCACCACAAATGATATCAGTCTGGAAAGTTTACGCCATTTCTTGGGTAAAAACGCCAATGTGGTTTCCGTTTCGGAAGGAAAGTTCGTTGTTCCTAATTTATGGTTATCGCGTTTTGATGTCGGTAAATGCGGCAAGATGAAATGCCCGGAATCCGAACTCTCTATTTTAGCTAAAGCTTCGGTTGAAAAAGATAACTATATCAACACCGATGTAACTTTAGAAAATACCAACGGACAAATAACTAACTTTCAGGTACGCAACAAGCTTGGTGAAAACTTTATGATTATAGGTTTACCAAATGCTTTGTTCGGAGAAAAAACACCAAAATCAGAAACAGTTATTTTTATGGTACCTCGTTTAATACGTACCTTAAAAACAACAGAGACTATTAAAAATAAAATCTAGGGAAAAAAGTTATGGATGATTTGGATTTAGATGATATTGATTTGGAAAATTTTAATTTTGATGAAGTTTCCAAAAAGAGCCAACAAAAAAAGCCGCAAGAACAAGTACGGAATGCATCGACCAATCAAAATTCAGATTTAATGAACAATAACAATCGGCCGAAGCTGCGTAAAATCAAGCGCCCCAAAATGCATACCGGACCGATTAGTTCGGCCGATGCCATTAACAGCGCACCTAAGTCTTTTTCTCCGGCAACTCCGTCTCATCCCTCGCAAGAAGCTGCCGAAAATGCAACAAATATGCAGGGCGGACTCATCAGAGCCAGCGACAGAAATGCTTTTACACAAGAAGTAAATTCATTTAACAACGCCCCGCAAGTACAAACCTCAGTACCTAATTTTAACAACAACTATGTTACCGATGATGATGATTTTGTTTATCAAGGTTCCTCTTTGCCGGAATTTGATACCAAAAAGGTAATTTGGGTTGCTTTGGCTTGTTTATTTGTCGGCTTGTTTTTAGGAAAGATTTTCTTTTCTTCAGAGCAAGTTGTTCGTAACGGCTTGCAAGGCGTAGTAGTTAACCCCGAAGTACCGAAGGGTAGAGCTCGTTGCGGCATTGCCGAACGTACGCAGGGTTGCGTTTTGTATATTATGAACCCGCAGCGACAAGAATTAAACGGTAGGGATTTTTATGACTTGGCTTCGCAGTTAACCGGTAGACAGCGCTTTGTAATCGAAACCGGTAATATGCGTTACGCCAGTGTTAAAATTAAGCCGGGGAATATTGCTCAGCTTAACATTCCCCCGTTGCAATAAAAATTATCAACTTAAAAACTCCGCAATGATTGCGGAGTTTTTTTTGCTTAGTTTAATAATGAGCTTTTACTCAAAAATATAACCGTTGGCTTGTAATTGCGTTACATAAAACTGACGGCATAAGCCGGATACTTTACCACCCAGTTTAAAATCAGCAATTTCACCGGGGGTTAAGGCGGTTTTATACTCATATTCTTTATATTTGCCCATATCGTGCCAATCTACAAGATAACCCTTAATGAAAATAACATCTCCCGGAGATAGGGTATCAAACCCACGGCGAATATTGTTATTTGCCGGTATAATGTGGGAGTTACTTATTTCCGCCATATTAACAACGGGCTTATCGGCATAATCGTATTGCCAAATTAAAACACGATATTCATGTGAAACGTTTATTTTTTGCCAATTATCTTCAGCTGCGGTTGAACCGATAAATAAAGATAAATCAAGCGGGGCTACCGCATTATACGCTTCATCTAATTTTTGTTGTTCGGTTTTAAGACCAAAATAAAAATCATCATCGTAAGTATCGACATACACAACTCGGGCATAAGCCTCGTATGTGGCGCGAAAATTAATCAAAACCTGATACTCGGCAAAGTCGGTTACAGCAGTAAAATTTTGCGGCAGAATTTCTATTTTTTCAAAAAGAGTATCGGAAATTATGGGTGATGACGGGGTCCCGAAAATTTTCTGCCATAAAAAAGTTCGACCTTGCCAATACCACAAAGCTACTAATAAAATCGGCAGCAGCCACAAATATTTTTTTTTCATAAGCCAATCCTTTTTTATTTTAGTATTACCGTAAAAAAACTAAAAAGCCACAAAAATTTACCTCGAGACTCTTTTTGATTGCAAAAAAAAAAAACGGTTTATGATTTCGTTTAAATGCCTTTAACAACCCAAACTTTGGAGGTTTTTAAATGAAATTTAATCAACTTGGGCGATCTATGGTTGAGATGCTGGGCGTGCTGGCAATAATCGGCGTGCTGTCTGTAGGCGCCCTCTCCGGCTATTCTACCGCCATGAACAAATATCAACTAAATAAATATACCCAGCAAACCTCAGAAATCATAGCTACAGTTATTTCAACAATTTCCGATAAATACTATACTATAAGCTCTTCTCAAACTGATGTTGCCGAGCTTCTGTTTAAGCTAAATGCTTTGCCTGATGGTGCAATCTATAAAGGTAATACTGATATCGCAACTTCTCTTGAAACTACTACCTCATTAGGCATCCGTCCCTCAGAAGTATTTCTATATATTCTAATAAGTTATAATAAAAATAGCACTTCTGTAGATGCATGTGCCGCAACCTTAAAAATACTGCAAGAATATGCTCATCACACCAATAATTTAAACGATATTTTCATCCAAAATCCGATGAATTATTACTATCGTTCTGGAAAATGTACATCCACGGTTACCAAATGTTTAACCACTATGACGTTTACCGATATGATGAATGCATGTAAAACCCAGTTTGATGCTTATGTAAACGGGTCAGGAGTATTCCATTTATGGGCAACCTTTGATATTACCAAATAATTTATCGGCTCAAAATATAACATTATTTAACCTTTAATCCTTATATTTACCTGTATGAAACAGGAAATTAAATATAATGCCGATGCTAAGTTACTTGAGGTAATTAAAAACTGGCTTTCGTGGCTTAAAAATGAACGTCGCTACTCTGAGCATACGGTTGATGCTTATGCTCGCGATTTGGCTTGCTTTGTTAATTTCTTCGGTGAAGATGATACTTATATTGACCTTGATTTTATTAAAAATATGGGAATCCGTGATTTTAGACGTTTTGTGGCTAACCGTTCCGCTCAATATATCGAAAAATCTTCCGTGGCTCGCGAAATTTCTACCCTTAAAAACTTTTTTAAATGGCTTGATAAAGTACATATCTTGAAAAATACCGCCATAAGCCTTTTATCATCCCCTCGCCTGCCTAAAGTTTTGCCTAAGTCTTTGGATGTTGAAGATGCTCAAGACTTGTTAAAAACAGCTAAAACTTTTGCCAAAGATGACTGGCAGGGCTTACGCGACCAAGCCGTACTAATTTTACTCTACGGTTGTGGTTTGCGTATTTCCGAAGCCCTTTCCTTAAATGTGGGCGATATTACCGCCAAAACCCAATTTTTACGCATTAAAGGTAAAGGCAGCAAAGAACGTATTGTACCCTTGCTGCCCATTGTTCAGGAGGCTGTTAAACGATATCTTTCTGCGGTGCCTTATGACCTAAAAATAAATGAACCATTATTTGTCGGCGCCAGAGGCGAAAGATTAAGCCCCCGTATTATTCAAAGACAGTTGCAAAAAATAAGAGCTTATATGGGCCTGCCTGATACTGTGACGCCCCATGCTCTAAGACACTCTTTTGCTACTCATCTGTTAAGTGAGGGGACCGATTTGCGTTCCATTCAGGAATTGCTCGGGCATGCGTCCCTTACCACTACCCAACGCTATACGGATGTTCAGATAGATACCTTAAAACGAGAATACGATAAGGCGTATGACCATCAAAATGCAGAATAAAAAAGAGGTGCAATACCTGCACCCCTTTTTAATCTTTTTAGCATGAAAAAAATTACTTCAACTTCTTTTCTACGAACTCTTCGTGCTTTTTGGATTTTTTATCATATTTTTTCAAAACCAACTTTTCCGGATGAGTTCTCGGATTTTTTTCAGCAAGATAAAAAGTACCGGTACCGGCACTGCTTTCCAATTTTACTTTTACTTTTACTGCTTTTGCCATTTTTTTACTCTTAAATTAAGGTTATAAATCAAAACATTTAGGCGTAATATACATTTTTTAACGCCTTTGTCAACAATAATTTTGTTTACAAATCATTTTTTATGTAAGCCGCCGCTATCATCACATCTGTTTCTTCGTTAAAGCGGTCTTCTTTATCGCACTTGCCGTCAATTAACTTATCTTTCCAGTTCTTTACCATCTTAAGCCCGCCGCTGCAAATTGCCGGATTTAACCCAGCTTTATCTATCTTTTGACCGGAAGGTGTGTAAAAATATGAACTGGTATAACTCATGGCTCTGTCCTCACCCATATTCACTACCTCTTGAATTGTTCCTTTGCCATAAGTTTTGGTACCTACCAAAATGGCTCGATTTTGCTCACTTAAGGCTGCCGCTAACACCTCAGAGGCTGATGCCGTCGACCCGTCTACCAAAATCACTAAAGGCTTGTTATCCGTATCGTCTCCGGCCGAGGCTACGTAAAAATTGGGCGCATCTCCGTTATCAGATGATGTGTATGTGATAATGCCTTCATCTAAAAAAATATCCGTAATGCGTAATGCTTCATCTAATAATCCGCCGTGATTGCCCCTTAAATCTAAAATAAACCCTTCACAATCACTGCAATTATATATTGCCTCCAGCACCTGCTCGGTTACCCCTTTTTGAAAAGATACTACCTTGATAAGCAAAATATCATCGTCGACCAGACGTGTGGCAAAATTGCGCTTTAGAGAATCCGTACTTTCTTTATTGTCAAATCCGCCGAAATAATGCGAATACCCGTCTAATGAATTGAAAATTGCTTGGGCAAACTTATCAGGCATTTCATAGTCGTATAACTCAACCTCGGGAGAAATTAAAACCGCTTTACCGATAACATCGCGGCTTAAATTGGCCCAACCTGAAACTTTGTTTTTATCAGGTAAATCAAAAATAGCTTTACGTTGGCGATTATAGTACAAATACAGTTTATCATCGGTTGCCGAAACTTTGAGGTTTTTATCGGTTTCTTCCAGCGCCTTTAAGCCGGTAAGCGTTACATCCTTAAATGATAAATTATCAATATATCCGTTTTGCAGGCGGTTATAAACCTCATCAATTACATCGGCTTTAACCGGCGATGACCATAAGCTTATTAAT
This sequence comes from uncultured Alphaproteobacteria bacterium, assembly GCA_944392295.1. Classification (GTDB taxonomy): domain Bacteria; phylum Pseudomonadota; class Alphaproteobacteria; order RF32; family CAG-239; genus CAAFZY01. Next base: position 17,870 of record CALXWE010000002.1, read on the forward strand.
GCCAAACTTAATAACCATATTTTTATCATTATAAAGCAAACTCCGTGGTTAAAGGCGTATGGTCCGAAGGCTTTTCTCCTATGCGCGGGTTTTTATCAACTTTAACACTTATCAGCTTATCTGCCAGTTGAGGTGATAAAAATTGATAATCTATACGCATTCCTAAATCTTGCTCATAGGCCTTGGCTCCGTAATCCCAGTATGTGTAACCGTTTTGAGTGGGATACAGCATCCGAAAAGCATCGTAATAACCTAAATATATTAATGCCGAAAGTCTTTGACGTACACTCTCTTTGAACAAAGCATTGTTTACAAACATTTCCGGATTATATACATCATCAGGAGTATAAATTACGTTAAAATCACCGCCGAAAATTATATATTCGTTATTTTGTTTAAGCTTTAAGGCGTATTTGTAAAAAGCATCCATAAAATTTAATTTATATGTAAATTTTGAAGTATCATCAGGATTATTGTACGGCGGATTACCGTTGGGAAAATAAATGGAAGCTACCCTTACTTTAGCTTCGGGCAATTTTACCACAACCTCCAAATAACGCGCATTTTCATCAGTAAAATCCGGCAGCCCTTCACATACGGTTTCCATTTTATGGCGGCTTAAAACCGCTACACCGTTATAACTCTTTTGACCCAAAACTTTGGCGTCATAACCTACGGCATTAATCTCAAAAAACGGAAAATCATTAAACTCGGTCTTAATTTCTTGCAATAAAACAATGTCCGGGCTTTCTTTTTTAAGCCATTCTAAAAACATCGGCAAACGCGCATTAATCGAGTTTATGTTGTATGTTGAAACTTTCATGCTTTTACTTTCAAAATTTATCAGCTAAATTTTAGCCCAATTTATGATTTTTGCAAGCAACTATTAAAGGATTATAAAGTTTTTAATTTTATAGTGAGGGCAAGATTTGGAGTATTGTAAGGATTGTTAAAATGTTTAAAGAGTTTTCCAATAACGATAAAGATGATGATTATTTAAGTGAATTCCGGCAAAAAATTGCCACACAACAACAAGAAGATTTTTTGGAAAGACAATCGGAGTTACAGCGCTCTCGTAACGGATTTATCGGAACTTTAGCAGGTATAGTTTTGGCGGCTATTGTCAGCTGGGTACTGCTTATGCCTAAGTTTTCCGGAAATCAGGAACAAGAAATTCCGGTTATCAGAAGACCGATTGCCCCGGTTAAAATTCAACCTAATGAACCGGGCGGTATGGAAATTTTAAATCAGGATAAATCGGTTTATGATTTGGTCGAGAAAAGAGAAATTGCTCCAGAAAAAATTGAAAGCATACTTCCCGAACCCGAGGCTCCGAAAATGCCCACCATTGTCCCTGAACAAGAACAACCCGCACAACCGGAAGCTGACCAATCGGAAACTTCGACTCCGAGTACACAGCAACCAAGCGACACTCCTAAAGAAGATGAAAACGAGCTGCCGATTAAGCCTATTAAAGAAAACTTGGCACCCAGTGCTTCAACCTCAGGACAAGCTATTAACATTCCGCAAAAAATTGAAGAAATTAAGGTTGCCGTTAAAACCGTTGAGCCTAAAGAAGAACCAGTAAAACCTGCGGCCGTAAAACCGGCAGAAACCAAAACATTAAATGATTTGGTCAGTGAGGTTCAAAAAACACCTGCCGGCGAATCATCCAAAGAGACCGTTAAAGAGGTTAAAAAAGAAGTCGCCGCAACTGCCGCCAAAGGAGTTTGGCAGGTACAGCTCATTGCTTCCTCCAACAAAAAAGCCGTTGAAACCGCGTGGAAAGATTTGTCTGCTTCGCACAGCGTATTAAAGGGCTTGCCTCATGAAATTGAGTCTTCCGAAAACGGCGGATTATACCGCTTAAAAGCCGGTGCTTTTGCAACGCGTGATGAAGCCGATAAAGTTTGCGGCACCATTAAAAAAAGCGGCGGCAGTTGTTTGGTAAAGCAAAAATAAATTTGAGGTCAATTAATGGAAAAACCTATCGGAGCTGCTTTTTTATCTGTTTTAGGCACCAAACTTACAGATGCCGAAAAGCGGATATTGGAGCAATTTAATCCGCTGGGAATCGTTTTGTTTAACCGCAACTTGAGCTCAAAAGCACAAGCTAAGGAGCTTATAACGGAAATTAACGAAGTTATAGGTCGCGAAGATGTGTTAATTGCCGTTGATGAAGAAGGCGGACGCGTTAACCGACTTAAAGAAATCGGATTTCCCGATTATGTCTGGGCTAAAACTTTAGGCAACATAAATTCCGATGATATTGCCGGCGTGCATTGTAAATTAATAGCCGAAGATTTGTCATCTTTGGGAATTAATTTTAATTTTGCGCCTTGTTTGGATATTGAATATTCAAATACAACTCCGGCTTTGAAAGGACGTTGTTTAAGTTCCGATAAACATATTGTTGCCCGCCTTGGTAAAATAATGTGGCAATCGTATGTTAATGAGGGAATATGCCCCTGCATAAAACATTTACCGGGGCACGGACGTGCTCAAAACGATCCTCATTTGGGCTTGCCGATTATTAATTATTCACTGTCGGAGTTGGAAAACGATTTTTACCCATTTATAGAAAATAACTCATGCCCTGCGGCAATGACGGCTCATATTTTAATACCCGAAATTGATAATAAAAATCCCATAACCTTTTCTCAAAAAGGAATCGCCGAACTTATTCGCAAACGAATCGGGTTTGAGGGATTATTGATTTCCGATTCAATAGATATGAATGCTCTTAAGGGTTCAATTTTAGAACGAGCGCAGCAATCAATTAAAGCCGGTTGCGATGTTTTTTGTTATTGCATGGGGCAAACCGAACAACTGGAAATTTTGTGCCGTAATGTGATGTTTTTATCCGATAATGCGCTGTTACGGTTTGAAAAAGTAAAAAATGTTTTGCAAATTAAGAAAAAATCAATACAATCAGAACAGGTACGTAAAGAATATTTTGAGACAATCAAAAACTTTACAGCGGAAGAAGTAAATTATGATGCAACCGAAACCTTGCATCAGATGCAAAAAGGAGAAAAGTAATGTTTTTAGGTTTTTGGAGCTGGGTTTTGGTAGTTATCGTTGTTGTCGCTATTTTTTCGGCAGACAGATTGCCCGAACTGAGAGAATATGTTAAAAAAATATCTAAAGAAGGAGCCGATGCGGTAAAAAAAGGCAAAAAAGAAATTGAAGGAAAAATTGCTCAAGCCAAAGCCGCTAAGGAGAAAAAAGATAAAGAAAAAGCCGCCGAAGAGGCCGAAGATTCTTCTGACGAACAATAATAAAGCATAACAAAAAAACATGCCTTGGAATGTAACTCCAAGGCATGTTTTTTTGTTGCTGTTTTCTAAAAGTGTTTTTCTAATCAAGTTGCCTTTAAATATAAAAGGCATTGCTTGATGCAATACCTTTTATAAATTGTTTTATCGGCGCATCTTGTCTTTTTTGAAAGACAACCGGATGTAATTGGTAAAAAATCCGCAGACAAGACCGACAATTGCACCTATTTGCCACATGTAAAGCGGAGCAACACCTAAAGAGATGCAAAAATCTACCAAAACTCCGCCTAAAATTTTATCTATCAGCCAACCTCCCAGTGCCCCGAGAAGAGCCGATACCACTAAGTTAATTACTACGGCAACAATCAGCCAAACAACAGCCGCTACCATTTTTAACAGTACTTTAATCATATACATAAAAATTTGGTTATTGCTCGTGATTTAACGATAAATCCGCCGATTTGTCAATAGGCTTTAAATATCCAAATCGTCAACAAACTTGGCGCGTTCTATAATGAACTTAAAGCGAAGCTCAGGGTTTTTACCCATTAACTGTTCAACACGACGGCGTGTTTCAAAGGCCTCTTCCCTGCCCTCTTCAGTATTGGTGCTCGGAATATCTACCCTTAACAAAACACGGTTGTTTTTATCCATAGTCGTTTCTTTTAATTGTTGAGCACTCATCTCGCCTAAGCCCTTAAATCGACTTATATCCGGCTTTTGATTGCCTTTGACAACTTTGCTTAAAATTTTATCTTTTTCTTCATCATCCAAAGCGTAGTAGTTCTTGCCGCCGACTACAATCTTATATAACGGCGGAGTAGCAATAAACAAATGTCCGTTTTCAATTAACTTGGGCATATGCTGGTAAAAGAATGTCATTAACAATGATGTGATGTGCGCACCGTCAACATCGGCATCGGTCATGATAATGATTTTTTCATAACGCAAATTTTCTTCTTTGTAATTTTCTTTAACCCCGCAGCCTAATGCCTCTATCATATCTTTGATTTCTTGGTTTTGGGTTATCTTTTCAAGTGAGGCACTGGCAACGTTTAATATTTTACCGCGTAACGGCAAAATCGCTTGGGTTACTCTGTCGCGTCCTTGTTTAGCAGAACCTCCTGCCGAATCGCCCTCTACAATAAAAATTTCGGTATTTTCGGCGGCGGCTTGCGAACAATCGGCAAGCTTACCGGGAAGACGTAACTTTTTAGTCGGGGTTTTACGCAGCTGTACCTTCTCTTCTTTACGCTTTTTACGAAGTTCCGCCCTGTCTACCACGTATTCAATCAATGCCGAAGCATTCTCCGGATCTGATGACAACCAGTGGTCAAACGAATCTTTTACCGCTTGCTCTACCAAACGGGTGGCTTTTACCGAAGTTAATTTGTCTTTGGTTTGACCTTGAAACTGCGGGTCTGTGATAAATACCGACAACATAATCGCCGCATCACTTAAAAAATCTTCCGCCGTAGCTGAAGCGACTTTTTTAACGTTTGCCATATCGGCATACTCTTTTAAACCCTTTAATAATGCATTTTTAAAGCCTAACTCGTGAGTACCGCCCTGCGGGGTTACTACCGTATTGCAGTACGAATAACAAAAGCCGTTTTGGTCTTCAGGCCAGGTAATGGCCCATTCAACCCTGCCCTCTTCATGAGCAAGTTCCGAATCGCCGGAAAACATTGTGCGATTAACCGTAGCCCTTGAACCTATCTGATAATTTAAAAAATCTTTCAATCCGTTAGGAAAATTCAGTTCCATCTCTACGGGGGTGGCATCGCCTTCAGAAATTAATTCAGGAGCACATTTCCATAAAATTTTAATACCCTTAAACAAAAAGGCTTTAGAACGTGCCATTCGATAAATTCGGTTAGGAACAAAAACTGAATTTCCGTTAAATATTTCTTCATCAGGCTTAAAGGTTATGCTCGTGCCGCGGCGGTTGGGGGCATTACCGATTAACTCCAATGCCGTTTGCGGGCGACCTTTTGAATAAACTTGGCGATATAATTTTTTATCGCGAGCGATTTCTACTACTAAATTTTCCGACAATGCATTAACTACCGACAAACCTACACCGTGTAAACCGCCGGAAACTTTATAAACGCTGTTTGAAAATTTACCACCGGAGTGCAAAGTGGTCATAATAACTTCAAGTGCCGATTTTCCCGGATATTTAGGATGCTCATCAACAGGTATGCCGCGACCGTTATCCGTGATGGTAACAGAATTGTCGGCATTTAGGCTTACTTCTATACGGTTGGCATAGCCTGCTACTGCCTCGTCCATCGAGTTATCCAAAATTTCAGCTACCAAATGGTGTAATGCCGTTTCATCAGTACCGCCAATGTACATACCCGGGCGGTGCCGTACCGGCTCTAAGCCTTCCAAAACCTCAATATCTTGCGCTGAATATTCACTCTTTGTCGGAATTGTCGTTTCAAATAAATCTGCCATACCACTACCTGTTTTTTATATTTTATTTTTATCTTCAATATTTTTCAAAATATACCGTTTTTAGCGATTTTCTCAAGCATAAAACGCTAAAAATAAACAAAAATCAAGCTTTTTAATAATCTTTAAGATTTTTGCCGTTAAATTTGCGTATACCTTCTAACAGAGAATATACATCGTATAAGGCATTGTGTTCATCAAGACCTAATCGTTTAATGTGCTCATCCCGCTCCAAGATCTTAGCTACCTGTCCGGAAGATTGCTTTTCAACTAAAATACCATGTTCTTGGTACTGCTCTTTAAACCACGGGGCAATATTCTTGAAGTTTAATTTAATATCGGGCAAATGATTGTATTCTAAATTTAGCTTTATAACAGCTCCGTCGCCTGGAGAATCTTTACCCTCTTTCCATACATGCGATATGCAGTCGTTGTTACCTGCAAATGCGGCAAACTCGGTAACCGCCTCTTTAAAGCTTATTCCTTCCGAGCCGATTTTTTCGTTGGTAATCCCCGTTAAATTTATAAAATAATCTGATAGAATCGGGTTATACGTTGGCTTAACAAAAACATTAAATTCGGCCTTTACCTCCAAGGTTGGCAAGTCAACCTTTACGGCGGCAAACTGTACTATCTCTTTACGCTGAGGCAAAACCCAGCCGTTTTCGTTACAACCCTTCCATGAAGTATATTCCGTATCAAAAATTATAAATTCCGGCGTCATCAGTCCCTCCTAAATCGTTATATCTTCCTAGTTAACAAATATTTTTTCGAAATGCTATCGTTTTTTATTTTTTATGGAAAAAATACTTGATTTTTTGATATTTAAAGTATACAAACACCCTTAAATCGGCAATGGTGCCGGTTTGTAATTTCACACGCAGACAGGCGGGATTGTCTTCAATTTCGCTCCGGTGCCGTAAAAAGCCAGAAGTCTGCGGAGGTTTAACCGGAAAAGAAGGAATAAAATATGACTCTTCCTACATTTACTTTACGTCAGCTCGTTGAAGCCGGCGTTCACTTCGGACACCACGCTCGTCGTTGGAATCCGCAAATGGCTCCGTACATCTACGGAAAAAAAGATAATATCCATATTATCGATTTACAAAAAACTTATCCTATGCTCTACAATGCTTTGAATGCAGCTCGCGAAGTTGCTGCTAACGGCGGTAAAATTTTGTTCGTTGCTACTAAAAAGCAAGCTCAGGATATTGTTAAAGAAAACGCTGAAAGATGCGGTCAATATTATGTAAACTATCGTTGGCTCGGCGGTATGCTCACAAACTGGAAAACAGTTTGCAAATCTATTAACCGCTTGGTTAAATTAAACGATATGTTTGCTAACAACAAAACCGAAGGCTATACCAAAAAAGAACTCTTGAACTTGAAAAAAGAACAAGAAAAACTTACCCTTTCTTTAAGCGGTATTATGAATATGGGCGGCCAACCGGATATGTTGTTCATTATTGATACTCCTAAAGAAGCTTTGGCTATTAAAGAAGCTAAAAAATTAGGCATCCCGGTAATTGGTATTGTTGATACCAACGCTAACCCGAATGATGTTGATTATCCGGTTCCGGGCAACGATGATGCTATCAGAGCTATTTCGCTTTATTGCGAATTGGTTTCTTCTGCTATCTTAGACGGTATGCAGGCCGAAATCGCAGCTCAAGGCGTTAAAGTTGAAGAAGCTGAAGCTCAAGAGGAAGAAAAAACCGCTAAGAAAAGAGCTTCAAAAAAAGCTAAAGAAGAAACTCCCGCTGCTGAATAAGCTTTCGCGAGTCTCATAAAAATAAGGCGGCAGCCTTAAATCTGCCGCCAATCTTTTATAAAAGTTATCATCACTTAACAAAGGATAAAACAATGGCAGAAATTACAGCCGCTATGGTTAAAGAATTGAGAGAAACAACCAGCGCCGGTATGCTTGACTGCAAAAAGGCTTTGGTCGAAACTAACGGAAATATGGAACAAGCTGTTGACTGGCTCAGAAAAAAAGGTTTGGCCTCTGCTGCCAAAAAAGCCAGCCGTATCGCTGCTGAAGGTTTGGTTTCTGTTGCCGTTGAAGGTAATAAAGGTGCAGTAGTTGAAGTTAACTCCGAAACCGACTTCGTTGCTAAAAATGAAATCTTCCAAGAGTATGTTGAAGACGCCGCTAAAGTTGCTTTAATGTGCCACGGCGAAGTTTGCGATATGAAAAACTTTAACTGCCCGAAATGCGGTAAAACTTTTGAAGAACGTTTAACCGATATGATTGCTAAAATCGGCGAAAATATGAACTTAAGACGTGCTAAAGTATTGGAAGTAAACAACGGTGTTGTTGCTTCTTACGTACATGCCGCTTTACGTCCTAACTTGGGTAGAATCGGTGTTTTGGTTGCCTTAGAATCAAATGCAGATAAAGCTAAATTACAGGAACTGGGCAAACATATTGCTATGCATATTGCCGCTTCTAACCCCTTGTTCTTAGATATCGCTCATGTCGACCCCAAGGCCGTTGAACATGAAAAGAGCATCTTTGCTGAACAAGCTAAGGCTTCCGGCAAACCTGAAAATATTATTGAAAAAATGGTTGAAGGAAGAATTCGTAAATATTACGAAGAAGTTGTTTTGGAAGAACAAGCTTATATTATGGATCCTGATAAAAAAGTTAAACAGGTTATTGACGATGCCGCAAAAGAACTCGGTGCCGATATTAAATTAACCGATTATGTTTGCTTTAAATTGGGTGAAGGCTTACAGAAAAAAGAAGAAGATTTTGCTGCCGAAGTTGCTGCTCAACTTAATAAGTAAATCTGAACTTCTGTTCAAAAACAGCCGACCACTTATGGCGGCTGTTTTTTATTATCTTACTTGACTTTTAATATTAATATTCTACCATACTTCGTAACTTTAAATTATTTAGGTATTATGGTAGCTTTATTAGTCTTTTTTAATTTAGTAATCGTTATCGCCGCACTGATGTTTGTTGCTTTTCAATTTAATTTTTGGAAAGTCTGGCGCAATAAACAAACAGAACCTTCTTCATCGCCAGCAAAAACAAAAAGCTATTTGCTTTCGGCTTGTATGGCTTTGGTATTGTGGCTGGTGTATTCAGCAGCAGGGCTTTTTGTTGCCGGATGTCTGAAAACCTTTTGTGTTACATCAATGTCTGGTTTGATAGCAATTTGTTTTTGGACCGCGTTGTTTATTATTCTGTTGCAATTGGTTGCTTATAACCCTATTTGGAAGTACTACAGAAATAACAACGAAAAATTTGGTTTTGACATTTTTGAAATGTCAATTACACGAAATTGGTATACTTTATTTTTGTTTATTTTCTTGGGAGTGTCTTTAATTTACGGATACTTTATTAACTACACCCCAGATAACATCAATGAAAATATACCGCAAGTCGTAGCATGGTTTACCTCTATTTAACTTTACTCAATTTAAAACCGCCCTGTTGAAAATCTCAGAGCGGTTTTTTGTTATACCTCCTATAATTGGCACTTAATTGTGTTTGACTTTTACTCATTTAAGCATTACCCTTCTAATGATATAAAATTTTTTTGTTAAACTAAATAACTTATAATTATGGACTGGATTTATACTGTTGGTATTGTTGTATCAATACTGGTGATGATTCTAGGAATCGGAACTTGTATGTACTGCGTTGATATGTATCAAAACAAACGTACGGCAAGTAAAAGCTCTAATGCGGCAACTATAATAGCGATTGTCATAGCTGTTGTTGCCATTGTACTGGGTGTGGTATTTTTTAAAGAAGATACCATACGCTGGGTAATTGCCGGATGTGCTCTAATGCTAGTGGCCTTAACAATGATTATCGGTTATGTTGCAGATGTAGATTACGGCAAAATGGAAACCGAACCAGAATGGTCTCATCCTTTATTTGTTCATCTGTTATTTATTATGGCAGTAGCCGCAATTCCTGTGGGGCACTTTTGCGGAACATATGTCGAAAATAAGCAGACTGAATACAAATACATAAATGGCGAGACAAAAACCATTGCCGCTGTAAAGATTCTTCCTGTTATGGAAATGCAGTATGAATATGTTGACGGTGGTCATGCACAAGCTATGCTTCCTAAGGGCAAAAAGTCTGTTAATCAAGTGTTTTTGATAATGACTGACGGAACTATCATTGCTTTATCAAGGCAAAATGAAAACCTTGACTATAAAATGTTATATCCGGTTGGAGATACAATCCGGATTTATAAGGGCAAGCCTGTAGAACTGCGTTATTGAAAATGATTTTAAAATACCCGTCCTTTGAACAAGAACGGGTATTTTAGCTATATAAAGACATCTTTTCGGCAGGCAGCAAAAAAACATTTGACATTAAACTTTTTTATTGTAATATGCCGTCTAGTCCGTTGGGGTTGTAGCTCAGTTGGGAGAGCGCTTGAATGGCATTCAAGAGGTCAGGGGTTCGATTCCCCTCAGCTCCACCAATTTTCAAGCACTGTAGTTTTTAGTTAAACTCAGTGCTTTTTTATTGCCTATCTTTTAGGGGAATCTCACCCCTACGGGGTTCGGTCTTACTTCGTAAGTGTTGCTCTATTTTTAGCAACACTAACTCCGTTTCGGGCAAGATGGTGTAACGCTCGCTCTTTTCGCCTATCGGCTCATCGCTTGCTAACACCAACTGATGCTTCCCGGCAAAAAATGTCCACCGGACATTTTTTTCTCGGGACAGCCCCCTCAGCTCCACCAATTTTCAAGCACTGCAGTTTTTAAGTAAACTCAGTGCTTTTTTGTTGCCTTTATCTTTGAGGGGAATCTCACCCCTACGGGGTTCGTCTTACTCCGTAAGTGTTGCTCTATTTTTAGCAACACTAACTCCGTTTCGGGCAAGATGGTGTAACGCTCGCTCTTTTCGCCTGTCGGCTCATCGCTTGCTAACACCAACTGATGCTTCCCGGCAAAAAATGTCCACCGGACATTTTTTTCTCGGGACAGCCCCCTCAGCTCCACCAATTTTTAAGCACTGTAGTTTTTAATTAAACTCAGTGCTTTTTTGTTGCCTTTATCTTTTACATTCTTTCCCGTAAATTTTAATATTGCAATATGCTTGTTTTTCTTTGACATAGCGCTTATTTATTCTATGATACTTGTATTGGTGATGATATGACCCAGTTAATGAATTTTAATGTTAATAATAATATCCTAACTCTATCGTTGGGCGGTGATTTTGTGCGCTTTGAACAAACCGACCAACTTTATGCCGCCGCCAACTCCGCTCCTGTTAAAAAAATTATCATTACCTCCGATAATACCTTAAAAAATTGGGACTCTTCCCTTTTGTTGATTCTATTCAAACTCAAAAATATTGCCGATACTCGCAAAATTGATTTTCAAACCCAAAATCTGCCTGACGGACTGACTCGTATGCTATTGCTTGCCACTGCCGTTAAACCTCATCATGACATATCGCTAAATCATCATGAACCGCTTTTAGATAGAATCGGCGGCTATTGGCTCAATTTATATAATGTCTTTATGAAAGGGTTTGATTTTGCCATAGATAATATCTTGTCCTTGGCTAAATTTGTCAGCGGTAAAAGCGTTACTCGTAAAGTTGACTTTTTGTTTGCTCTTGAAGACTGCGGACCTAAGGCTTTGGGTATTGTCTCTCTTATAAGCTTTATGGTCGGACTTATTTTGGCCTTTGTCGGCGCCATCCAACTTAAAACTTTCGGGGCTCAGGTTTATGTTGCAAGTTTGGTTACTATCGGAATGATACGCATTATGGGCGCTATTATGGTCGGCATTATTATGGCTGGTCGTACCGGCGCTTCATTTGCCGCAACTCTCGGCACCATGCAGGTTAATGAAGAAATTGATGCCCTCAAAACCATGGGCATACCTATTTCCGACTTTTTAGTATTACCCCGTCTGGCAGCCATGATTATTGCTATGCCTTTGCTTACCATGCTTGCTGATTTTATGGGTATGCTCGGCGGCGGATTTGTCGGTGTTATGCTTCTGGATATTCCGGCTTCCGAATATTGGCGCTATTCTTGGAAGGCTTGGAGTATGTCTAACTTTTGGGTCGGTATTTTTCACGGATTTGTCTTTGCTTTTATTATATCTCTTTGCGGTTGTTATTACGGTATTAACAGCGGTCGTAACGCCGACGGCGTCGGTGTAGCCACTACCAAAGCCGTTGTTTCGGCTATCGTCTGGATGATCGTTGCAACAGGTATTATCACTTTTATTTTTGAAAGGTTGGGAATATGATAAAAGATAAAATTATTGCCCAACATTTGCAGGTTGCTTACGGTCCTAAAGTGATTATTAAGACTGCCGATTTTGCCGTTAAAGAAAACGATATTTTTATCATTATGGGCGGCTCAGGTTGCGGAAAAAGCAGTATGCTCCGCGTTTTAACCGGATTGCTTCCTCCGGCTCAGGGAACTTTTTTTGTAAATGGTATCGATTACCCGAAGGCTGACGATAATACAAAATTGGAAATTATGAAAAAAGTCGGCATTCTATACCAAAGCGGCGGGCTTTTTTCTTCTATGACTTTGGCTGAAAACATTGCCCTGCCCTTGCAAAAATACAGCGATTACTCACCTTCTACGATTGCCGATTTGGTCAACTTAAAACTTTCTTTGGTGGGACTTGCAGGATTTAATGACTACTATCCTTCCGAAATCAGCGGCGGTATGAAAAAACGTGCCGGTTTGGCCAGAGCCTTGGCCCTTGACCCGGAAATTGTTTATTTTGACGAACCTTCCGCTGGTTTGGACCCTATAAGCTCGGCTCGCTTGGACGATTTAATGAAAGATATTAATCAAAATTTAGGCACGACTTTAGTGGTGGTTACTCACGAATTGGATTCAATTTTTAATATCGGAACCAACTCCATCTTTATTGATGCTGCCTCCAAAACTATATCGGCTCAAGGTAATCCGCACGATTTATTGAAAAATCCGCCTAATGAAAATGTTTTTAACTTTTTAACTCGGGAACAAGAAAATGCAAAAACAGCCAAATAAAAAGAAAATTGCCATATTTGTTATTTTAGGATTTGCCGTTATGCTCGGCATTCTCTTAAAAAATGTTGTTGCCAGATTAACTACCGATCAAAAAAATCTGGCAGTTATGTATTTTTCCGAATCCATTAACGGATTAAATGTCGGTTCGCCCGTTGTATACCAGGGCGTACAGGTCGGCAAGGTCGTTAATATTGAAATTATGACCGACCCTAAAACTTTGGAATTCAGCATACCTGTATATGCACGTTTTTCTACCGATGAAGATGATATAAAAATACTTAATTCCAGCCAAAAAATTAATCGCAGAATGGTCTTAAAAACGCTTATCGAAAAAGGTTTGCGTGCCCGTTTAACAACTCAAAATCTGCTTACCGGACAGCTTATGATTGAACTGCAAATGCTGCCCAATACTCCCATTGTTTTGCAACAACCCGAAAATAATCAGAATATTTTTGAAATACCTACAACCCTCTCAGCTTTGGGCGGAATTTCAAAAGATTTGCAGGACTTGCCGTTAAAACAGATTTTGGCTCGCGCCGACAATGTTCTATCAGAACTTGAAAAAGGTGTGCCTCAGGTTTTGCAAAGCTTTGCCAAACTCGGCGATAACCTTAATTTATACACCAACAAATCAGCTCCGCAAACCGCCCAGACCTTAAATCAGCTCAATAGAACCTTACGCGATGTCAGTGCCGCCGCGTTATCGGTTAAAAATTTATCTGACTATTTGGAACGCCACCCAGATGCTTTAATTAAAGGTAAAAAGGAATAAATCATGAAAAAACTTATTGCTTTAATTTTGTTGTTACCCATACTTCAGGGATGCTTTTCTTCAACTCCCAACAGTAGGTTTTATCTGCTCGAAAATGCTTTAGAGCCGCAAGTTGTATCTAAAAGAAAAATAAGTATTGCCGTACAGGATATTATTATTCCGCAATACTTGGAAAAACCGCAGATTATTTTGCAGCGCCCTAACTCCCCGGAGCTTGAAATATCCGAATTTAACCGCTGGGCATCAGACTTAAATTATATGCTCCAAAATTTGCTTATCGGTAATTTGCAAAATGCCATGCCTAATGCTACCATAAAACCCTTGGCGTTCGGGGCAACTACCAATGTTGTGGTTAAAGTTAATTTGGAAAAATTCGGCGGCTGGTTTAACGAAAATGCTTATGTTAAAGGAAATTGGCAAGTTATCGACACCTACGGAAAAATCTTGACACAGAATAATTTTAATCTAAAACAACCTTCAGGACCCAACTTTGCTACTTATGTTAAGGCCTTAAGTGCCATGTGGAACGAGGTAGCTGTTGAGATTGCTAAAAGCATAAGCAAACTTTGATAAATGTTTTGGACTAATTAAATGACTAATTTTCAGATTTTCATCGGATTGTTAATTATGCTTTCCATGATTATTCGTCCGTTTTTATACAAACCTGCAGCCAAATATTTTCCGGCAGAAATGTCTGCCGCCTTTACCAGTACTTGGTTGATTGTCGGGTTAATAATAAGTTTTCCGATTTTTGGGCATCTAATTACGCAAAATGCCACAAAAATTATTACCTCACCTTATATTTTTTTAGGCATATTAAAAGGTATTCTTTTATGGTGGCTGATTAAATTGCAACAGGTCGTAAACAAAGAAAGCACTTCTTCTTCGGTGTTTTTTGGCTTTATTGCGTTGGCTTTAGGCTCATTAATAAATAATCTGTTCTTTCATGAAGGTCTTAAACTCTTTCAGCTATTATGTATTTGCGGTTTCGGAATTTTAGGTATATTTTTTATGCTGAAAGGCGACGCTAAAAGAATGTCTGCTTATGGCAAAATTTCCTTTGGCTTGATTGTGTTATTTGCTGCCGGCTTTAGCGTTACCGATCACTTGGCCATTCCGCAGGTGGGCTGGTATCCGCATTTGTGGATTTCATCTGTTACTATGTTTATTGCCGCTTGTTTACATGGAATTTCTAAAACCGATTTTATAAATATATTTAAAAATACCAGTCTTGCCGTTGCCGGAATATTTTACGTAGTTTCAGAGTTTTTGATAGTATATTCTTCAATTAATTTACTGCCGGTTTCGTTTGTGGCCGTGTTTATGCGGATTGCTGCCCCGGTAGTTATGGTGTTATCAGCTTTTAAATACAAAGAACAAAGCTGGCAAAATCAATTGTTGTTCGGAATTATAGCCTTGGCGCTTGCTATTCCGTTGATTTTTATAAAGGCATAAATAAATGACCATACTTACTCAACCTGTTTTGGAAATTAACTTAAAACATTTAATTGATAATTTTAAAACCTTAAAACAAATTGCGCACCCGGCAATTGCCGCCGCCGTACTTAAAGATGACGCTTACGGTTTGGGCGCTAAAAAGATTGCCCAGTTATTGTATGATGAAGTAAAATGCAAGCACTTTTTTGTGGCTCACGGTGTGGAAGGTGCTCAAATAGCTCCGCTTGTTCCCGATGCCGAAATTTATGTTTTGCAAGGTTGCGGGCAAGACAGTTTAGAATATTTTACTCAACACAAAAACTTAATTCCGGTTATAAGCTGTCCGCAGATGCTCTATTTTTGGAAAGAAAATCGCCCCGATAAAAGAAAAGCGGTTATTCATATTGAAACAGGCTTAAATCGTCTCGGCTTCAGAGAAGATGAATTACAACATTTAACCAAAGACGATATAAAGATGTTTAGCATGGTAATGTCACATTTAGCCTGCGGCGATGAAAAAGACCACTTTATGAATGCTTACCAATTAAGCAATTTTGAAAGATTGAAAAAAACTTATTTTCCTAAAATGCCGGCTTCACTTTCAGCTTCGGACGGTGTGTTTTTAGGTTCTGATTTTGCTCAAGATATGGTGCGTTTAGGTGCGGCAATGTACGGTATAAACACCGCTCCTTATCGCGAAAAGCAAATGAAAAATGTGGTAAAAGTTACCGCTCCGGTTTTGCAAATTGAAAATTTGGCTCAAGGACAGTTTGTCGGTTATTCGGCAACTTACAGAGCCAACACTAATCGCAAAATTGCAATCGTTTCCATAGGTTACGGCGACGGATTGCCGCGTTCGCTTTCCAATGTCGGAAAATTGTTTTTCAAAACCGGCGGCGAATTAAATGAAGCCCGTATTATCGGCAGAGTTTCAATGGATAATGTTATTTGCGATGTTACCAATGTTAAAAATTTAAAAGTCGGCGACACCGCCTACTTAACCGATGATTTTTATACCTTAGATGATATGGGAAGAGATGCTAACACAATCTCGTATGAGATTATGTCAAGACTTGGTAAAAACCAACGCTTTATCCGTAAATATATTTACTAAACATTATCCGGCTTTGTAGGTTTTAAAAGCCTTATCTTGCTCAAATAAATAAAGCAAGATTCTTAGGGCTTGTCCGCGTTTGCTTTCTAAATTTTTATCGGTTTGCAAAATCAGCTCGGCGTCTTTGCGGGCGGTATAAAGCAAGTCTTTATCAACACTTAAATCGGCCAATCTAAACTGCGTAAAGCCCGATTGACGCGTACCCAAAACTTCGCCGCCGCCTCTTAATTCCAAATCTTTTTCGGCAATTAAAAATCCGTCTTCGCTGTTTTTCATAATATTTAACCGCTCTCTTGAAGTTTCACCCAAAGGATAACCGTAAAGCAAAATACAGGTTGAAGCTTCATAACCGCGTTTAATGCGTCCGCGTAACTGGTGGAGCTGGGCCAGCCCGAAACGCTCGGCTTGCTCGATTATCATAATGGTAGCCTCGGGCACGTTAACCCCAAC
Organism: uncultured Alphaproteobacteria bacterium; assembly: GCA_944392295.1. GTDB lineage: Bacteria > Pseudomonadota > Alphaproteobacteria > RF32 > CAG-239 > CAAFZY01. Next base: position 34,388 of record CALXWE010000002.1, read on the forward strand.
CTCAATTACCGTAGTGGCTACCAATAAATTGATATCGCCGTTTTTAAAACGCTCCATTACCGCGTCTTTTTCTTTTTCCTTCATTTTGCCGTGAACTAACCCTACTTTATCGCCAAAGATTTTTTGTAAGGTTTTATAACGTTCTTCGGCGGCGGCTAAATCGGTCTTTTCGGATTCTTCGACCAAAGGACAAACCCAATAAGCTCGGGTTTTATTTGAAATTTTACGCTTTAACGCTGCCACTATTTCCGAAAGTTTACTTACCGGAATAACACGGGTATCAACCGGTTTCCGACCTTTGGGGAGTTCATCTATTTTGGAGTATTCCATATCGCCGTATTGTGTTAATACCAAAGTTCTGGGAATCGGCGTTGCCGTCATGACCAAAACATCGGGTTTAACTCCTTTGTTAGTTAATTCCAATCTTTGATTAACCCCAAAACGATGTTGCTCGTCTACCACTACGCAGGATAGATTTTTAAATGTTACATCTTCGGTAAATAAAGCATGAGTACCTACCAAAATATCTATTTTACCAAGGGCTAAATCACTTAAAATTTCTTGCCGCTTTTTACCTTTTATTTTGCCGGTTAAAAGCTCAATTCTAATGCCTACCATATCTGCCCATGCCGACATGGTTTCCATATGCTGTTTGGCCAAAATTTCGGTAGGAGCCATAATAGCGGCCTGCATATGGCACTCTACGGCGTTTAACATGGTTAAAAAGGCTACAACCGTTTTACCGCTGCCGACATCGCCTTGTAACAAACGCAGCATTTGATAAGATGAAGCTTGGTCGGTAAAAATTTCAGATAAAACACGCTCTTGAGCCGAGGTTAAATTAAAACCCAAACCGTCTAAAAGTTTTTTACGCAATAAACCACTGCCTTTAATGCTTCGGCCTTGCTGCTTTTTTACCCGTTGACGAGCAATACACAGTGCTAATTGATTGGCTAACAATTCATCGTAAGCAAGCCGCTTGCGAGCCGGAGAATCATTTTCTACATCAGACGGCTTTAAGGGGTGATGAGCCATATATAAAGCCTGATTAAAAGACATAAAATGTTGCTTAATTAAAAAGTTTTCATCTTGCCATTCAGGCAAAGTCGGTACTAAAGACAGAGCCTGCTTTTGCAATTTTAAAAGCATTTTGTTAGATACCCCGGCGCAAAGCGGATAAACCGGTTCTATACTTTGCAACTCGGCAAGTTTATCGACAGAAACCATATAATCGGGGTGATTCATTTGCAAAGCGGAATTAAAAATTTCCAGCTTACCGCTTATGGCTTTATAGCTGTTAAGCGGCATACCTTTTTGCAAAGAATCTTTATAATACTTAAAAAAGTTAAGTGTTAAATCGGCAGTACCGTCGGTTACGATAATTTTATAAGGTTGCTTTTTGGTAGGCGGCACAATATGTTCCAACACCTTAACTTTGCCGGTCCAGATATGCCCGCTTTGAGCATATTTTAAAGGGTCGCCGTAAGTACGATCAATAACATTTATCGGTAAATGCCACAACAAATCGACCACTTTGGAACCCTGACATAAGCCTGCCACCAATTTATAATAGCGGCTGCCGATGCCTTTTAATTTTTCGATTGATATAAACAGCGGATTTAAAATTTCCGGACGCATTACCTACCCCTTATTACCCATACTGAAGCATTGTAGCTCTCAAGTAAAACTTTGTAAATTTTTCTTAAAAAGTTATGGACAGTCTATATCAACATTGTTGAAAAATTTTTACGGATAAAAAATAAGTGGCTTTGGATGGACGGTGTTTCCCATCATTACAACACAAATACGTTGTGTTCTGCAGTTGCACCGATTTTCTGCTCTTCAAAGCCACCACATTTATATAGTATTTGTCACTATATAAAACTTGCATTAGATTGACAAATAACCTAATAACATCAATACGTTAAGCTAAAAGCATAAATTTGTCAATCCTAATGACAAAGCCGAACATTTTCGAACAAAACCGAACAAAATCGAACAATTCTGTCCTTTAACCATTTCTGAAGACACAGCAATAGACTTATATAAAAATCATGTCTGGGGTGATATGCAGTATGTGGAACAGGATAGACATAACGAAGGATAACTGTTCATCAGTTATCCTCATCTATACCGTATAAACTAAAAGATATGTTATCCGAGCCGTCTTTATTACCAAAAACTCTTTCCTCAACCAACCAATCGTACCCATATCTTTTCATACATCTTTCATCGCATTCGGTTATGGTATATTGGTAGTAATCGGTCTGCATATTATCAGTCAATGGATTATAAAATGTACATTCCATCAGCACATCTGTTTTGTTGTTTTTTATCGTTTTACATATTGACTTGTAATAATACTTATTATCATCAGGATCTTGCTTAAACTGTGAAATTGGCGTTAGTGTGGTATCCCAAGCAATTTTGGAAATAGCATACAGATGTTTATAAAACAGAGGGTTTACAAACTTTTCTTCCCTTTCGTAGTTGATAAAAAATAAGCCCCGGCAGCTGCTAATCCAGCTATTGCAACTGCCCCAAACCCTATCCATAAACTTTTTTTCATAACCTATTATCCTTATGCTTAAAACCGATGAAGTAAGTTTAGATTTAATCCATAATATAAGCAATAAGCTTTATTCTTAAAACCAACAATATTTTAAATTAATCAATTACTTTGTAGAAGATAGTGGAAATGTTTTTGTAAAAACAGCAATGAAAGATGAAAATATAAATAAAAAAATCAGGAAGTCGGATGGACACCCAGTCCCATCATCGGGTACTCGCGATTTCAACGAAACCGGCCCCGCGGTTGAGCTTTCCGCTGCTCGACTTCCTGATACCTTCTATATAACACCTAAAAACCTTGAAGTCAACCGACAATATAACTGCCCAAAACTTTAAGATGCTGCTTAACGACTTATCCGCCAAGCTCTTTTTATAATCTTTTTTGTTGCCTTATTGTTAAACCTTTATTATATTCCACCTTATGGCAGATACTATTGAACATTGGCAAAATAAAACTCTTTCTTCCGTTGTTGCCGGATATGACGCATTTTTGTTGATAAATGCCCTCCCTTCGGCTAAACACGATATTCTTTATATTGTCAGCAATGGCTTGGAATTGCAGCAAACTGCCGACTTTTTACATTATCTTAATCCCGATGTTAAAATCTTGACCTTTCCGGCGTGGGATACCGTTCCTTATGACAGGGTTTCGCCAAATGTTAATATTCTTTCCAAGCGATTGGAAACACTTTCCGAATTGGTGCAAAATCCAAACCCACAACAAAAAAGAATCATTATTACCAGTATCGGCGCCGCTATTCAGAAATTGCCGCCGCAAAAAATTTTCTTAAATGCCCGCAAGGTATTTAAAGTCGGCGATAAACTTGATTTTAATAATTTTATGCACTATGCCGCCGTCAACGGTTATACCAAAGTAGAGCAAGTTATGGAACCCGGCGAATATGCCTTAAGAGGCGATATTATTGATATTTTCCCAACAGGGGCCGAACAACCGCTCCGTATTGACTTGTTTGATGACGAAATTGAAAAAATCCGCACTTTCGATCCGCTCTCACAACGAACCATCGGTACTTTGCAAGAATATGCTTTCGGTGCGGCAAGCGAAGTGGTTTTGGATAATAATACCATTAAAAATTTCCGTTCATCATACCGCGAGGCCTTTGGTACCGACGCCCTTAAAGATGAAATTTATGAGTCTATCTCTAATGCCAAAAAATATATCGGCATGGAAAACTGGCTGCCCTTCTTTTATGAAGAGGCCCTCCCTTCGCTTTTTGATTACCTACCCTCCGCTTTTGTAATTTTAGGCAAAAACTATGATGATGCCCTGCAAGCCAAGGAAGAATCCATTATTGATTATTATACCGCTCGTTTGGAGGCTCTTGATATTAAACAAGCCGCTGATGAAATGATTTATCGTCCGCTTAAACCCGAACTTTTGTATATCAATACCGAGCAATTTAATAAAATTATTTCCCAGCGCAAAGCTATTAAATTTACATCTTTAAGCCTTCCTGACAGTGATGATGTTATCAATCAAAAAGTTGTTCCGGCTCGTGATTTTGCTCATGTCAAAAACGTAAATGCCGCCGCCGTTTATCAAGACTTAAATGAATACCTAACCGAAAACGGCAAACTAAAAAGAATCATCTTTTGCAACTCCGAAGGCTCCCGTGAACGCTTATATTCTTTAATGAGCGATTACGGTATTAAAAATTTAATTTTAGCAGACTCATTTAAAGACGTTTTGAAACAAACTTCTAACAAAAAAATTGTCTTGGCGGTTGCCGAACTTGACCACGGTTTTAAAAATAACGAATTTTGCATCATAGCCGAAGCTGATATTTTAGGTGAACGTAAAAATCGTAAAGCTAAAAAGAAAGTTACCGCTGAAAATTTCATTGCCGATGTTTCGTCTTTATCGGTCGGGGAATTGGTAGTACATATTGAGCACGGTATCGGTCGTTTTATGGGGCTTGAAAATATTACCGCCGGAGGAGCCCCTCACGACTGTTTGAAAATTATTTATGCTCATGATGATAAACTTTTTGTGCCGGTTGAAAATATTGATGTTATTTCTCGTTACGGCTCCGATGACGAAAATGTGGTTTTAGACACTCTCGGAGGTCTGGCTTGGCAAGCTAAGAAAGCCCGTGTTAAAGAAAAGATTAAAGACATTGCCGAAAAACTTATTAAGATTGCCGCCGAAAGACAACTCAAAACTGCCGACTGTTTTGCTCCACCCTCAGGTCTTTATGATGATTTTTGTGCCCGTTTCCCATATAACGAAACCGATGACCAGCTTAAAGCCATATCCGATGTGTTAAAAGACTTAAATGCCGGTATCCCCATGGATAGATTGGTTTGCGGCGATGTGGGGTTTGGCAAAACCGAAGTGGCATTGCGGGCGGCTTTTTGCGTAGCCGCCGACGGGGCTCAGGTAGCCTTAATCGTGCCGACAACTTTACTTGCTCGTCAACACTACTTAAACTTTAAACAACGTTTGGAAGGCTTCCCGATAAAGGTCAGAATGCTCTCACGTTTGATCTCACAAAAAGAAAGTAAAGAAACTTTAGAAGGCTTAAAAAACGGCAGTATCGAAATTGTTATAGGTACGCATGCCCTCTTATCGCAAAATGTTAAATTCTGTAATTTGGGTCTGCTCATTATTGATGAGGAACAACACTTCGGCGTAGCTCACAAAGAAAAACTTAAAGCCTTAAAATCTGATGTTCATGTCTTGACTTTAAGTGCCACGCCTATACCCAGAACTTTGCAACTTTCCCTAACCGGGGTTAAGCAACTAAGCATTATTGCCACTCCGCCGATTGACCGTTTGGCAGCTCGCAGTTTTGTTATGCCTTATGATCAGGTGATGATTAAAGAGGCAATATACCGCGAAAAATTCCGCGGCGGACAGGTCTTTTTTGTTTGTCCAAGAGTTTCGGATATTGCCCTTTTGCATCAAGAACTGACCGAGCTTGTGCCCGACATTAAAATTGCCGTAGCACACGGACAAATGCCGGTAAAAGAACTTGAAGACGTGATGAATGATTTTGCCGCGCAAAAATACGACTTGCTGCTCTCTACTACCATTATAGAATCGGGTATTGATATGCCGACCGTTAACACCATGATTATTTATCGTGCCGATATGTTCGGTTTGGCTCAACTCTACCAGTTACGCGGTAGAATCGGTCGCTCTAAAATAAGAGGTTATTGTTACTTTACTATTCCGGGTAAGAAAAAGCTAAAACCGATTGCCGAAAAAAGATTAAGCATTTTATCGGCTCTGGATACCCTAGGCGCCGGATTTTCACTTGCCAGCCACGACCTTGATATCAGAGGTTCGGGAAATGTTTTAGGTACCGAACAATCCGGACACATTAAAGATGTGGGTATTGCTTTATATCACCATATGCTGGAAGAGGAAATCATCCGCCAAAAATCCTTAATAAATACGGAAACCAAAGAAGCTATGGCAAGCTTTGCTGTTGAAGATTGGGCCCCGCAAATTACAACAGGTATTCCGATTATGATACCCGAAAGTTATGTACCTGATTTGGGCGTAAGGTTGGGTTTATACAAACGAATCGGCTCTCTAAAAACCATGGAAGAAATTTTGGATATAAAAGAAGAACTGATTGATAGGTTCGGCAATATTCCGTCCGAGGTTGAAAATCTGCTTACCACCATTGAAATTAAACAACTGTGCCGACAAGCTAATATCGCTAAAATTGATGCCGGAGCCAAAGGTATTTTAATCGCTTTTCATAATGATACATTCAAAGCTGTTGATAAACTTTTGGATTTAGTAAATAAATCGTTCGGGGTTGTTAAAATACGCCCCGACCAAAAATTGTTTATTGAAGGTAATTTAAGCGATTATGCTAAACGTATCAGCATTATTAAAAAATATGTGAAACTTTTGAGCGAAATGTAAATCTTAATAGCCTTCTTTTCCTTTTTGTAGGACAACCTCTCTCATTATATCTTTGGCTGTTTCTTTTTTGCTCATTTCCAAAGTTTGTGCATTCTGTTGATTTAAACTATCCGATATTTCTCCAATCTTCTCCATATCATGTCTTTGAGTAAAATAGACATCCAAAGATTGGGTATCTGCTTTTCCTGTTTGGGGAATTGAAGATGAATATTCCGCCATATCTTGCGCACCTGTCAAATTTTCTAAATTTTCATTAATCCCTTGACGTAGTTTGCTTAAATATCTTGCTGCGGCTTTTTCTGAAAGCTGCTTATCTTTCCTTTCTCCGTTGCCTTTAATGGTACTTTTACTACCTTCTATAACGCTGCCGTCACTTTCAACTTTAATACGCTGTTGTTTTCTCTTGCCATATTTTATTTTGGTATAAATTTCTTTGGCTCCTGATGCTAAACGACCCATAAGGCTTTTCTTGGCTTCTCCTTTACTGTCATATTTTTCATATTTTACCACCGTCCTGTCTGGGATTGCATATGCGTATGCACCTTCTTTTAATTTGGCCTCCGAATCATTCTCAGCTGATAAATCGCCGCCCCTTTTGGCTGTTATCCGATCATCTCTAACTTTGGAAAGCGTGGTACTTGAAAAATGAGAAGACTGGCTAGTTTTCCGCCCTTTACGATCATATTCAGCTTGACGTTTCTGCTCAGTTTCACTTCGTGAGCCTTCCGTATACCCTTGATAGATATCAAATGCTCCGAGTTCACGTTCCTCAACTACGCGTACGCTCTTTTCTTCAGATCTTATACGACCTTTTCTATCTTGTTCAGTAGTATATTGCTTCTCTGTATTTTGTGTTTCATTTCCATGAGGGCTCAGTTTTTCTGTAGAGATATCAACCGAAATCGTAGTACTGCTTTCTTGTCCGTTACGGTAGTATTCTGAATTGGTGTCGGTAACTTGAGTTATTATTGACGCATTACCATTATGTTGGAAGTCTTTATCAAAAACGTTCTTAACAACTTCTATTGTTTCGTTGTCTTTTATTCTACCATTACCATAACTGCTGGTAAACGTTATCGTTGCCGAGGCATCCTCATTATCTGAATTTTCTTGATTACCATCTTGTTGCTTTTCGGCTTCTTGAACATAATCTAGGGAATCGGATTCTTGAACAGGAGCCTTAATCTCACTGACATGCTCCGTTTTAGCCATCCTTATGTCATTATCTGCATCGTTAACGCTTTGATCCGTTGCACTGGCTGTGGCAACACTCGCAACCGTAGCTAACCCTACTGCCTTACTCTTTACTGAGCTCGTAAAACCTTTGGGAGTACCTCTTAAACTATCAATATCACTCATTAACTTATTCCCTATCAGTTATTACTATCAGTATACATTAAAATTTAGTCCATTTCAATTACTTATAAGTTGCAGTAATCTTTTTAAATTTTTCTTTGCATCCTTTGTTGTCGGAATTTATATCAGCTTTTGAGTAAAATATAAAAGTTAACGCCCATCGTTTTGCATATTTTGTTGTACCTGTGCAATGTTAATGTTAGTATTTACTTGCTCAGACTGTATAGCTTTTCTGGCTTTTTTACCAATAATACGTCCTGACAACTTCCACAATTTTCTACCGATTTTTTTATCAAGCTTTGCCTTTTCATCAGAAGTACGCTCCCCGTCCTTATCAACTTTTTCGACCTGTTTGAAAAAGTTGGCAATTTTTTTGGTGGCTTGTTTTACGGTTTTGCTACCTTGCGTTACCATATCTAAAAATGCCGAGTTGTTTTTATCCTTACCGACTGCATCATTAATATCTTTTACCAAAGTGGCATTTAATTTAATATCCTGATTGATGTACGTACTTACATCGCCTAAACCATATACATCTTTGAACATCTTATTGACAATCTCTTGATAATTTTTATCAGTAACAGATGAGGCGTTTACCTTAGATGCTGCCGAATAACTATTCAAAGAATTTCCACTATCTGAAGTGTATATTTTCTCCCCATTGGCACCAATAGCACTATTGTAGGCTTGCTTACTATACGTACTGCCGTCTTTGTTATTTTGCTCTAACCATAACGACATAACCGTTTCTGCAATAAATTTTTTATCATCAGCTTTTTTAGGATCTTTTTGCAAAGCCTCTTTAAGGGTGCCGGCATTGATAGTAGCTAATTTATCAAAACCCTCTAAACTACCGTTTTGCTTAAACTGCTCCAGTGCTAAACCTGCTGATGCCATGGTTGCTTTTATCTCAGTAAACATATTTATTTTTGCCATTTGTTCTGGCGATAAATTTACTGTATTGAATGCTCCCAACTTATCATCGCTCATATGACTGCGTTCGTGGACTAATGTACTCTCCCGCTGGCTCTCATATAAAGCATTTACTTTATCTATCTCTTTTTTATAAGCTTCGTATTCTTCTTGAGAAATTTTTCCCTCTTTTAATCTATTTTGAATAACAGGGTCATTTTCAACATCAATATGTATCAAACCTATGGTATTATTTTCCGGACTATAATAAGCTTGCAACCCAGAACTTAATATATTCAAACCTTCTTGATTGCTGATTTCTACATCTTGCACAACCTCTTTAGTCGGTTCTGAAAATTTGTCTTTTTGTTTTTTATTATATTCTCGTTCCAATTTAGCTTGATTTAATTCTTGCTTAGAAATTTCTATATAAGAACTACCATCGCCATATAATGTATAGCTTTTAGCTTCAGGATCATAGGATAATTCTACGCCTATATTTTCTAAAGTTGTCTTTTTACCATTTTCTGCTATTTGCGCTGCCAATTCCTCAACAGCATCAATTTTAGCTTGCTGCTCAGATGATTTTTCAGGATCATCCAGCTGGTTTTCGGCATCCACTTTTTGATCCTCTAATTTCTCAGCTTCTTTTACAAAATCTGCCGTAGCTCCTTCTAAAACCTGTTCAGCTTTTTTATCAACCGTAACTTCTATCTTATCTTTTAATTCATTATCTTTTGTAACTTCATTAGCCTGCACAACCTGCATATTTCCCAATGCACTTACAACCGTGGCTCCGGTCATTGCCGCTTTTTTGACTTTATCTCCAAGATTGTTGGCAGCTTCTTTTAATTTGTTGACTTCGCTCATAGTTTTTCTCCGTACGATATGGGGTAATTGTAGCATAATTTATTTATTTTTTCAATTACTTAGTTTGTCGCTTAATTCCTTATAAGCTGTAGCAATCTTTTTAAATTTTTCTTCACATTCTTTGTCGCCGGAATTTACGTCAGGGTGATACTTTTTCACCAATTTTTTATACTGTTTTTTTAGTGACTCCAAGGTTATGTCTTCCAATTCTATTTCTAAAATTGATGCATTGCTTCTATCTTGTGCGTTAAAATAAACATTGTTCTTCCATTTAGAATCGGCCATTGATGCATCTATACCCAATTCATCTATAAAATCGTAGCCGAATTGATATTTGATTTTGGACCTAAAACCTCCAAAATGCATACGGTTTTTTAATTTTTCTTCCTCGTTTTCATCTATGCCCGCGTAGTAATTCCATTTGGCATTATATTCTTGCACATGTTTTAGGCAAAACCAATAGTACTCCTTAAGACTACGGTCTTTGGGAGCTCTGTATTCGCCTTTTTCGTTGCATCCGGGATAATCACATTTATGTTCTTTTCCCTCGTTTTGCGGCGCAAAATATTTTTTGGTTCTTACTTTTGTATAACGCATAACTGTTTTTTATAACCCTTATTAAGCTTTTAAGCAATAATAATTAAACATTGCGAAAAAAAAATCTGTCGTTATGATAGAAAAAAAGAATCGTAATAAGGAAAATAAAATGCCCGAATTACCGGAAGTAGAAACTATAAAAAATGCCGTAAAAAAGGCCGTGAACGGGGCACAAATTATCCGTGCGGAAGTATTCTGCCGTCGTTTCAGAGTTGAAATTCCCGCTGATTTTGAAAATAAAGTACAAAATGCCGTTATTAAAAATTGCCGTCGCACAGCCAAATATTTACTTTTAGATCTTGATAACGGAATTACCGTAATTTGGCATTTGGGAATGAGCGGTAAAATCAAAATATGTGAGAATCGTCCGAAATTTTTAGAAAAACACGATCATGTCGTTATAACGACCGATAAGGGATGCTTAATATTTAATGATGCTCGCCGCTTTGGTATGCTCTCTTATTGCAAAACCGATGAACAAAATTTGCATCCGGTTTTAAAAGGAATCGCCCCTGACCCGTTTGATGAAAAAGTTGACGGCAATTACTTACACGAAAAATTTAAAAATAAAACTCTGGCGATAAAAGTGGCTTTACTTGATCAAAAAATTATTGCGGGAATCGGTAATATTTATGCTTCGGAAGCTTTATATAAAGCCGGCATTCTTCCTATGCGCGAAGCAAAAAGTTTGAGCTTAAAAGAATGTGAAAAGTTAAATTCGGCAGTACGTGAGGTGCTAAACCAAGCCATAAAAGCCGGCGGCTCTACTTTAAGAGATTATCGCAAGCCTGACGGCTCAATGGGTTATTTTCAAAATTTACATTGCGTTTACAATAAAACCGGACAACCTTGTCCTAATTGCAAGTGCAACATACAAAAAACCGGAGGAATAAAAAAAATCGTACTGGGCGGACGCTCAACTTTTTATTGTGAAACTTTACAAAAATGAGGTGTAAAATGAAAAAAATTTGGACGATTGTTCTATGCTTGGGACTCGGATTTAGCCTTAATGCTAATGCCGCAACTTCTTTTATTGAAGGGATGGAAGATATTCCTATCCCTGACAAAATGATGCAAATTCAGGCAGATAATTTTTCGTTCGGTAATGAAGAGACTCGTTTTGTTGAAGCATACTTACAAACCAACTTCGGTAAATTTTCCTTTGTTGCCGGATTTTACGAAGATACTTTACCGCAACTGGGCTGGAACTTAAAAAACAAGCAAACGGATTATGTCGAATTTGAAAGAGACGGCGAAGAATTGTCCGTTACTTTGGTAAATAAAATGCCTCTTATTGTAAGAGTTACCTTAACAGGCAGACAATAAAGCTTTAAGAATCGGGCTTTAAAGCTGATTTTTTTACTTTTTTTTAAAATTGTTGTTGACTTTAGATGAAAGTAACGGCTATAAAGCATACCAGAATATTTTATGTAATTAACTTAAATTAAATAGGAATAAGAATATGGCCAATCATAAATCGGCAAAAACGAGAATTAGAAGAAACGATAAACGTAGCGTAATCAACGGTATGAGAAGAAGCCGCGTTAGAACTTTTGTTAAGAAAGTTGTGGCTTTGATTGCTGCCGGAAATAAAGATGAAGCAACTACTGCTTTGAGAGTTGCTGAAAGCGAAATGATGCGCGCTGCTCAAAAAGGTATATTCCACAAGAATATGGCTTCTCGCACAATTTCTCGTTTGGCTCAAAAAATTAAAGCTCTTTAATTTTTAGCTTTTATAAATCTCTTGAAAGACACCTTACCAGCCTGCTCCTAAGGCTTTGGTTTGGTGTCTTTTTTGCTTAAAAATAAGGCACACCGCCCGACTCTGCGGAAAACCTATGTCAAGTAAATTAATTTAAATGTTCTCAAAATGTTCTATTGTTTTTATTGTTTTTTCGTGTTTAGTATCTTTCATCATCTGATGAGATGTTGAAAGTTAAAAGTCATCTTATGAGATGCAAAAACTCAAAAAGTGAATCGAAATTATTTTAGTTACGGTTCGTGTTGGAGAGTTCTGTTTAACGGACTTGAAAGCTATTATACTTACTGGTTAGTTATTATAAAAACAAATTATAAAAAAACATTGGATTAACTTTATTGGATTTTAAGGAAATGGCAATGGCTGAAGAAGCAATAACAAATAATGAAACTTCTGTTCAAGACGAGTGGGGACAGATTTGCAGCCAACTCAAATTGGAATTCGGCGAAACCGCCTTTGACAGCTGGTTAAAACCCTTGAGTGTCGGCTCTTTTAGCGATGGGGTCATGAATATTTGCGTTCCGACTACTTTTATGAAAAACTGGGTGATTACTCACTACTCTGATAGAATCCATAAAATATGGGAACATAAAAATCCGGAAATTAAAAAAGTTAACTTTGTAGTTCAAACCGTTAATGTTGATAGTCGTTTTCACGGTACCGATACTTCTTTGTTAAAGAAAATTTCATCTACGCCTACACCGCAAAATGTATACGCCTCAAACTTCGGAAACGTTGTTAATATTGCCGATTATGCAAAACCTGATAACGGTTTACAACTTTCCGCTCCATTAAATCCGGCTTACACTTTTGATACATTCGTGGTAGGTAAAACTAATGAATTTGCTTATGCCGCAGCTCGTAAAGTTGCCGAATGTAAAAACGTATCGTTTAATCCGTTGTTTTTGTACTCTGGAGTAGGTTTGGGGAAAACCCACCTGATGCACGCCATTGCTTGGCACATTCGTAAACAAGACCCCAGCCGTAACGTTATTTATTTGTCAGCCGAACAGTTCTTGTATAAGTTTGTTAAGGCTTTAAGATATAAAGATACCGCGGCATTTAAAGAACAATTCCGTTCAGTTGATGTTTTAATGGTTGATGATGTCCAATTTATGAGCAATAAAGAATCGACCCAAGAAGAGTTCTTTTATACCTTTAACTCTTTGATTGAAGAAGGAAGACAAATCATTATTTCGGCTGATAAATCGCCATCTGATTTGGAAGGAATCGAAGCTCGCTTAAAATCTCGCTTAAACAGCGGCTTGGTAGCAGATATTCACCCTACCGACTTTGATTTGAGAATGGGTATTTTGCATAATAAAGCTAAACAAATGGGCGTGGAATTGCCGGAAAAAGTTGCGGAATTTTTAGCTCAGAAAATAACTTCAAACATCAGAGAATTGGAAGGTTCTTTAAGACGAATCGTTGCTCATTCCCAACTCCTATCTGATAAAGAAATCACTTTGGATATGACTCAAGATGTGTTAAAAGACATGCTGCGCTCAATTGACCGCAAAACCACTATTGACGAAATCCAGAAAAAGGTTGCCGAATACTTTAATATTTCGGTAAAAGAGCTGCAATCTTCAAGAAGAGCTCGCACGGTGGCTCGTCCGCGTCAGATTGCCATGTATTTGGCAAAACAACTTACCTCTCGCTCCTTGCCCGAGATAGGTCGTAAATTTGACCGTGACCACACAACCGTTATGCACGCAGTACGCAAGGTTGAAGAGTTGATTGTTGAAGATGCTTCTTTGGCAGAAAACGTTGAAGCTTTAAGAAGAGCTCTGGAAAATTAAAATACTTACTATAAATATTTAAAAACCGCTTATTTTTTAAGCGGTTTTTTGTTTTTATCATTTTGTGGAAAATAAAGTAAAAAACCTGTGAAATAATCGTCTTTTTACCTTTTGATTTTTGAGGATTGTGTTATCTTTTTTTATAGTTGAATATTTAATTTTTTATGGGCAAAAACGATGAGATTTACTATTGAAAGAGCTACTTTATTAAAAACCCTCAGCCATGTTCAAAGCATTGTTGAAAAAAGAAATACCATCCCGGTTTTATCTAATGTCAGAATCGAGGCTTTGGGTGACGGCATTAGCTTTAAAGCTACTGATATGGATACTGAAATTACCGAAATTACCGATGCTAAAATTGCTGAAACCGGCGCTACGACCGCTCCGGCTCATATGCTTTATGATATCGTTCGTAAATTAAGCGACGGCTCGGAAGTTGAACTCATTTTCCCTGATGAAAAAGGTCAACTTACTATTGCTTCAGGACGCTCTAAGTTCTCTCTTTCAACCATCGCTGTTGAGGATTTTCCGGTTATATCCGGCGATAGCTTGCCCACTAACTTTACAATGGCTAAAGAAGAACTCAAAGATGTTATCGACCGTACTCAGTTTGCTGTTTCAACCGAAGAAACAAGATATTACTTAAACGGTCTTTATATTCACGCTAAAACCGAAGGTGAAACTAAAGTTTTAAGAATCGTAGCTACAGACGGACACCGTTTAGCTTGTGTCGAATCGCCGTTGCCTGAAGGTGCCGAAAAAATGAACGGCGTTATCATTCCCAGAAAGACTGTTGCCGAAATCAGAAAACTTTTGGATGACACAAATTCTGAAAATGTTGCCATTGCACTATCGGAAAATAAAATTCGTTTCGTTCTAGAAGATGTTACTTTAACTTCTAAACTTATTGACGGTACTTACCCTGATTATGAGCGCGTTATTCCGACCGATAACGATAAAATTTTGGAACTAGAAGTGAAGGCTTTGGCTTCGGCTGTTGACCGTGTTTCGGTTGTTGCCGAGAGAACTCGCGCTATTAAGCTCATTACCTCTAAAAATCATGTCGTACTTACAACTTCCAGTCCCGATTTAGGCAGCGCTTTGGAAGAATTGGAAGCTAAATATGAAAGCGAATCCTTGGAAGTTGGTTATAATTTCCGTTATCTGTTGGATATCTTGGCTGAAATTAAAGGTGACACCGTTAAAATAAGCTTTTCTGATGCTTCTTCGCCTTCCGTTATTCACGATACATCAGATTCCAGCGCTATTTACGTTTTAATGCCGATGAGAGTATAATTCTTATTTACACTTAATTAAAACGAATCGGGTATATTGTTATTACAATATAAGATATCGCAAGGAGATGTGTTTTGGGCAATCATGCTCTTAAAATTGCAGAAGTTGTTAAACAAAAGTCAGGCGTTTCGCGCCTGACTTTAACCGACTTTAGAAACTATGCATATCTCCGTCTAAATGTAGATTTAGCTCCCGTCATCATAACCGGCGAAAACGGCAGCGGAAAAACCAACATCTTGGAAGCCATATCTTTCTTGACCCCGGGTCGGGGTTTGCGTGGCTCAAAACTTGCCGATATAAAACGAATCACTCCGGCTTTAGTTACTCCCGATTTTAATCCGGAAATATCAGAAAATTCTTCTTGGGCGGTTTCTGCCGTAATCAGTAAAAACGATGAAGAATTTTCGGTCGGCACCGCTCTAAAAAAAGCAGCCAAAGAAATTGATGACGAAACTAAGGCTTTTGAACGACGAATCGTGCAAATTGACGGACAAAAAATTTCATCACAGGTTGAACTCGGAAAATATATATCTGCCATTTGGCTCACACCCCAAATGGACCGTCTCTTCTTAGGCGGTACCCAACCTCGACGCAGCTTTTTAGATAGAATCGTCTACGCTTTTGATATTGAGCATGCTAAGCGCACTGCTAATTTTGAACACATCTATAAACAATGGTATCAGCTTTTAAAAAGCGGCTGTCGCGATAATAATTGGCTGTTGTCTTTGGAAGAAGAAATGTCTGCCTTGGGTGTTGCTATTGCTGCTGCCAGGCGCGAACTTATTGCTCGATTAAATACTTTTATTGAGCAAGAACCAGATGATGTTTTTCCTGATATTGCCTTGGAGCTTGACGGCACTATTGAAAAACTTTTAGATAAGCTTCCTGCTATCGATGTGGAAGATTATTATCGTAACTTATTATCTTCTCAGCGACACAGTGTTATCAATAACGATTATGTTGACGGTGTTAATCGCACTGATTTTAAGGTTTACTACAAGAAAAAACATATGCCCGCCGAACTTTGTTCTACAGGCGAGCAAAAATCTTTGCTGGTTAGTATTATTTTAGCTCAAACAAAATGTCAGATACTTGATAAAGGTTTTGCCCCTATTCTGCTTCTAGATGAGGTTACGACTCATTTAGACGACTTAAAGCGCGATGCCTTGCTTGCCAAAATTAAAGACTTAAATATTCAGGCTTGGATTACATCAACCGAGCCGCAAATATTTGACGTATTAAAAAATGATGCTCAATTCTTAACTGTTAAAAACAATACTGTGTTTTGACTTATTTTAAAGTCAGAGCCGCCTTCAAAGAATCATTAAATAACTCACGAAGCTGTTTGTGTATTCCTCGATAATTGAGCAACTTGAATAGTATATATTCTCTTATTGAACTACTACTTCTTAAAATACAATTCTTATAGTATTGTTCAACTTCTTCAGCCCCTTCTATAGTGTTCATTTTATCGCTTTCGACCATCTCTCTCATATAATCTTTGATGGCATAAAAGCGTCGGGTATACTCTTCCATAATATCATCAACATCTAAGCCTTCTACAATATCTTTACGCGGCTCTACCACCCATTTGTCTTGCAATATGGAATATAGCCCCACAATTTCAAAATTGTGAGAACTAAATTTTATATCAACCAAGCGGTTGCCGGCTTTAAAACTAGTATCCGGGAATGCCCCATTTTTCATGGCAGACATAAATGCTTCAAATTCTTCTCGATTGTTAGTAATATAAGGACATCCGATGTTACTTACATTAATACGCATATCTAAATCAGATCCATCGTAATAAAAATAGCTCGCTGACGAACCGTTAAGGTATATATCATCAACCTTTAACCCTTCTATACCTCCTAGACAACGATTGTAGACAAAGTTTGCTTCACTTAATAATGTTTTGCGCAACTCTGAATACATTTTTTTATGTGTATCAAAAACTCTAACATCCAATGTGTCATTCGGCGTTAACAATCTGATTGCGATATCTTTAATTTCAACTCTTTGTTCTGTCATTGTTTTCTATACCTGATTTAGTGATTGCTCGATTATTTTTCTGTAATAGCCGTAAACATAACAATGTTTTAACAAACGATATATGTTATATTCAAGACTATATTCATGGGCTTTAAAATACTCTTTGGCATCAAATGCTTTGTGCCGAATATCTAGCAAATAGTTATCTATTTTACGTGCAGCTCCTATTGTAAAAAGTCCCTTTTCATTTCGGGGAAATTTGCTGATATATCTGATTAATTTATCATACTCTTTAATGTATTCAGAACGTAGTTCTTCAGAACTAAAAGCAAATTCTTGACGTACCGGCTCTGAAAGCCATTTATTTTGTAATAAAGAATATTTATTTCGGCATTTTACTTGATCTGAAGTAGGTAACAAAACACCCATATCTATATTATACCCATGTATACTTGGCTTAAAATCAACAATTGATAAAAAAAGATTAAGTATACTAACAAACCTATCGGTAAGATTATAATTATCAGGAACTATATCTTCTACTACTATAAAAACATCAATATCTGAGTCTTGATTATAAATATAGCTGCAAATACTACCCGTAATTACCACATCAAGTATTTTAATCTTTGGGAAAAATACTAAAAAACGTTTTTTTATATTATTAAAAATCATCATCAGTTTTTTATGAATATCTTCCAATAACAAATTATCCGTACCAAATATATTTGGTGCCAAACTTTTATTATTTTGCAAAACATGATTTATTTTGGATATAAATTCTTGTTCATAAGGTGTAACAAATTCCGATTCTTGTTCACACTCAGAATCTGATAAATTAAATGCATAATCCATATTGTTTATTTTATAAGCGGTATGCAGATTGTTGTAATCTGGAATATTGTATTTTACAAGCATTGTCATTGATTGACACTCATCAAATATTTATAAGAATCGTTAATATAGTTATAAAAATGTTCTGTTACTCCAAAACGTTTTAACAGACGATACATATTGTATTCCAGACAATACTCATGCAATGCCGATGTGTTTCTGGCATAATAGGCGCTATTATTCATATCAAACAAATGTTGATTTAATTTTTTGCAGCTTTCCGCTGTTAGAAAAGCTCCGTTTATTTTTTCTAAATCTGCCACATAGCTATGAAGTTCCGCACTATACCTGCAATATTCTCTAAATAGTTCTTCAACCGTAAAAGGGTATTCTTGACGAATGGGTTTATAGTTCCATTTATTATACATAACGGAATAAATATTTATACCGTGAGCATGCGGATCATTTATATGAATCATTCCTAAATCTGTCGGATAATTATAAATGCTGGGCTTAAATTGTAATCTTCCAAAAAATGAATTGGTATTTTGAAAAAGTTGAGGCTTGTTATTAATGACAACTCCTTCTTTTTCTTTAACCACCACAAACAAGTCAAAATCTGAGCTGGAGCTATATGTATATCCACAAACACTTCCATTTACTATGATGTCTGCTAATTCAAATAAAGGATAAAAATTTAAGACAAGCTTTTTGCAATAATCAACAATATCCAACGCCTTTTGACGAACATCACCACGCATCACGCCGTCCTCACCAAAAAGTTCCGGACATAACGTGTTGTGATTTTGCAACATCCTTGCTATAAGGGCAAGCTTTTGTTCTTTACTGACCTGCATTTAACTTTATGCGTTATAAACCACACAATCATCACAAGACTGGTCACTACTCAAATTATTGGTATATTTAATCTTGCACTGTTCCTCAGAGATTGTATCCACTGCCATCATAGTTGAAGGTGGCAAAAAGTCATTAGAACTTGTATTCATACCACACATACCTATACAATCTCGCAAATACGCGCACGCTTGAGCACTTCCTGCTTCACATGCATAAGCGTGGCTTAAACTACATCTGGTAACACAATCATTGTAATCACTTCCGCTACCACCTTGGCTTGAAGAACAACTTCCGTAACATACTTTCTTGGTTCCATTTGTTAAGTATATTGTTGCGGTAGCACAACTTTCTCCCGCCGGAGAAGTGGTATAACCAGCCTCTTCGCAACTTGCATATGCTTTAACACAATCACCATCCTGATCCTCTACATAACCTGTATTACAAGAACAAGATGTATAACATGTCTTTGTACTACCATTTGATAAATATATCGTGGCTGTTTCTGAACCACAGGTTCTGTTAATATCATTTGAAAAATATCCGGCATCTTCACAAGATGCATAGACTTTAACTTTAACACAATTACCGGAATCGTCTTCTGTATAACCAGACTTACAAGTACAGCTTGTATAGCAATTTTTGGGAGTTCCATTTGTTGTATAAATAAAATTCTCGCTGGAGCAATCTCTGTTGGTATCATTTGTAAAATAACCTGCATCTTCACAGCTGGCGTATGATTTTTTGCATCTTAAACCTGCTACCTCGGCATAACCTGTCTCGCAACCAACCAAAGCATATTTTATTGTGCTTCCAGATGTACATGAAATACATATACCCTTGGACGGGCAACTTGTCAGGGTATACTTACTGCAGTCCCCGCCGGCTGTACCTGAAACACATTTCTTATAAGATGTATCAAACGGACAATACAAATAACTTTGACAATCAGCGACCGTCTCTTTGCTGTAACCCAATGCCGTACATGTCGGTTGGGTAATACACTGAAGAGCAGCATGTGCATCGCTGCCACCCATTACTAAAATTGCTGCAGGCAATGCAACTGTGTAAAATATACGTCTATTCATATCAGCACCTCTTATAAAAATAGATTATATACCAACCTCTTTGGCCAGTAAATAATGTTAACCATGGTAATATTTATATTATAGCCGATTTTATTAAAAAAACAATAAAAAAAACCACCTTTATAACTAAAGGCGGTTTTTTATTGATATTTATTATTCAATTATCATTGCTGTAAATTCAGCCTCAGATACAACTTGGTCGTCTACTTTGCTTTGACCTTTGAATACAAACACGTTACGACGTTCTCTTACTTTTTCAACGTGCATGCGCAGCTGGTCTCCGGGCTTTACGGGTTTGCGGAATTTTACGCCATCAATCGACATAAATAAAACACTGCGTTTTTGATCGGCATAATCTTCATGTGACGAAATAACTACTGCTCCGGCTGTTTGCGCCATGGCTTCAATCTGCAATACTCCGGGCATTACCGGATTACCGGGGAAATGACCTTGGAAAAATTCTTCATTCATAGTTACGTTTTTAATACCGACACCCTTCTCTCCGGGAATTTCTACCTCTAATCTGTCTACCAGCAAAAACGGATAGCGGTGCGGTAACATTTTCATTATATCTTCAATACGATAAACTTTTATATCTGACATTTTTTCTTCCTCTTGTTTTAAAAAATCTATCAAAACAAAACACAATTTAAACCGTTTGACAAGCTATTTTTTGCTGTTTCTTTGCAAAAATGCCACTTGTCTCATAAAATCTTTGAACGGAACGGTAGGTGAACCCATCACTACAGCTCCGGGCTCAATATCTCTCATAACTCCAGATTGAGCTGCAATTTGTGCTCCGCTGCCTACCGTTAAATGATCAGCCAAACCTGCTTGTCCACCGCACACTACATAATCACCTAATGTGCAGCTTCCGGCTATGCCCGTTTGCGAAACTATCACACAGCCTCTGCCTAACTTATCGTTATGCGCAATTTGTACCAGATTATCAATCCGTGTTCCGTCGCCGATTACGGTATCATCTAAAGCTCCCCTGTCAATGCAGGCATTAGCTCCAATTTCAACATCGTTACCGATTATAACTCTCCCGATTTGCGGTATGCGGACATGACGACCTTCTATGGTGTTAAAGCCAAAACCATCACAGCCTAAACGGGCTCCGCTGTAAATAAAGCAGTTATTTCCCATTATACAATACGAAATATATGCCCCTGCTCCGATACGGCAGTTGTTACCGATTTTACATCCGCGGCACACAACACTTCCGGCCTCTAAACAGCAGTTGTCACCGATTTCAACGTTTTCTTCAACCACAACATAATCGCCGATAAAGCAATCTTTACCTATTTTTGCCGAGGGATGAATGCTAGCCTTGGGCGATATGCCGGCTTGCGCCACATACTCTGCATAAAAGGCTTGATTTAATTTTAAAAATGCTAACTTCGGATTGGGGCAAACCAAAACTACAACACCTTGCGGTATCCAACTTTGTAAGTCTTCATTGGTGATACAAGCTTTTGCTTTAATATTTACGGCTTTTTCTTTGGCTTTGCGGTCATAGAAAAAGCATATTTCATCACTGCCGGCCTTTTCCATGGTACCAATATCAGATACTTTTTCATCTAACTTGCTTTTATCTGTAAGCTCAGAGCCGGTTATTTCGGCAACTTGAGCCAGCGTAAACGGACCGTTGTTTTTATAAAAGTTTTTATCTATCATAGTTTGCTCCTTTAATAGTACTATAAGCTTGTTCCGAAGTTGAGGCGGAATACCTCTGTTTCATCATAATCTTCTTTCATTATCGGGAAACCGAAATCTATATCAATTTTACCCATCGGTGAAAACCATTCAAAACCAAAACCGACAGAAGCCCTAGGCTTTGATGAATAGTCAACTTTGGCTGTATCTATGCCGTCAGGCTTACCGATGGCACCGACATCAAAAAACGTACGACCTCTGATGCCTACTTCATCAAGCCCTATCGGGAAAGACATTTCCGCACCACCGTAGGCTACCCAGTTGCCGCCCAAAGCATCGTCAGTTAATTTATCGCGCGCACCAACTCCGGCAAAGGCAAAGCCTCGCAGCGAATTGCCGCCCAAGTAATAACGTTGTGATAAGCGTACATCCTCTCCGCCGTAGCCGACTATGTATCCGCCGTTGGCATAAAACTTAAATGTCCAGTAATCCGAAACCGTGAAAAACTTATAAGCCTTAACATCAAACCTAAAGTATTTTTCATCTCCGCCGAGACCTGCTATATCGTTACCGAACGATAAATAGTAACCGTCTTTGGTGCGAATTGCACTATCTCTTTTGTCGTATACCAAGGTTTGACCGATTTCAGAACCCGTACTCTTACCTTCTTCTTCTTTGATGTAATATGATGCGTCATCTTTAACATCCATAATTTCATCTTGACGCAAAGTATAACGAACAACTTGATATAAATCATCAGTGTAATTCCAACCAAATCTTATACGTCCGCCCATACTGGAGCTATCATAGGAACTTTCATCTTGATAGTCTTCATCTCCGTAGAAAAGGTCAGCTCCGGCACTTAATCTGCGGTCTAAAAAGTACGGTTCGGTAAAGCTCATTGAATAATCCTTGGAACGTTGCGATACGCTTCCGTTTACACTTAACTGTTGACCTTTACCTTGAAAGTTATTTTCCGTTACGCCGCCTTGTATCAATGCTCCGTCAACTGTTGAGTAACCGATACCGATATTAAAATATCCGGTCGATTTTTCTTCTAAATTAACGTCTATATCCGCCTTGTTGGCATCTATCGGCACAGATTGAATATCGACCTTGCTGAAATAATTTAAATTCTCCAAATTACGTCTTGAATCTTGTATTTTTGAAACATTAAAGGCATCGCCTTCATCTAAGCGAAACTCTCTTCTTATAACCTCGTCTAAAGTACGCTCGTTACCTGAAATATTAATACGGTTTACGAAAACTCTTTCACCTTCTTTAATGTTGAAAACCACTTCCAGTTCCGATTTTGCCATATCTCTTTGTAATTCAGGCTCAACATCTACAAAAACATAGCCTTTTCGACCTAATTCTTCGGTTAATGCCGTTACGGTCTTTTCTACCTCTTTGGCATTGTACCAGCTGCCCTTCTTAAAGGTTACATATTTATAAAAGTCAACTACCGGCAATTCTTTTATTGCCGAATTTATTTTAATATCGCTTACCTTATAGCGTGGTCCTTCATCTAAGGTAAAATTCAAAATAAACGACTTTTTATTAGGTGCCAATTCCGCTATCGCCGACACAACATGAAAATCGGCATAACCACGTTGGGTATAAAACTGGCGCAATAACTCTTTATCGTAATTCATTTTTTCGGCATCATAAGTTTCCGAACTTGAAAAAATTCGGTACCAACGGCTTTCCTTGCTCATCAGCACTTCTTGCAAATCGGGGCTGGAATAGTGCTTGTTGCCGAAAAAGTTTATCTTATCGATTTTAGCCTCGGGACCTTCGTCTATTTCAAAAATTAAATCCACCCGATTTTCATCGTGCTTGATGATTTTGGGTTCAACTTCAACCGCATAACGTCCGGCTCGCTTATAAACTTCTAAAATACGCTGTACATCTTGTTGAACTTTAGCTTTGTTGTATAAGCTGTTGGGCGCACTTTGAACTTCGGTTTCTAAAATTTTATCATCAAGTTTTTTATTGCCGTCAAAAGCTCTCTCGCCGATTAACGGATTTTCTTCAACCGTAATTTGCAATACTCCGTTCTTTAACGTTTGCATTTTAATGTCTGAAAATAAGCCGGTAGCATACAAATTTTTAAACGCCGAATCTAAGGTTTCTTGCGAAACAGAACTGCCTTGTTTAATACCTAAATAAGAAAGCAGTGTTTCTTTTTCTACTCGTTGCAGCCCGTTAATATCAATAGAGCGAACCGTAAAATCTGCCGCCATAACATTATAACTTAACATGCCGGCAATTAAAAACGTTACTAAAAATATTTTTTTCATCTGCGTCTTCCTTTATGTATTAAACCATCTGTTCGTTAAGTGAACAATATCATTCCAGGTGGCAAATATCATTAAAGCCAACAATAATGCCAATCCGAACCTGAATAGATAGTCCTTAACTTTTTCATTTAGTTCTCGTCCGCTAATTAGTTCTAAGGTATAAAAAACAACATGACCACCGTCTAAAACCGGTATGGGGAATAAGTTTATCAGTCCTAAATTAACCGATAAAAGCGCCATAAATACTACAAAATCGATAATACTGTGTGATTTTGATATATCCCCGGTCATTTCGGCTATTCTGATTACGCCTCCGACATCTTCACTGCTGCGTTTGCCGGTTAACATTTGTCCGACACCGCGCAAGGTCATAACCGTAACATCACCCACTTCTTTAAAGCCTAAAAACAAAGCTCTGGGTAAAGACACTCTTTGATGTGCAACCTCAACATTATTAACCGATTTAATACCCAGCATATACTCTTTTACCGTACTGCCGTCGCTTTGCTTCATTTCAATCTCGGTTAACGGAAATTTGAAATTTAAAATTTCATCGCCGCGCTTGACGTCTATATCAACATTATGGTCGGCTGCCATACCAACCTCCAATGCAATATCAGCAAACTCTTTGATTTCAACTCCGTTAATTTTTAAAATACGGTCGCCTTTTAATATACCGGCTTGAGCTGCGGCGCCTTCCGGCACGGCTTCACCCACCACCGGCGGAAAGGTAAATGTTCCGAGTGTGAAAAACAGCATGGTATATAATAAAACGGCAAACAGATAATTAAATCCGGGACCTGCCAATACAATAGCTAATTTTTTAGCCGGATGCTGAAACGGAAAGGCTTTTTTCTTTTCTTCTTCACTTAGTTCTTGCGCTCCTCCGTCAGAAGTTGTTGATGAGGCATCGGCATCGCCCAAAAACTGGCAATAGCCGCCCAGCGGCACGGCCGATATTTTCCAGCAAGTACCTTTTTTATCGGTTCTGCTCCAAAGTTCTTTACCAAAACCTATGGAAAATGCACTTACCTGAACCCCTACCAGACGAGCTATCATAAAATGCCCGAACTCGTGAACAAATACTAATATCCCTAATAAAATTAGAAAAGGAACAACATAATAAATGATGTTTAACAACCACTCCATAACTTTATTTTGCCTTTCTTAAACTTAATATTCCAAAGCGTATGCAAATAACCAGTAAACAAACGGAGCAGCAAAAATCAAACCGTCTATACGGTCAAATACTCCGCCGTGTCCGGGAATTAAATGACTGGAATCTTTAAGTCCCAACTTACGTTTGATTGCCGATTCAATTAAATCGCCGATTTGTGATACTCCGGCAATAATACCGCCCAATACGGCAAAAAAGATTTGCGATTTAGCATCTACTTTTACAACATTTAGTAATGAAAGCAGATAAAAATATATCGTGCTGGCGGCAACCGCAAAAACTATACCTCCGATTAAACCGGACCAAGTTTTGTTAGGGCTGATTTTGGGAGCCAATTTCGGACCTTTTAAATTACAGCCGACAATATATCCACCGATATCCATCGCCCAAACCATTAACATAAACCATAAAGTCATATAAAAATCGTAAGGATGATAAATAAATACGTCGTGGTAAATCCATAACAAAGAACCCATACCGATGGCAATATAAGGTACGCCTAAGGTTAATATGTAACGATGTTCTTCTTTAGCCGATTTAAACCATACGTATAACGAGGCTAAAATTATAGCCGAAACCAAAGCGGTTGTATCGTAAACAAGCAAAGCCACCGCCAGGGAGATAATGTAGGCTACCATATACGATGAGCTTCCGCGGGAGGATGCCATATTAGCCCATTCCCACGCCAACAGCGAGCCTACAACCAAAGCCAAAACATCTATAAACGGATAGCCAACCCATAAGGCCCCGATAACAACCGGCAACATTACTAAAGCTGCCAAGGTTCTCTTAGCCAACGAGCCCATCTTTTTTTCTTTAACCTCATTTTCAGGCTTTTTTGCCGCTTTATCAGGCTTTACCATATCTTCTCTCCCTTGTTTTATAATTCTCTATTATTGACTTCAATTCTTCTTTGCTAAAATCAGGCCACAAAGTATCGGTAAAAAACAATTCCGTATATGCCAGTTGCCACAATAAATAATTGCTCAAGCGTTGTTCGCCGCTGGTACGAATCAGCAAGTCAGGGTCCGGAACATCTGCCGTATACAACATCTGCGAAAAATTCTTTTCATCAATGCCCTCAACCGTCAATTCACCCTCTTTAACCTTTTGAGCCGCTTCTTTTACGGCATTGATGATTTCTTGACGCGAACCATAGCTCAAAGCAATCTGCAATACCAGACTCTGATTTGATATAGTCCTTCTTTCAAGATTTTCCATCTTAGCAACAATATCTGCAGCTAACATATTTCTTTCACCGATGAAACGAATCCGAACATCGTTTTTTTCAAGTTCTTCAAAATTTTTATCCAAGTATTGACGCAGTAGATTCATTAGCCCGTCAACTTCTTGTTTGCTTCGTTTCCAGTTTTCGGTTGAAAAAGCATAAACGGTTAAATATTTCACACCGAGCTCTTTTACCGCTTTGGCTGTTTCTATGATAACCTCAGCTCCCTTTTGATGCCCGGCATTGCGCGGCAAGCCACGCTTTGCCGCCCAGCGGCCGTTGCCATCCATAATTATGGCTATATGTTGTAAATTGTTTTCCGTCACCAAAAAAGTCCTATACCTGCATAATATCTTTTTCTTTAGCGGCAAACATCTCATCTATTTTTTTAACCGAATCGTCCGTCATTTTTTGAATTTCATTTTCGAAGCGTTTTTCCTCATCTTCGGAGATTAAATTATCTTTTTTCAACTTTTTAATACCATCCAAAGCATCTCTTCGGATATTACGAACCGCAACCTTGTTTTGTTCGCTGTATTTACCGGCTACTTTCACAAGCTCCTTACGACGTTCTTCACTCAACGGCGGTATCGGAATACGAATAAGAGTTCCGTCACTTACCGGATTTAAACCTAAATCGCTCTCACGCAACGCTTTTTCAACGCTTTTAGCCAAGCTCTTATCCCATACACTTACGGATAACGTTCTGGGATCAGGTACACTTACCGTGCCCACCTGCGAAATCGGCGTTAAACTACCGTACGCTTCAACCATTATGCCGTCCAGCAAGCTGGCATGAGCCCTTCCGGCACGCAGACCCCCAAAATCGGCCCGCAACGACTCTAATGTTTTTTCCATTCGAGTTTGTGCATCTTGTTTAATTTCACTAAATTCTGACATACTAACCTCTTGATTTGTTATTTAACTACCGTAAAAAGACCTTTACCACAAACAGCATTAAGTAAAGATCCCTCGTCTTGTTGTTTGAACACAATTATCTTTATTTTGCTCTCTTTGGCAAGTACTACTGCGGAAATATCCATAATTTTCAGATTTTTCTCAACTACTTCATCATAGCTGACTTCATCAAAACGCTTGGCTTTATCATTAGAGCGCGGATCGCTGTCGTAAACGCCATCAACCTGAGTGGCCTTAAAAATTGCTTCACAATTCATCTCCGAGGCCCTCAATGCCGCACCGGTATCGGTTGTAAAATACGGGCATCCCGTTCCTGCGGCAAAAATCAGAACCCGACCTTTTTTAAGGTGTCTTACTGCTTTTTGATAAACATACGGTTCACAAACTTCAGGTATTTGCAACCCAGACATAACTCGAGTATCTACTCCGAGCTTTAATAAACAATCTTGCAAAAAAAGCGCATTCATAACAGTTGCAAGCATTCCCACTTGGTCAGCCATACTTCTGTCCATACCTGAAGCGGCCTCTTTGGCACCACGGAAAATATTACCGCCTCCGATTACCAAACACACTTCAACATTTAAATCGTGGATTTGCTTTATCTGTTCACAGAGCCTTAAAACCTCTTCACCGCAAATACCGAATGGTTTGTTACCCATTAAGCCTTCGCCGGAAAGTTTTAACAATATGCGTTTATATTTAGGTTTCATTTAACTTGCCCCTTAATAATGTTTACGTGTTTATATTAGCTTATTTAACTCTTTTGTCATCTTATTTTTGCACACGGTTGATAATTTGTAATCTTTACGTATTTTTCACCCCGGTTCCTTTTAAAGTTGCAAAAAAAAAAAACGGTTTATGATTTCGTTTAAAGTCCTTTAACGAACAAAAATAGGGAGAGTTTTATGAAGTTTTATCAATATGGGCGCTCTATGGTTGAGATGTTAGGAGTATTGGCTATTATCGGCGTACTCTCGGTAGGGGCTATTGCCGGCTATTCCAAAGCCATGATGAAATATAAGCTCAACAAGCAAACCGAGCAGGTTAACACGCTTATAAGCAATATGATAATCTACAAAAACGACTTTCGCTACCAAAACGGTGATAAAACTCAACTGGTTCCCTATTATAAAAAGCTCAATATCATTCCCGAAGAGATGATTAAAGGCGACGGCGATTATATCTATGATGTTTTTAATACCCGTGTTAACGTAGTCTACAACAACCAAACCCCAAATGCGCCGGGGGCTAAGCCTAATGATTTTACTACCCTTTCCTTTTTATTACCCGAAAGTTCCGTAAATTCGCAAATATGCTACAATATTGTAACGGCGGCAAAAGAATTTCATCAAGATTTATACCTTATTGAAACCTATGTCGGAGCCTCGGCATCGTACACCGGAATGCACTACGGAGACAGCTATTGCAAACAGCAAAACGACCCTTGCATTAAAGATTTATCCGTAACGGATATGGAGCAATTATGCAATGTCTGCCAAGATAAAATTCAGTGCACATTATCGGTTCTGGTCAAATAATAATATAAAGAACCTTTGCATACGCCAACAACTTTTATAAAAAGATTGAAATTACGAAAAGTTTGTGCTTATAGTACCCTATCCGTAAAAAACTATATAAGGGGATGTGTTATGAACTTTACTTTAATTTTTGTTGCGTGTGCTTTGGGCGGCTACCTGCTGGGCTCCATTCCTTTCGGTTTGGTCTTAACCCGTTTGGCCGGATACGGCGATATTCGTAAAATCGGATCAGGCAATATCGGAGCTACAAACGTTTTACGCACCGGCAATAAAACTTTGGCGCTGCTTACCGTTATTTTAGATGCCTTTAAAGCCGGTATTGCCGCTTATATTGCCATTAAGCTCGTCCCCAATGAACTGTGCTTTATGTTCGGTTGGCCCGCAACCACTTCTCTCATCGGCGGTATGATTGCCGGTTTGTCCGGTGTTATCGGGCATATGTTTCCCGTATGGCTCAAATTTAAAGGCGGCAAAGGCGTTTCTTCTGCTTTCGGCTTTTTACTTATAACCTACTGGCCTTTGGCTCTTATTGCTTTGGCTGTTTGGCTTGTTATGGCTTTTACTTTCCGTTATTCTTCCTTATCTGCTTTAACTGCCGCAGTTTCTTTGCCGTTTGTTGCCTTTTTTATGCTGCCGCAGGTCTATACTTTCTTTTATGCTATTATGGCCGTGCTCGTTATCTTAAAACATCATGCCAATATCAGACGCTTGCTTAAAGGCGAAGAAAGCAAAATATCGTTTAAAAAAACTGCTAAAAAGTAAAATATCGTGCAACAAAAAGAACTGATTGAATGGATACAACTTATTAATACCGATGGTGTGGGACCGGTCGGATTTTATAGGTTGCTTGATAAATTCGGTTCAGCCCACGGGGCTTTGCAAAACTTAAAAGCTAAACAAAATATATTTTCTTATCAAGACGCCGAGTATGAACTTGAAAAAGCTCATAGTCAAAATGTACTCATCTTGACCCGAAACGATGAAAAGTATCCGCTTAATTTGGCTCAGCTTAATGACGCTCCGCCGATTTTATATGTAAAGGGCAATGCCGATTTGTTAAATTATCCGGCCATGATTTCCGTTGTCGGCTCGCGCAGCGCCTCTCTTGCCGGAAGGAAAATTGCCTCCAAACTCTCTTTTGACTTAACCGAGAACGAAGTCGTTATTGTCTCAGGTATGGCAAGAGGTATTGATACTGCCGCTCACAAAGGCGCTCTTTATGCTAAAAATCAGCAAGGTCCGACCATCGCCGTTTTGGGTACCGGCGTTGATGTGCCCTACCCTCTGGAAAATAAAAACTTGTACGAGCAAATCGCCAGGCAGGGCGTTATCGTATCCGAGTTTGCTCTCGGCACTGCCGCTCAGCCGCAAAACTTTCCGCGGCGTAACCGTATAATTTCTGCCTTAAGTGCCGGAACTTTGGTGGTGGAAGCTTCAATTAACTCCGGCTCTTTGATTACCGCAAAACTCGCCTTGGAGCAAGGCAAAGATATTTTTGCCGTACCAGGATCCCCTCTTGACGGAAGGGCTTTGGGTACTAACAAACTTATTAAAGAAGGCGCAATATTAACCGAAACTGCCGATGATGTATTGGAAGTGTTGAGTTTTACACAAAATCAGCAAATTAAAGATTTTATATCCACCGATCTGTTTGTAAACACTCTTGACAAAGCTCCAAAAAACGACAATATTCCACCTCAGAATAAAAACCAAGAACATAAAGACTCCGATTTATTAAGTTTAATTACTCCTCAAGGTGTTGAATTGGATGAACTTTTAAGAAACAGCGGTATGAGCTTTACTGAGACTATGCTTAAAATTACCGAGCTGGAACTTGAAGGTAAAATTAAAAGAATAAACGGTATGATTTTTATGACCAGGGCTAAATAAAACAGGAAAAACCGATGAAGTTAGTTATTGTAGAATCTCCGGCAAAAGCCAAAACCATCAATAAATATTTGGGTAGCGACTATAAAGTGCTGGCCAGTTTTGGTCACATTCGCGATTTACCCAGTAAAGACGGCTCAGTTAATCCGGACCACGATTTTGACATGACTTGGGAATTAAGCCCCGGCGGCAAAAAACGCTTAAATGATATAATTGCAGCCTTAAAAGACTGTGATACGATTGTTCTCGCATCCGACCCGGATAGAGAAGGAGAAGCCATTGCTTGGCACATATTGGAAGAATTAACCGCCCGTAAAAAAATTGCCGGCAAAAAAATTGAGCGCGTCGTCTTTCATGAAATTACCAAATCGGCCGTTACCGAAGCTATTAAAAACCCTCGTTCCATAGATGATAATTTAGTCTCCGCTTATATGGCAAGACGAGCTTTGGATTATTTGGTTGGTTTTACATTATCTCCGGTTTTATGGCGTAAACTCCCCGGTTCAAAATCGGCCGGTCGCGTGCAGTCAGTTGCTTTGCGTTTAATCTGCGACAGAGAAACCGAAATTGAAAAGTTTAAACCTGAAGAATACTGGACCATTGATGTTGATTTATTGACCGACAACAAAGCCGTTATTCCCTCGCACCTTATTAACTTAGATGGTAAAAAACTTGAAAAGTTTGACCTTAATACCGAAGCTAAAGCCCTTGATGCCAAAAGCAAAATTGAGGCTCAAAACTTTAACGTCTCTTCAGTGGAACGCAAAAAAGCCAATCGTTATCCGGCTCCTCCGTTTACCACTTCTACCTTACAACAAGAAGCCGCTCGTAAATTAAGATTTTCAGCTAAAAAAACCATGCAGGTGGCACAAAAACTTTATGAAGACGGTTTTATTACCTATATGCGTACCGATGCCGTAAATCTTTCTAAAGAAGCAATAGCCGCTTGTCGTGACGCTATCTTAAAGTATTTCGGCGAGGCTTATTTGCCCAAAGTTGCCAAAGAATACAAAACAAAATCTAAAAATGCTCAGGAAGCTCACGAGGCTATTCGTCCTTCAGATGTGATGAATACTCCTAAAAAAATGGAAGCAAAATTGGACGCCGATGCTTATAAACTTTATGAGCTTATTTGGAAACGCACCGTTGCTTGCCAGATGAACCCTGCGGTACTTGATAGAGTTACCATTGATTCGCTTTCTCAAGATAAGCAAATTTTGTTGCGAGCCAACGGACAGGTTATTGCTTTTGACGGTTTCTTGAAACTTTATCAAGAAAGTAAAGATGACTCTGATGAAGATGATGATAATCGGATTTTACCAAATGTAAATGAAGGACAAGCCGTTGATAAAGGTGAAATTAAACCCGAACAACACTTTACAACCCCTCCGCCGCGCTTTACCGAAGCAAGCCTCGTTAAAAAGCTTGAGGAGCTCGGTATCGGTCGTCCTTCAACTTATGCCACCATTATTGCCGTTTTGCAGGAACGTAAATATGTGCGTGTTGAAAAGTTAAGATTTATCCCCGAAGACAGAGGGCGAATCGTTACCGTATTTTTGGAAAACTATTTCAAAAAATATGTTGAGTACGACTTTACAGCCCAACTGGAAGAATTTTTAGATGATGTTTCCGCCGGACAAATGGATTGGAAAAAACTTCTTTCCGGCTTTTGGGCTAAATTTATTAAAAATGTTGATGCCGTTCAACCTTTGCAGGTAAAAGATGTTATTGCCAAGATTGATGAAGTTTTGTCTTATCATCTGTTTCCACCCAAAGAAGACGGTTCTGATCCGCGCTTATGTCCGGAATGTAAAAAAGGATTGTTAAGTGTTAAACTCGGTAAATTCGGCGCCTTTTTAGGTTGCTCTAATTATCCGGAATGTAAATATACCAAACCTTTGACCGACGTTAAAGACGAAGAAGAACAGGCTCTTGACGCACCCAAACCCGAAAAGCCCGAAGATAAAAATTTAGGCGTTTACAAAACTCTTAATGTTTATCTTAAAAAGGGGCCTTACGGTTGGTATATTCAATGGGGCGAAGATGCCACCGCTACAACCGAAAAGCCAAAGCGCGTCGCTTTGCCGAAAAATATTAAGCCTGAAGAACTTTCTTTTGAACAAGCCGTAACGCTTATCAGTTTGCCTAAAGATTTAGGCAACGGTATTGAGGTAAATATCGGCAAGTTCGGACCTTACATTAAACAAGGTACTAAATCGCGTTCTTTGACCGGCAATGATAATATTTTTAACATTACCGCCGAAAGAGCCGCCGAACTTTTGCAAAATGTTGCCGCTAAGCCCGAAGCCAAGGTTCTAGGCAAAGATAAATCCGGCAATGATATTGTTTTGAGTTCGGGGCGTTACGGTCCTTACTTAAAATGCGGCAAAAACAACTATGCCCTGCCCAAAGAGCTTAAAGGTAAAGAGCTTACCTTAGAAGATGCTTTAAAAGTTATCGCCGCTAAAAAATAAAAATTATAATTACTTTATAATCAAAAATGAGCCTTAATTCTTTAAGGCTCATTTTTTATCTTTGTTTCAACTGCTTTACAAATCGGCAATTACCGACATACTGATAATTTCATCAGGTGAACTTACCATTCCATTGGCTCCGCTGCCCTTTTTAATGTTATCAACATATTCCATACCGGAGGTTACTTCACCCCATACGGTGTATTGTCCGTTTAACCACGGGCAATCGGCAAAGCAAATAAAAAACTGACTGTCGGCAGAATCTACGTCCATGGCCCTAGCCATAGATACAGTGCCTCTTAAATGCGGTTTGCGGTTAAATTCGGCTTTTAATTTTTTGCCGCTGCCGCCGGTACCCGTTCCCAAAGGGCAGCCTGTTTGTGCCATAAAGCCTTCGATAACTCTATGAAATTTTAATCCGTTATAAAAGCCTTGTCTTACCAATTCTTTGATACGAGCAACATGATTAGGTGCCTCGTCAGGGTACATCTCTATTACCACATCGCCGTCTTTAAGCTTTAATAACAGCGAATTTTCTGCATCTTTAACTTTATATGAGTGTTTTATTTTTTTGGCGCGTGCTTCACTCATTTCTAACCGTTTAGTTTCTTCAGCTGCTAAATTTTTGGTCTCCGACTTACCTAAGTTTTTAGTTTCGGATTTTTTTAGTAATTCTGTCATAACAAATCCCTTCCTTATTAAAACGTCTATCCCTTATGTAGGATTTTACTTTTTCATATTCAAGATGAAATCTACTCTTTCTTCTGCCGTTAAATTTTGAGGATAGGTCTTATCTATCTGTTTAATTACTTCTACCAAACCCTTGCCGTTGGCTATTTGAATGGCAAGTCCCGGACGAGCATTTAATTCCAGCATCATCGGGCCACGGTTTTTATCTAAAACAATATCAGCTCCCAAATATCCCAAACCGGTCATTTCATAGGCCTTGGCTCCAATAATTAAATGCTCGCGCCAAAAAGGAACTACCAAACTTCTTAAATCAGCCTTGGTATCGGGGTGAACGCTTATCGGCAAATTGTGCATTACCGCATTTAAAGTTTTACCGCTTTTAATATCTAAGCCTACTCCCACCGCACCTTGGTGCAGGTTGGCTCTGCCGCCGGATTCAGCAGTTGCTAAACGCATCATGGCCATCGCCGGATATCCTTTATAAACAATAATCCGCACATCCGGCACACCCTGATAGCTAAAATCTTTGAACATGTCGCTAAAATTTACCATTTCTTCGATTACGGCAACATCATATTGTCCACCCAAACTAAACAATCCGCTTAACGTATTGGATATATGTTTGTAAACATCTTGGAAGGTTAAAACCTTTTCCGAGGCAGTAACAAAACAGTCATCATCCCAATGTTTTATTACCAATACGCCTTTACCACCGCTGCCATGCGCCGGCTTGATAACGAACTGAGGATGATTTTTAACCAATTCCAAAAAATCTTTTACCTGATGCTGGTATTCAATAACCCCGATTAAATGAGGTGTGTTAATACCTTCTCTAGCCGCTAACATCTTAGTTTGAACCTTATCATCAACCAGCGGATATAAACGACGATTATTGTATTTGGAAATAATTTTATAGTTACGGGCGTTCATGCCTAAAACCCCGTTGGACTTAAGCTCAGAGGGACGGCAAAAACCTTTTAACCATTCAAACATTTATTCCCCCTTGGCTAAAGGCGCAAACCTTTTTAATTCGGTTAAACGATAACCCGTATATGTACCCAATAACATAACCGTAAACAATATTACTAAATTAATTTCGTCAAAAGCAAAAGTAATATGGCGGATATATTCATTACTGATTACCAAATATGTAACAACAGCGGTTATCATACTGTAAAAAATTTCCGATACGGCATTGGCCGGACCTTCTTCTTCCCAAGTAATTGATGCCCTTTCAATAATCCAGGCGGTAATGATTATCGGGAAAAATACTGCTGATGAAGCAATGCTCCAATTCATACGATAGCCAAAAATAGTCATAAACTGCATAATCAAAATAACAAATATTACTACAGCAGAAATTCTTGGAACTAACAATAAATTTAATTTAGAAAGCACTGCTCTTAACAATAAACCTATGGCTATGATTACCGAAAAACTTATCAGGCCTGCCCAAAAGCCGGTTTTAACCAAGGACATGGCAATTAACATCGGGGTAAAAGTACCCATAGTCTTAATGCCGACAACATTACGCATTAATACCACTATTAAAATACCTAAAGGAAAAACCATCAGCCATTTAAGCGTATTTTGCTCCAATAACGGGAGGCTGTAAATTGAGTAATCAAACATAACCTTATAATTGTTAAGACCGGAACGATGTTCGGCCATCTTAAATGAGGATACAACCGATCTTAGTACCGAAAAACGAACCTTAGAATTCTCTCCTCCGCTGACATCTAAAAGCGAAGTTCCTCCCCTTTGAAAGATGATAAAGTTTTTGGGCAGACCTTCTTTTCCAGTCTTTAAATCATAGAGCATCCACTTACTACCATCATAGGCTTCAAGCATTAAATCGGCCTCGGCTGCCTGTTTACCTTCTTCTAAGCGCACACCTCTGGCCAAACGAGAAGGTATAGATTTTACGGCTAATAATTCCATCATTTTTTCGGCACGCTGCTTTTGCGTCATTTTAATCGGCAAAAAGGCACTCAATGTCGGGTTCATCGGCTCTTGATTAAACATTTGTATAATCTTTTGCGGCCATGAACCTTGCAACTTATCGGCCTCGGTTAAAATTTCATCAACCATTTGCCGCTGTTGTTCGTTATAAATCGGTAAACGCGGAGCCGCAACTTTGGCTTCACGTAGCTTTCCCTTACCGTTTTCATTATCATATATGGTAACGCGGTAATATAAGTTTTGCACTTTATTTTTGGCTGATGATGTAAATTCTATACGACCGGAGTATACATCCTTATTAACTTCATAACCTTTGGCCTGAATATCTTCATTTAATATTTTAAAATCTTTTCCGGCGGTTGGCACGGCAAGTGAAACTTTTATCGGTTCTCCGGTGGGCTTAAATGTAATTTGAGCATCAATATTCCAAACTTTGGTTGTACGATTTGGTCTAAAGTCAAAACCCCAGTATTTGATTTTATAATAGGCACTGAAAGCCGCAAAGGCCAAAGACACCAATAAAAAAAACGTAAGCACCTTACGAACCGTGAAAAACTTCATCATTCTTTAAAATCCTTGCTATTTTAACGTATGCGAAAGCGTTGTATCAACTATGGCTCTTCCGCTTAATATGTTGCGTCCTACCAAAGCCTGGTATTCAAACTTATCTCGATCGGCTAAAGTAAACTCTGTGGTGAACTTTTCTCCTCCGAATTTAACCGCCATTTTTACCTTAATACGATGTTCCCTATCTTCAATGCGTTTAATTTTTACATTTTCTTCTATTGGTCTCTCAAATTCGTGCCTTTCTCCGGAACGGCGGTTGGTAATAGTAAAAGATACCCACTTTTCACCATCTCGTTCAAACTCTTTTATATCATCGGCATCTAAAGATGAGGTGGTAGCTCCCGTATCTATTCTGGCATCAAATGCAGATTTCATCGGTAATATATATATCGGCTCTACAGCTCCTATTATATTGGCCGGACGTCTGTTAATTATTTTGGTTTTTTGATCGGCGGGAACAATACCCGGAACTATTGAACTATCATTAGAATTTTGGCAACAACTTACAAAAAATGTTAAACCCAATATGCTCATAAGCTTTACGATTTTGTTCATCTGTTTATCCTAACATATAAATGTTTATTACTTTTAAGATAATTTCCATACCTTTGTAAAGAAAAAAAATTAAAAATCACCTTAATTTTTCTTGCACTATTTAGAGAAAATTGTTATATTATGTCTAAGATAAGATTATTTTAATTGGTAAAGGTGGTGTAATGTCTAAGGTATCTTTGTTAGAGCGCTTGAAAAGCATAAAAAGTCGTTTTAATTCAAATGAAACGAAGGCAAAAGACGTTCGCACCTATAAGCCTTTCCCGAACAAAATAAGACAGAGCTTAAAAAGAATGATGCCGACCTTAAGAACTGCGGCATTAGCCACAACGTTATCTGTTTTGTCAATACAGGCCATCCCTAAAACTTATGACAGCTCGGTTTCTGAAACCATGAAAGAAACCTCTTGGGAAAAAAGTATTGATATTATCGTTAACCAAAAAACTCACCAGATTCAGCAACAGATTATGCAAAATATCGACTCTTTGCAGAAAAAAATAATCCAAGCCAGAAGAACCGGAAAGCGTGAACAGGTGGTACGGGAAATATTTAATAAGGTGTACCCCAAAGGCGGATTAACCGGCAAGATGAATTACTGCGTTGCCGGTGCCATGTACGCTCAAAGCTTGTGCCATGATGATATTTTGAAACAAATTTTGCCGGATGCTCAGAAAACCCCTAGAGATTATAACTATAGCAGCCACCCTAACGTTTCGTGTCCGTACATGCGCGCATTTTTCAAAAAGCATATGCCGAATAATTATGCCGATACGAAAGACGATAACTTTGAAGATACCGTAAGCAAACTTGAGGCCGGAGATATTATTACCGTATCATCTGCCGTTAATACCTCCTCGGGAGAGCACTGTGTTACTTGCGCCGGACCGGTCAAAAATGGTATGGTTCTTGTAAAAAGTTTTAACAGTGAGCGAACTTATGAAGTGGAGGTCTCTAAAATTGTTGGTGCCGCTTTGGTTATGAAGCAATACAGGGAAACGCTGACTCAGGAATTATATCAAGACCGTGCAGCTACCCGTTATGCCGTAATTGATAATATTGGGAATAATACAATTGATTTTTCAAGCTATGTAAAGTCAAGCTTACCTCAAAAAATTAAGGCTCGCAATCAAAGAGGCTAAAAATTAGCCTCTTTTTTTCTTCTTAAATTTAAATATTCGCCTTTATAAGAACAGCGTAAATCTTAAAGAAAATGCCGTCGCGTAATCTGATTTTTGATTTAATGCCGGATTAATGTAAAATTGCACATCAGGCGTTATAGTCATATATTGAGAAACTCCCCAAGCCCAATAAGCTTCTATCACCTGTTCGGCATCATGCTCCAACGGCTCGCCGACGGCTTCTTCATTGAGCTTATTATAAGCATAAGCTAATCCTATTTGGTCTAAGCTGTTACGATTTAACGGATTTAACCATACCACACCTGCTACCCAAGACTGCTCTATTTCCGCAACATCGCCCGAAACTCCGTTAATGCGTCCGAACACATTCCATTTTTCACCTATATCTTGCGATAAGTTAATAGACCAACCGTTGGTGGTTTGAGCCTGTTCTTTTACCCATGGCTGATTATATACCAAAACCGAAACTTCAGCTTCGCCCAAGCTATTGGTCGGAGCGTAAGTGGCTTGAGCAAAAGTTGTATAATGCTTGTCGTGTATGCCGTTTACCCTGATACTGGGGGCATCTACATTGGTCGCATCTTGGGCACCAAGTGCAAAACTCCAGTCTCCTTTGGGCGCTATCTCGGCAAAAAAGCCTATGCCTGCCGTGGAATAAGTTGAGCTGGCGTTTTGTGATAAAGCATAGTTCATAAAGTTGACTTGTTGATTGGCATCATAGGCCGTGCCGTCAAAGTTATATATCGGAAATTGTCCGGCATTTAAGGTCAGCCAATCCCAATCTCCTCCCAGCTGCCACGAATAATAAAATTCTACAAACTCATTGGCGTTATCATCAAAGTCGTTAATGGCTGTTACAACCCCTATGTTGTTATCAATGTCGGCAGCATTATGGTTGCCGTAACGAACAATGTTATAGGCCATATTCAACGAACCTGTTCCATACTCATTATTAAAATTGGTCCAACTTAAATACGGATAAATATAAGTCTGCACGGCATTGTTTTTGCCGCTCGGAGCTCCTCTTTGACCGCTAAAACTTACATCTATACCGTAATCTATACCGTAAGTCTTGTTTAGCCAATTCTTAAAATCAGTATAATCTTTTTCTAAACTTCGGGCTTGTGCCTGACCGCAACTCATCGCCAGTAAAGCTAGAATAAATATATATCTTTTCATACGCCTTCCCTTTCTTTAAAAGTTTTATCTCTCTTGCTATATAATCACTAAACTTTTCAAAAAAAGAGTCCGCCAAAATATCAAAAAACTAAAATTTAGTCTGTTTTTTATTTATAAGGAAAGAGTCAATCTCAGTGCAAATGCTGCTGCATAATCTGATTTTTGATTTAATGCCGGATTAATGTAAAATTGAAAATCGGGAGTTATGGTCATATACTTAGAAACTCCCCATGCCCAATAAGCCTCTATTACCTGTTCGGCATCGTGCACCAAAGTCTTACCAACGGCTTTCTCATTAATATCATTATAAGCATATGCCAGACCTATTTGGTCCAAACTATTACGCTTTAGAGGATTAAACCATATAAAACCTATTTTATATGAATTTTTAATTTCCTCAACTCTACCGCTTACTCCATTAAGACTTACAAAAACATTGTATTTTTGACCAAAATTTTGAGCCATATTCAACGACCATCCGTTGGTGGTTTGAGGCTGCTCAGATACCCACGGCTGATTATATGCCAAAACTGAAATTTCACTCAAGCCGAAAATGGTATACGGCATATAGGAAACTTTGGCAAATGTTGCGTAATGTTTATCTTTAATATGATTTACTTTTATGCTTTTTCCATCCGTATTTGTGGCATCTTGAAAACCGAAAACAAACCGTAAATCATCACTTACCAAAGCTTTGGCAAAAATACCCACCCCTGCCGTGGAATATGATGACGAACCATTGCCCGACAAAGCATCATTAAAAAATAACCATCGAGCATTTTGGGCTGCACTAAAACCATCGAAGTTTCCGATGGAAAATTGACCAATGTTAACATTAAGCCATTTAAAACTATCGGAAAATTGCCATGAATAGTAAAAATTATTAAATTCTGCCGCATCATCGTCACTGCCTAAAGTTGAATTAACAACACCTATGTTATTGCTTAATTCCGAACTGTCGGTATTTGGATAATACACAAAATTGTATCCAGCGTTTAAACTTCCGCTACCGTATTGAGTGTTAAGATTGTTCCAAGTTATAAACGGACGGATATAGGTTTGAAAGGCTGTATTTTTCCCGCTGGGAGATGCTCTTTGTAAAGTTGCTCCCATGGACAAAGAATAGGTTATATCGTGTTTGGTTTGTATATCTTTTTTAAGCTTATCGTATTCTACCGTTAAATCTCGGGCAAAGGTATTAAAACTTAATGAAACAAAACATAAACTCATTAAAACAAATTTTATCATAAATCATCCTTGCCGTAATTTATATACATCTAATATATGTTATGTTTTCTTAAAAAAAAAGATAATTGCAAAGATTAATTTATTTACTTGCGACATAAGGTTAAATCGTATATCTTTGGCTAAACAAATGTTTTTAAGGATCTAAAACATGATTGCAAAATTGCGCGGAATCGTTGACAGTATTTATGAAGACTGCTGTATTATTGACGTAAACGGCGTGGGTTATCTGGTATCAGCCTCATCTAAAACTCTCGGAAAATTAAATAAAGGTGCAGAGGTTTCGCTTTTGATTGAGACCATCGTCAGAGAAGACAGCATCTCTTTGTTTGGCTTTTACGATGCTTGGGAAAAGGAATGGTTTAATACTTTAACTAAGGTACAAGGTGTGGGAGCTAAGGTTTGCTTGAGTATCTTATCTGCTCTTAGTCCTTCACAACTTGCTCAGGCGGTTTCGGCTCAGGATAAAAGCTCCTTTTTAAGAGCCAGCGGCGTTGGACCAAAGCTTGCGGCTCGTATTGTTACCGAATTAAAAGATAAAATCGTTACCATTCCAACAGGCGATATAAGCTTAAGCGATGTTACGGGTAATGATACCCCGCAGTCTGCCGAGCCCTTATCAACGGCTGCAAGCGATACGGTGGAAGATGTTATTTCGGCTTTAATTAACTTGGGTTATCAGCGCTTGGAAGCCTATAAGGTTGTATCTAAGATTTATGCCGAAAATGCCGATAAATCAGTATCTGAGTTAATTCGCTTATCCTTAAAAGAATTTGCCAGAAAGGATTTTTAAGCCATGGAAAAAGAAAGATTGGTTAGTCCGCACCCTCAACCTGAGGATGAAAGAAACAACATCAATGCTCCGGTTAATACACGTCCGGAATGCTTGGCAGATTTTGTGGGACAAACTGCTGTATGCCAAAACTTGAAAGTTTTTATTGAGGCGGCCAAGCAAAGACACGAGGCTCTTGACCATGTTTTACTTTTTGGTCCTCCGGGATTAGGTAAAACCACCCTTGCCTCCATTATTGCCAAAGAACTTGGTGTGGGCTTTAGAGCAACCTCAGCGCCGATGATTACCAAGTCCGGCGATTTGGCGGCGATTTTAACCAACTTAGAGCCCAATGATGTGCTCTTTATTGATGAAATTCACCGCTTAAATCCGGCTATTGAAGAAGTTTTATATTCGGCAATGGAAGATTTTCAGCTGGATTTAATTATCGGTGAAGGGCCTTCGGCTCGTTCGGTCAGAATAGATTTGCAACCATTTACCTTAGTGGGCGCCACCACCCGTTCGGGTTTACTTTCAACTCCGCTTCGTGAACGTTTCGGTATTCCTTTACGGTTGGATTTTTACACTCATGAGGAGCTTAAAAAGATTGTGTTGCGTGGTGCTGCCTTGCTGGGTATGCCCATTTCCGACAACGGAGCCTTAGAAATTGCCAAACGTTCGCGCGGTACGCCGCGTGTGGCGGGCAGATTGCTTCGTCGTGTTCGCGATTTCGGAGCCGTAAGCGGCGGCAGTGAGATTGATAATAAAATTGCCGATACCGCTTTGCGGCGTTTGGATGTTGACAACTACGGACTTGATGCTTTTGACAGACGCTACTTAAAATGTATTGCCGTAAATTACGGCGGAGGTCCGGTCGGAGCAGATACTTTGGCTGCCGCTCTTTCGGAGGAACGTGATACCATTGAAGAGGTTGTTGAGCCGTTTTTGTTAAAACTCGGATTTATTCAACGCACGCCACGCGGTCGAATTATCTCCGATTTAGGATGTCAATATATGGGAATTTCGCACCCCAAAATTAAAACCGATAACAAACAGTTTGATTTACTTTCCAACATAGAAAGGGATGAAGAAAATGAGTTTTGAAATAACCGCTCCGCAAGGTAGAATGTACGGTAAAGTTTTTGTTTTTCCGGCACGCGTATATTATGAAGATACCGATGCCGGCGGGATTGTTTACTATGCCAACTACTTAAAGTTTGCCGAAAGAGCCAGAACCGAATTTTTGCGTTATATCGGAGCGGCTCCGCAACAAAATGCTTTAGAAGGCGATATGTGCGGCTTTGTGGTACGTCATGTAGAAATTGATTATAAAGCTTCAGCCAAGTTAGATGATTTACTTACCGTTTCTTGCGAGCTGACCGAAGATGGCGGAGCCTCGGCGGTTATGCATCAGGAAATTTCAAGAGGTGATGAAGTTTTGGCGGTAATTGATGTTAAGGTAGTTTATGTAAGCCTTAGCAAAAAGCGCCCCATCCGCATCCCCGAAGATATTAAAAACAAGCTCAAAGGCTTTGCTTAAAATTTATCCCCGTTTTTGAACTGAACTGTACCCCAGAAAGTGGAGGAAAAAAGGAAATCCCCTTTGAAAAAATTTCAAAACGGGGATTTTTTTATTTTAACCCAATTTTATCCGTTTGCAATTAAAGCCTCGGCGGCGGCGCGGGCGGCATCGGTTATTTTTTCTCCCGACAGCATACGGGCGATTTCTTCCTTCTTTTCTGCCGCAGACAACCTGTAAACTTTTGTCAAAGTTATGCCGTTTTCTGTTTGCTTTAATACCTTAAAATGTTCATCGCTGAATGATGCTACTTGCGGCGAGTGAGTTACTAACAAAACTTGTACTTTTTTAGCCAATCTTGCCAGACGTTCGCCTACCGCCTGAGCCGTGGCTCCGCCTATGCCGGAATCTACTTCATCAAAAACTAATGTTTCAATGCTGCTCTTTTGTGCTAAATTAACTTTTAGGGCTAACATAAATCTTGATAACTCTCCGCCGGAAGCTATTTTATTTAACGCTCCTTGCGGCGAACCGGGGTTGGTGGCAACCGTAAAGCAAACCCTATCAAAGCCTCTTTCGCTCCATTCGCCTTCATCGGTCTTATTTATCTCGGTTACAAATTTGGCTTTTTCCATTTTTAACGGAGCTAGCTCTCCCATAACCGCTGTATCTAAACTACTTGCCGCTTTTTTACGCAGTTCACTTAATTTTTCGGCGGATTTAACATATTCTTCT
Organism: uncultured Alphaproteobacteria bacterium; assembly: GCA_944392295.1. Taxonomy (GTDB): domain Bacteria; phylum Pseudomonadota; class Alphaproteobacteria; order RF32; family CAG-239; genus CAAFZY01. The sequence continues at coordinate 77,768 of CALXWE010000002.1, forward strand.
CTGGCAAGATTTACCGCTTTATGCAAATCGGCAATATCCTCGCCGCCTTTATCAAGAGCTGCCAATTCTCCCTTAAACTTAAGCAACACCTCCGGCAACTCATCTATGCCGACTTGGTGCTTGCGGGATAATGCTTTAAGTGCAAATAATCTTTCTTCTATGCTGTCGGCCTCGCCGGAGGTAATATTGATATCCTGCGAAGCCTGTTCTATTAAACTTACCGCCTCATCCAACTCTATCAATGCCGAATCCAAAGATTTTTCAATCTCTTCATACTTACCGTCTGTTAAACCGTTTATTTTAGATAACGCTCCTTGAGCTTTTTGTATTAAAGAACCAATATCTCTGCCATGCAATGATGAATACGCCGTATTTAATCCTTCCATAATTTTTTCGGCGTGCATTAACTCCGTTCGTTTGCGGTTAAGCTCTTCTTCTTCGCCTTTTTTAACTTTGGCTTTTTCCAGCTCATCGACCCAATGGCGGAGATTATCCTCCTCTTTGACCGCCTCGTTAAAAGCGGCCTGCGCCTGATTTAATTTTTTGCTTAAATCTTGATATTTACGATACGCAGATGCTGTCTTTTCAAGCTCCTCATCGTAACCGCCAAATGAATCCAAGACCTGCAAGTGGGTTGCCGGATTTAGTAATCCTTGATTATCAAACTGACCATGAACTTCAACCAAGTAACTTCCCAATTCTTTTAAAAGTCTTGCTGTTATCGGTTGATCATTTAAAAAGATTTTTCCCTTGCCGTCCGTACTTAAGGAACGCTTGATAATAATTTCATCATCAATTTCCAAATCATTTTCAGCGCATATCTTAAAAAACGGATTATCCTTATCGGCAATTTCAAAACTGCCGCTTACCGTTAATTTATCCGCACCTTGTCTGATTAAACCGGTTTCGGCTCTATTTCCTAAAATCAAGCCCAGAGAATCAAGCAAAATAGATTTTCCGGCTCCCGTTTCACCACTGAAAACATTTAAGCCGGATGTAAAATCTAAATCCAGTTTATCAATTAAAACTACGTTGCGAATCGAGAGCGACTTTAGCATTATTTATTTTTTCTTCTCCGACTTAGCTATCTTTTTAACCAGCTTTTGCGATTTTTTGTTCCAGTTGCTTTCAGGATAATTATGTTCTAAAACCTTGGCTGATTTCAGTGCCTGATTATCAAGCCCTAAAATGGTATAAATTTCAACCTGACGGTATAATGCCTCTTCAATTTGCGGGGTTGTCTGGTAGCTATTTACCACCGTATTAAACCTATTTAACGCCGACAAATAATTTTTGTTTTTAAGGTAATATCTGCCGATGGCCATTTCCTGTCCGGCTTTATGGTCATTGGTTAAGTTAAGTTTTTGAGCCGCATCTTTGGCGTATTCACTACCAGGGAACATTATTATAACCTGTCTTAACGCCGTATTAGCTTGCTCGGTTACCGACTGGTCTTTATCTGCCGGACTTATCTGGTCATAGTAGCACAAGGCTTTCATATAATAGGCATAGGCAACATCTTGATTGCCGGGGTGAAATTTGATAAAGCGCTCAAAACTCATAATCGCATCATCATACTGTTCATTTTTGTAATAGGCATAACCGCCCATCAACTTGGCCTTAACCGCCCATTTGGAATAGGGGTGCTCTATTTCAAGCTTTTCAAAGCTTTCGGCAGCTTTGGCGTATGATGTCTTTTGTAAATATTCATACCCCTGACGATACAACTCTTCGGCCGTTAAATCCTTGGAAGCCGTTTCGTCTTTTGTGGCACAAGCTGATATTAACAATAGTCCGAAGATAGTCGCCAGTAGCTTCTTCATCTTTTTATTCCTTATCTACAATTTCGTAATTAGCCTTATCGGCAAACAAAAGTTTCAACACTTCATTATTGTGGAAGTGCCCGCTCTTAAAGGCAGTAATATCGGCTAAAATATGGTAGCCTGAGGTAAACATATCTCCCAATAAATCTAACACTTTGTGGTTAACACATTCGTTTTTAACTCTAAAGCCTTCAGGGTTTAAAATGCTTTCACCATCCAAAACTACGGCGTTTTCCAAACTGCCGCCCTTAATTAACCCTAAAGACTGCAAATATTCTATTTGATATTTTTCACAAAACGTACGGCTCGGAGCAATACATGAGGCAAAAATTTCAGGAGTAATCTCACCTTCAAAAGTTTGATGACCGACAATACGTGAAGGAAATTCAATATCAAACTTAACGTGCATATTTTTACCGCCATTGGGGGCAAGTTCAACAAAGTTACCTTTGTCATCGGTAAATTTAACAGGCTTTATAACCTTGAGATATTTACGGGGTTTATCTTGAACCTTTTGAGGAGCTTTTTGCAAAATTTCAAAAAACACTTTACCGCTACCGTCTAATATCGGCAATTCTTGATTGTTGCACTCTATTAAAGCATTATCAATACCACTTAACGATAAAGCTGCCATTAAATGTTCTATCGTGCTTACCAAAACTCCGTTTTGACCTAAGCATGTGCAGTTACGGGTATCGACAACTTTATTATAAGTTGCAGGTATTAGAGGAGAATCGGCAACATCAACACGCTTAAACACAATACCGCTATCTGCTAAAGCAGGTCTTACAATAAGCGTAGAATCGCAACCCGAATGTAAGCCGATACCTTTAATGGTTAATTCTGTCTTTAATGTTGTTTGCAAATTACCCTCCTTAAAAATAAAAAAATGGTGGTCTGTAAGCCGGGTTCTGTACTGACAATTGCTTTATAAAATATAAAGTTTGCAGCGATAGCCATTCATCTCACCAAACCGTTTCCGGTTTGCTCTTGCGACCTACCTCTGGACAGAGTGGAAACGCTCCGTCAGATAAATCTGATACTCCTAGTTTGGTCTTACATCGGATAGGGTTTACCTTGCCTAAAATATTGCTATTTTAGCGGTGAGCTCTTACCTCGCCTTTTCAACCTTACCTGGCATATAGCCGGGCGGTAATTTTCTGCGGCACTTTCCCTCGGATCGCTCCGGCCGGATGTTATCCGGTATCCTGTTTCCATGAAGCCCGGACTTTCCTCATTAACGAATCTTACTTTTCGCAACGCGGCTATCCGACCACCCGCTTTTTAAGCTATACATATTTAGTTATAAAAGCAAATATTTTTTGGAATATTAAACATATTTTAAGGGATTTTCTCCTAACATTTACCCAGTTTTATGTTTTTTATAAGGAGTTACTCTCATGAAAAAATTGTTAATGTCTACCGCAGCCATTGCTGTTGTTGCCGCTTTTGCCATGCCGGCTCACGCTGAATGCGACGGCTTTTACGGTGCTATCCGCGGCGGTATTGCTCAACACGATGTTTCCGCAAGCAGCGGTATTATGTCCGGCAACAGCTTGGATGATAATAAGTTGATGATAAGCGGTGCTTTAGGTTATCGTTATGAACATTGGAGAGCTGAACTTGAATATGTTTGGCGTGACAGAACCGAACACGACAGAGATTTGGGAAAAACCAAATTTAAATCATATTCTTATATGTTAAACGCTTACTATGACTTTATGCCTTACAACTGGTGGACACCTTATGTCGGTGTTGGTGTTGGCTTAACACAACTTAACTTTGCTCGTATAGATAAAGCCAGCGGTCAAGTTGACTCCATCGGCAACTACGATCCTTTGAACTTTACTTGGTCGGTCGGCGGCGGTTTGTCGTTAAAAGTTACCAACCGTTTCAATGTTGACTTGGGTTACCGTTACTACGATATGGGCGGCGTTCACAATGCAGACATTACCGCTCAGGAAGTTTACGGCGGTGTTCGTTACGTATTCTAGTTGTAACTTTCTTAACCTTAAAGAGCCTTGCAAAGCAGGGCTCTTTTTTTGTGCGATTTTGTTTTTTATACTTGTGTTTTATCTTACTATGATTAAACTTTGATGATATCAGTTGCATTAGGCATTTTTATAAGGAGGTTATTATGGCTGGTAAACTTTTCGGAACAGACGGTGTACGCGGTGTGGCTAATGTTTTTCCCATGACGGCAGAATTTGCTTTTAGGCTGGCTTTAGCTTTAAGCTCTTTAGTTGCTACGCAAAAAAAACGCGTTGCCATCGGTAAAGATACCAGAATCTCCGGCGATATGTTAGAATCTGCACTTGTTGCCGGATTTACCTCCATGGGCGTTGATGTTATTAAAATGGGCGTGGTCCCTACCCCATTATTAACCGCACAAGTGCATAATTTGGATGTTGATATGGCAGTTATGATTACAGCCTCGCACAATCCTTATTATGATAACGGGCTTAAATTGGTTGACGGACAAGGTAATAAGTTTTCCGATGCCAAAACTGCCGAGCTTGAAAAGCTTTTAACCTCCGATGTTACTTTTGAACACTCTAAAGAGGCTATCGGACGCGTGTTTGAAGACGGTAAAAGCATTCCGGCATATATGGATAATGCCCGCAGCGTGGCTCCTAACTTTAATGCCTTAAAAGGTTTAAGAGTGGTACTTGACTGTGCTAACGGTGCTTTTTCTAAAATTATGCCTCAGATTTTTAAAGATTTAGGAGCCGGAGTTATTACCTTATTTGATACTCCTGATGGTTATAACATCAACAAAGACTGCGGCTCGCAACATACCGAAAAAATGCAGGAAGTGGTTAAAAATACCACCGCTCAACTCGGTATTGCCGTAGACGGCGACGGCGACAGAATTATCATCTGCGATGAAAACGGCAATCGTATCGACGGCGATCAAATTATTGCCTTTTTAGCTACCTATCTTAAAGAGGAAAACTTACTTAAAGGTAATGCCGTTGTTGCTACCATTTGGTCTAACTTAGGCTTGGAAAAATATTTGCACACTTTAGGAATAGATTATTATCGTTCGGCTGTTGGTGAACGTTATGTTATTGAAAAAATGCTGGAGGTTGGCTCCAACTTAGGTGGTGAAGAATCCGGACATATGGTTCTTTCCGATTATGCTAAAACCGGCGATGCTCTCTTGACCGGATTAATCATCAGCTTAGGTTTAATAAAGAGCTCTAAAAAAATGAGCGAAATCTTTCCGCTGTTTGAAAAATGCCCCTGCCTAATCTCTAATCTAAAATTTAAATCACCAGAAGAGGTTGATATTGCTTTTAGTTCCCCGATTGTTAACCAAACAATAGATGAAGCCAGAGCGCAGATTGAAGGACAAGGTTCGATTATTGTCAGAAAATCAGGCACCGAACCGATGATTAAAGTTAGAGTTGAAGGCGAAGATAACGAATTGGTTACCAAAATAAGCAATAAAATTGTAGCTGAAATAGAAAAATATCGTTAGGCTTAAACCTTTATTTACCGCCTTATATTACCATATTCGGTATATTGGGAGAAACAATAAAGAGGTTGATATGCTAAAAGGTATTGCCGCACTATTTAAATCAGGGCTTATTTTTAACCCCATGGTTTTACTTGGTATTATTCTTGGATTTACGGCTATGGGAACAATGTCGGATGAGCAGTTGCATGCTTTTTATACTAATTATCATCTATACCTTTTAATGCTCTTGATTGCCGGATTATATGTATTTTTCTTTAAACGCACGGTAATACCGAATCGCGATGAAACCGATTGGCGGGCAACTTCGCAAACCATTATCGGACATTTTTTAATGTTTGTGGTTTCTTTTATCTTCAGCATGCTCTTTATTATGGTAATGTCGTTTAGCGGAGAACCTGAAGAAAATTATGATTTACCTGAGTTTGATCAGGTACAACGTGATTTAGAGGTACAAAAACAAGAATTACAACAGAACTATAAATCCATTATGCAGGCCGTTGACGGTCCGGGAGCTCAAGTAAACGCTCCGGCTCCGCAAGCCGGCACACCGGCGGCAAAATAATCAGCGCCGAGACTCTTTTTGATTGCAAAAAAAAAAAACGGTTTATGATTTCGTTTAAAGTCCTTTAACGAACGAAACTTCGGAGATTTTAAATGAAATTTAATGAACTTGGGCGGTCATTCTTCCGTAAAACGGTGCAGATGTGCAGCAATTTTGCGACGACGTGTACAAGAAAAGGTACACAAGGAGCAAAATTGCCAATAGATACGACTTTTTCCGGAAGTTTGGAGAAGAGTTTAGATAAAGTCGTTTCTAGGGGCGAAAAAAATTTTAGTGTACACAAAAAGTACATGAATTTTTTTCAGTACCGTAAAACGGCTTTAGATGAGCACTTATACAAACTTTCCGCCGGAAGAAGTATGGTTGAAATGCTGGGAGTTTTGGCAATAATCGGCGTTCTCTCGGTAGGGGCTATTGCCGGATATTCTAAAGCCATGATGAAGTATAAGCTTAATAAGCAAACCGAACAAATATCTCTGGTTTTTAATACTCTTATTAAAATTTTATACGAATTAAATATAGCACCCTGCTCGCAAAATGCTGAATGTTCTTATACAAAAACCTTATGGAGCCTTAATGAATTACCGGAAGATATGAGAGCTGATACTCCGGCAAATAATATACAAGATGCTCTGGATTTTAAATATTTTGTATATATGCCTGCTAATAAAAGCGACCAAATCGCAACAAGAATTTGGATGTATTCAAAAGGTTCGGCACAATATCCGTCTTCTTACAATAAAGAAAGTTGCATAAACCTACTGCAAACGGCTAAAAGTTTTTATAATAATCTATATGACATTATGTTTTTTGTAAGCGGTGCTCCGGCTTGGTACCTAAAGGGAGCCAAAAGCAACTCCAATTATACACCTATAACGTCTTTGACCGTTGCAGAATTAGAGCAAAAATGCGCCGTCTGTTCTTCTCAATCGGAATATTGTTATATGAATGTGGTATTTCAATAATCTGCCGTAAACTTAAAAAGCCCCGCAGTTATGCGGGGCTTTGTTAAGTCTATAAAGCAAACTATTCTGCTTTGTCGGCAGCTGCTTTTGATGTTGCTGACAAATCGTCGGCAATACGAGCCGAACGACCACGCAATGCACGCAAGAAGTAAAGTTTGGCACGACGGATTTTACCAATACGTGCAACTTCAATCTTTGCAACATTCGGAGAATAAAGCGGAAATACACGCTCAACACCTTCACCAAATGAAATTTTACGAACGGTAAATGAAGAATTTAAACCGTCGTTCTTACGAGCAATACAAACACCTTCGTATACTTGGATACGTTCACGATCGCCTTCTTTTACCTTGGTGTGAACTCTTAAGGTATCGCCGGCTTTAAAGTCAGGAAGGTTTTTGCCTTCGGTGAGCTTTGCAATTTGCTCTTTTTCAATGTTTTCTATAATGTTCATCAGTTTTACCCTTATTTTTATAAAAAATTTGTTACCTTATATACCTAAACCTTTTTAGAATCAAGATATTTTTTAAAAAGGTCCGGCCGTTTAGCTTCGGTTATTCTTAAAGATTGTTCTTTGCGCCAATTTGCAATATTTTTGTGGTGCCCGCTTAACAAAATTTCCGGAACTTCCCGCCCTTGCCAGTTTATCGGTCTGGTGTATTGCGGATATTCCAATAAGTCGTTTTCAAAACTTTCTTCTGTTGCGGATTCGTCATTGCCCAATACTCCGGGCAATAATCGGATTATACCGTCAAACATAATCATTGCCGCTTGTTCGCCGCCGGTTAATATGTAATCACCAAGGCTTATCTCTTCTACATCGTAAGCTTCTAAAATACGCTCATCAATGCCTTCAAAACGAGCACATATCACTGTTAATTCTTCCTCCTTGGATAACTCGTGAAGCTTGGCCTGTGTTAAAGGCTTGCCCCTCGGGCTCATGTATATAAGGCGACCTTTATGATTGTAATTGGCATCAAGTGCCGCTCCCAATACATCCGGACGCATTATCATACCGGCCCCTCCTCCGCATGGAGTGTCATCAACCGAACCATGCTTGTCAAAAGCATAATCCCTGATATTTACCGTTTCTATTGACCATTTCCCCTCATCTAACGCCTTGCCGGTTAAGGAATATCCTAAAAAACCGGGGAAAAGTTCGGGAAATATAGTCAGTACTTTAATTTTCATCTGCCTTGTCCTCTTCGGCAAATGCCATTAAAGCTTGCGAGACTACCACAAAACCTTCTTTGATGTTGATTTCCGGAACATAAACTTTGGTAAACGGTATCATCTCCGTTTTGCCGTTCTCTTTTAACTTTATTTCCAAAATGTCGCCGGCTCCGAAATTATAAAAGCCTACTATCTTGCCAACTTCTGACGATGAAGTTTGTTCTATTACCTTTAATCCGATTAAATCGGCTTGATAATATTCTTCCTCTTCTAAATTCGGCAATGCTTCACGGCTAACATATAGCTCGGTACCGATTAACGCTTCGGCAGCGTTACGATCTTCAACACCTTTTATTTTGCAGCGCAACAATTCTTTACTGTGTCCGACAACTTTTAAACAAAACTCTCGGCTGCCGCTTTTGTCGTGCAATACTCCGTAAGAGCCGATATCTCTATCTTTTTCGGTCCAGCTTTTAACTTTGACCTCGCCCTTTATTCCGTGTACTCCGACTATGGCTCCTAAACAAACCGATTTTTCGTTTCTTTCTTCCATTGTCGTCACCTTTTTAAAATAACCTTTAATAATTATTCGGCTGATGCCGGTTCTTCAGAAGCTTGAGCGGCGGCTGCAGCTGCTGCTTCAGCGGCGGCTTTAGCTTTTTCTTCTTTTTCTTTCATTCTTTCTACGGTTTTAGCACGAGGTGCAGATTTTTTGGGTTGCTCATGAATAACAGGAGCTTCACATAAACCGAGTTTGGCAAATAATTTTTGCAATCTTTCGGTCGGTTGTGCACCTTTCTTTAACCATGCAGAAACTTTTTCTACATCAATAACCAAACGTTGCTCATGATCTTGAGGCAATAACGGGTTATATGTACCTAATTTTTCAATAAATCTACCATCACGAGGTGCACGTTGATCTGCTACAACAACGCGATAAAACGGACGCTTTTTGGAACCGCCTCTTGAAAGTCTGATACGAACTGCCATTTTTTTTCCTTTCTAAATCTAGTTAATGTTATTTGACCTTAAACTTTATGGCAAAAGCTTAAAATCGTTTGTTAAACCCTTTGAGCATATTGTTCATCGGGTTTCGTTTCATCATTTGAGAAAAACCTGCCATTCCGCCCATTTTTCCCATCTTTTTCATCATGGTCGACATCTGCTCATATGATTTGAGCAGCTTGTTTATCTCATGAACTTCAACTCCGGAGCCTGCCGCAATTCTTTTTTTGCGTGAGGCTTTAATTATCTCCGGATTTTTCCTTTCACATGGTGTCATGGAAAGAATTATTGCTTCTTGTTTTTTTATCAGATTATCACCAATCCCTGATTGCTCTATCTGATTTTTAAATTTGGAAAGTCCGGGTATCATTCCGATAATACTGCCCATACTTCCCAACTTTTGAATTTGCTTTAACTGACTTAACATATCGTTTAAGTCAAATCGGCCTTGCATCATTTTGGAGGCCATTTTTTCAGATTCTTCACGATCGATTTTTTCCATAGCTCTTTCAACTAAGGAAACAACATCACCTTGACCCAATATGCGGCCGGCAATGCGATCGGCGTGAAATTCTTCAAACTCATCTATTTTTTCACCGGTTCCCAAAAACTTTATCGGAACTCCAGAAACCATCTTCATCGAAAGCGCGGCGCCGGCTCGGGAAGAACCGTCTATACGAGTTAAAGCAATACCCGTAATCCCGACTTTTTCATTAAATTCTTTGGCGACATTACAAGCATCTTGACCGATTAAAGCATCGGCAACCAACAATACTTCCGTTGGGTTGGCAAGCTTTTTAACTTCGGCAACCTCTTGCATTAAAACTTCATCAATATGTAAGCGACCGGCCGTATCTAAAATTAAAACATCATACACGCCATTTTTGGCTTCTTGTAAAGCTCTTTTAGTTATATCTAAAGGTTTTTGCCCCTTAATAATCGGCAATGTATCTACCTTAATCTGGCTACCGAGCTGAGCTAACTGCTCTTGAGCTGCCGGACGATAAATATCAAGCGATGCCATTAAAACTTTTTTGTTTTTCTTTAATCGATTGGCAATTTTGGCAGAAGTAGTTGTTTTACCCGAACCTTGCAAGCCGACCATCAAAATTACTACCGGCGCAGGAGCATTTAAATTAAGCGACGTGCCGTCTTGACCTAAAAGTTTTACTAACTCATCGTGAACAATTTTAACAACCATCTGTCCGGGTTGAACTGATTTTACAACCTTTTCTCCCAAAGCTTCAGCTTTAACTTTAGCGATAAAATCTTTAACAACCGGCAATGAAACATCAGCCTCTAGCAAAGCGATGCGAATTTCACGCATAGCTTCGTCAATATCTTTTTCATTTAACACCCCGCGAGAGGTTATTTTTGAAAAAGCCGAACTTAATTTATCGGTTAATGCTTCAAACATTGTTTTCCTTATCTTAAAAATTTTTGCAAGCTTATACAAACTATTGCACGCCAGTGTGCGAACCCTCGCTGACTGGCGGCACTCCTCGGAGTGTATATGTTTTACAAAAATTTTGTTGTAAAATTGTTTTATTTTTCCTTGCTTATATAGTCTTTTAACCTAAGAGTCAAGAGCTTTTTATCGGCTTTGACATCCATTGATTTATCAGCCTCATTTTCTTCCCTATTTTTCTTTCTGACCTTTTCTACCAAATGCCAAAATTTGTTGCGCCCGTCATTGTCGGCTATTAAGTTGAAAAACAATTCAAAGGACATATTTTCTTTGTTTCTTTGATAAATAATCCGTATTTGATTGCATCTTTTGACTATTTGCTCATATTTTTCGGGATTAACTTCCTTTATGTCTTCAAAATTTTTTAAATAATCATCATCTTTTACAACCCTCCTTAAATCCAGCAACTCAGAATATTGCTGAGATATTAGTGTGCGAGCAATGTCTATGGCTGCAACTTGGTTAAAAAGGTACGACTCTTCATTATTGTTTGGCAAAGGTTCAATCTTTTTTTGATTTTCTTTTCTTCTTTTACAATCAATGGCTTGGCGCTTTTTAATTTTCCGATTACTTATTAACATTATATGCATTTCAAAAGCCTTACCCAAAATTCTGTAAATCTTTTTTTGCCTATATATCTTTTGTTCTTTGAAAATTTGGGGATTCTTCATAATACTCTCCAGATATTCGGGAGTATAGGCATTGGCTTCTACTACATCTTTGCAATAATAAGCCAGCTCCTCAAACTTTATGCCGCCATCGGGGTTAGTATACTTTTTGATAAAATTTTTACGCCCCTGACGATGTATATCTTTCAATAAAGCCGCTTCTACCGGCAATGATGCGTAGTGATACTTAGACCACGTATTTCCAAACACCCCATTGATGATTTCCTGATTGGTGAAAAAATCACTTATATTTTTTGATAAAAGCCATAGCCTTGCTTTTTTATAGTCCAATATTTTGGGAGTTTTTATAAAAAATACCGCAGCGGCAAAAGTATTGGCGTGATTTTCTCTTAGGTATCGGATATAGTTATCTTGGTTCTTAACGGGAAACAAACCTAAGCTGTTTTGATATAAATGACCACATTCATGATAAACTACATATTGCTCAACCAGCGTATCAAAGCCGGAAATACAAACTAGGTTTTTGTTGTTTACCAGACTACGTATTGTACTGCCAGAGAGCCTTGCCATGGAGCCATAGGCTATCTGCTCACCTCCGCCGTATTTTAGCGATAAGCCTCCAAGTAATAAAAGCTGCTCTCTATTAATACCCAAATATTCATAGGTTTTAAGATATTTTTTTAAATCTTTTTGTTCATTTTCGGTATGTATAGAATCGTAATCAAGCCAAACAGCATCATTGCTGTGGCAAATTTTATTTAAATCTTCTCTTACTTCTTCGGGCTTTAACATAACTTTAATTAAAATACCATAACCTTGTTTTGATTACAAGTTTTTGTGACACTTTTGTGAAAAAAAACAAGTTCTTGAAAAATATTAATGAAAAACAAGATGGTATCAATATATATTATTGACAAAAAATATACTTTTTGTGTTGCAAAAACAATTAAATGAGGCTATACTTACAATATGTTAGGCTTTTGTTGGGAGATAAATTATGGCTGATTATAAAAATTTAACACCGGAACAGGTTAGAACCGTTTTGGCAAGCGAAGAGACAGACTATAACAAATTGTCTTTCGAAAATATAAACGATTTACGCTTGGCTTTAGATACTGCCAGCAATAACTTTGCTGCAAATGAAAAAAATCGGGATTCTTATATGATTTTGGCTGATTTAATGGCAGAACGCATTGAAAATTTGTCAGCCGATGAGCTCGATTCCATGTCTCCGCTTGAACTTGAAAACCTACAAGACCTTATCAAAAATTATTCCAATAGCGTTAAGGGAAAATATGAGGGTAAAGCTGCAGACTTGTTACAAAAAATTGAGACTATTCGCAAAACCGGCAATCAGCAAACTCTCGAATCTAACGCTCAAACAGCTACTAACACTGAGGCAAACACCGCAACATCTACCGCAACTGAAGGTAACTCTCAAACAAAGAAAGAAACAACTTCACAAAATGCTTCCGATGCCGCTTCAAGTTCGTCGGCAACCGATACCAACGGTACCCAGCAAGACCCCATCTTTCAGGAAAATTCTGCCGTAAATGTATACAATGCTCTTGAAGTTGCTGAGCGTATGGAAAGCCTTTCTCCCTCTCAGTTATATGACTTACGTCGTTCCTTATTAAATGCTCGTTCCAACGACAGAACTAACGCTGCTAATCTTAAGCTGGAAGAATATGTAGTAAATAAAGCTCAGCAATATGCAGATAATAAATTTGTTATAACCGATATGGAAGAAGCTTATGCACTAAGAGACTTATTAACTCTTGTCAAAGATTATCCTCAGGGTGATAAAGCTAAGGACGGCTCTAAGTCGTTAAGCGATGCCTTAAATAAAGTAGGCGCCGAAATAACCGGATTTGAAGAAGAATTCGGACTTGATGCAAAATCTTTACAGACACCGGAAATTGTCAAGGAAAACATTGCTAAACTTGACAGTATGCCGTCTAATAAAAGCTTATTTGAGCTTGATGCCAAACCCGAAAAATTACAACCGGCTATCGAATATCGTGATGTCGTTGAGATATTAAATGTCGCTAAACAAAACGGTAATGTTCCCGAAATTTCCGTACTAACAGGAGCATTACAGTGCAAAGAGCTTGATGAAACTCAAAAGAAACAGCTCTTGTCTTTGGTGGAGCGCCGCATAACTGCCACTTCCAAGCTCGAACATAAAGATTTTAAAAACTTTGAATATCTGTTAAACGCCGCACAAGCTAACGGATCTTCTCATAAAAAACAAACCGCTTTGTTGGACAATGCCCGTCTGGCCTACCAACAACAAGCCCCTCTTAAAAATAAAGAATTCCAAGATATCTATAATATCTTAAACAATCTGCAAATCGGCGGCGAGCTTAGAGCCTTTGGCAGAGAAACTCTTAACCAAAGCGGAAAAGACAGTGACGTTGCTTTATTTATGGAGCAAATTCGCCGCGAAACCGAAATGTATTTGGCTAATACACAAAAAAATATAACTCCGCAAGTTTTTGAACAAGAATATGCCGCCCGCTTGAGAAAAGGCTTAGTGAGCGTTATTTATGCCGATCAAGTCGCTAAAGGCAAAATATCGGAAAAAGATTTCGATAAAATGTTTTCCAACTTGGTCGTTTCAGCCCAACAGAAAAAACCTATAAAATTAAATCAAGATACTATTATCGGTTGGCAAGCTGCAAGAACAAACAGAGCAGAAAATGCCGTTAATATCTTAGGCAAAAGGGCTGGTTATGAGCAAGTCTCAAAGTCATTTTCAGAACGAATTAAGCAATTGGATACCAAGCTTACACAAAAATACGGTAAAGCTTATTCAATGGTAAAAGGTGTTCTTAAATCAGGTGGCTGGGGCGCTGCTTATGCCCTGGCCGGAACAACCTTCGGACCGGCCGGTATTGCCGCTGTGGCTACCGCTTCTTTTGCTAACCAAGCTTGGGGATTTGTTAAAACCTTTAAAAAAGAACGTGCCGACGCAATAGCTAAAGGCGAAAAACCTCAAAACTTGTGGCAATATATGAAAAATAATAAATTAAGAACTGCCGGTGTCCTCCTTAGTGGTGCTACCGCAGCTCTCGGCGGTGCCGGTTTAATGGGTATAGATCTTGATGCTTCGGTGAATGTTGCAAAATCCGCTGCCGGTATGTTGTTAGCTGGCTCCGGAGCTTTACATCAAGCGTCACAAGCCTATAAACAAACCCAAGGTTCAAAAGGTAAAAAAGCTTGGGCTGCCACCAAAACATTTGCCGCATCAGGTGTTTCTTTTGCTTTAGGTATGCTCGCCGGTAAAGCTGCCGGTGAAATGGTTAATGACTTCGCAACCGATATGCATTCAACCACTGATACTCTCTATCATCACACCGCAAATACACAAACCCAACAGGTAGTTAATATTAACGGTCAAGAGTTTCATGTTGAGCATGCATCAACCAACGGAGCTATGTTAATGACCGGGCTAACTTCCGACGGACAGAATATGGAAGTTGCATTTGATGAACACGGAACTGTTACCGGCCTAACCGTTGACGGACAGCAACATTCTCCGACAGAGCTTAAGGATATTAATCAAAACTTTGATGCTTCCGCCGCTTATCAGCAAGCTTCAGAGCTTAAAGTTAATTTCTATTATACCCCGGATAAAGATGTAGATTACGTTAATGTCAATGACGGTCAAGAACTTGATCTTAACAATTTATCCGCAGAACAGCAACATGATTTGAAAATGGCCTTTTTACGCGACCCTCGCGAAGTTAATGAACTTTTGGGCAGCAAAGAATGGATGTCGTCTAAAGATTTGCAAGAGGCTTGGGATAACGGAACAATTACCGATGAGCAAAAAGCTCAGATTTTAGATTTTGCCTCCAAGCGTTTTGATGAACATGGACATTTCCAAGATATGGATGGCAAACCTTCTGCTGCACAAATGGAAGCTGAAGCCAAAGAGTGGACCGCTGCTCATAGCCGCTCTAACGAAACAAACTCCGGTGCTGCCGAAACTCAAAATCCTTCAGTCGTAAGACAAGATTTTGAACCGATTGCCCCGATTGATGCTGCTCAAAAATTACAAGTAGAAGCCGTAACTTTGCAGCAACAAGACATTAAAACGCCAGAGGTTGAACATAAATCAATGTTTGACGTTAAAAAAATTAAAATAGATGAAAACGGCGAGGCTAAAATTGTCGCTCATGGTTCTAACGGCGAACGAATTGTCGCCAGAACCGATGCCGATAATATTGACAGTAGACTTACCGATGAAAACACTAGTAAAATTAAATATCATAATGACGATACCATTTCTGTGGTAAAACGTGATGAAAGCGGAAACGAGGTAAAATACAATATTAATGAAAACGGCGAAATTAACTCGTATCGAGTTAACGGATATGTAAAAGATATTGATAACTCTCAGCAAACACCTGAGGATTTGAAATACAATCAGGATGTTTATCAGAATTTATCGGATATTAAAGATAGTGCTGCACATGAAGTGGTAGAACATCAATTATCCGAAAAGCAAACTGCAGAGAATACTCAAAATACTGTCGCCGGTGAGGTTAGCGGCAAAGAGCAAGATACTGCTCCTAGCGAAACCGTACAAGCTCAGGAAGAACAATCGCAAACAAATGGTAAAACGCCTGCCGAGAATGTACAAACTTCTACTTCTAATGAGGCTACAAATAATGGACAGGATACTGCTGCCAAAGAATCTTCGCAAACTCAGACAGAACCTGCTACGCAGATTGTTGATGCTCATAATATTACCAAAAGCGGTATTACCTACGATGTTGCAACTACGCAAGAAGGCGGTTTACGCATTAACTATGACACGCGTGATGCAGATTTGAGTACTCTGACACAAGCAAATAAAGATTTGACCGTAAAAACTGATAATCAGGGACATTATCAGTACGGCTTGGCAACTGCCAATAGCGCGCAAGAGGCTCAAGATACTCATGATTTGTTATTAAAAGATGCTTATATCAATAACGAAATATTGAAAGACCTTAACTCCAGAGGTGATGACTTGAACTCTGCAGAACAATCGCTTAAATATATTTGTGAAAGTAAATCTCACAAATACGAACAAAGTGGCTTAACTTTTAGCAGTGACGGTAAACCGATTTATAACGACAATATACTTGGCAATGATGTTAAAACTGTCGGAACTAACGACTATGCTAAGGCTGAAACTAAAACTACCAGCGATGTGTTAAGCGGTCAAGATAAAATATCTGATAAAATATCTACCTTGAGGGGGACTTCAAATCACACTCCGTCTCACCGCGGTAATACTGATGTGGCTCAGAATGCTACGGATATTGCTATTAAGGCAACTCGGGAGCAGACCAGAAGCTAACATATTAAAAGTAATTAAAAAGCCGCTTTAATAAGCGGCTTTTTAATTTATATTGTATTCTAATCTTCGCTTACTATCGCAATGTGCTTGCTAATTTCACTCGTTATATTTTTTTTATCTTCTTCAGTCATGGCGTACAAAGGTATAGAAAACTCACCATACGGAGAGTGCTTGCTGAAATATTGCATAAAACTACGGCGATATGTAACCCCGTCTTTTACTCTTATTAAAATAATTTCGCGATGCAAACAACCTTTAAGTTTTTTGTGTTCTGCTTTGGATATATCATCCCATTTAAGTTTGGCATTGTGGTCTATTTTAATACCTTCATCGTCTATTAACGCCAGTCGCTGCGGAAAAATTACAATATATAACGACGCCGAAAATGAAATCAGGCATAAAACAGCAACTACACTTGTAACCCACATATATTCACGACAACCGTTACCTATTAAAATAACCATACTTAATAAAATAGCATTTAATAAGACAAGTTTTTGCAATTTTTCATGATCGTAATAAAAGCTGTTCATATTTTTCCTCCTATCTGTTTGATTTATATAATCATAAATTTACTAACATTTTATTATTTCAGTTGAAATATTTTGCTACTCGTTATAATACCATCTTAGGATTAAATTTTAATTTGGAGAAACCTAATGTATTGCACTCGTCAAATTACCAACGATTTAACTTATATAGGAGCATCGGATCGGCGCTTGGCTTTGTTTGAAAATATATACCCTATTGCCGCCGGCGTTTCGTATAATTCATATTTGCTAAACGATGAAAAGACCGTGCTCTTAGATACCGTCGATCATTCTGTATGTATGCAGTTTATGGAAAATTTAAGCCATGCCCTAAATGGTAAAAAACTTGACTATCTTATTGTTAACCATATGGAACCTGACCATGCCGCAACTATTGGCGAGGTTGTACGCCGTTATCCTGAGGTAAAAATTGTGGCTAATGCTAAAACCGTTGCCATGATTAATCAGTTCTTTGACTTTGATGCTCAAGAGCGCTCATTGATAGTAAAAGAAGGCGATACCTTAAATACAGGCAAACATACTTTTACTTTTGTTATGGCTCCTATGGTACATTGGCCGGAAGTTATGGTTACTTACGATACCACGGATAAAATTTTGTTCTCAGCTGACGCTTTCGGAAGTTTCGGCGCTCTTAACGGTCATTTGTTTGATGACAATATTGATTTTAACAATCAGTATGTACATGAAGCTCGTCGTTATTATACTAATATTGTCGGCAAATACGGTCCTTCCGTACAAGCTTTACTTAAAAAAGCCGCCTCTTTGGAAATTAATATGATTTGCCCCTTGCACGGACTTATCATAAAATCACATATCGCCGACTTTATTGAAAAATATGCTTTGTGGGCTTCTTATACTCCAGAAGAAAAAGGCGTGATGATTGCTTATGCTTCCATCTACGGAAATACCGAAAATGCCGTAAATATTTTAGCGAACAAGTTATCGGAAAAAGGTGTAAAGAATATTATGGTTTATGATGTTTCTTCTACCGATTGCTCTTTTATCGTTGCCGATGCTTTCCGTTATGACCGTTTGGTTTTTGCAGCTCCGACCTATAATGCCGGCCTATTCCCAAAAATGGAATATGTCTTGCATGAAATTAAGGCTCATAACTTGCAAAATAGAACCATTGCTTTGCTGCAAAACGGTTCTTGGGCTCCTACCTCGGGAAACTTGATGAAAAATATTATTTCAGAGATGAAGAATATTACTTTAATTGAAAATATACCGACCATAAAATCTTCCTTAAAAGATGAACAATTACAATCTTTGGAAGAATTGGCAGAAAGCTTAAAATAACAAAATTAAAAGCTTAAAATAAAAGCCCCGTTTATCGGGGCTTTTATTTTTTAATCATTAATATAATCAAACTCTTTTTTAAGGCTTCGGTCAAACATACTCCTGATAGTTGCCTTAATATCTGCATCTTCATAAATTACTTTATAAAGAGCCTGACATATCGGCATATCTATATTTTCTTTATCAGCGATTATTTTAACCGCTTTTAATGTAGCCACTCCTTCAGCTAATTTACCGAATCGTTCACCTTTGGCAAACATCTCTCCAAACATTCGATTATGACTATGTTTAGAAAATAATGTTGCCTCATAATCGCCTAAGTGCGACAAACCGTAGGCAGTAAACGGATTACCGCCAAAGTGTTTTATTAAACGTCCGACCTCAACAGGAGCTCTGGCCATTAATGCCCCTTTTAAGCCATACCATTCCAAACCGTCTAAAATACCGGCAGCTATACCGACAACATTTTTTAAAGCGGCTCCTATTTGGTTACCGATAACATCATTACCGTAATAAAAGCGGATTAAATCACTTTGTAATAATTTTATCCAGTGTTCCTTACATTCTTCTTCATAGCTATCTATTACAGCACAAGACGGAACTTTTTTCATATAGTCTTGAACATGACCAGGTCCTCCCAAACATGCTACGTGAACGTCCTGTTTAACCTCTTCATTAAACACATCTACTAACGTTTTAGCACTTGGTTCTTCTAGACCTTTCATGGCCAATAAAAAATTTTTACCTTCAAGATTATAGCCATTAAGTTGTTGCGCCAAACTGCGTAGGTGCTGACAACCGATTGAAATTATAATATCATTGTTTTCTAAAACTCTGGATAAATCCGGACTTAAAACCATGTTATCGCTTAGCTCCAAATAGCTATTGCGGCGCGTTTCTTGCAACTCTATAAAGTTGGGAGAGGTCGGAATATCGTACAAAATTACACTGTCAACGCAATAATTGGCGGCATACCAGCCTAAAAATGTACCCCAGCGGCCGCAACCGATAACTGATATTTGTTTCATTTTATGTTCCTTACCGAAAATAGTTCTTTAATAGCGCAAGTTTAGACCAAAGCGCTCGTAATGCAATAATGAAAATGAAAAAGTTAACAGGCAATACTATAAACTATTCTTTTTAAGCCGTTGACGCCCGATTATAGCATTAATGTAATCAAAATTTTGAAATGAGCGATAGGCATAATCGTAGCTTTGCTTATCGTACGTGTAAAAAACCTTATTTGCCATGCTTTTAATAGCATTATCAATTTTGTTAAAAGCTTCGTTATAATCTTTGTTGTAATGATTTTTAGATTTTTTTTGGACGACACTATGATATGCGGCTATAACTTTAGCCGTTTCGTCTGCTGAATTGGTATAGCCTTTCTGCTCAAAATCCCGCATTATTTGAGCGGTGGTTTGATAGAAACACTTATTTGTTAAAATATTTCTTTGCAAAACATCGTTACTATTTATTATCATGGCAAACCGACATTCCTCTCAAAATACGGTCCTATAGTACCATATTAAAAACAATAAAACAAGATACTTTTGTTTGTTTTTAAAAATTTATGAGCCGAACTGCATAACACAATTCGGCTCGCATAAACAATACACTGCTTTAATTAGTTTCTCGGAATGGCTTCAAAACTACATCTCAGACACTGTTCTTTCAGTGTTCCTAATTGTGTATTGGAACATCCCTTACCAATGTTGGTACAGTCATATTTATATCCTTTACTGCAGCAGGTTTGTTCAACAGGGTCTACAGTAGAAGGTGAGCAGCTTGTACATCTCTTACCATTATAAGTACTTGAGTTACTACAACCCCCGCCTACAGAACGACAATCATAGTCGAATGATAATGAGCAGCAATCAATGGTAACGGAACCACTACTACATTTTTTGCAGGTATTATTTCCTGAATAGCCAACAATGCTGATAGTACCGTTGCAGAATGGCGGAAAGATAGAACTTCCGCTCGGGCAAGATTTAGCTACACATTTACCGCATTTTTTGCTGCCGACAGTGGTGGTAGTTACCGTCCAACCAGATGCATATGTACCACAGTCACTTGTGGAGGTTATATCTTCAGAATATCCATCGGGACAGGTAATTTCTTTTTCAGTTAAACACTTTTTAGCTGATGTATCATACGGGCAAGCTAACCAGTCACCATCGCATGAAGTATCAGTGTAACCAAGCGTTTTACAAATGCTGTCATTTTGAGCCGTACAACTATCCGTAAAGTCCCAATAGCCTGTATCGCAATAGCAATCGTTACCGCAGGCGCCGGTGATGCCGCTTATATAATCGTTACATACAACATGTGCCGGTATATTGCCTTGATATTCATAACTGCTATCCGTACATCCGTTTATGCATTGCGACTTATTGGCATCACGAGTGTAACCGCACACACATTCAGGCAATGAGACCGTGCTACATTTGTACACCGTCGTACCGCTCGGCCAGTTTGTACATCTTTCGGTATAGCTGCCGCAACACGTATCGGGGTCAGAAACCCAGTTGCCTTCGCCGGCTGCCGGACATTCGCAAGAAGTACACAATGTACCTCTGTCATCAGAGCAAGTCGTTCCGCCGCATGACGCTGCGGAATCGCAGGCGTAAAAATTACTTGAACATTGACAACTTTTATACTTTCCGCCA
The DNA here is from genome assembly GCA_944392295.1 of uncultured Alphaproteobacteria bacterium. GTDB lineage: Bacteria > Pseudomonadota > Alphaproteobacteria > RF32 > CAG-239 > CAAFZY01. The sequence goes on from CALXWE010000002.1 coordinate 98,755, forward strand.
CAAGATTTACCTACACCGATTTCTCCTTCCCCGTCGCAAGTTTCGGAGTAGGAAGAATCACATTGGCAATAGCCCCTTTCGCAGCCAAGATAACTTTCACCGCCGGCACTGGTGCCATAGCACTGCGCTCCGGTACAAACCATACCCTCTTCATTACATGGCTCGTATATCGTACCGTCTGAGCAACAATCCTCCGGCCAATAAAACTTTTCTCCGGCATCAACACATACGCTGCTGCCATCGCGAGGAGCTTCACAAACTTCTCTATCCGGACATTTTTCACTTTCTATATCAATGCTCGAGGATAAACAACTCGCATCAGATTCACTGCCGGCTAAAAAACAAACCCTTGCATCGGGAGCAGAACTAAACAGTACTACTCCTGCCAATACCATCAATATTTCTTTCATCTTAAGCATATCCGCCTCCGATTGTAAGTAATTTACATATATTTTTATTCTACTCAAAAACTCTTGTCTTGTCAATTATTTCATCGCACAAAAACCTTATTTGTCGGTAGATTGTACATTTGTTGATATCTTGCCTTTAAGGTTGTTTATCAGACCCTTTACCCCTTCTGGTGAATTTTTAATAAATGCTGTATATTCGTTGCGTGCGGTTATCGCTAAACTTACGTTTTCGATAATGATATCAACTACCTTCATTTGGCCTTTGGTTTCTTTTACACGCCATACCACCTTGGCCGGAGCTCCCTGCTCCATCGGAACTTCTGTGTTTACAAAAATTTGCCCGGCTGAGTTGGACGGCGATGTCCCCTTAAATATAAAAGTTTTACCCTTAAATTCATCAAAACGACCTGACCATGTCTTGATGTTTAACTCGCGGTAAACATCTATAAATTCCTCTCGTTCTGCCGTGGTTGCCGTTTTCCAGTAACGTCCTAAAACAAATCGACCGATAAAATCTAAATCTAGATATTCATTAAACAGCTTTTCAAAACGCTTGTCCTTTTCTTCTTGAGAAACATCAGAATTAATAATTTCTTCTATGCCTTGCGTCGTAATTTTTTTTATAAAATCTTCCGCCTTCGGACCGTTTATTTCCGCCATTGCTTCTCCACTTAATAAAAAAATTCCACAAAACAATGCTAAAATTTTTTTCATAGATAGTCTCCTTTATTCTTCAAATTCATCGTTATATTCATCATAACCAAAATCAAAATCGTAACTGGCTGTTGCGTTTTCTTCCGAGTTATCCGAACATATGCTTTGATACTTTTGGCGATTTTGCAGCCATGATGATTTTATGGTCGTATAGTAATCTACCGAACCTTCTTCCAAGCTTTGCAGTAAAAATTCGTTCTCGGCTCGTAAATTTACATATTTCAGAGCTGCTGCTCCTGCAACTCCAACATCCACCCAACCGTCATCGGTATCTATAAATGCCCAGAACAGCGGACTGGTATATGCTTCACCGGCAAGACCAACCAAAGAGCGTGGTGTAGACGGACCTAATACCGGCATGACCACAAAAGGTCCATCCGGCACACAATATTTGGCCATCGTTTCATCAAAAGAGTTTTTTTTGCGCTCTAATCCCCAGCCTGAAGCAACATCAAAAGTTCCTAGCAGTCCGAGTGTCGAATTGATTAAAAAACGGCTGATAGAAATCCCGCTTTCTTTAATTTCTCCCTGCAATAAATCATTTACAAAATATGAAGGCTCATCTAAGTTATTAAACAATGATGTAACCCTATCTCTCACAAATTGATTGGTGACCTTTTTATATCCTTTGGCTACAGGGTATATTACCTTTTTATCTAATTGATAATTGAAATTAAACATGGCTCGGTTATACGCTTCAAGCGTTGTTTCATTAGAAGTATCTAACTTACTGCCGTCAGGGTTGGTGGCACAGGATGCCAAAAATATTGCAAAAAGTAACGTTAAATGTGTCTTTTTCATTAACTCACCTTAATATATAGCGCTGTAAATGCCTTCAATATATCAACTCAACTAATTTAATCAACTAAAATGTTCGGCTTTTCGGTATGGTTTTTTGTTTTTGTTACAATCAAGAAATTTTTTGTGTGTTGCATAACACCTTTATTTGACTTACTATCCCTTCCAGTTTGAACTTTTATAAGGATTAAAGTAATGACCAATAAACCTGCAAAAAATATTAACTTATTTGATTGCGCAACTTCTCAAAAAGTTATCGGTCGTGATAAGTTCATGGCCGCTATTGAAAAAATTTTGGATCACGGCGCTTACTGCCAAGGTCCTGAAACAAAAGAATTAGACCAGAAATTGGCCGAATACTCCGGCACAAAATACTGTGCTACCTGTGGTTCAGGTACCGATGCCTTAACTTTGGCTTTGATGGCTTGGGACGTTAAACCAGGTGATGCTGTTTTTGTTTCCTCGTTTACTTTCGTATCTTCTGCCGAAGCTCCAGTATTGTTGGGCGCTACTCCGATTTTTATCGACTCTAAACCCGATACCTACAATATGGATCCCGAAGATTTGAAACGCGCTATCGCCGAAGTTAAAAAAGAAGGTAAATTACGCCTTAAAGCCGTTATCCCGGTTGATATTTTCGGTTCTCCGTGCGAATTGGATGAAATTATTAAAATCGCTCATGAAAACGGTATGAAAGTTTTATCTGACTCTTGCCAATCTTACGGTTCTGTTTACCATGGCAAAAAAGCCGGATCAATCTCTGATATGACCGCGACTTCTTTCTATCCTACTAAGCCTTTGGCCGGTTATGGCGACGGCGGTGCCGTATTTACCAATGATAACGAAGAAAATGAATTGGTTAAATCTTGCCGCGTTCACGGTATGAGCCCCGAAGACCACTATGATAACGTTCGGTTAGGTATGACAGGTCGTATGAACTCCTTCCAAGCTGCCGTTATTTTACAAAAACTTACGGTTTTTGATAAAGAACTTGAACAACGCTACAATGTGGCCAAACGTTACGATAACGAATTGAGCGATTATTTCGGAAAACAAAGAATTTTGGATAACTGCCGTTCAGCTTATGCTTTGTACACCATTAACTGCGAACACCGCGATGAATTAATGGCATTCTTAAAAGAAAACGGTATCCCGTGCGGTGCTTACTATCCGCGCCCGGTTAATACTCAAACCGCTTATGTTAAATGGAACACTCGTTCGGTTCCGGTTTGCGAAAGATTGTCCAAGACAGTATTAAGTATCCCGATGCATCCGTATTTGGAAAAAGACGAGCAATCTTACATCATTGAAAAAATGAATGAATTTGCCGCTAAATATTCCGCTAAGGCTGCTTAATTTACGACATTAACCGTTAAAACACCCGTAAGTTATTGCGGGTGTTTTTTATATGCTTATTGATTTTTTAATAAAAAAATTCTATATCTATAAACAGTGATATTTTTTTAGGAGAAAATTATGGAAATAAAATCTTATACCTCTGCTGTGGAAAGAACTTCCGTCGATGAGGGTTTACGCGCCTATATGATTAAAGTTTATAACTTTATGGCCGGTGGCTTATGCTTGACCGCTTTGGTGTCTTTTCTTATTTTGAACACCTCTTTAATCGGGCTGTTTTTTAATCTTAACCAAGCTGCCGGAACTATCAGCTTATCGGGCTTGGGGTGGCTTATGTTTATCGCTCCGTTAATTATGGTTTTTGCCTTTAACTGGGTAATAACTCGCGGCTCCATTGCTCAGGTGCAAGGCGTGTTCTGGGCTTATGCTGCTTTAATGGGTGCTTCACTTACCCCAATATTGTTTATGTACACAACAACCAGTATGGCTAAGGTGTTCTTAATTACTGCCGGTACTTTCGGGGCTATGAGCCTTTATGGCTACACAACCAAACGTGATTTAACCGGCATGGGTTCGTTTTTAATTATGGGCTTGTGGGGCGTTATTATTGCCACCATCGTTAACATCTTTATGAGAAGTGCCGCTATGGATTATGCCTTGTCTTACATTACGGTTGCTATCTTTGTCGGTTTAACCGCTTACGATACTCAGGCTATTCGCAATATGTATATGTCGGCAGATACCGATGATACTTTAACCCGCAAGGCCGTTGCCGGTGCTTTGTCTTTGTATCTTGATTTTATCAACCTCTTCCTTAACTTGTTAAGAATTATGGGCGATAGAAGATAAGCTTTATGCTTACTATTAACAACCCGCTTTTATAGCGGGTTTTTTATTTGGCTTTTTAAAAATTTTCTGTTAAATATGGCTTGAGAGAAAAATACTATGGCTGATATTAAACACGGACTTACCGTTCTTAAAAATAACGTTAAAATTGCTCCCGAAAAACCGGGAGTGTATCGTATGATTTCTAAAACCGAAGAAGTTTTATACGTCGGTAAAGCCAAAAATATTAAAAAGCGAATCGTTGCTTATACTAAGTTTGATAAACTCCCAACCCGCCTAAAACGTATGGTATCGGAAGTTAATCGAATGGAATTTATCATCGTTGAAAATGAAGCAAAAGCTCTTTTGATGGAAAACGAGCTGATTAAACGTTTTTCTCCGCGATTTAACATTTTACTCAAAGATGATAAAACCTTTCCTCACCTGATGATTAACCCGACCGAAGATTATCCGGCTCTGCGCAAGCAACGCGGTAAACGTAACGGTAAATTTCGCTATTTCGGACCTTTTGTCAGCGCCACCGCCGTTAATTATGTTATGGACGTAATCCAAAAGGCTTTTCTGCTGCGCTCGTGCCGCGACAGCGATTTTAAAAATCGTACACGTCCGTGTATGCTCTACCAAATTAAACGTTGTTCCGCTCCGTGTGTTAACAAAATAAGCAAAGATGATTATCATAAACTGGTTAATCAGGTTATCGACTTTTTAGAAGGTAAAAACACCAAAATTCAAGATGAACTATCTGCTAAAATGCAAAAAGCCAGCGACGCTCTTGATTTTGAAACAGCCGCAGTACTTCGCGACAGAATAAAAGCCTTAACCTCAATTCAAACCGGAAACGTTGTCGAATATTCTAAATTGCAATCAGTTGATATTATTGCCATTGCGCAAAAAAATGGTTTGGTTTGCATTCAACTCTTTATTATCCGCGGCGGGCAAAATTGCGGCAACGTGCCCTATTTTCCAAAACAAACCGACGATGCTTCAGATACCGAAATTTTAGAAGCGTTCATAAGTGAATTTTATAACAATCACATTCCGCCCAAAGAAATTTATTTATCTTGCAACATACCTAATCAGGACTTTTTTGAAAAAGCTCTCGGCGTAAAAATATACACCTATTCGCGCGGCGATAAGGCCAAGCTTATTGAAAATGCCAAAGAAAACGCTATGGCGGCTTTGGAAAGAAAAATTGCCGAACAAACTTCAGTTAAAAACAATCTTGCTGAAATGCAAAAATGTTTTGATTTACCAAGAATTCCGCAACGAATTGAAATTTATGACAACTCCCACATTCAGGGTAGTTATGCCATAGGCGCCATGGTGGTAGCAACCCCTGACGGGTTTGATAAAAAATCATACCGAACTTTTAATATTAAAAATCCTGACATAACCAATGACGATTTTGCCATGATGAAAGAAGTCTTGCTGCGTAGGTTTGAAAAAATGACACCCGAAAACAAACCTGACGTAATTTTGTTAGACGGTGGTTTAGGACAGTTGCACGCAGTTCATGAAGTTTTAAAAGATTACGATTTATCCGATATTGCCATTATTGCCATTTCCAAAGGACCAGATAGAAATGCCGGTAAAGAATTTTATCATATGCTCGGCAGGGAAAGTTTTGCCCTTACCTACCGTTCGGCTCTGGCGTTTTATTTGCAAAATCTGCGTGATGAAGCTCACCGTTTTGCCATAGGCACACACCGCAAAAAAAGAGCAAAATCAATGTATAAATCAAAAGTTGATGAGATTGAGGGAATCGGCGCAAAGCGTAAACGCGACCTCTTAAACCATTTCGGTTCGGCCGACGAAATTGCTCAGGCTTCCATTGCCGATTTAACCAAAGTTAACGGTATAAGTAAAAAAACAGCTGAAAAAGTGTATAATTTCTTTCATAAATAAAATTTTTGCTCTATACTACGCTTAGTTTAGGACTTTTTAATTAATATAAGGGGGAAATCGTGTATAACTTACCTAATATTTTAACAATTTCCAGAATAGTTGTTATTCCGGTTATTTTTTTGTCGCTCTATATTACTTCTTTTTGGTGGTCAATGCTGATTGCCGTTTTGTTTGTGGCTGCCGCCGTTACCGATTATTTTGACGGATATCTGGCTCGGAGCCGCAACGAAACTTCAGCCTTTGGTCGTTTGCTTGACCCGATTGCCGATAAACTCTTGGTAGCTTCCGCTTTGGTAGTTATTTTGGCAAAGCCGGGAATGGTCTGGAGTGAGTTATCTTATATCCCTGCCTTTATTATACTTTGCCGCGAAATTTTGGTCTCCGGCTTGCGTGAGTTTTTGCGTGAAGTTAATGTTGGCTTGCCGGTTACACGTTTGGCTAAATGGAAAACTGGTTTCCAGATGACCGCTCTTTCATTAATGCTGTTCCACGGCTTGTGGATTTGGGCTTATATCGGTGAGTTTTTGCTCTGGATTGCCGCAGCTTTGACCTTTATTACCGGATATCAATATTTCCAAAAAAGCCTCGACTATGTTAAGTCTTTGGAAAAGGCTAAAACCGTTGAAGCTAAAATAGTTGTTAAAAAACAGCCGGTGAAAACCGAAGCCAAAGCAGAGAAAAAAGTTCCCGCTAAAAAAGCTTCAACTTCAAAAAAGAAAGCCCCTGCTAAAAAAACAACTAAAAAAGTTAAATCTGCCAAATAGGCTAATATATGAATAGAGACATTGTGCACATTTTAGTCGTTGATGATGATACGCGCTTAAGAGCCCTGCTCCGCCGCTTCTTGCAAGAGCAGGACTTTGCCGTATCGGCAGCTAAAGATGCCAATGAAGCCAGATTCTTTTTACAGCAATATAAATTTGATTTGCTGATTGTTGATGTTATGATGCCGGGTGAAAGCGGTATTGAATTTTTAACCTCTTTGCGTAAAGAAAACAATGTGCCGGTTATTATGCTTACCGCTATGGGCGAACCGGGAGACAGAATATCCGGGTTGGAGGCCGGCGCTGACGACTATCTGCCTAAGCCTTTTGAGCCTAAAGAGTTGGTCTTGAGAATAAAAAATATCTTAAAGCGTACACCGCAAAATAAAGATACTCTCACAACACTTAATCTCGGCTTATGTTTGTATGATGCCGTGAAAAAAGAGCTTACTAACAAACAAGGCGAAATTATTCATGTAACTCCGGTTGAACAAATGCTCTTAAACGTTTTAAGCCAAAAACCGGGACAGATATTTACTCGTGAACAATTAGCTCAGATATTGGGGGCAGGACAAAGCCCTCGTTCCATTGATGTGCAAATTACGCGTTTACGTAAAAAAATTGAAAAAGATTCTAAAAATCCTCGTTATTTACAAACTATTCGCGGCAAAGGTTATATGCTGCTGCCCGAATAGCCTTATCAACCTTATTAAAGGAGTTTTATATGCACGTTGTATTTCCTAAAAAAGTTGAAGGTGCTTTAAGATATCTTAAGCTCAAACTACTTCCCAAGACATTGTTTTTTAGAACCATGCTCTTGATTTTTATTCCTCTTATTGTAGTGCAGATTGTCTCAATCATCGCCTACTTTAACGGCAGCTGGGGTAAGGTCGGACGCAGACTTTCCGAAAATTTAAGCTCAAATATGGCTTTTGTTGTTCAACTGGCCGAAGCTAATCCCGGATACTTTCCTGAAATTAAAGAACTGGCTAAGAAAAACTATAATCTGGAAGTTGAGTTTTTTGATAATGATAGCAAACATTCCGAAATGAATAAAACTTCACGCAATAACAAATTGGTAACCGGTTTCTTTGAAGATGCTTTGCGTCATGATTTCAAAGATGAGGTTACTTCAACTTATTTAACCGATAAAGATTCTGTTTTGATAACGTTGGTTGATACTAAAGAAGGCTTATTTAAATTTGCCACTTCAACCAAAAATATTTTCAGCTCTTCGGTATTTGGTTTTATTGCGTGGATGGTCGGCACCTCTTTGCTGTTATTTGTTGTTTCGACCTTGTTTTTACGCGTTCAGGCTCGTTCTATTAAACAATTAGCCGAAGCTGCCGAAGATTTCGGTAAAGGTATTGATACTCCTTTCAAGCCGTACGGTTCTTCCGAGGTAAGAAAAGCCGGTATTGCCTTTACAAAAATGAAAGAGCGCATCAATCGTCAGATTTCCGAAAGAACACAAATGCTTGCCGGTGTTTCTCACGATTTAAGAACTCCATTAACTCGTATGAAACTGCAACTGGCCATGCTTCCGAAAAATGAAGACAATAAGGAATTTATTGAAGATATTTCCGAGATGGAAAAAATGCTTGATGGATACTTAGCATTTGTTAGCGGCGAAGGCGGAGAACAAAGCACCTTTGTCGATATGAACGAAATGATTTTGAGCATCTTAAACAAATTCCGCAACTCCAAAACCATGATACGTTATACCACAAACGATCAGGTAAGTGCTATTCAGGGTCGTGAACAAGCCTTAAAACGCGCTATTACCAACATTATTTCCAATGCTTTTTATTACGGCAAAACCGTTGCCGTCGGTTTGGAAAGCGTGGGTAATAAAATGGAAATTACCGTTGAGGACGACGGACCGGGAATCCCCGAAGATAAAAGAGAAGACGTATTTAAAGCCTTTTATCGTATCGAAGGTTCCAGAAATAAAGAAACCGGCGGCGTCGGTTTGGGGTTATCAATTGCCAAGGATATTATTGTTTCGCACGGCGGAACCATTGAACTTGGCGACAGCTCTATGGGAGGCTTGAGGGTACTCATTTGTATTCCCTTATAACTCTCACATACGAAAATATGTGTTTAAATAAAAACCGAAGCTTTTCGGTTTTTATTTTTTTTGACTTGACTTAAAATCAAAAACTTAGTATAAGCCTTTCGTAAAACCCCGAGAGCTTTTTTTATAAAAGCTTTAAATAACTAATAATTAACCGGAGATTTAATATGAAAAGAACTTATCAACCCAGTAAACTCGTTAGAGCTCGTCGCCATGGTTTCCGTACTCGTATGGCTACCGCAGGCGGACGTAAAGTTTTGGCCGCTCGTCGTTTGAGAGGTCGTAAAAAACTTTCTGCTTAAGTTTGCGATGAATAAAATTCTGGTCTTAAAAAAAAGAAAAGATTTCTTAAGAGCCGCTCAGGGTATCAGAATGGTCGTCTCGACCGTGATACTTCAAGCGGCTCCCAGATTATCCGGCTCTTCAGAATCTTTCAGAATAGGTTATACTGCTTCTAAAAAAATCGGCAAAGCTCATGTGCGCAATAAGGCTAAAAGAAGATTACGCGCAGTTGTTCGCGACGTTTTTCCTTCTATGGCTCTCGATAATGTCGATTATGTTTTAATCAGCCGCTTTAATACCGCAGATTGTAAATTTAAAGACTTAAAAAGTGATATTAAATGGGCTTTGAAAAAAACTAATAAAATGCTTTTAGGTGAAGATGCTTCTTCTCAAAATACAGAGCAACCCAACACTCCGTCTTGTTAGAAAAATCGTGAGGCAAAATAATGAATAAACTCTTTATTTTGTTAATCAAATTTTACCAAAAATTTATATCCCCTTTTTGTCCGGGATGCTGCCGCTTTAGACCGACTTGCTCCCAGTATATGATTGAAGCTATTCAAATCCACGGCTTTTTTAAAGGATTTTATCTCGGCCTTAAAAGAATTTTACGCTGCCATCCGTGGGGCGGCTCCGGTTTTGACCCCGTCCCTCCTAAAAAAATTAAAAAATAACCGCCTCTTTCATCAACAACTTTGTAATACCTTGCTTTAATGGCTTGCGTTTCAATAATTTTTATACTACAAAAGAAAAAAATGTAAATGTTTAAGGAGTTTGCTAAAAGTGAAAGAAGAAACAAAAGGTTTGTATTTGGCGGTGCTGCTTTCTATCGTAATTATTTTTACGGTAAATTATCTGTTCCCGGCTCAAAAAACTGAAGTATCGGCACAGCAAGAGGTTAAAATGCCGGAGGTAACCGCTCAAGATACCGCCGCAAATACCGAAAATACCGATAAGCCTAAAGATGTTTTGGATATTGTGAAATCAGAGCAGCGTGTTTTGGTCAACAACTCCGGACTTAATGGAAGCATTAGGCTCAAAGGCGCCCGTTTTGATTATTTACAATTATCTAAATATAAGCAAACTCTTGATGAAAATAGCCCCGATGTTGAACTTTTATTTCCGGCAGGTTCCAGCTCTCCATATTTTGCCGAAGTCGGCTGGTTGGCAAACGACCCTTCATTAAAACTGCCTAACTCCGATACTGTTTGGACCGCAAAAGGTAAAGTTTTAACACCTAATTCTCCGATTACTCTTGAATGGAATAATGGTCAAGGACTTAAATTTCTTCAAACCATATCGGTTGATGAAAACTACCTGTTTAATATTGTGCAAACAGTTGAAAACAACACCGATGAGCCAATCGTTTTATACCCCTATGGATTAATCAGCCGCTATTATAACCCTGATGAACAAAGACAAAGTGCCGTTGTTCATGAAGGTATAAGCGGAGTAATTGACGGTGATCTGGAAGAAATAAAATATAAAGACCTAAAAGAAAAAATGCCTGAAACTTTCAATGTTAAAGAAGGTTGGGCCGGATTTTCCGATAGATACTGGTTCTCATCTTTTGTATTTAATGATGATGAAAATAATGCTCTTACCATTACCAATAACGGAAACAACTCTTATCAGATAGATTATCGAGGAGCTCCTTTGACCGTAGCTTCGGGAGCAGCTACCTCCAAACAGGTACGCTTTTTTGCCGGGGCTAAAGAAATTAAACTCCTTGATGATTATACCGATAATGCCAATATTAAAAAGTTTGATTTGGCCGTTGATTTTGGTTGGTACTACTTTTTAACTAAACCGTTCTTTTATATTTTGACATTTTTATACGGCTTTATCGGTAATATGGGCTGGGCAATATTACTCTTTGCCGCTTTGCTCCGTTTGGTTATGTTCCCTATTGCCAGCAAGTCGTACGAGAGTATGTCTAAAATGAAAAAAATTCAGCCTAAAGTTATGGATTTGCAAGAAAAATATAAAGACAATAAAATGCTCTTGCAACAGGCAACTATGGATTTGTACCGTCGTGAGAAAATTAATCCGGCTTCGGGATGCCTTCCTTTATTTATTCAAATTCCCGTGTTCTTCTCTCTTTATAAGGTTTTGAACATTTCAATTGAAATAAGGCACGCTCCTTTCATCGGTTGGATTAAGGATTTGTCTGCTCCCGATCCGCTTACCATTTCCGTATGGTCGCATATTCCGCTGCCGGCAATTATTGATATCGGCGTTTGGCCTATATTAATGGGTGTTACCATGTGGATTCAGCAAAAGCTTAATCCGGCTCCGGCCAATAAAGACCAAGCGAGAATGTTTGCTTTAATGCCCTTAATTTTTACCTTTATGCTCGGTCATTTTGCCTCCGGCTTGGTTATTTACTGGACATTAAGCAATGTATTGTCAATTTTACAGCAAAAGGCTATTATGCATAAAAACGGAGTAGATTAATGAAAGAAACCCCTATTTTTGATGCTCAGACTTTGGAAAACGGACGAAAACTTTTCTGCGAACCATGCAACTTTGTTTTGGGTGTTGCTAACTTAAATCAGTTGCCCGTTTCAGAATTAAACGAAGTTGCGTTTGCCGGGCGCTCAAATGTGGGTAAATCAAGTTTAATCAATGCTCTGTTTAATCGCTCCGATTTGGCTAAAACATCATCTACTCCGGGCAGAACTCAACAACTAAACTTTTTTAACATTAATGATAAAATACATCTTGTTGATTTACCCGGATATGGTTTTGCCAAAGCTCCTACCGAAGAAGTAAAAAAATGGCAAAATGTTATTTTTACCTATTTAAGAGGGCGCCCTAATTTAAGAAGAGTATTTTTACTAATTGACGGTCGACACGGCTTAAAAAAGGTTGATACCGATATTATGAAAATGCTTGATGAAGCTGCCGTTACTTATCAGTTGGTCTTTACCAAGGCTGATAAGGTTAGCCATAAGGAGCTTTTAAAGGCCATACATGAAGCAGAGTTAATTATAAAAAATCATCCGGCGGCTCATTCGCTCATACTTTCAACCAGTTCTGAAAAGAAAAAAGGTTTGGAAAACGTGCGCGCCGAAATTGCTATGCTTATATAGTCTATTTTCTATACTTGGTTGTAAAAAGGCTCGTCTTTTTAACGAGCCTTTTATTTTTAGGTAATTTCCGTAATGGCACGCAAGTTGCCGTCACGGTTAATCTGTACAACTCTTAACTTCTGGCGCATTTCTTCAATGGTTTTAGCGCGGTCAATAGTGGGATAAGTATGCAAAATTCGGTCCGTAAACGCTTGATAAGCAGCCTCGGAACTTTCGGCGTGAATGGTTGCCAGACAGTTATCATGTCCTGAACCCATAAGCTCCCATAATGCTCCGGCGTTGCTGGTGGAAATTTCACCGCCGATAATCGCATCAGGCGTAAAACGAACTACCAAGTCGATGATTTTGGCATAATCCATTTCGTTGGTTTGCTCAGTACGTGATAACACCAAATGTACCCGATTGGGGTGCGGAACTATTAACTCACGCGTATCTTCGATGGTTACTATGCGTTTATGAATATCCAAAATCTTTAAAAGGTTATTTAAAAATGTAGTCTTACCGGTTGATGTTGCACCACTTACCAAAATGTGGTCACCTCTTTTAATGCTTAACAACAATCTTTCATACGGATCTTCCGGGTCCTTAATTTGTTTTAACGGGCTTATTTTATGCAATGCCTTACCTTGCTGCAAGCCATAATCACCCAAACCGAAGGCGACTTCATCGCTGTGAACACGAATGGTTAACGCCACACCTCCGGTTAAATCATCTTGGTCATACATAACGTTACGACCGGCTATGGCTGAAAATCGGTGGTCGCCGGGAATGGTGGCATAAACTACCGGCGAACCCTGTATGGGATCAAACGGCAGTTCATAGGTATTAGCCACAATGTATAACAAATCGGTTAAGTATTCTTTGCTTAATTTTTCATCTTTATACATAACCCAAGGATAAGCCCTCTTTCCCCTTAAACGCAGCCAAATCTGCCCAGATCGATTAATGGCGACTTCCTCGATATTATCTTGGTTATACCAATAAGCTAATGGTCTTAAAACTGATTCTAATACGGTAAATGTACTCATTTCATTCTCCCTAGAACAGCTGCGCCGAGGTGTTATTGGCTCCGGCCGTTGATGACGGCGGCGGAGGAGTTGCTCCGGTTGAAGTTACCGGAGGTATTGTCGGCTGTCTATTGGTATTTTTATTCGTAGATGTCGGATCATCTAACAATGGGGTAGACTGAACTGTTGCACTGTCTTCATCGGTATACACTACACCGCTGGTACCGGCTTCAGTGCCTGTGCCTGTAGAGCCGCCGCCCTGAGCTGCTGCACCTCTTCTTTCCTTACTGTCGGTCGGGTCAGAGTCGTCAAGAAATACCGTAGGCTTCTTGGCTGCTTGTAACGATTCTTCAGCACTACGTTCAGGTGTACGTATCCACAAATCTTCTTTTGGATAAATAATTAAACGCGTACCTGCCGGAACATAAGTTACCGCTTCTATATCCGTTTTATCTTGCAAGATTTGGTCAAACATCTGATCCATATTATCCAAAAAGTTCTCTCTGGCATCTTGCGCCGCCTCTTGGCGTGCACTTTCTACACTATCTCCATCAGAGTTAGTGGTTGTCTCGCCGCTGGCCGCAACATAGGCTACCGCACTGCTTAACAGATTGGTTACCATAGGCAAGGTATATTTCTTCATTAATTGTTCATCCAAGTAACCTAAAGCTCCGCCTCGTCCTTGTGCGTCACCGGTTTGCGCTGCAGAAAATTCAAATGCCGAGCCATCAGGTCTTATCAATCTTGTCCAGGTAATAGAAACTCTTACCGCTCCGCCTGATGTGCCGCCGCCGCTACCGCCGGATGATGTTCCCATAACTCGACTTCCGGCCGGAATAACAATGTTACGACCGACTTCGGCATATACGTTTCTTTCTACAATCGCAGTTACCGGAACATTGTCTGCTCCGCCGCTTGACATAATGGTTCGAGCCAGAACTGCAGGTATCGGTTTATCGGCTAATATCATCTCACTCATATCAACTCGCCAGCTTGATAATTGCTTCGGAACACCGTCCCAATAGGCTTGCTTGCCGTCAAAGCTTTCTTTATCAACATTGGTTGAAAGTTGACCAACTTTAATCTCTTCACGACGGGCATTCTGCGCCATAGCCAAAGCTTGCGACCTTACTGGATCATAACGCTCGCCAGGACCGAAACCTCCGCCGGGACCTAAATTTACCGGATTGTTACCGGTACCGTATGCCCCGCCGGAGCCAAATGTACCAGCCGGAACAAACATCTGTCCGCCTTTAACATTTTTAACTTCTTCAATACCGATTAATCCTCCTTCATTGTCTACAATCAGACCATCCGGCATCTTCTTACCAAGCAAATTACCCAATTTATCTATAACATCGTTATTTGATAAAATATCCCCTAAGTAATTGCCGTCAGGAGTTAGTGCGATACCGATTGTTTTTAACCCGTATTTGCTGTCTTGTGTATCTTGGGCTACAGGAACGGCATCAAGCTTTACTTTTGGAGCTCCTGCCCATTCGGCCGGTTTTGCCGGCTCTGGCTTTTGAGCATTGTAGTACTGTAAATAATGCGCAGTCGCTAAAACATTACCGTTGTTATCGACAATATCTCCGTTACCGCTTAATTTACCTATACTTTGACCGTTTTTATCTATAACCTCGCCTTTAAGACTTAACTCACCTATTACTTTATTTTCTCCATCGCGGATAAAGTAATCGCGGTTGCCGCGACCGATGATTTCATAATCTTTATTAATTAAAAATCCTCTGTCTACTTTACCTAAGCGGCTGCCTGAAAAACTACTTACTCTTCCATCTCCGTTTAAATAACCTATTACTTTACCTTCTTCGTTATAAATATATAAATCGTATAGAGCATAACCTACCTGTTCTCCATCGTCGGTTACCGTACCATCGTACTCTACCGTTCCCAAAATATCATTTTTGTCGCTGATAACCGTGCCGTTATCTAAAACTCGACCCAAAAATGTGTTATCGTTGTCAAAGGCTACTTTATATCTGAACGACAAGCCCAAAATTTCTCCGCTGTCGGAAATAGCACTGCCTTCAGGATCTATGTAACCAACTTTTTTATTTTCCGAACTTATAACTTCATTGTTAATATTGCTGCGTCCCAGCATAATATTTTCAAAGCTCATAACCGGAAATGCTTCAGATTTTCGACCTAAATATTTACCCTCGGCACTATATAATCTTCCATCATAACGTATGCAGCCGATGTTTTCATTTTTGTAATTGAGAACATGACCAACAGTA
The DNA here is from genome assembly GCA_944392295.1 of uncultured Alphaproteobacteria bacterium. Taxonomy (GTDB): domain Bacteria; phylum Pseudomonadota; class Alphaproteobacteria; order RF32; family CAG-239; genus CAAFZY01. The sequence continues at coordinate 114,267 of CALXWE010000002.1, forward strand.
TTAGTACTACCTAAAATTTTGCCATCAAAGTCAGCAATAACTGCCGAACCGACACCAAATCCGATAACGTCTCCAACCTCTGATACTACCTGATTGTTAGATAAAATGTTGCCTAAAACTACTCCACGACTGTTTCTTACATTTCCTTGATAATCTATCGTGCCCAAATAGCTGCATTTATCATTAACAACACCCTTAAAATCAATGATATTACCGATAATCGAGCCACCCGAGTTAATAACCGTGTCTTTGCCCGATACCGTACCGATTTTATTACCGGAATAATCTGTTACATCTCCCTTAAAATCGGCATAGCCAAGGATATCGCCGTTTATTCCGACTGCCAAAAATGAACTTCCGGCTCCACCGACTACAGGCACTTGGCGATTATTAACCTTTTCCGTACTGCTGACAACATTGCTTCCGGGAACAACTTTACCGGTTACACTGCGCTTTTTATCAAGCACTAAATTTGTCTGCGACAACATTCCAAGTGATTTACCTTGTTCATCTTGTGCAAACAGTGGTGACAAACTCCACGCTATCGCATTATTATCGGCATCTGCGACTAATCCAAACTGCTTTAACTTATAGCCTCGCTCTTTAGCTATACCTTGCAACTCACCGTTAACTCCCAAATAGGCACTAATCTCACCGCCAAGATTATAAACGGCATCTAAAGCAACTGCATTACCCATTAACAAATTATCAGATGAATATACATATCCGAAAGGTGATACTTTATATTTGCGATTGTTGCTGTTAAATTCCGAACCTACTCCGCTTATGCCCAAAACCGTATTAGAATTATCAACCACCAAACTCGGAACAATGCTTGAACCTATCATGCGTCCGATGTTATCGTATGCGCGGTTTAGCTTAGCGTATCCTAAAGGTGAGCCGGTTACGGTATTTACGCTACCACTGCGTAAAATTTGAGCTTTTAATTCTCCGGCATAATCAAATACCGGTCCTGCCTGCAGAATATAGCCTATAACCTCTCCGTCTTTGTTTAAAACGTTACCTCTGGCACCGACTATACCTACTTTTTCTTTGGCCTTAACAACTTCGCCGCCGGGCATTATTCTTCCCAAGTATTGACCATTTAAATCTGTACAGGTTGCGGCAATATCTATCTTAAAGCCGATAACTTCGCCTTTTAAATTAACAATTTTATCATCGGCTCTTAATTTACCAACGATATCACCACCTAATAAAACCTCGCCGTTATAGGTTACTAAGCCTAAATATTTCCCATAATTATCAAAAGCATAACCGTTGCTTACCACCTTGCCGATGACTTTTCCGGCATCGCTATAAGCATAGCCGTTAGCATGAATACGACCTATCGGCTTAGAATCAAAATCGGTTACCGTTCCGCCGGGGGTTATACTGCCGATAAAATCGCCACTTGGAGAAACTACCATCTTTGATGATATTAACTTACCGTCAAGCACAAAACCGTTACCATTGTTACGATAAGCATATCCGAGTGCTGAAACAAAGCCGATGTTTTGACCTTCAATGCTTATATATAATCCATCGCCGGTTAAACGTCCAACTGTTTTGCCTTCGTCATTATAGACCAAACCAGGATATAAAACTCCGCCCAAAATATTGTAATCATCATCAACTATTAAGCCGTTAGGCAAAACTTTACCGACTATTTTACCAGAAGGTAAACGTACAGAACCGTCATTGTTCACTTTTCCGAGCGGCTTGTTATCATTGCCGATTGCTACACCCTGAGGAATAATGCCACCGATAATTTCGCCTTTACCGTTAACAATAAAGCTATCGGCCGTAATGTTGCCGATAATTTCATTATCAAAGCTTACTACGGTACCGTCAGGTATAACTTTACCGATTAAATCGCCGTTAAAGTTTATTGCCGTAATTTCTTGCGAAAATGCCGGACATATCATATAAAACATACCTATGATGCTTAATGTGCATATCTTAAATATTTTTGTTACCGTATTAAACACCTTAGTTCCTCCGATTTTGAGCTACTTCTTGCAATGCATAACCTGCTACCTGTTTATCCAAATTAATAAACGAGCCATTATTTTTTAGATAACCTATTACTTCACCGTCATATCCAGTAACTTGCCCATCGGCACCGAGATGTCCGATGTATTGACCGTCGTTGGATACAATAGACGTTCCTACCTTATAAATACTTCCTAGTATGTTGTTTTGCGTATCTACCGCTAAACCGCCGGATAATACTCTGCCGATTATACCTCCGGAAACACCTCTGATACTACCGTCAAATTCAACATACCCGACAACTTTATCTTCATTGCTGATAACGATATCATTTTCAACAACTTCTCCTATTAAATGACCTTCGTTATTGACTACTTTACCATCAGAAAATGTTTTACCGATAACCACATTTTTAGTATTAATTACACTGCCATCGGGCATTACCGAGCCTATAACTTTGCCACCGAAATTAATAACTATACCACGTTTTAACAAGTTCATATTTTTATCGGTCGAGCCGCCGGGCAATACCGCGGTAATTAGTTTGCCGCTTAAATCGGCCACATTACCTTGCGAATCTGTGTATCCGACATATTTACCGAATAAATCTACCAAAATGCCCTCCGGAACAACCTCGCCTAAGATTTGCCCCTTTTCATCAACGATTAAACCTTCGCCGCTTTCATAACCGGCAACTTTGCCCTTGGTATTAATAACCGTACCGTCGGCATTGACATAGCCCAAATATGAACCGTCATAACCTATGGCTGCTCCTGTTTTTACCAAGCCTCCGCCATACGTGTTCTTTAAATCAAACCAACGACCTTTACTGTCAATTTGGCCCAAATATTCACCAAAACGGCTTACAACCCTGCCATCAGGATTTACAAATCCTACCGATTGACCTTTTTTATCAACAACTTTACCTTGCGGTATTACATGACCGGCTTGACCAGCATAAAAGCTCAGACCGTCGCCGTAAATGCGGTCAACTACCACACCTTGATTGTTGTAAACATTGCCGTCGGCAAATAACCTACCGATTACGGCTCCCTCAGAATTTACTACCGTTGTTTTTTCAGGGAAAGCGACACCGATAATCTTGTTGTTACGATCGGCAATATATTTATATAACAACAACTTAGCATCGGGATATTTTTGCAATCTTAAACTGCCGTCGCGGTCAAAGGTGTTAAGGTATTTACCGTCTAAATCAAATGCGTAAAAAGATTTTACACTTCTGCCGACATAGGTGCCGTCTTCATTAAACACCTCATCATTTACATTGCTGCAACCCATAGGCAATGATGCTTTGGATACAACCTGTCCACTAGTATTTAAGCGTCCAATCTCTCGACCAGAGCCATTTACAACAATTTTATATTGCATAACTTGTCCGATAACCGAACCATCTTCATTTAAAACACTTCCGTCAGGATTTACACATCCGACATAACGTCCGTTATCTGATTTTACAATACCCTGTTCATCTGCCGAACCAAGATAATTGCATTGATTATCAAAAACTCTTCCGGTTTGAACAACTTCGCCTAAATATAAGCCTTTATCATCATAAATGCTGCCGTCGGGATTTACGTGATAAGGCATATCCTGACCGTTTTTATTTACCACACCGTTCGGATTTAACATACCAATATGCGAACAGCCCCAACCGACTACCAAACCGCTTCTTAAGCCTTTGGCAATAAACTTTGAACCATTGGCATCTTTTACTAATGTATTAGGCAAGATTCTACCTAAAACCTGACCTTTTTCATTAACGACCTCTCCATTGGTGGAAATCTGACCCAAAACAGTTCCTGCCGGAGTAACCGGTATCAGCTCGGTACGAACAACAGCCCCGATTTTTACGGCACTGTTACTTATAATATTACCATCTTTATCTACCCGACCGATTACCTTGCCGTCACTGCCGATAACCTCGCCGTTTTTGTTTACATATCCGATAACATTACCATTCTCATCTAAGGCAAGATTAACATATTCTCCCGCGCGACCAATTATGTTACCATTAGCATCAACCATGGTGCCGTCTTCAAGCATACGGCCGATAACTTTACCATTGGCATCAAGAACCGTACCGTCGGCTAAAACCTGACCGATTTTGTTACCATTGAAATCTACTATATTGCCGTTTTCATCTATATAACCGATGGCATTGCCATTGGCATCATAGTACAGCCGCCTGGAGGGACCCAACTTCCCCATTTTTTCGTTGGTTAACTTGTAGGCATCGCCATTTTCATCAACATAACCTATGGTCTCGCCTTGCTCATTAACAATTGAATTATCCGGCATAACTACGCCTAACACATTGCCATTATCGTCAATTGCGGTTTTTCCGGGCTTGCTTACATGACCGATTACTTTACCGTTCATATCTACAACCTCGCCGTTTTCATTTAATCTGCCGATAACATTGCCGTCTTTATCAACTACCGTACCGTCTTCAAGTACTCTTCCGATTATGTTGCCGTTTTCATCATAAACATATCCGGCCTCAACAACTTTACCTAACGTTGAACCGTTTTCATCAACCACTGTACCGTTACCGAGCTCTCTTCCTATAAGATTGCCGTTGAAGTCTACCGCTTGTCCGTCGGCTGTAACATAACCTATAACGTTACCCTTATCATCATAAATAAGTTTCTTATTGCCGGAAACTCCTATGATGTTACCATTTTCATCTACAATTAAGCCATCTTCGTTAACTCGTCCAATTATGTTGCCGTTTTCATCACGAACATAACCGTCTTCATCCACATAACCGATGACTTTACCGTCAGGTCCGTAGGCATATCTTAACTTATCGGTATTTACACCGGCTTTGCCTATAACATTACCTTCTTTATCAACGACAGTATTATCTGAATTGAGTGTACCTAACTCGTTACCATTTAAATCTACTGCTTTACCATCGGCGTTGATATAGCCGATAATATTACCGTTTTCATCACGAATAACCATACCGTCGCCAAAACCTGATGTTCCTGTTGTGCAGAAATTGCACTCCTCCTTGGTTATAGCCTTACCTTCAACCGGAATCTTTTGGGCTTTGGCACTCTCGGCACTGACATTAGTTTCATGCCATGAAACAATAAAGTTGTTTTGAACATTGCCCGCCTCGGTCGGAAGCCAGCGCATAGTGATGTTACAAGTCTGATTTCCTCTGAGCTCAAAACTTGTACAACCGTCTTGATATGTAAACCCGTCAAACGGAGGTTCCGCAAGTTTTACCGATACAATACGTATCGCCGCTTTGCCGTTGGTGCCGATGGTTAAAACATTTTTAGCCTCAGTGCCAAGCACAACCTGCCCCATACTGACCGGATTAGGCGTGGTCGTTATCGGAATTTCTTGTTCGTTAACATCTTCGAATTCAATGTTTTGTAACAATGGATTTGTGTTGTTTTCAAAGTTTAACACATCATCGTCGGCCGTAAAAACCGGCTCTTGGTAGTCCTGTGTGTTAGTGCCGCTTGAAAATAACAGCAACAACCCAAACAAAAATACCACAAACGAGGTTATACCCACAATTAAAATTATGCGGTTGGTTTTACGGACATATCTTTCCGAATGTGTTAATACTTCTTTATCCATAGTACTTTTTATTGAACCCTTACTACACTGCAGAATACCCCATTGCGGCCAAGCTGACTGCAAATGTTATCGCCTACGTCTATTGACGATACGGGACCTATTCTTAAATGGAACAACTCTTTTCCTTGACCGTCGGCAGGTGCGTCTACCGAATAAAACGGCTGATACGAACTTAATACCGAAGAGTACTTCTTAGATAATTCACTCCACAGGCTCTCTAAGTTGCTTACATCGGCATCGGTACCTAATTCAACCGAAATGCTTGCCGCGTCATCGCCTTCAAATCCGCTTCCGTAGCGATATCCGGCAAGAGGACCTTCCGTAAAGCTTATATTTTCACGATCAAGTTTGTGCATCTTGGAATAATCTATGCCATCGGCCGAAGTTGACGATGCTTTAGCGCCGCTTTGACCACCTTGAACGCCTTGCCCGCTTCCGGCACCACCTTTAGCAGCCGGATTTTGAACCGAACTTATTTGGTCTAAGCTGACCCCGACCGGCATTCCTCCGGCAGCATAATTACCATATCCGCCCTGTCCGCCGTTTTGGCTGTTTGCCGAAAAGCCTCCGTTGGAGCCGGACGCCGACGTTTTACCCGAAGGTATTGCCGGTGATACATCCCAATCATTACCGTTATCAAAGGTTATGTTTTCTATACCGGCATCATCGGATCTTCTGGTCTTTAAACATACTATGCGTTTGCCGTTTCTTAAAACCATATCGCCTACACCTTCGACAATGATTAAACGATTATTCGGACCTGCTGATCTGAAACCGACCGGTGTTTCTACACGTTCAACAATTAATGTTACTATCGGGCGCTGTATCATATTAAGAGCTTTTTCGCCAAAATCGATATACGTGAAAATATCATCACGCCATACCCGCTCTGGGGCAATAATAACATCATCAGGGTTAGGAACATATACTTCTATATCAAACTTAAATTTTGTCGGGTCAAGCGGAATACTTTGAATCCAGTCTTCCTTTTGAAATCTTTTGGTAAAGGTTGAATCTACGGATTTCCCGTTTCCACCCCTAAAAGAACTGGCGTTTACATGACCGCCGCCGGAAACGCTACCGAAACCGCCGACGGAACCCCCGTTTTTTTCGTCGTCCACAACCTCTATATCAATAATAGAGTTGGTTAATCTTTCAGTATTAACACCTTCACTTCTGGCATAAAAGGCATATTTGTTGCCGGAGCGACCAAACACGATAATGTTGGTATCTACACCGACCATCGCTCCCGATTTAGGATACAAAAGAAGTGTGTTAGGACCGGAAATGCGGCCATCAAAAGTCTTGCTGTCGCCGATGTATACATCTTCAACCATTTCCCATTCAGGAAAATTAATCAGCGTTAACATTCCTTCTCTTAAACGAACCGGCAATACCAAATCCGGCGACCAGTAATAACGCGAATATGCCGGCTTGCTTTGACCTTCACCTAAGTTTTGCAAAGGATCAAGCCATGCACTTTGGACCATACCCAAAGAGTTTATGCCGCCGCCTCCCATATAATTCATGTTCATTGGCTGATACATACCCTGACTTTGATCTGCGTTCTGGTTTAAGCTGTCTATGGTTGCTTGTGAACGTGCACTTACCGGCAACAATGCTAATGCTAATACCGAACATATTCTGAATATATAACGTTTCATGTCTTAATTTACCTTTTCTTTTATGCCTTGTTATGCGACAGAGAGTATCTGTTTACCGTAAATCCTATCGGGTTATTCAAACGCTCTCCGTATTTAACCGTTTTGGGTACATACGAAACCCTTAGCGAAGCTGTCCAATAATTTACTTCCGGCGCAGCAGAATCAGGATACATATCTCGTGTTTCATATTCTACTTGCCATAAGCCTCGACCGAGCTCGTTAATGGTCATAATACGAACCATTCGTATGAGACCTTTCTTTCTTATTATTTCAAGCGCCGGTTTGGCTGTCTTTTCTATAAAAGATTCATAAACACCCGAGGCTGACATCTCTTGCAACTGACTGCCGGGCATCCACCTTGATTCCATTTCAGCAATATCGTTGGTAAATGCACTCCTTAACAGAACATATTCTCTTACAAATACTTCCGTTATCGCTTTTTGATCTTCCATATTACTTATCGGAATGATGTTATACACCTGCTCTTCTTTGTTTTCAAACGTTAACAAAAACGGCTCTAAACGATATAACGGAACAAGTTGGGCAATAGCCAGTATTAAAACAAAGTTACAGCACAGGCTTATGGCGATAATTACCGCAAAAGCTCTGGCCGTCCATAAATATCGCTTCTCGCTGGCATTAACGATTATTTCTTCATCTCGTCCGGCTCGCGACGGTTGCGGACGACGCCTTACCTGCTGCGTACCGCCTTGTCCGCCAAGTAAACGCTGCTGTGTATTGTTTATTCCTAAACGGTCAGCCATATCTCACCCTTTTGTTTTGCTATATTGTTGCTACAAACCAATCCGGCAAGGTCTTCGGAAGCTCTACCTCTATGCACGCGCAAGGCGATAACTTGAGCTCGTTTACGTCTTTACCTATTCCTACCGGCTCCGGCTCATAATAAGAACCAAACAAGCCACACGCCGATAATATTAATAGGCTTATTATTAAAATTACCTTCTTATACATTGCAATATTTCCTCTTGTCCAGACATTATCACATTAAACTCTTTATTTTTAAAAGTCTAATGTCATCCTTGTAAATCCCCAACTTATCAACAAGTTAGAGTGATTTTGATTGTAGCATAACCTAAAAAGATTAATATAAATTAAAGAATTTCAACTTCTGTTTGAGAATATCGTGTTACCGTGAAACCTAACGGATTCATTAAACGTTTCGACATAAACATCCGCTCAGGTATGAAAAATGCCGTTACCGAGGCTGTCCAGTACCTGGTTACCAAAACCATACTGCCACTCTTATCATTCCTTACGTTAGGCGATAAATCGTAAGTGCGGAAATCGACCTTCCAAACCGGGCTCTTTTCTCCGCCTACTCGACCTATGGATATTATTTCAACATCACGAACTACCCGATTTTTCAGTAAATCGTTTAATAACGGTAGCTGCTGCTTCCTAAAATTGTCAAATACCGTTGGCGATGATAAATATGATACCATGCCTCCGGCAAACCATCTGGTTTGCATCTCTCTCTCATCGGTTAACACCGTGTTGCGCAACGTTACATATTGGCGAATAAATGTTTCCATCATTTGGTTGGCCGAGGACATATCTTGCGATATAGTCTCGTAACGAACCATAGATTCCGAGTTGTCTTGCTTAATTATTAAAAACGGCTCTACCGTTACTTCCGGAACTAGTTTGAATAACACTAAAGAAGCACTCGTAAAAAACGCTAACGAAAGTATGGCCAAAAATATCACTAACCTTGAAAGCCAGCAATAATACATCTCTTTGGCACTTCTTAGTTCCCTTACGGAATCTGTGACATAACTCCGCTGCATATTAACCGAATTGGCATCGGTAATTGCCAGCCTCTCACTTCCGTTTTCAAGTTGATCACTCATAACTCTTTCCACCTAATTGTATACGGCACAATATGGTTCTTCAAAATTATTTAAATTATCGTTAAAGGCGTCATCGGCCTCTTCTTCATATTTGTCTTTAGTCGCATTATCTGCTCGCTTGCTCTTGATGTTTTCTTCAAGCTCACTGTCATTTTTTGTGTTGTCGCTGAGTTGTACCAACTCCTCGTTATCCGTCTGCAAAGAACCAAGCATATTCTCCAGTTTATCAATCTTTTCTGCCAATACATCGTTTAACGGCTGAATACCCTTTAGTTCATTATAGCCTTTGGTTACCAGCTTATTTTTGCCCTCTTCAAGCGCCGTGGCGATTTCATTATACGTTGCTTCGTCAGATAAATCAAAACCATCGGCCGGAACGTAATCAATAACCGCCAGTTGCTCTTTAAGAGATGTTCGTAGCTCATCAACTTTAACCTTTAAAGTATCTACCGACTCTTGATATATCATCTCGGTTTCAACAAACTTCAAATAATCGCCCAGCTGATTGCGGCTTAGCAACATCTTATCATAAGTTTTTACCTTATCAAGATCATCTTCACTGCTCTCTTCCTTGCTGTCAAGTTCTTCATAATATCTCATTATGCTTTGAATGGTATCATTAAAGGTTAAGCCCCCGTTGCCGCTGTTATTATATTTTAGCAATACCGCCAGTTCACTCGTACCATTGGTTGACGGCGGATTACCGTATTCTCCGTTTTGTACGCTTCCGTCTTTTAATACCACGCTTACTTTATTGTTTAGATATACGTTAACCGATTGAATATCGCCGCAGGAATCAAGGCTTGTTGAGCCGTTATTGCCCGAAGCATAATACTTACCTCCGGAAACGTATATATTATAGTTGCCGGCTCGACACGGATATTCACCGCGCCCGGTGATGAAATCGGCCGCACCTTCATTATGGCTCAAAATTTCCGATACATCTACGTCTCTTTCAACAAAGCCCTTTCCTCCCAATATATCCTGCCAAATCTGGGGAACATCTTGACCATAGTCTAGAAAATCTGCCTTGGTTGTCATCCAACTGTCCGATTTAATTACATTATCAAAATCGGCACTATCGAAATGTACAACTTCTCTTAAAGGCGGAGTATAGCTGTTAACTATCGATTTTGGAGCCTTAAAGTCGCGCTCTTGCGGATCAAGACCAACAAAGTATTGTGTATCAGCTTCATAACAAGATCCTTCCTCACAAACCTTTGCAATAAAGGCTTGATAAAATAAATCTTGCGCTGTCTTGCTTATGGCGCCGGCATCAAGCATATACATCAAAATGCCGGAAACACTCGCCTTAACCGTATTATTCTTAATACTGTCTATGGTTTCTTTGTGAATATTTAATATATTTTGATAACCACTTGACGTATATTTTGCCGAACCTAAACTATCAATCTTTTGCTTACCGGCTTTAATACTTGAAATGGCTTGTTCCTTAGCACTGCTCAAAGCACTTTCCGCAACATTAACTACCGCCTTTAAATATTGCTGCTTAATAAGCTTGTTGCCGGATTGAAAATCAAGACCTTTATCCCAAAAATCACTGTTTACAAGCGATAACCCGTCAGATGCCATTTCTCTTTGCATTAAAGCCAACTTCATGGCACGGTCGTTGTTATATTCTTGCAAAGAGGCATTGGCGGCATAGCTGCTCTCTAAACGAGAAATGTCGTCATTTAAATTGCTTAAGCTTGAATTTAATTCATCAATCTTATCTCTTTGACTGTCAATCTGCGAAAGTGCTGATTCTGCTTCCTCTTCAGAGGCCGCTATTGTTTCATCTGAGGATTTTATTTCACTGTTTGCCGTACTTTCAAAGCCACTTACAGAATCCGGAGACTTAGCTTTTCTTTCTTGCGAAAGACTGATTACTTGTTGTTGATATTCAATATTAGCTTCGGCGTCTTGCTTGTTGCTTAGCGCTGTGTTATATTCTGTTTTTGTATCGTTAAGCTCCAGATTGGCGCTATCTAAGTCGCTGTAAACCGAAGTTTTACGATTGTTAAGACTATTCTTTTCTCTTAACATATCGCTGCGTAAACCGGAAACTGCCGATGATGTTTGCTTTGCTGCCAAAGAAACACTTGATTCTGATTTCGGTTGTAATACTGCTTCTTCTGCAAGCGGTAACAAGTTACCTAAAGCCTGCCGGTTATACTCTTTAATATTGTCCAAAGAAACAGCTAAATCAGCAAGCGTACCGCTTTCATGCAACAGCTCAGTTGCTTCTTGAGCTACCTGAACGGCTATATCTCGCAAGTCTAAATCTCTTATAAAAAGCTCCATGTTTTTATATTTTTCTTCCAAATATTGGTCGTAAAAATATTTCTCATCATTCCAGAGCTTATATGTATTTTTTATCTCGCCCCATAAAGGTGCCGAAGTTTGCATATCGTTGCTTATGGCCTTAGATGCCTCGGCGCCAAGCTGCCAAGCCAACATCTCTTCTTCTCGGTTTTGCGCTTCGACTTTAGGCTCGTCACTCGGGCGTAAAAAAGAACTATCGCTCGTTCCGCTTGATTGTTCTGCTTTATACTGCTCGGTTTTGGCATCCAAATCACTTACGCCAACAGACGTGTTTTCTTCCGATAAATTAGTCGAAAAATCATCAGAGGTTAAATCAAGAGCCTTTTCTGCCTTACCGACCTTATATGCCGAAACCAACCATCCGCTCAGCCCCTCACGACTTGAATAAGCATTTATTCCGTAATTGCTGCAAATTTTGGTATTATCATTAGCACACAGAGCATCTCCGGGAAGTAAATTTTTCAAATTATCTGCCGTGATTTTACGGTTTGAATCGCACACGATGCTGTTTGATGATGAATATTTACAACCCTCACCAAGCCATACCTCCTCAGGGTCTTTATAGTATTTGCCTAAGTAGTTAATGGCACATTTTTCCGATTTCATAAGTTGCTCAAGAGCTTTTTCATGCAATTTAACCATTTTGTTATATTCATCAAAAGGTTTTTTGTATTCGGGCAGCTGCTGTTTTACATTGTGTACATTAATCGCATCTTTTAAGGTGATATACGCGTTGTTGCTGGCAGCTAATGCTTGAAATTGGTCAGCCGTACCGGCAAATGGAGACGAAACCTCATATGCTTTGGCAGCTACCGTCTCTAAATTGGGGTCAGGCTGTAAAGCTGCTTCATTGTTATTACTTAGTTCAAAAATGCCGAAAGTTTTTTTGGCCGTTCCTGTTGAAGAAGTACTTGATGATTCAGATGCATTATTTACACTTGAAGTAATAACACCGCTTGTTGTCGGCGCGGAGACTGTACTTGCCTGGGTACTTACTGCACTTATTGTCGGAGTTGCAGTACTTGTCGATACTGCCACGGTGCTTACGTCAGCGTTTGCCGTACTTGATATGGCTTGATTGCTGCTCAAGTTGGCTGCTTTTATCTCTGCTTTTTGAGCATTAAGATTGATATTATCTGCTGATGCATTAATACTTTTGCTTGACGCAAACATCTGAGCATATGCCATAGGCCGGGTTTGCCTAAAGGTCATAATATCATTATAGCTGACTTTATCACCGGTCGTTTCCTCGCTTCCTTCCGGCATAGAAGGCTCGATACCTGCCTGAATAGCTTGTGATACCTCATATTGAGCCTTTAACACCGTTAGCTCTTCCGTAATTTTTAAAACAGAGTCGTAAATTGAATTGATTTTATAATAGTTGGTCCATACGCCGAGTTCGTTATCCGTGGTTGAGGCGCTTTCACAAAGATCGCTATTGGAAGATTCTCCCTGAACGTAACAAGCGCTTAGCTCATCAAACTCTTTTTTCAAAGTAACAAGTTTTTCTTCCAGTTCACGAACCGTAATGTACATTTCCAGCATAGCATCATTACCAAACTCCACACCCTTTTCGACATAGGCTTGCTTTACCGCCTCAGGATTATTCGGATATTCTGCTAAAACATCAGCCGGATAAGTTAAAAACAATGTATGAAATGCTTCAACAATCGAATCTTCATCTTTTATATCGGCTATTTTAGAATTTTTAATTTTACGTGAGCTGGTAATCCAAGTGCTATCGCCTTTTTTCTGAAAAATTGACTGTGCAAGCTTAAACGGAAATTTTAAATCGACCCCCTTAACAACGCTCAAGGCTGCTGATTGCAAACGTTGAAAATCATCAACTTTTGATAAAACCGTTTTGGCTGCGCCTTCCAGTCCAAGTGCTGTATCTCCTGACGGATCAAGCGACGGAGATATCGGTAATACCGGCGGCATCATCATACTTTTGCTCTCTAACGGAAATAAAGAAAATATTCCGATAAATATAATTTGAATTATTTTTATCTTTTTCATTATCTTTCTCCTTACTCTCCGGTAACTTTATCCAAAAAGCTCTTTTCACCTTCATCGGTCGGAACATCGTCTTTGGTAAAAATGTAATTATCCAAGTCTAAAACCGCCGGATCTTTATCATAATTTTTCAAGCGATAATCTTGATTAAACATATTCCTTGAAGTTTTTAATCGTAAATCAGCAACCAACAGATTGGTATAATTATACAAAATTTTAATATCCTCAATTTTCTGTTCAATCAGCAAATTGGCCGCAGTAATTTTGTAGTCTACGGCTGACATATTCCTCTGTTTTCGTTTTATTCTTTCCAAATCTTCATCTAAAGCAAGCTTTAATGTGGCTGCCGCATAAAAGGCATTGGCGGTATCTTTAACTAAAACCTCTTGGCGGTGCTTAATTATACGGCTGACATTTTCTGCTGTTTCCGGCTCTTGAGGTCCGAGGAAGTTTTCTTCAATGACCTCATTATACTTGGCACTGCGCTCGGCATCGGTTTGGTTAAATGCATTAATCAAACTATCTGCCGCATCGGCAACCGTATTAGCCGAAAGTTCTGCTATCTGAGCAGCCAGCTCAGCCTGTTTGGAGAACAACTCATTATATTCCTCATCACTCTTTAAATAATCGCTGCCGGCTTCCTCTATTTGTTTGGCATCGGCTTCATATTGGGCTATTTGTTGCTCCAAAGCGCTCATCTCTTGTGAAAGCTGTGCTTTGCTTTCTTCATCATCGGTTTGTTCGTACATCTTTTGCATATTGACTAAATTGCTTTGCGCAGCCTCTTTTTTAGCGCTTAATTCTTGTGATAAAACGGTTGTTCTGTCTTCAAGTTGTTTATTTACATCATCAAGCTCTTTGCTTAACTCCGTTAATTGTCCGGCTTTTGAGTTTTCAAACTTTTCTTTTTCTTCTTCATAGGCATCAACGGCCGCATCTTTTATTGCATTAGCATTATCTACTGTTTCTTGATATTCATCTTTAACCGTATTGAACGCCTCGGTAACATCTTCTTTTAAGGCTTTAACCGTTTCAACCGTACTTTTAATTGCTGAGCCTATTTGGCTTTCCTGAAACTTTTTGGCTGCCGTATCTATTTTGGTTTGCACGGTTACAACAGTATCTTGAACGGTAGTTACCACTCGACCGCTAAAAGCCGAGATATCAGCCTTTATACTGGCTTCCGCCGAGCCAGCAATTAACAAGCACATGAAGCTAATGAAAAAAAGATATATCCTATTCATTTTTATCTCCTTTACCATCATCTTCATTTACAAAATTTTGTATAGCCATGGTATTTTTGTAGCCATTGATATAAGCTTGCATCTCCAAAATTTTGTTCCAACGCTTTAACGACTGAATTTGTATGGAGCTGTTGGCTTCCAAGGCTCCGCTGATGGTATCAAGTGATACATCGGCATCTTTTTCTTCGGCAAGCTCTTGGCGTAAAATTAACGCTCTTGCATATAGGCGGGCTAGGTTTTCGCCTTGCTCTTTATTGAGGGCCGCTCTTAGCTGTTTGGCTTTGGTAATATTGTTTTCTTCGCCAAAAGTACGATTGTAAGTTTCTTTTACATTATCTATACCTTCGTCATCGGTGGCAGAACCGTCAACTTTATCTTGCATACCGCCTAAAACCGTGGTCGTTACCATTGATAATGGATCTTTAACCACATCCGCAATTTCTTCTATGTTGCTTTTTATACCGTTAACTCCTTGAGTTACAGTGTTTTTTAAATCATCAGCAGCAGAGGCTGCATCTTGCACTTTTTTATATTCGGTCTGTGCCTTACTGACCGTACCTTTAATAGTAGCACTTACGGCTTCAATATCGGCATGTGCCGAAAAAGTGCAAAAGCACCACAGCAGAGCTAAAGGTATTGATTGATATATCCTCCTCATCGGTTACTCTCCATCGTTATAGTAACTGCTTTCCATATCTCTGACTGCAGACCAAGTTTCGGTAATGACTTGACCGGTCATTGCCTCCATTAACCTTATTATAACCTCTTGATTTGCCTGATTAACCTTTCCGACAAACGATACTTCTTCTCTTTCACTGCTTAGAGCTGACGACTTACTGTCTAAATCATCGGCAACATCCGTTTCAAAATTGGCCGAATAATTCTTTTGCTCCAAAGCCTTATTTAAATCGGCAGCCACATGATCGTGTAAACTGTCATTATACTGATTTTTCCACTCCGTTGCCGTTTCGGCATTGGCGTCATTCATCCCCATAACCCAAGTCTTTACACATTCGGAAACTTTATCTTCGGTTATTTCATCAAAATTCATACAGCACTTTTTGGCAATTACATCCGAAAATATAAAATTACCCTCATTTGTAGTACCCGTCTTAAATGAGGTGCAGCCGGAAACCTGAGCATATGCCAAAGGCGTACGAGTTACGTATGAAACCTTAAGGCTGGTTGCCGGTTGAGCCTGAAGTGTTGTAGTATTGTTTTGTATCTGTAGCTTTGCACCGGATTGTTTTACAAAAGGACGCCGAATACTTGTTGCAGAGCTATTTGTTGCAGAACTATTTACCGTAGAAGCGTTTGTTGCGGGAGCGACCGTAACCGGCTTGGTTACCGCAGGTCTTGCTACCATGGAACCGCTTGTTGCAGAACCATTTACCGTAGAAGCGCTTGTTGCGGGAGCGACCGTAACCGGCTTGGTTACCGCAGGTCTTGCTACCATGGAACCGCTTGACTGACTACCTGATGTAGACACGGCACTGCTTACGGCATCTTTTAAAGTACCTCCGGCTGAAACTGCCGAGGTTGTACCTGAACTACCTGCTGTATTTCCCGATACTTGAGAAATCGGATTTTTAACCGATACAGGTTCTGTCGTTGTGGATTGGGCATTACCGTTTTCCGTTACCGTGCCTTTATTGATAAACGGCTGTCTGATGCTTACATTCTCCGTCGGACTTAAATTTGCTCCGTCTTGAGCAACCATTCCGATATTTGGTGTTGAAACTGCCAAACCCAAGTCTCCATTTGCTTGACCTCCGTTTGTGTCAACTTCCAAAACCGGCAATTGACCTCCGGGGATATTCACCCCTTCCTGAATATTGACATTTCCGATTGCTGTACTTACTCCATCAGTTGCAATCGCTTCTCCCTGAGATACTCCTTCGGTAACATCATCTGTTTTATTTCCTTCTTGGGTCTCATCTTCTTGAGTACTTACATTTTCTTTTTCACCAATCTTATCTTCTACGTCAATGAACGGTAAACGAGTTGAGTCGTTTATATTGCCTTCTTCTTTAACGGGAATACCTTGTTGTAATTCACCATCAATAGCCACTCCGTTCCAGGCTCCTTCCGAAAACTCATCATCAGAGACTAAATCGGCAATATCTTCGTTATCCATCGTCTCATCTGTCAGCTGATCTTCTTTTTCATCTTGCGACGCATCTCCTCCGACGCTTGAGGCCGAATTGTTACTGTCGGCAACTTGGCCATACATATCTTTGGCGCTGTCATAAACGGATTTACCCTCTTCGTATATATCTTTACCTTGCTCATACATACCTTTACCTTCATCATAAAGGTCTTTACCGGCATTATACACATCCGTAACTTCAGATTTTACATCTTCAACACCTTCTTTTGCTGCATCGTATACACCCTTAACTTCATCATAAGCATCTTGGACGTTTTGTTTTACTTCGGCAACCCACTCTTTTTGTAGTTCTACCAACTTTTGAGCACGACGAACTTTTTTCTCGGCTTTAGCTTTTTCTTCGGCAACCTTTTCTTTAGCATCCTGAAATTTAGACCATGAGCCAACCGCATCTCCCAATGCTTGTTGTATGTTACCTACAGAAAGAGTTGATTGTATGGTCGATGACACGGCTTGAACTTGTGAGGTTGCCGTAGATATGGTATTGGTAATCTCACTTAAATCCTGCGTGAAAAATTGTGAATGCGCCGTAGAGATTTGTATCATCGTAAATACAGATGATAAAAATATTATTTTGTGTATACCGTAGTTTTTCATACAAACCTCCTTTTATAGTGCTTCACAAAAATACTCTTATATTTTTTGTTTTATTTTTATGCCATATTCAAATACTTGGTAACAAAGTTGTCTTCGCCATATTCTTTTATTAATTCTTCAACCAACAACACGTTCTTACGACCTGAGTTGTACAGTTTAAGATACGGACCAAGTGCCCCTAAGTTAACGTCTAAGATAACAGATTCACCGGTCGCCGGACGAGAAAGCAAAATAGCATACGGAAAATCGCGATAGCTCTTACCAAAAATAAAATCCATCTCACTCGGGGTTAATTTCCAGTTAGCGTAATCTTCCGGCATTGCTTGCGGGTTGCGGAAGAATATAACCGTTTGGCATTGACCTCTGATGACTTCGCCTACGCCCAACGTATCAATAATGTTCGGTTGTTGGAAAGCACACAAGTATGCCTGACGTTTTTTACGTCCTTCTTGCAAACCGATGATGAAGTAGTCTCTAAACATCGGGTGCTTTAACATAGGCGCCGTTTCATCAATCATAATCAGTGATGGCACACCGGTCTCACCGGTTTCTGACTGAATACGATGCATAATATAGCTGATAACCGCCGGAGCTAAGGTTTCATCTTCAAAAATATGCGTGAAGTCAAATGCCATAAAACGCTTGGCTTTCAAATCCAAACTATCGGTATCGGCATTGAAAATATTACCGTATTGGTCGGGGTTAACCCAGCGATACAGCTCTCTGCGCATAGTTCCCGTCGGTGAAAAACAGCTCTTGTATAAATTTTTCATAACCCTTTCTTCAGGACGTAAATAATCAAAGGCCGTGGTAACGGCTCGGGCTACCTCTCGTTCAGATAAAGCATCGTCTGCCATGGTAATGGATTTCATCCATCTCCTTAAAAAGGCTCGGTTGTTAGGTGTATCATCGGCGTCAAACGGATTTAACGATACATTTTTATTGTCTCCGTCAAAACCGACATACGCTCCGCCAATGGCCCTAGTGAAAATTTCGGCACCGCGGTGACGGTCAAAGAAGAAAACGCGTAAATCGCTATGCCGCATAGCTTGTCCTGCTAAAAACGTTAACAATGTTGTTTTACCTTGTCCGGTAGGACCGATAATACAGCAGTGAGCAACCGCAGATTCCTCGGAAGATACGTGAAATTGGAAACGATATGCCGAACCAGACATGGTCCTAAATACCGTAATTGCTCCCGGTCCCCAGTCACTCTTGGAAAAACCTTCGGCAGGCTTATCAAAACAAATTGCAAGCGCTACTATTCGCGACAGATAGCGATATGTCCTCGGATATGTGTCATAGGTTGGAAACTGACTGAAAAACGTTGCCTGAGCTACCCACCCTTCTCTTACCGGCGTTACACCGTAAGAACGACAAATACGTTGAACTTCGCTCTCGCCAAAATCTAGCTCTTCTTTACTGGTACCTTTAAGTAAAATAGTCATTGAATACTCTGTTAATGCCTGATAATCGGCATCACTGTCTTCAATGGTAGCCAAGGCTTGCCCGTATTGATTAACAACCTCTTGTGAAAAACTCGTTAAAGCCGCCATTCTTTGTTGTTGGATTAATATCATACGCGCCTGAGGCTTAAAAATCGGACGAACATTGTGTAATAAGACCAATTCGCAATCAATAGAGAGTAGTGACAATATCATACTCTCATCCATATAATCGCCGGTAGTACGAATACCCATCGCTATTTCGTAAAGCTCCTTTTCTCCCGAAAAAAAGCGGATAATTCCTTGCTCTCTGGTAAAATGAATATGATCAGAGGTAAGCATTTCGTTTAGTTCCGGACCTTTGGCATTACGCACTTTAGGCTCCGGCTTCGAAACAGGACTGCATAAACGACTAAATACATATAAGGGACTTTCCGTTGCCGGACTGTCAGGCGCCTCAAACATTTGCATAACCCCATACTCGCCCAAAGTCGCCATTAATGATTGGCTGGCATAATTAAGATCTTTTAAGGCATCTTTTCTGTCGGCAACCGATAAGATTACATAGTGTTTGTTACTGTATACGCGGCTCATATTATCTGACCAAATCTGCGATATTTTGGCCAGCAAACTATTCTTAAAATCGCCTTTATCGGCTTCCAAAGAGGCTCTGTCTCTGGTGGTTATCACTCGGCATATAATTTGCAAATCGGACAAGTTATCAATCCATGATTTACGTGCTTCCATCATAGAGTAAACCTTTTCCGGCGTTGCCGAAGATAAATCAAGACCCACAACCCTAAAAACTCTGGCGTATGAGCCATTGGTACAACGTATGGTCATGCCGTCTTCCATTAATTCGGCAAAAGGTAAAAAGTCTGATACTCGAGATTCTCTTGGCTGCGGCAAAACCCAAGCGCCAAACTTGGTGGAAAGCAAAACCGCAAATGCCGCTGCCGAAACAAAACCGACAAGAGCTATGACAACTTCTATGTTGTCAAGCCCTTCTACAAACATATTAAAAAAATCAAAATCAGGGCTCAAATTTATTCCCCTTTTCTACATATAAATTTCTGGAAACCTTGTTGGTTTGACCAAAAGCTTGAATCATTGCCGATAAGTGTGGCTCTCTTACACCTGCCAGCACTATGCCTCCGTGAACCAACAATATACTTGCAATAAACAGCAACGGGTTTACATCACCTAAACCGATTGCCATAAACATAAAAGGAAACTGCAACCCGACATTTAAAGCGACGGGCAGTACCGGTCCCCAGAAGATCTTGGGGGGCTGTGCTACTGCTTTTAATATCATATCCTGCATCGTTACCTCTTAATAATTTACGTTTATATTGAAACCTGATTTTTATTACGTCAACTGCTTTTAATAAACAATCCACTCGGGCTTTGCTGTTTTTTGATTGTAACAAAGCCCGAACAAATTATTTATTGCCATCAAACCAGTCACCGACGCGATCTGCCATACCTTCGGCATCTTTATAGGAGCCGTACAAATCGCCTGTGGCGTTGGTAACATCTCTTCCGGCATCACGAGCATCTTCAATGGTATCTTTAGCGCCCTCAATGGTATCCATAACCCCGGAATTTGCTATGTCTTCAGACCATTTGTCATCGCCTCGGATTTGGTCGCCGACCGAACCGACATTACCGATTGCCCCGCCTAAGCTACCCAGAGCCGAGTTTGCACCTGATGAAATCGTATCAAGAGAACCACCGACCGATGAAGCCAAATTACCGATTTTATCAATAATATTGCCATCGCCGGATATAATATCACCAACATTGTTTACGGTATCTTTTATAGCGCCAACGGTTGACATACCATATTCAACAGCGTTAACGGCTCCTTGCCCGGCAGCAACTATCGTCTTACCGACATTAACAATATCTTTTAACGTTTGACCAAAACTCTTCTTGCAAACTCCGTTTTTAACCTTGCCTTCACAACATTCCTGTTTGCCGTCAACCATTCGACACCCGTTAGCATCATATCCTCCTACACCGGGGAGCTGTATATCAAGCCCTCCCTCGCCCATAAGCTCGGCTTGCCCTTTTAATAAACTATCGGCATCAATATTAGCTAAACCGTCAGGACAATCTTCGCCACGGCAAATTAACTTGTTTGCATCACTTATATCGCTTCCGGTAATGCTGGCATCGCCTCCGGCTATAAAGTTGCCGTAACTATACTCCGCGTCTTCCAGGTTTGCTCCACTGAAGTAGTTAATAAACGGCATCATCACCGCCAGTAATGACAATCCTATCATAATGTATGCCAGATGCTTAAAGCTTATCTTGTTAAAAATAGCCAATACGGCAAACATTATCAAACCAAAACCGGCTATTACGTACACAATTTTGCGTACATCTTGAATGGTTGATATCATTTTGGCCGAAATAATATTAAAGATGTTGCCCTCTGCCGCCCATGCTCCGGTAGGTACTAATACAAGAGCCATAACCAGCGCCAATGCCATTAGGCTAAATTTGTTAAAATTGCGTATTTTCATGGCAACCTCCTCTAACTTAATCGTCAGATGCGTTAATTAAAGTATCTGATATACCGCTGATGCTTACGTCAGCACCTGTTCCGGCAACTAAATATTTAACCAAACTAACAGTTAATGCTATTACTATTAAACCTATTATGATGGCACTGAGCCATTTCCAGTTAAGCGCTCCGAAAAAGCTGCCGATGGCAATCGCGATAATTCCAAAGCCGGCAGCCCCGAAAATAATTTGACGCATACCGCCGAAAATTTCCCAACCGGTACTTGTTAAGTTTTCAAAAACCGCGTACGAATTTGCCGCACACAAAATTGAAGAAAATGCAAAAAGCACTAACCCTGCACATATATACTTTATGTATTTTACATTTTTCTTGAATTTGGTGTTCAACATTTTACATCTCCCTAGTTGCATTTACAGGGGAAGAGCCTTACGCTCTTCCCCTTCGAATAACCGAACAGTTTATTTAGCAGCACTACTTGTAAAGCTATCACCAAACTGACCGATTTCGCCTTGACTTTCACCGGTTGCGTATTCAACAATGGCACCGGCAGCGGCCAAAATTGCCAAACCTACGGCAAGACCTGCAAACCAAGGCCATTTTACTTTACCGAAAATTGCTTGGAATGCCAAACCTACCAAACCGAAACCACCAATTACGAATACAATGGTTTTAACAGCTTGGAATACGCTTAATGCTTTGGTTCTTGCTGTTGTCATT
Source organism: uncultured Alphaproteobacteria bacterium (assembly GCA_944392295.1). GTDB lineage: Bacteria > Pseudomonadota > Alphaproteobacteria > RF32 > CAG-239 > CAAFZY01. Next base: position 136,462 of record CALXWE010000002.1, read on the forward strand.
ACAGATTCAGCGCTTGCATCTCCCACCATGGTCATTGCAAAGACTAAACCTAAAGCCAAAAGCGTAAACATATTATTTTTCAAGAACTTCATTGCTTTTCTCCTTTAAGTTACGTAACAAAACTCTTTATACAATTATAGAATACCAAATCTGAAGTTTTTTTACCAGCTTTTTCTTTAATTAGCCAATTAGGACAACGCCTTGTTTTTGCTCAAAAAAATCCCCTGTAACAAAAAATTCATATTCGTATTTGGAATTCAATACCCTCCCTTTATAACCGCAAAAAGTAAATAAATATATAATGCCATCTTTAAAATACATATCTTCATAGTTCGTTATTAGTCATAAAATATTTGTTCATTATATCAAAAAAAATAGCGTGTTTTCCTTATATTAACTCTATTTTAAGATTATCGGTTGTATCGTTTCTGTTATAAAAGTGCGGCTTTGCGCTCGCTTTTGCGTTAAACCCTTTGATTTAGCGCGTTTTTATAGTTTGGAGTACGGATAATTAATGCAAAAAAAAGCTGTTAGAAATTTTGTTTGCAGTTTTTTGTTTTCTTTACTGGTTGTCGGAATAGTCAGTAAAGTTTGTTTTCGTGCGCCCGTTTCCGAGCCCAAGGAACCTAAAAATTCGGTGCCGACGCGCACTATATCTCTATTTTCCGCACCAAATAATATTAATAACCAAGAGCTATCTATAGATAAGGCAGATATTGACATAAGCGCCATTGAGGCTCTTGATGCATCTTCCGGAAAAAACAGCCGAGATGAATTATCTCTCGTCTCCTCGGAACAACAAGATACACCAAGCCTAATCTCAGGCGATATTCAGCCTAAACCTCAAACCGAGACGGCAAAAGAAAATCAATATGCCATAAATATGGATTTATCCGCAGCCGAAGAAATTGTACTTGAAAAAGAAAATGTTGTCACTGTAGCCGATAAGAGTACCGATTATGAAAAAAGCGGTATCGTTTACGCTGATATCAGCGATACTTTACAAGATGAACAAAAACAATCTGCCGAAAATGAAAATAATTTGCAATTAGCAACCGTTATTTATGAACCTGATGCTGAAATGCAAGATAATGCTTCATCTTCGTTGCTTAAACCAATAAATGTAACTGAAAAATCTGACATTGTTAAAGGTGCAGCTACCGAAATTGCCTTAAATGACACAAATACATACAGTGATGAAATTCCTTTGTTCGAAACAAGCGACATAATGCACGATCATGTCGAAGTAGCAAAATCAGCCAATGCTTCCGAAATAGCCATGCTGGAACCTGCTCATTTGGTCAGCAACATAGAAAACATTGAAGAACCGGAAGAAAAAACTTTAGCTGACGCTGATTTAAAGCAAAACGAATGGAAGCAGATGTCTGAAACTAAAGAAGAACAAAGTCCTTGGGTAGTAGCTAAGGGTAACAAATTTGCCAAAAACAAAATTGCCGTTGAAAAGTTTGCTGAAAAGAACTCTGTCGAAGAATATGCTACAGATGATGCCAATAGTTCTAACGTAGAGACAGATTCAAAATCGTCATCGTTAGGCACAGCAGATATCTCTGATAAAAAACAAATATCCTCAGCGCTTAATCCCGAGAGTGAAAATAAAGCAGGCAAGGAAACTCAAGTTGCTTATCAGATGATACCTAATCTGCTTATACCGATACCTGAGGATATAGCAAATGATCCGAACTTAACTCCTCAGCTGTCCATTTCACCGGAACAAGAAAACAAGCCGGATAAAACCGAGCAAAAATTGTCGGAGATTGAACAAAACAATCCGGAAACAACTACGATTGATGAAAATGACAAACAAAGCGGATTATTTAAAAGTATTACTTCGTGGTTCTCAAGCGGAAATAAAGATGATGCAAACAAAAACACCAATCAAGCTCAAAATGCTAAGCCTGAGAAGAAAAGTTCTTTTAACTTTTTCGGAATGGGCGGTTCAGAACCGGAAGATACAACGGCAAAGACACAAATTTTGCCTGCCGAGCTCAGATTGTCGTTTCAGCCCAATCGCGCCGAAATTTCCGGACAGACGCTAAAATGGATACACGCGTTTGCCGATAACGCCCGAGATAATGCCGATATTTATATCGAGGTCAGAATTGACGGCACCAGCTCATTTGCTCTGCAAAAAAAACGCTTGAACCTACTTAGTACTATTTTTGCTAATCGAGGCGTGGATTTTAGAAAAATTAATATCGTTTTCACTTCTCGAGAACCAAATTCATTTATTATTAGGAATATTCGGTTTAACAATACAGAAGAGGTTGTAGAAAATAAAGACAGCCAAAACTCTTACTACCGCCCATGGTAATAAGTGTTTTGTAGTGCTTGATTATTTGAAATTCAACATATATTATGGAAAAAAATGTAATGAAGGACACGGGGGAACTTAACATGAACAAAAAATTAACATTGTCAGCTTGCCTGATTTGTGCTTTCGGCATGGCAGGCTGCGTACAACGCAATACACCGTATGCAGCACAATGCGTGGGACCGGATTGCCCGAGTGAAGTGGTTGTTCAACAAGATATCGTTGTTGATAATTATGCTTGCCAAAACCCAAGCGATCCAACGCTTTGCCCACAGGATCCGTTTGTTAACTACACAAATACCGCAGCCGATTTCCGAGAATACGGCGAAAGATCGCCACGTGATCATTTGATTTCACAGGCCGGCGCCGGAAATAACTTATCAGCTTCCATTCCTCCCTCAATCGAAGATGAGGTGGTTGAGTATGAAGAACAGATTAATGCTGCCAATACAGCCGATACAGACAATGCAGATACCGACCAAGAAGTTAATGTAACGGAAGATATTGACATTGATATTGATACTCCCGATGGCGAAAACATTAATATCGACGAGCAAATTCAATCCCAAGAAGATATTGAAGACCCCGTGCAAGATTGGCTCGCCGAAGAAGGACAAAACTTAAAGGCATTGCTAACCGAATGGAGTGAAAAATCAGGTTGGCGCTTGGTTTGGAACACTAACAGAAACTATGTTTTAAGCGCCGGAGCTATGTTTAGAGGACGTTTTGCCGATGTAAGTTCTGCTCTGATTAGAGCCTTTGCAAGAGCTCGTCCGGCTCCGATTGCTACTTTTTACAAAGGAAATCGCGTATTAGTCGTTGAGACGATGGAGGATGAAAATGCGTATGAATAAGTTTTTAGGATTAACCCTTGGCGTAACTGTCGTCTCTTTAGTGGCAGCTTGCTCAGTTTCTACTGATTTGGATGCTACTCTTGAACGTGAGGTTGAAAACACCGTCGCCCTTAAAGAGAAAGCTAAAACGCCAACAACTCCGGCCGTTAGTGATGTGGTTCGGGTTAAGGATGATATTTGGCTCGGCGATACCAGCGAAGTTGAATATGAAGGAGACCCCGTTCCTACATATTTGGAAACCGCCGATGCTGTTACTTTAATAAGCAACAGACCTATTACTCTTTTTGAAATAGGCGACATGATTAATAAAATTACTTCCTTGTCCGTTCGTTACGACCCAACTTTGGAAGATACTTCCAAACAACAGGCCGACGGTAATGCGCCGAGTTTGGATACCATCGGTGCACAATGGACGGATAGTACCAAAATGCTTGTTTCTTACAAGGGTCCTTTAAGCGGATTGTTAGACGAAGTAAGCAACCGTTTCGGTATTTGGTGGAAATATGAAAATAAACAAATCTATTTCTATAAATTTATCACCAAAACCTTTGTATTATACACTTTACCCACCAAGCCGACTTTGTCGGTTAATGTCGGTGGTTCGTCAACCGAAGGAAGTGCCGGATCGTCATCCGTTTCTTTGACTAACACTGCTAACATTGACTTGTGGTCAAATATTGAATCTTCAATTAAATCTATGATAAGCAAAGATGCTCAGTTGACCATGGATCAATCTAACGGTACCATTACTTTAACCGGTACTCCTACCGATATTCGTAAAGTGGCAAAATTTGTCAATGAACAAAACGCCAGACTTTCAAGACAAGTTGCCATCAGCGTAAAAGTTTTGCAGGTTAATGTTTCTGATACGGATCAGTACGGCTTGAACTTAAGTGCAGCTTTCGGCGGTAACGACCATATTACCAACTTGGGAATAGCCAGCCCGGGAAGCGGATTAGGTGCTGAGGTTACTGAAAACCTGACTATGACTATTTTGTCTGGTAAATGGACCTTAGATGGTGCTATTCAAGCCCTTTCTGAGCAAGGAACCACAAACTTAATCACCAGCGGTACGGTTACTACCCTAAACAATAAACCTGCTCCTATTCAGGTTGTTAAAACTCAAAACTATATTTCCGAAATTACCAAGACAAACTCAGGTAGTGACGGATCTTATTATGATTTATCAACTGAAACCGAAGAAATCGAAACCGGATTTACTTTGGATGTATTACCCAGAATTTTGGAACATGGTCGTTTGATGCTGATGTTTAACCTCACTTTGTCCGATTTGATCGAACTTGAAAGAGTAGACCTTGGCTCAGGTTCTGGCTCAGGTGAAGGCGATACCAGCGGTCAATACATTCAAAACCCGATTATTGAAACCCGCGGCTTTACTCAAGAAGTTGCATTAAAATCAGGCGAAACATTAATCTTGAGCGGTTACGAGCGTGTTGAAAACACTGCTAACAAAACCGGTGTAGGTTCAGCTGACAATTCACTGCTCGGCGGTACTGCTACGGCTGAAAAAACTCGTAGTATCTTGGTTATTATGCTGACACCGGTAGTTTTAGATTCTCCGTTGTCGCCGGAATCAAGAATGAACTACTGATATAAGGGGAAAAATTGTGCTAGAGGATGCTAATTTAGATGAAAACTATGACGGGGCCTCTTCCGCTCCGGATAAAGATGAGGCCAAGGCTTGGGGAACCAGCTTTGTGGTTGGCAACACTGAATATGCTGCCAGCCTCTTCTGGCAACCTCTGCAAAACAGAGATGACCCATATGCCGAAATTATAGAAGCTTCGGAAAATGTGCTCGAAGGTGCAGACTTATTCTGCTTAAAACCTGGTAAATCGCCGCAATTTGGTTTATGTGTATCTTATCAGGGATATAAAACCAAAATGCCGGCGGCCGCAATTTCCGTAGCTACGGCTCTGTCTGACCGCTCTTCGTTCTTGGCCGTGTTTAAGGTTAGTAACGGATGGTGGTATGTTTGCGCCCGTAACGATATCATCCTTTCCGATGGTGATATGTTGTTCTTAAACGAGGAAGACGCTAAAGAACAATTTATGTCCATGCTTGCCGTTCCGGATTGGGGAAGAAAAATCGCTCCGGCCGAATGGGGCTTGGAAGATATCGAAAGTCAATCTTTGGAAGCGTTGCTTGATAAAGGCGTTGAAGTTAAACTACAAAAAATTCATGCTTTGCGCGGTCCGAAATTGTTTGCTGTGGTTGCCGCAGTAGCCGTAGTTGCTATTTGGCTTGTTTCTACCCTTATTAATTCTATATTCTTGGCTCCTCCCAAGAAACCGATTATCGCTCCGGCTCCGATTAAAAAACTTGAAAAGGCTCCGCCTCCGCCGGAACCTAAACCTTGGGAGAGTATTCAAGATCCTCAGGCTGTGTTGGAGAAATGTTTTAAGGCTACTAAGGATGTAGTCGGTATTGTTACACCAGGCTGGAAAATTGAGGGAATTACTTGCACCCCTACAGGGTTAGTTACCTCTTGGAGAAGAGAGGTGGGGCGTTTGTCATGGATTGATAAAGCCTTAAACGAATCGGGTGTCACCTTCTCAAGCCGTTCAATTTCGGCAAGAGGTGACAGCGTTGTTGTTTCTGTGCCTATTAAGGATATTAAAACCTTAAACTCTCCGCCGGAAATGAACGGGGTTGACTTGGTTAATACCTTAAATGATACTTTTCAGGCTATACAAATGCCTATTAACATGTCAACAGAATCGTGGACATCGCCGCAGAAAAATGTGTACAGATCTGTAAAATTCAATTTTACATCTAACCATGATCCGCAACAATGGATGGGTTTGTTAATGAATTTTTCAGGACTTAAGATTAATACTCTTAAATATGATACAAACAACCATAATTGGTATTACGAAGGAGCAATATATGTCTTATAAGCTTTTAAATAAAAATATAGTCACGGCAACTGTTGTATCGTTGCTGACTTTAGGTGTTGCCAAAAACAGCTCGGCTCAAGGTGTGGTCTCTTTGGTAGATGAAAAACCAGCTGCAGCTCAAGCAAATGTTCAGGCTCCAACCCAGGCTCCCGCACCCGCTGACAGCATGGAAATGGATATTAGTCTGCCAACCACGTTGGAAAATACTCAAGACGTTATTCCGCTTGATACTAATGGCGAAAATACTCCTAATCCTATAGCCAATGCTCCCAAAACTGCTGCCGGTGACGGTGTCGCAGCTCCGGTTCCGGCTCCGCAAAGTAATTCCGCTCAGAAAAATGTTTCTCCGGAAGCTCCTGATTTTGATGCCGATATGGACTTCTCTTTGGGCGTGGAAAATGAAACTCCCGAAAACCAGCCAGCTGCAACCGCTGCAAATGCTGAAAAATCTCCTCTTATGGCTCCTAAAGAGGAAGCAGCTAAAAATCCGGTTGTATCTCAGGATGAAAAATTCGGAGAAGGGGTGTTGTCTAAGATTAATGATGATTTGTTTAATCAAATGTCCGATATTGAAAAACAAACCACTTTGTTGACTTTGGAGTTAAAACGCGAAAAAGTTCGTAATGAAATTGAAGCTATTAAAGCTCAACGTACTAAGGCTATTGAAGAAAAAAGAGCCGCTGAAGAGGAGAAAAAACGTAAAGAGTTTGAATGGCAAAAAGAACAAGAAGCAAAAGTTCTGCGTGAACAACAGATATTAAAAGAAAAAGAAATTGAACTTGAAAAGCTCAAACAGAAAAAGGCTTTGAATGCTTATATGAATAAAATGTTGGAACAAAACCAAAAATGGATTGCCGACAATGCCGCAATTTATAAACAAATGCGTCAGATTGAAGAAGATCGTAAAGCTTTGGTAGATAATTTTAAGAAAAAGCTTGAGAACTTGACCATATTATCAAACAAAGCCGTACAAAGCGCAAACAATGCCAAAAGTAATCACGACCGTACGTTGGCAAGCTTAACTGCTCAAAATATCCAGCTTAAAAAACGTATTGAGGCCGATGAGCTGGCTGCTAAAAATCGGCAACAGAATCCTTTCTCCGGAAATGGCGAAAATGATTCTAAAGTTCCGGTTTCAACGTCAATCGATGCCAAAATTACTCCGATTAATATTGCTAAAGAATATGCTATTATGGAAATTACCGGACAAGGTGATAATCTGGTAGCTAAACTGATTAATAAAAACGGGGAATCTTTCTTGGCTCGTGAGGGAACCGTTTTGCAAACTGGTCATGCTATTGAGGATATTACACCTCGCTACATACAGTTTGACAGAAACGGCTTGAAAGACTACCTGTACACTACCGGAAGTGCCATGACTATGGAACCGGATAATATGGAAGGAACTGCAACCACAAGCAATACCAAACCGGCTGCTAAGCCTGTTATAAAGAAAAAGGAAAGTTCCGATTTAGCATCGTCTAAGGGTGTGCCTTCCCTCGGAACAGGAATGTTTGTTAAGTAATTTTTGAGGTGGTAGAATGGCTAATCCCTCGGAAACATCTGACGAACAAAATAAGGCCGGACAATCATCCTCCGGCTCTTATTTGGTTGAAAATAATAATGAACAAACCAAAAAGCACAACATCTTAGAAGATTTGTTTGCTAATGGTAACAAATTGCTTACTCTTCCGGGATCGGATATATCAATCAGTGATGAAACAAGGCGTTTGGTTGCCTTATTTTCCGATGGTACATATTTGGTTTCTAAAGACCACCGTTTTGACGGACCGGTTTATAACTTCGAAAAAACCATCAAAAAAAGAAAAATACCGATTAAAGCCGCCGAATATGTTAGCCAAAATGAAATAAGCGCCATTTATGCATATGCCGAACGTGGCTCAGGTGTCGCTGACGTTGATGTGGATAATCTGGATCAAATGCAGATGCAGATAGACTTCATTAACGTTATATCTCGCGCCTCGGCTCAGAAAGTGTCGGATATTCACGTAATTGTCGCAGATTCTGCCGTTATTATGTTCCGTGTTAACGGTATGATGCAACGTCAAATGGAATATAATAAAGAATGGGGCGAAGCTTTTGTCCGTGCCGCATTCGCTTCTGCCGATATTTCAGACTCAAACTATGCTCAAAATGAATTCCAGGGTGCTCAAAAGTTAGGTGAAACGCCTTTGCGTGGTTCTAACGGTAAATTGATGTTGCCTCACAATGTGTTGGCTATTCGTTTGCAATTTAACCCTATTGCTTTCGGTTCACAATACTTGGTTATGCGTCTGTTGTACGCCGATGATAACCCAGATGGAAGCTCAGACTTAAAATCACTGGGTTTCGGCGAAAGAGAAGAAAATTTATTCTATCGCTTACGCGCCGTGCCAGTCGGACTAAATATTGTTGCCGGACCTACGGGTTCTGGTAAATCTACTACCTTGCAAAGAAATATGATTAAACTTTTGCAAGAAAAAAACTATGAAATTAACCTTATTACCGTGGAAGATCCGCCGGAGTACCCGATACCTGGTGCAAGACAGATGCCGGTTACTAACGCTAACACCGAAGAAGAAAAAGAAGCCGAATTTACTAAGGCCTTAAACGCAGCTCTGCGTTCCGACCCTGATGTTATGATGGTGGGCGAAATTCGTTCTCTGTCTGCTGCCGAATTAACGTTTAAAGGCGCCCTGTCCGGTCACGGTGTATGGTCTACATTGCACGCTAACTCGGCACCGGCAATTATTACCCGTTTGCGTGATATGGGTATTCAATCTTATATGCTTGGCGATCCGGAATTAATGAAAGGACTTATTTCACAACGTTTGTTCCGTAAACTCTGCCCTTATTGTCGTAAATCTATTAAAGAAAGAATGAATGACCCCTCATTTGAAAGGTTAAAAACGGCTTTGGGAGAATTTGGTATTGAAAATACTTTTATTCGCGGCGACGGATGTAAGTTTTGCGGTTATAAAGGTTTTAGCGGACGTATGTCAGTGCCGGAAATTATACTGCCGGATGCTATGTTCTTACAATTAATGATTAGCGGCGATACCAAACGGGCTATCGATTACTGGACCAGCGAACTTGACGGAAGACCTTTACGTGATGCCGCTCTTGAAAGAATGCTCAAAGGTTATATTGACTTGGATGAAGTGGAACGTTGGTGCGGACTGCTTGACCAGCGTCCGGTTTACTAGGAGTGATTATATATGGCTGAAAAGAAAAAAACAGGTTTTGCCAAGGCTATGCGTTCATTAAACTCTATTGAAGTTTACTACGCAAAGATGATTTGTAACTTTTCTAATGAAACTCGCCTTAAAATCTACCGTAAACTGGCAGCTTTGATGAGAAACCGCTTCTCGTTGATGGACGCTCTTGATATGCTTCACGACGGTATTACAAATGGTGGTAAAAACCCAAGTGAACCTATGGCTATTGCACTTGCCAGCTGGGGTAGAGCTCTCCAAAACGGTATGCCTTTTTCTGATGCCTTAAAAGGTTGGGCTCCTAGCCGTGAACGCTTGATGTTGTCTGTGGGTGACGTATCTGACTTGGAAAGTGCTTTGTTAAACCTTATTAAAGTTACCGAAGGTTCTACCAAAATGGTACGCCCTATTATTGGTGCAATTTCATACCCGTCATTTCTGTTTATGATGTCTATTTTAATTATTTACGCTATTGGTGCTTACATGGTGCCGCCTATGATTGATGCCGCCCCTGGTGTACGTTGGGTCGGAACAGCTCGTACTTTGGTTGACATTTCCAGTTGGATTCAGAAAAACTGGCTCATTGCTTTTATTTCATTCCCTATTGTTATGCTTGTTATTTACCTTACAATCGGTATTTGGACCGGCCCGATAAGAGCCGTGATTGATAATCTTCCTCCGTGGTCTTTGTATAAAGTATTTATCGGCATTACCTGGCTTTTGGCTCTGTCTGCATTGGTTAAAGGCGGTGTGCCGGTTTCTACCGCATTACAGTCGCTGCGCCGTGATTCTAATGCTTACTTGAAAGAACGTATTGATAAGACTTTGGCCTTTATTAAAAACGGTGATAACTTGGGGCAGGCCTTAATGAAAACAGGTCTTAACTTTCCGGATAAAGAAATTATTGCCGACTTAAAAATTTATTCAGAATTGGATAACTTTGAAGAGGCTCTGGAAAAATTGGCCGAAGATTGGCTTGAAGAATCTGTTTATATGATTGAACAAAAGGCCTCCTTGTTAAATATGGCCGCACTTCTTGCCGTTGCCGGCGTTATTGCTTGGGCTGTGTTCGGCGTGTTCGAAATGCAAGACCAAATTACCAGCTCTATGGGTGCTTAAAATGTTTAACTCCTACCTTGCAAAATGCCGAGAATACTGTCGATACTTGTTAAACAGCAAGTATCGATGGAGCTTGGCGACTGTTGTTGCCCTGATTCTGCTTGCTTTGGTCGCAATCTTTGCTCCGGCCGGTAAAGAGCTTTTTTCTGAAACCAGACAGGAAGTTTTTACTTTGGCAGAAGCTATTCATAATCACTACCGAGTACGCCCGGATTACTGGGGACTTAATACTCAAAGTGCAATTGATAACAAACTTGTACCGGATACTTTACTGCGTGGCGGCAAAGTTATCAGCTCCATGGGTAAAGAGTTTATTATCGGGCAAGATATTGAAGGCAATATGGTTATGCCCGGTACCAGACAATTTATGATTTCTGTTCCTAATATTAGTAAATCGGCTTGTTTGGGATTGCTTACAATTCCCGTAACTCAGGAACAAAATTTGAGCCTAACCGCCATAAGTCTTACTTCTGAAAATGTAAACACCGAATTTACCTGGGGCGGAGATTTAGCTTTGCCTGTATCAGAAAGTACAGCTAAACAGTACTGTAAAAATCACAATACCATAAGTTGGGTTTTTGAATAAAGCATCAATAAAAAATCCCCGAGATTAACTCGGGGATTTTTTATTGTTTTATAAATCTTCAAACAAAGGTCTACCCTGCGCCATACGTGTCATTTGCGTTTCTATCGGCGTTGCCAGGTTAAGCTTACCGCTCTTTATAATACTTCTTACCTGACAGCCCTTAGTAGTATCAGGGTTGGCAAATAAAAATCTTAAAATCGGGGTCTTTTTTCCGACACCTCTTAAAGATTGGTGCATTACCGCTAACATACCACGCGATAACAGGTCATACGCTAATGCCTCACTCATATCCGAAGACGATGCATATTTTACAATAGAGTTAATAGCATCAGGGATATTATTGGCGTGAATGGTAGACAATACCAAGTGTCCTGATGTGGCGGCACGCAAGCACTCACTTGCCGCATCAGGGCTTCGTATCTCACCTACCATGATATAACGCGGTTTAGAACGCAGAGCTGATTTTAACGACTCGCCCCAGTTGTTATTAATCGGTTGTGTTTGCTTACATAATCCGAAAGAACCGTTTAGGGCTGTATATTCACCATCTAAAGGCATTTCTGACGGGTCTTCAATTGTATAGGCAAAGCCGCCTTCTCTTACCAAAAACTCTTTTAATAAAGCTGAAATTGAAGTCGTTTTACCGGAACCTGTAGCACCTGCCCACAGTATTAAACCTGAAGCTTTGCACAAACCGTTTAAATAGGTCGATAATTCTTTACGATATCCAAGAGTGTCAAAGTCAGGTACAACTCGCGGCATTTTACGGATACAATACTGAATGCCTGTAATCGTCATACTGCGTTCGACACGGAAAAAAATGTTTTCGTATAACACCGAATAACTTGAATTTCCGTCATACGATTCTTCTACAAGTTTATAAAAATCTTCAAAATCAGAAGCTACGAATATCTGCAATCCGTTTTCCGTTAAATCGTCCGGAATATATGCTACCTTTTCAGGTGTAATGTAAATATCTGAAAAATCTATATCGTTAATTTTGACCATTTGCCATAATCCTCTTTTACCTTCTTGTGCTATTTATAATACACTTTTTATCGCCATTCAACCAAAATAAGATTACAGAAATGTTAAAAAAACCGGCATCAAGCCGGTTTTTTTTAATATCACGCAATTATTTGTGCGATTGCAGCCAAGAAACGATGGCAGCCTGAGAATTGAAGCCGATTTTGGTATCAATTTGCTTGCCGTCTTTGAACAAAAACATTGTCGGAATACTACGGATACCATATTGAGCTGCTGTATTAGGAGCTTCATCTACATTCATTTTACAAATTTTAACTGCTCCGCCCATTTCTTTGGATACTTCTTCCAATACCGGACCTAACTGACGGCACGGACCGCACCATTCTGCCCAAAAATCTACCAAAACCAAACCCTTGGAATTTAATACTTCTTCTTGAAATTGATTGTCGTTAATTGATTGCATAACTTTTTCCTTTCTTAACTGTTATCTATAATATATAGTTAATGTTGCTCTTATATTAAAGCCAATTATTCCAAAAACAACCCTTATTTTAATTTATTTTCATCAATCGGGATGTATTGGTCCATAAAATATAGCTTTCAACACTTTTGTCAGGATAAATTTGAGCTACCAGCTGTTTATAAATGTCCAGTTGGCGAATATAGCCTGCCGGAACATCTTGTAAAGTACTTGCTGCCGGACGATTGGTCTTAAAATCGACAATAACCGCTTTGTCTTGGTTTACTATCAATCTGTCAAGTTGTGCCGATATAATTTTACCTTCAACCTCACCCATTATCGGAACTTCGGCTTGCGAACCGGGGCCGAAAATAAAACCAAATTTTTCATCACTTAACAAACTTAGCACTTCGTGCTTGATTGCCTCTTGAGCCGTTTTACTAAGTTCAGGAGCATTTTTTGCTAAATATGTGCTTATCAATTCTTGTTTTTGTGCTAATGAACCTTGACCTGGTAAAAACTGCAATAGTTTGTGGATTATCGTACCGCGGCGGAAATAATTACCGCTCTCGCTTAAAGGAGATGCAACCGGTGTATCGTCTTCATCTTCGGGGCGAGACGGGGTATAGGGCTTAGATAACGGCGTTTCTTTGTTAGCCTCTAAATTAAGCCAAGCCTCTTTATTTACTTTTGCAAACTTTACACCTTCCTCTTCTTCTTTACCTTGAGGCGTAAATTGTTGTTTGCTTTCATGGCATAAATGATTTTTTTCATCCTTAAAGCCAAAATCGGCAAAGGCCTTTTCACACAGAGCATACCACGATTTTTCATTAACCGCATTCTTTTGCTTATAACCACAAATATAAAGCTTATCTTCGGCTCGGGTTAAGGCTACATATAAAAGCCTGCGATACTCATCAAACTGCTTTTGCACATTTTTTTCATGGATTTGTAAACAATTATCATCATATTCTTTGGCCGAAAGCGGATACAACGCTAAATCATCTTCGCCAAATAAAAGTCCTTGCGATTTATCGGTTTTTGCCACACGGGTTGTATCGGGTAAAATAACAATCGGGGCTTGCAAACCTTTGGAGCCGTGTGCCGTCATAATGCGCACCGCATTGCCGTGCTCTTGTTCCATTTCTCGTTTTACTTCTATTTCGCTTGAACTTATCCAGTTGATAAAACTTTGTAAATCAGGATTATGCTCATCTTCAAAACTTAAGGTCAAATTGATAAATTCATCAATGGCATCTTCGGCTTCCGAGCCTAGTCTGCCGACAATCTTGGCTCTGCCTTTAAGCGGACCCAAAACATAGGCAAACAGTTCAAATGGGCGGCTATAATCGGAGCGATTAAGGAGCTCGTTTAATTCAGTGGCAACGTTTTGATATTTATCGTTATTTTTTACTCTTGACCATAAACTTTCTTTGCCGCGGTTATAGCAAAGTGCAAATAAATCGTCGTCATTTAAGCCAAACAGTGGTGATTTTAGCACTTCTGCCAAGCTTAAATCATCTTCCGGCAATAATAAAAACTTACCAAGTGAAATTAAATCTTCTACCGCTATTTGCTCTAAAAGTTTTAATTTATCCACCCCGCTGATATTAACATTTAAATTTTTGCATTCTCGTACAAACTCTTCAATAAAAGCATTGCGACGTTGTACCAAAACCATAAAGTCGCTGTATTTTAGCGGACGGTTTTTGGAAACCAACAGCTCCCCGCTTTCTACCATATTCTTAATATGTAATGCTATACGATGAGCCAATTTGGAGCTTGATGAGGCTTTGACTTTTCTTTCTACCGGCGGATACCAGATATCATCTTCGGTATCGGTATCGGCTTCTTCCAATTCCCAAACTTCTACCTTTCCGGCCTCCCCGACACGATACGGCAGATGGCAAACCGCCTCACCTTCTATAACCACTCCGGATTTGGCCTCATCTAAGGCAAATAAATGATTTACCGTTTCCAGTACCGCCTCTGTGGAACGGAAAGATACATCCAATCTTATTTTGGAAAAATTTGCCGCCTTGGTACTGAAATGTTTATACATTTTATCAAACTCTTCGGGGTCGGCGCCCTGAAAGCTGTAAATAGACTGTTTGCGGTCGCCCACTGCAAAAACCGTACGAACATTTTCCGATTGCCCAAGCCCTGAGAAAAACTCTTCGGTTACGGCTTTAATAATTGCCCACTGTTCAGGCGAGGTATCTTGCGCCTCATCTATTAAAATGTGGCTTATGCCGCCATCTAACTTAAACAGAACCCACTGGGCAACGCCCTCCCTTTCCAGCAGATTACGAGTTAAGACCACTAAATCTTCATAATCCAAACGCGAATTTTGTTTTTTATATTCGGCGTAACCTGAGGCTAAGTCGCTGGCAATAAACATAACCGCACGAGTGGAGTTATATAAAACTATTTCTTGTAAATGCTTCTCAAAATCCTGCACGGCAAAGGCTAGCAACTGCATTTTATCAACAATATCAGGGATTTTCTTTTGTAGCGTCTGGGTGGCTAATTTATCAAAAATTTCACCGTCTTTGATTAAAAATGCCCGCTTGTAAGCATCATAATCAAAATGTTGCAAACATCCGTATAAAATTTCGGACTTTTTAACATCGGTTGATGTTCCTTGGGACAGGCTCTCAGCGACTTGTTTGATAAGAGCTAAATCCAGTTGCAATCCAAACTCTTCTTTAGCTTTTTCCACGCTCTCGTTTTCTTTTACGCCGAGCTTGGCTCTTAAAGCTGCCAAAAATTCGCTAATGCCGTGAAATTTTTGCAAAGTACGAACAATTTGGTTGCGTTTTTCGGTTAATGTTTTCAATAAATCCGGAAATTTAAACTCTTTAATGTGCGAAGTCAAATAAGCAATGGCCTGTCCTTGAGCTGTATCCGGCTCTTGTTCAATTTTTAAGATGAGTTTTTTACATACCCCGTTTAGGGCTTCTTTGGCGGTTTGGTCATCCATTACCGAAAAATAAGGCGATATGCCGGCTTCCAAAGGAAAGCGTTTTAAAATTTCCTGACAGAAACTGTGTATGGTCTGAATTTTCATTCCCCCGGGTGTTTCCAGCACCGTGGCAAATAATACTCGAGCCTGCGATTTAAGCTTATCATCGACCTTACCTCCGACAAGCTCTTTTAGCTCATTTTCCAACTTGTCATCAGTCATAACCGCCCAACTTGCCAAGCGATTGGCAAGACGGTCATTCATTTCTACCGCCGCTGCTTTGGTATATGTTAAACACAAAATTTTAGAGGGACTTATTCCCGATAATAACAATCTTAAAACACGATCGGTTAACACCTTGGTCTTGCCGGTTCCGGCCGAAGCTTCCACCCATACCGAATGTTCGGGATGAGCCGCAGCTTTCTGTTGGCGGGAGGCTATTTGCGATAAGCTGTCTTTTTTAAGCTTAATTTGGGTAAGAACTTCGTCAGTCATCGCTTTCCTCCGTTGACCACTCTTTTACTCGCGCCAAATGTTCGTAATCGGAATATTTAGGCAAATGTTTGGGATTAGGGCGAGCCAAATACGGCGTAGATTCAAAATCAAATAACGCCACAAGTTCTTTTATCTGTTCAGATGTGCGTTCCAGTAAATCTTGCGTCTCTTTAATTTCTACCGTTTTTTCACCTAACTTCCAGTAAATCAGCCTATCAACTTGAGTGGTTGGAATTTTGTTACCGCTTTTATCGCAAAATCCACCCTGAGAGGCAATCAATCCCTCTAAGGGAAGCTGCGGAGCATAGCCTTTTTGTACTTCCGCATTGCTTCGCGGTTCGCCGGTTTTGTAGTCTATAATATTGGCCGTGCCGTCGCGGTTAATATCTATGCGGTCGGCCCTGGCTTCAAGCGTAAAATCTCCCGCCGGAGCTTGCCAAGTTATTGAACCTTTGGCTTCGCTGTAGACTTTGGCAACACCTTCTCGGTACGGTTTTTCCGTTGATAATAACCACTCCACGGTATTTAAAAACTTAGGCCACCAAAATGCTCTTACTTCCGTATTTATTTGGCTTTGAGTAAAATGGTCTTGCCCGATTTTTATTAATTCTTCTTTGGCGTTAAGCGGCAGAGCGGAAGGGTAAAGATTATTAAACTCTTCCAAAACGGCATGTACTATATTTCCGTAATCAGCCGGAGATAGCTGTTTATCCAGTTCATCTAACGGCTTTAATCGTAAAATTTTGGAAGCAAATACCGCATATGGGTCGCGGATTAATGTTTCTACCGAACTGACCGATAATTTGCGGGGACGTGCTTTAATCGGCGGACACGGCGTAGGAGCTTTTACCTTATCTGCCTCATAACCTTCATCTTGCAAAGATGTCAAACTTAAATATTTACCGTCAAGCAAAATATTTTTTGGAAAACCGCACGCATTTAAAACCGTTTCAAGCCTCAATAACCACCGCGATTTATTCATCGGTGTTCCCATAACTCTTGATGAACGTGTTAAATATACCTCTTTGGCACACAGCAACTGGCAAAAATCTGCCGCCGTAACGCCTATCGCTCTTTCCGGCAACGAAAGTCCGAAATCTTTTTTCATGGGTCTTGACATCCACGGGTCGCTTGAGGGCAGTTTGGGCCATACTCCTTCATTAACTCCGCCGATTATAACCGTGTCGTAATGATTAAAACGGGCTTCTATCGGACCTAAAATTTTTAAACGCGGATGCGTGCCGTAAACCGGACGAACCGTCTCGGCTGACATTAACGAGGTTAAAATCGGTAAATATTGACTTGGTTCTATCTTTTCCAAAACTTTAGTCTCGGGCAAAATTTCGGCAAACAACGCCGCCGCTTTTCTGCCGTCTTCCCCCTTCCATAAGATTTTTGCCCCGCTGTTTAACTCGTTCTCTCTTTCTTCATCGGCAAGTCTTTCCGCTACCTCCAAATGACAAGTCAGCAAAGCCTTGAAATCCTCCTTTGCCAAGGCGTACTTTTCCTGCAACGGCTGCATTATGTTCTTTAATTTATTGAGCCATTCTTCAAGCTCTTCGGGGATTTGTTTTTTATTATCCGAATAAGTCGGAGTTCTTGCCTCTAACTCCCACTGCCTTAAACTGCGACGCAAGTCAGACAAGCTTTTACCCAACCGCATAAACGGACTTTTTGCCAGAGCCAGTACCGAACTTTGCGAAAAATCTTCTTCTATAACGCGGATTATCGCCCTTAAATAAATTCCAAGCGGTGTTAAATGCAACGGCTTACCTGCCGAATCGTCAATTTTAATATTCCACCGCTCCAACTCGGCAGCCACTCTTCTTGCCAAAACTCTATCGGGTGTTACCAATGCCGCCGTTTTAGTCGGAACTTCCAATACCTCACGCATTAAAACCGCTATGGCGGAGGCTTCTTGTCCCATATCATTACACGAAATTAATTTTAAGCCTTCAACACATTTTTTTCCCAGCGAATCGTCTTTTAATAAACGCCACTTTACCGTTGTTGCCGCCGGACGCATAATTTCAGATACCAAAACTTCCCGCTCGGGGTTTTGCGGCTCTAAAAGCTCTTTAACCTCAAAGCGGCTTATCTTCAAAAAATCCAAAAGTTGCTTTAGCTCAAACTGCGGATGGGTTTCATCCACTTTTTGCCAATCGTCATCGCTTAAATAGGTATCTAACCCGTATAAGTAAATTTCTCCGCTATCGCATGATGCCAAAGTTTTCAAAAGTTCCTTCATACCGGGAAAAGCGGCCGTAATACCTGCCGCTACGACCTTATGTTGCGGCGGATTTTGAGCCCATATTTCAGCTTGAGCTTTTAGCAAAATGTTTTTGCGTTCAGCCACATCGGCCACACCTCGTTCTTGCAAAATTGCCGGCCAATACTGGCTTACGATTTTTAAAAACTGCAATGTATCTTGCCAGTGAGAAGCATATTGGGCCGGAACTAAATCCGTTAAGCCTTCAAAAGAAAGCTGCTCATTGTACATTTCATCCATAAATTTTGCCAAATCTCCGGCCAAAGCAAAGGCTTGAGCAAAAGTCATTTCCGGCAGACCGTACTGTGAAGGTTTGGAAACTATCAGGCGGGCAAACAAAAACCGGCGCTCATATTTGTTAATTGCCGGAGGCAGTTTTTGCAGTAACTCTCCGCCGTCTTGCGACTGCAAAAAAATGTCATCTTCTTCAATATCGCCTATCGGAACCATTTTGGGTAAAATGGTCGGCTTTAAGCCGTTAAGACGCACAAAAGCATCGCGTAAAGATAAACAGGCACGGCGGTTCGGCAACAAAAACAAAACTTGAGAAAGCTCTTGCGGATTATTCTCATACATTTTGGTAAAATGCTCAGCCAAGGTATCGGTAAACGAACAACTCTGAGCAATGTTGAAAATGTTTTGTGCCATTTAATACAACTTAATTTTCTTGCAAATATGCCAAAAACTTTTGTAATGCCCGACCACGGTGCGAAATTTTATTTTTAACATCCGAACCTAATTCGGCAAAAGTTTTATCGTACCCCAAGGGAGCAAAAACCGGGTCAAATCCGAATCCGCCGTTTCCTTGCTTTTGCATGGTGATAACGCCGTCTACCCTGCCCTCAAATGCCTTATATTCGCCGCTTGGAAAGCCAAGTACCAAAACGCAGGCAAAATATGCCGAGCGGTCATTGCTGCCGCTTTCCCTTATTTCAGCTAACAACTTATCCATTGCTAAATCAAAATTACGATTGGGAGCATAACGCGCCGAATAAACTCCGGGACGGTTATCAAGAGCTTTTACACATAACCCCGAATCGTCTGCTAAGCACGGAACACCTGTTATTTTAGCTATCTCCAGAGCCTTTAAGGCAGCATTTTCTTCAAATGTAGTTCCCGTTTCTTCAACTTCGGGCAAATTCATCTCCAGAGCAGATTTTACTTTTATGCCAAGAGGAGCCAACATCTCCGTAATTTCGGCGATTTTACCTTGATTGCGGCTTGCAAATATCAGTTCGGAAAACTTCATTTATTTTATCTCCAATGCTTGTTTTTGTAATGTAATTAAATGAGCAATCCCTTTTTGCGCCATGGCAAAAAGTTCTTCAAACTGTTCTTTGGTAAACGGAGTTCCTTCGGCCGTTCCTTGAACCTCAACAATTTTACCGCTTTCAGTTAAAACAAAATTGGTATCAGCTCGAGCCGAAGAATCTTCATCATAATCTAAATCAAGCAAAACCGTGTCACCTTCCAAACCGCAGGATATGGCTGCTACAAACTCGCGTATCGGATTTTTTTCAATTTTGCCTTCTTTGAACATCTTTTCAATCGCTAAATACAAAGCTACGAACCCTCCGGTAATAGATGCCGTACGTGTACCGCCGTCAGCTTGTAAAACATCGCAGTCTATTTGGATTAAATATCCTTTTAATAAACTCAAATCAGTTACGGCTCGCAAAGAACGGCCTATTAACCTTTGTATTTCATGCGTGCGTCCGGTAGGACCTTTGGTCTCACGGTTGACACGGGTACGAGTGGAGCGCGGCAGCAATGCATATTCAGCCGTTATCCATCCTTTATCACCGTCTTTGAGCCAAGCCGGCAACTTATCATCTACTGAAGCCGTACACAAAACATGCGTATTGCCGCATTTTATTAAACACGAACCTTCGGCATAAGCATTAACATTAACACTTATTTCAATGTTTCTTAACTCGTTTTCCAACCTATTATCGTGACGCATTTTGTCCCTCCGCCTGATAAAAATCATCAATAGCCTTAATTACCCTATTAACCGTATTTTCAACCCTTTCATCTTTGGTTTCTACCACGATATCGGCTTCCGAATAATACGGATATTCCTCTTTAATGTAATTTTCCAAACGTTCTTTTAGTCTGGTATCGGCACCCATTAAAAACGGACGATGCTTGCGACCTGCCGTACGGTGATACAAGGTATTAACATCGGCTTTAAGCCATACGGTTAAGGCATGCGTTTTTGCCATTTCTCTCGTGGGCCCGGCTACAAACGAACCACCGCCCGAAGCCAAAACACAAGGCTCGCCTTGCAACAAACGCTTCATTACCCGCATTTCTCCGGCGCGGTATTCTTCCGCTCCGAAGCATTTTAATACGTCTACAAGCGACAAACCTGCCGCTTTTTCCACCTCTCTGTCGCCGTCAACAAACGGTAAATTGAGTTTTTGAGCCAGCCTTTTACCTACACTGGTCTTGCCGCTGCCCATTAACCCTACCAAAAGAATTATTTTGTTTATATTTTTTATCATTGTGTTTAACGCTTCTTTCAAACTTATTATGCTAGATAATATAAATCTTATCCTTATTTATCAACATTTTTTATGAGGTATTATACATGAAACAAAAAAATTCTAGCTGGATTTACTGGGTTTTAATTTTGGTCGTTATTCTCGGCGTGCTTTTTGTAGCAACCAAAGATATTACACCGATATCACACCACGTTGAAAAAGATGTAGCTATCGATTACACAAAGTAGATGAGTAAGCTTGAGTTACAGTCCTTTTTAGATATGATGGCCGCCGAAAAAGGCGTTGCCGTTAATACTCTTGCCGCCTATAAACGCGATATATGCCAGTTTTTTGAGGTTTGCCCGGTTGAACCCCAAAATATCAGCGAACAAGACATATCATCTTTTATGCAGTTTTTAGGCGCTCATTACTACGCCCCAAAAACTCAGGCTCGCAAACTCTCTGCTTTAAGAGAATTTTGCAAGTTTTTATTTTCCGAAAAAATTGTAAAGGAAAATCCGGCGGCGAACATTTCTTCTCCTAAACAGGAAAAGCCTTTACCTAAATTTTTAACTCCCGGTCAAATATCTATGCTGATTTCCCAGGCGCAAAATCATAACAATCCATCCATACAGCGAATCGGGGTTATGATTGAGTTGATGTTTGCTACCGGCTTGCGTGTTTCCGAATTAGTATCCCTACCCGAACGAGCCGTTAATTTTGATAAAAAGCAAGTTATGGTTAAGGGTAAAGGTTCCAAAGAGCGAATCGTCCCGATTTCAATTCAGGCACTCAACAGCCTTAAAACTTACGGACAATATCGTCAGCTGTTTTGCAAAAACGGCAAAACTTCACAATGGTTATTCCCTTCAAAATCGGCTCAAAGCGGACACATCACTCGCGATACTTTTTTCAAACAACTAAAGCAGCTGGCTTTAGAATGCGACTTAGATGCAAGGCTTATATCTCCGCATACCTTGCGGCACTCCTTTGCTACCAACTTACTTAATCATCATGCCGATTTACGCTCAGTGCAAAAAATGCTCGGACATGAAAATATTGCAACTACCGAAATCTATACTCACATAACTTCCGATAAACTCATGGAAACCGTAAGGCAAAAACATCCGCTCCACAACTTTAAGCTCTAGGATTATTCTCATGACCAAAAAAAACAAAGATATCGTTTCCGCCGAACATAAAGCCGCAGGACTGGAAAATTTATCTGCCAGTATGTCGCCCCTAATTAAAAAACTTTTGGGTAATAAGGGCTTAATTGAAATTGATCTGTTAAGCAACTGGCAGAATATCGTCGGTCAAGAAATTGCCGAACATTCCATGCCGCAAAAAATTGTTTTTAAACCCAACTGCCGCAACGACGGAACTTTGCACCTTTTAGTCGCCGGCAGCGCATTTGCTCTGGAAATTCAGCATAAACTGCCTATAATTTTGGAAAAAATAAATACCTTTTTCGGCTATAAAGCCATTGCTAAAATTACCATTATGCAAAATGACGCTTTTATAAATACCTCTTTAACCACTGTTTCTGAAGATAAGCCGGATAAAAAACTTGTAACCAAACAAGAACAAACTTATATTAACGAGGTAACTGAGGGAATACAAAACTCGGAATTGAAAGAACAATTAAAATCTTTGGGTGAAAGTATTTTTAAAAATAACAAATAGGAGGATATTGTGGAGAAAATTATTCGCATTTTAAGCACTGTCATAACATCGGTCTTGCTTTATGTGGTCTGTGCTTATTCTTACCTTTCATTAAAAGGTTTTGTTTACAATAACGGAACTTTTACGCTTGTAAGTCCGGCCAACGCCCAATCCCCAGATACTTCTGCCCAAGAACAAAATGGAATTGCCACCAAACTTGATAATAACATGGGCATAAATTTTGTTCCTGTATATACTTTGGGAGACAGCAATGCTCCTCTTACCATTTATGAACTTTCTTCCTTGGGTTGCACACACTGTGCCGATTTCCACCTTAATATTTTGCCTAAGCTTGAAGAAGATTTTATTAAAAACGGTAAAATTAAAGTCTCGTTTGTAAACTTTCCGCTTGATAGAAAATCTATGCAGGGCGCCATGCTCTCCGAATGCGTGCCGGTATTAAACCGAGGCAAATTTATCAACTTAATGTTCGAAAATCAGAGGGATTGGATGCTCTCCTTGGATTCTGAGAAAAAGATAAAGCTGTTTGCCGCCGATGCCGGACTAGAATCTGAAGCCGCTGAACAATGCCTTAAAAATGACGATTTGGCTCAAAACATTTTATCGTTACGCCAAGAAGCTGTTGATAAACTTAAAATGCAAGGTACTCCTTCGTTTTTAGTTACCGGCGATGGCAAAAATGAAATTATCTACGGTGTACCTAACTATCAGGCTTTAACCGAATACTTAAACAACCGCTTAAATGATAATAAGTAATGACCGAACCTGAAGATATTAGAAAATTAAATGCCCGTATTGATGAGTTTAAGCAACAACACTTAGACCCCGATAAAAAGCCGCAGGTCAAATCTGCGGCGACCGCTCATACCGTTACCGGCTTTCAAATAAGCGCCGAACTTATTGCCGGAGTACTGGTGGGGGCAAGTATCGGATATTTAATTGACGACGTTTTTAATATCCGACCATGGGGTTTGACCGTGTTTTTAATTTTTGGCGGATTGGCCGGAATCTTAAATATTTATAAAACATTTAAGAGCAATGATGACAAAGAAGGAGTAATGTAATATGGCCAGCCCCTTAGAACAGTTTGAAGTTAAACCGATTATACCGCTTTCTATCGGCGGATACGATGTTTCGTTTACCAACTCGGCTTTGTTGATGGTAATTACCGTGGCTTCAATCATCTTGTTGTTCGGCTTTTGCTTAAGAAAACGTACCATTGTGCCCTCTTTGGCTCAATCTGTTCCTGAGGCTTTGTACGAATTTATCAGCAATCTTATGCAAGGTTGTACCGGCAAAGAAGGTCTAAAATATTTCTCATTTATTTTCAGCGTATTCCTATTTATAGCCTTTGGTAACTTTTTAGGCTTGTTTCCCTACAGCTTTACTTTTACTTCACACTTGGCAGCTGTGGGGTGCTTATCAATACTTGCTTTGTGTTTTAATATTGTTGTCGGTGTTAAAACCAAAAAATGGGGATACTTACGTACCTTCCTGCCAAGAGGTATACCTTTGGCTTTGGCTCCTTTGGTCGTGCCGATTGAAGCTATTTCACTGTTATCAAAGCCTTTTAGCTTAACCGTTCGTTTGGTGGCTAATATGACGGTGGGGCATATTATGCTCAAAATTTTGGGAGGCTTTATTGTTGCTATGGGAATCGGCGGAGTAATTCCGTTGCTGTTTGATTCTTGTATTATTATTTTTGAAATGTTTATTGCTCTCTTACAGGCGTTTATCTACACTGTTTTGAGCTGCATATATTTAAGCGATGCTTTGCATTATCACTAACTTTTTGGGAAAGGAAAAAATATGGAACCGTTAGCTTATATTTCTGCCGCAATTTGTGCCTTGTCCATGATGGCCTCCGCTTGGGGTGTTACCAAACTTTGGACTACCATGATTGAGACCGTCGGTCGTAATCCGCAGGTTAAAAAAGATGTTGACCTCTATGGCTGGGCCGGATTTGCCGCTATTGAAGCTATTGCTTTGTACGCTTTGGTTATTGCTTTGGTTATTTTAACCGGTAAATAGTCTATGCCGCAACTCGACCCTTCAACATATGTATCACAAATTTTCTGGCTGCTTGTCTCGTTTTTCAGCTTGTGGCTTGTTATGTCTTGGTTTATTGTTCCGAAAATTGAAGATGTATTAAAACAGCGCCGGCAAAAAATTGACGACTTTGTTAAAAAAGCCGAAAAAATTAATAAACAGGCGCTGTCTTCTTTGGATAAATACCATAAGGCTCTTGATAAAGCTAAAAATTCTGCCGAAGCGGCTATCGCCAAAAATCGACAGGAACTTGATGATACCATCGCCGAAAAAAAAGCCGAAATCGAAGAAGCTTTAGCTAAGAAAATCGCTGATAGTGAACATATGCTCGCCAAACAAAAACAAGAAACTCTGGAGGCTATTGAGCATATTTCGCAAACATTAGCCGACAGTATCGTTGCTAAGTTGGACGTAAAAAAAACAAAATCAAAAACGAATAAAAAATCTAAGGCTTAGGATATAAAATGACCGCAATGCAAAATAATACTCAAACTCAGAGTATTGCTACCGAAATTCAAAACGTTGATGCTGCCGCCGATTTTGCGCAGCAGCATAACGAACCTTTTTACTTGGAAGCCGAATTTTGGGTCGGTATGGCTTTTGTTTTGGTTGTGGTCTTTTTAGCCAAGCCCGTGGCTAAGGCTCTTAAAGCCTTTTTAGTTAAGCATCGCGACGATGTCGTATCACAAATTACTCAGGCCGAAAAACTGCGCGATGATGCTCAGATTTTGCTGGCTCAATATGAAAAAAAATTTCTGAACGCTAAAAATGAAGCAGATGCCATCTTGGATAAATCTAACAGAGAAATCGCCGCTATTAAAGAAAATACCTTAAATAAACTTGAGGCTGATTTAGCTGCCAGACGCAAAGAAGTTGAAAACACCATCACCGCCGAAATGGAAAAAACTCAGCATGAAATAAATGAACTTGTAAGTTTAAGAACCGTATCTTTGGTCAAAGAAAAATTACTACAAGAACTTGACGGCGAAACTCATGCCAAACTTATTGATTCTTCAATTGAAAAAATATTGAAAAAACTTAAGTAATTACCCCTTATAAACCTTGGCAATGGTTAAAATATCGACCGATAAAGCTCCGGCTTTGCGTAAAGTTTTGGCACACTCTTTGGCTGTTGCTCCCGTGGTAAAAACATCGTCGATTAATACCACCCTCTTACCTTTTATATTTGCCGGATTTTTTACCTTAAATGCTCCTTTGATATTTTCGGCTCGAGCATTACGATGGGCAAAACTCGACTGCGGCTTAGTGGCTTTATACTTAATAAGGCTGCTTATATCTGCTTTGATACCTGTAAGCTTACCAAGCTCTTGCGCCAACAGTGCCGATTGATTGTATCTTCTTTTCAATAATCTGGTATAATGAAGCGGAACAGGGATTAATATATCGGCACCTTGTTGCCAAATATCGCCTCCGGCAAGTTTAAGCCACTTGGCAAAAATATGGGCATTTTCAGTCTTATCCATAAATTTTAATGCTAAAATACTCTTTTTAGAAAAAGCATCATATTTAACGGCCGCTCGCGCCAATCGAAAAACCGATTTCTTTTGCGATAAACATTCGGGACACAGCATATTTTTATTTATGGCGGATGTTTGCGTAAACGGCATACCGCACTTCTGACAATAAGGCTTGGCTATAAAAGTTATTTTATTAAAACATTCAGCACATAATCCGTTATCATCAGAGTTAATTTTACCACAACAAATACATCGAGGCGGAAGTAAAAAATCCAAAATATATTTTAAAAGCTTTTTCATTATAACTTTTTATTTGAGTGCGGATAAATATTCGTGGATTTGGCTTAAATTTTCGACCACAATCATACCCGATGAACGCATAACTTCGCGTTTGTGCTCGGCGGTGATTTTACCATGCGTAATAATATCACCGGCATAACCCATTTTATAATCAAAGGGCATGGTCGTTCCGGCGATATAGGCAATAACCGGCTTTTTATGCTTAATATCGGCGTAATATTGAGCGCATATTTCCTCATACATTCCACCTAATTTTCCTAATAACACAATGGCCTTGGTGTTATCATCTTCGTGGAATCTTTTCAAAATTTCTACAAAATCGGTACCGATAATCATATCATCACCAAGCCCTACTACGGTTGATTGTCCGAGACCGGCTCTGTCAATTTCCAAGGCTGCTTCGTAGGTTAGCGTTGATGAACGAGATACAACCCCTATATTACCCGGCTGGTGTATATTTTCCGGAAAAATACCCAAACACGCTTCTTTAGGGGTGATAATGCCCGGAGTATTGGGACCGATAAGCATAGTTTCTGACCCCTTTAACATGGTCTTTATTTCCAGCATATCGCGAACGGGAACATTATCAGCAATCATAACCGCTAATTTTATACCGGCTTCAACAACTTCTTTAACCGCCGATTTAACGGCCCGTGCCGGAACAAACATAACCGAGGCTTCGGCCTTAGTTTCCGTAACCGCTTCTTGCACCGTGTTAAAAACCGGCACTCCGAAATATTTAGTGCCTCCCCTTTGCGGTGAAACGCCGGAGACAATCTTGGTACCTATGGCCAGAGCCCGCTTAACGTGGAAAGACGCCTGCACGCCGGTAATACCCTGTACCAATACTCTTGTGCTTTTATTTACCAATATAGACATTAGTCGCTCTCCCGCATGGCTTTAACCAGTTTTACTACCGCATCTTCCATACTGTCGGCCTGTATAACCGGCAACCCGGAACTATCTAAAATATCTTTGGCTTCGTCTTTGTTAGTTCCTTCAAAACGAACTACAAGCGGAACATTAAGACCTACTTCCGAGGCAGCGGCAATAATTCCGTCGGCAACTAAATTACACCTTAAAAATCCACCCAAAATATTAATTAAAATACCTTCTACACGCGGATTAGTCATAATTATTTTAATGCCTGAGGAGATTTTATCTTTGTCAACCCCGCCTTTAACATTTAAAAAACAAGCCATCTGCTCGCCATGGGCATCTAACATATCTGCCATGCTCAATGCCACCCCATCTCCGTTAACAATGCAGCCTATGCTGCCCTCATCAAGTTTATAATAACCAAACCCATACTGTGCAGCCTTTAAAGTGCCGGCATCATCTTCGTAATCATCATGCAACTGCCATATGTCGGGATGACGGTATAAGGCATTATCATCAAAGGAAATCTTGGCATCAAGGGCTATTAATTTATCTTCACTATCAATACCTACCGGATTTATTTCCATCATTATGGCATCCAGCTCTAAAAATGCTTTGTGCATCTTATTAATGAAGTCTCTTAATTCATCCCTATATTTTTCATTTAAATGCAAAAAATCTAAAATCTTGGTTGTTTGCTCAACCGTAACCTCATCATCTAAACCCAAATTGGTATATAAAATTTTATCAGGCTCTTGTACTGCTAACTCTAAAACATTGGTTGTCGACGGCGTTATTAAAAGCGTAATGCATGGAACATTACGGTTAATAATCAAACCGGCATAAAACATCTGCTTGGTTTTGTAATATTTTTCAATATAAACTTTGCTTACCGTTTTACCTTTATCTCCGGTTTGCTTGGTAACTAGCGTAGAACCAAGCATTTTTTCGGCTTCGGTAAAAATATCTTTGCGATGTTTGATTAGCCTAATTCCGCCTTTGCGACCGGCTTTCTTTTCCAGAAAATGTCCATCGGCGCGTGCCCCGGATTGAATTTGCGCCTTCATCATCCATGGTCCGTGCGGAGAAACTCTCTGTGCACCTCTTTTAGCCTCGCCGGGAGTATAGGCTATGGCTCCCTCAGGCACTTTTATTCCATAGCTTTGTAAAATCTTTTTGGCTTGATATTCGTGAATATTCATCCGCTTTTACTTTACAAACTCTTCCGCATAATGACGAATTTTATCTACCATTGACATCATTCCGTTACGGCGGCTTAAACTTAAATGTTCTTGTAACCCCAGTTTAGCAAAAATTTTTTCTACTGCAATTTTTTTTATCTCTTGTGCAGATTTATTTTGATAAATTGCCATAATTACAGCTATTATCCCTTTGACCATTATGGCGTCGCTGTCGCCTCTAAAACTCAATTTTCCGTCATGATTCTCGGGAACAAGCCATACTTGCGACTGACAACCGCTTACTTTCCATTCATCGGTTTTGTATTTATCTTCCAAAGGCGGCAATTTTTCGCCCAGTTCTATTAAGTATTGATACTTATCTTCCCAATCATCCAGCATAGATAAATTATCGCTTATAATTTCAATATCTTCCATAACTTTTTCCTTAAAACATCTCTAACATCATTTTAGCTTCTTCGCTTAATCTTTCCAGACTCCATGCCGGCTCCCATACTACTTTTACCTCAACCTTGCCAACTCCTTTTACTTGGGAAACAGCATCAGCCAACTGCTGGGGCAAAACTCCGGCAACAGGACAAGTGGGAGCCGTTAAGGTCATTTCAATATAAATATCGCCGTTTTCTTGTTGATTAATTTTATAAATTAACCCTAAGTCGTACACATTTATCATAATTTCCGGATCGCATATTGTTTTAGCTGCTTCCACAATATCGTACATTTTAGCAGGCTCCTCACCGCTTTTAAGCGGGGATCCGGCTTGGGCTATGTATTCGGGAGCGGTCTTGGGTTCATCATCAATACTCATAGCTTGTAACAGGCGAGCCTCGTTCTCATCAATTTCCGTTTTGGGTAAATCCGTATTTTTATCTTGCTTTTCATCCATAGCGTTATCCTATCTAAAAAACTTTTGAGCCTTGGCTACCGCGGCAACAAAAGCGTCTATATCTTCTTTGGTGGTATATAAGCCAAAAGAGGCTCTGGCTACTGAATTGTAGCCCATTCTTTCCACCAGCGGCTCAGCACAATGATGTCCTATCCTTATAGCGACGCCCTCTTTGCCTAAGACATAGGCTAAATCTTGCGGGTGAATGTTACCAACCTGAAAAGAGAAAACTCCACCCTTGTTCGGTAAACTGCCGATATGCTTAAAATCTTTAATTTCTTGGCATTTTTCATACATATATTTTACCAACTCTTGCTCATGAAGAGCAATATTTTCTAAACCTAATTTTTGCATATACCGCAAAGCCGTACCTAAACCGATAGCCTCAACAATCGCCGGCGTTCCCGCCTCAAAACGTGAAGGCGGCTCGGCATAGGTGGTGTATTGATAAGTTACCTTATCTACCATATCTCCGCCGGTTTGGTAAGGAGGCATGGATTTTAACAATTCCAACTTACCATATAATACCCCAATACCCGTGGGTCCGTAAGTCTTATGACCGGAAAAAGCTAAAAAATCGCAATCAATATCCTGAACATCTATTTTTTGATGAACTGCCGCCTGACAAGCATCTATTAATACTTTAGCCCCGATTTTATGAGCCTTTGCCGCGATATCTTTAATCGGGAAGATAGTGCCTAACACATTAGACATGGCAGTTACCGCTACCAGCTTTACTTTTTCCGATAAAGATTTTGTAAATTCATGCGGCAGATATGCTCCGTCATCACCGATTTTAAAAACTCTTAAAGCACAACCTTTCTTTTGGCAGACAATCTGCCAGGGAATTAAGTTGGCATGATGTTCTGCCTCAGAAATTAAAATTTCATCACCTGGGTGCAAATTTTCCATAGCCCAGCTGTAAGCCACCAAATTGATTGCTTCCGTGGCATTGCGGGTAAATACGATTTCTTGAGCCGAGCGAGCATTTAAAAACTTTTGCACGATAATACGGGCTTTTTCATATTCATCGGTTATGTTATCCGATAAAGCATAGGTGCCTCGGTGAACATTGGCATAGCTGTTTTTTAAAACATTGTTCATTTTATTGATTACAGCTTTGGGCTTTTGGGCAGATGCCGCAGAATCTAAATAAACATTCGGCTTGCCTTCTATAAGCTTTTGCAATATCGGGAAATCTTGACGAATTTTATAAACATCATACATTATCTATCACCTCTTTGTTTTGCAATTTAACAAGTTTATATTTCTTTTTCAACCGAAACAACCTTTTATATAAAATTTTTTTATTTTCTTGATTTTTAGAAATAAGCGCCTAAAAAATAAGTTATGTACGAAGATATTTTAATACGTTTGGCGCAATCTAAGTTTAGAAGCAGCTTTCATTTAAAAGCTGTTGACCGAGAGTATATCCAAAAGAAAGGTCTTGAAGTAATTGAGAGCCATGCCAAAGATTTTATTGCCAAGCGAATCGCTGTTAAAAATCCACACAATGACGGCAAACAGACTCCCATGCGCGGACACCCCGTATTTATTGCCCAACACGCAACTGCTTGCTGCTGCAGAGGGTGTATTAATAAATGGCATAAATTTTCCCCGGAACGAGAATTAACCACCCAAGAGCAAGACTATTTAGTGGGCTTAATTATGTGCTGGATAAAAAGAGAGCTATAAAACTGATTATTAAAACCGCTTATGTACTTATCTGATTCTGATAACAAAGACATGTATATCGCCCATAATTACACCCCGTGAGTAAAAGAATACGGCAATCGTGCAAAGGCTGATAAGTATGTCATCAAAAAAGATCCCAAAGGCATTATTAAAAAGCTTGGAGTACTCCTCGGTACGCCCGATGTGCTTAAATAGGTTTGATATCATTATATATAAAATAAAAACCGCAACATAGGTTATAACCGCAGATAACGAAAGATTATGATACAACTGTCCGGAAAACACAACAAAACTGGTTAATAAACCGAACGCATCATCAATCACTATTTCGGAGATTTCTTTATTGTATTTTCTTCTTATAGCAACTCCTACCGAGATTAAACCAACTAAAAATACTAATACGCTTAGCCAAATAAGATATTCTTGTTCTACAAAAAAGCATAAAAGGATTATAAACGGCATAAGTATTAAACAAGTTAAACTTGCCGGAGCAACAGGCAAACGCCCCAGCCCAAATAAAGAAGAAATTAAATTAGCCAAATATATTTTCATATCTTAACATTACCATTTAACGCTTAAAAAATGAGATTGCCTTCTTTGGCGTCCAATACATCTATCAACAATTTATACATTTCATCGGTTAATTTGTTTTCCTGCACTAACTTAGCTAAAGACATATCATCATCAGCTCGTTCTTGACACCAAAATTCATCTTGATAATCGGTACAGAAAAATAAATCTTTATACATCTCCGTCAAAGTATTTTCATAGGTGTTTACAAATTGCTTAAAACTATCCAATTGAGAAGCTTGCAAAACTGCGGAGGCTTGCTTAAAAATGTTATCCTTAATACATTTTCTGATAAGACGAACTCTTTTTACATCTGCAACATTTCCGGCTATTACATCTTTTTCTTCAACGGCGGTAATGCTGTTATTACATTCATTATAAATAATTTCGGCTTGCTGTTGCACATTTTTTTTCTGATTTTTAACCTCGCCGGCCCATACTTGATTGGTCATAATCAAAAGTATTAACATGCTAAGTAAAAATTTTTTCATAACCCGTTTCCCTTATCTACCCAAACCTTGCAATTTATTTATATTCTCTCAAAGATGGAAGATATGATATCATAAAATCCTTAGTTACATTCAGCAAATCTTGAACATATTCATTGAGCATTTTTCGTGTATTTTTGTTGCTTTTAACATCACATAAATTGCCGCTGGGCCATAAATATTTGTTGTTACAGTTTTGAGCTGCGTATACTTCAATCAAACTTTCCTTAAATTGGTGATACTTTTTGATATTGGCTTCCGGATAAACATAAAAGTTATTTAATATTCCTTCGGAAAGCGTATCATAGCAAGTTAATGATGAAGATGCACTCTCGGAACACTGTGTAAAATCATTTTGATATTGCAACAACAATGTATAATCATCAATGGCTTTTTTAATATTATCCTTACTGCTCCAGTCGCTTTTAGAATATATATCATCTATATCAATGCCGTGATAGATTTCTGCTTTAACGCTTGTTATCGACACCAAAAAACTTAATACACACACCGCCCATATTTTTTTCATTAACTTTCCCCTTAAAAAGTATTATCAATACCCGTTCTTAGCCAGATTAAGGTACAACAAACGCTCTAACATTGCTCTTAAAACGATGCTTTCATCGCTATAAGGCAACAGATTAGATATAGAACCGCATTGTCCGTAACAATACTTATTGGCTCCGTAAATTTCACGGTAAAAGTTTAAGACTCCTTCTCTTACCTGCCCTAGGTATTTTAGCATACTTATTTGTTGTTGCTCGTTAAAACCTTGTTTAATTTCATTTTCAATGGCAGATGAGATACAGTCGTTAATTTTTATATTATTTTGAATCATATCTGCCGTCGTTACGGATTTTTCTTCGGCAACGGAATTTACACATTTATCAAAAATATCCTGAGCTTGTTGTTGAGCTTGGAGTTTATAATCTTTGTTACTTATTTTATCTTCAGGCAGATTATCAAGTTTGGCGGCTATGTTATATTCTCCGTCCTTGATACATCCCGAAGCTATACCTAAATTGACATATTTATTATCTTCTTTATAATAAATATGAGCCAAATCAATCGCCTCATCATTAACATATACCGACTTATCGGCTTTAACCGATTGTACGGTTATCTCTTGAGGCTTGGTATCTTCACAAATTGAACAATATTTATATATCTCGGTTTGGGTTTTTATAATATCAACAGCCTTAGCCGCAACTTCTTTATTAACATCATAACAAATATCGGCATAAGCATTAAAACTAAATCCGCATAACATAATCAGCAAAACTTTTTTCATAATCTTATATCCTAATGTTTAATTTAACTGACATAAGATTAGATTTAATCCATAAGATAGGCAAGAAGTTTTTAATCAGGTAGGATAATATAAACAGGGATAGGATAAAAGAACCCCCGCTGATAAGAGCGGGGGATATATGTAAAGCAACAATGTAAAACAGAATGAAGGGAGGATAGTAAATAGAAGAACTGGCAGCGACCGACTCTCCCGTGTCTTAAGACAAAGTACC
>CALXWE010000003.1 GCA_944392295.1 uncultured Alphaproteobacteria bacterium
TTATGATTTCGTTTAAATGCCTTTAACAAAACAAACTTGGATGTTTTTAGATGAAATTTAATGAACTTGGTCGGTCAATGGTTGAAATGTTAGGAGTATTGGCGATAATTGGGGTTTTATCCGTTGGCGCTCTATCCGGCTATAACAAAGCCATGTTTAAATACAAGCTCAACAAACAAGCCGAACAAATTTCTACCATATTCAACAACATGCTCATAGAACACGATAAACTAAAACACTCTTTTACCTCCCCTCAATATCAAAATGATATTACCTCAACCATTCTGGCTATGAATATCGTATCGCCTGAAATGCTCAATTCTCAGCATACTAAAGTAATTGACATTTTTAATAATGAATACCGCATAAGCTATGGTACAGACGGAATAAAAAGGATAAACTATTCAATAGTTTTTAACAATGTGAAGGACTATGCTTTCACTGAGCAATGCATAAATGTCTATAATACATTAAAAGAGTTTTCTTCTTACCTATGGTTTATTCAGTTATCATCTACGCCACGTATTTACGGCGACGCCTTTTGCGAGAGGTATACAACCCCCGAATATTGCCTAAAAAACCAAAAACTTACCGATTTTGAAAAAACTTGTAGCACTATGCATAACTCAGGGATACAACGTTCTATATTAAGTATCAACTGGACTTTGTAATTATCACCACGTATTAAAATTTTTAATTTGCACTTTGATTACAAAAAAAACACTCTCATTACTGAGAGTGTTTTTTTACTTAACAATTCCGATAAGTTTATAAATCTTACTTCAAGATTTTAGAAACTACACCGGCACCTACTGTGTGACCGCCTTCACGAATAGCAAAACGTAAACCTTCGTTCATAGCAATCGGGTGAATCAATTTTGCTGTCATTGTGATGTTATCACCAGGCATTACCATCTCGGTTCCTTCAGGTAATTCAATCGAACCGGTTACGTCCGTTGTACGGAAGTAGAATTGAGGACGGTAGTTAGAGAAGAACGGAGTATGACGTCCACCTTCTTCTTTAGTCAAAATGTAGCATTCACAGGTAAATTCTGTGTGAGGTGTAATGGAGCCAGGAGCTGCCAATACTTGACCACGTTCTACTTCTTCTCTCTTGGTGCCACGCAACAATACACCAATGTTATCGCCGGCTTCACCTTCATCCAACAACTTACGGAACATTTCAATACCGGTACATGTTGTCTTTTGGGTCGGCTTAATACCTACGATTTCAATTTCATCGCCTACTTTGATTACACCGCGTTCTACACGTCCGGTTACCACTGTACCACGACCGGAAATTGAGAATACGTCTTCAATCGGCATCAAGAACGGTTTGTCCTTCGGACGATCAGGTTGCGGAATGTAGTTGTCTACGGCGTTCATCAATTCAATGATAGAATCGTGACCAATCTTCGGATCGCCGTTTTCCAATACGGCCAAAGCACTTCCTTTAATAATCGGAATCTCATCTCCAGGGAAACCGTAAGAGGTTAACAAATCTCTGATTTCCATCTCTACCAATTCCAATAACTCAGGATCATCTACTTGGTCTACTTTGTTCATGTATACAACAATTGCCGGTACACCTACTTGACGTGCAAGCAAAATGTGCTCACGAGTTTGCGGCATCGGACCATCTGCTGCACTTACTACCAATATTGCTCCATCCATTTGGGCTGCACCGGTAATCATGTTCTTTACATAGTCAGCGTGGCCGGGGCAGTCTACGTGCGCGTAGTGACGGTTTGCTGTTTCATATTCTACGTGTGAGGTGGAAATGGTAATACCACGGGCTTTCTCTTCAGGAGCTTTATCAATTTGATCATATGCTGTGAAGTTTGCTCCGCCTTGTTCTGCCAATACTTTGGTGATGGCGGCTGTTAATGTTGTTTTTCCGTGGTCTACGTGACCAATCGTTCCTATGTTGCAGTGCGGCTTGCTCCGCTCAAATTTCTCTTTTGCCATTTTAAATTAACTCCAAAATTAATTAATCTCAAAACAAGTTCAAGGACGGGGCAAACCGCCCTTGAACGAATTTAATTAAGCGTTTTTGCTTTTAATTGTATCTGCGATTTCTCTCGGAACTTCAGAATAGTGATCAAAGATCATCGTAAACTGAGCACGTCCCTGAGACAAAGAACGCAAAGTATTTACATAACCAAACATATTGGCCAAAGGTACAAATGCATCAACAACACGAGCATTACCTCTTTGGTCCATACCGTTTACCAAACCACGACGAGAGTTCAAGTCGCCGATAATATCTCCCATATATTCTTCAGGAGTAACAACTTCAACTTTCATAATCGGCTCTAACAAACGCGGATCTGCTTGACGCATACCTTCACGGAAAGCAGCACGAGCAGCAATTTCAAAGCACATTACGTTAGAGTCAACTTCGTGATAAGCACCATCATACAGGTTGCAACGAACACCGGTAACCGGATATCCTGCGATTACACCGCTTTCCATGGCGCTTCTTAAACCTTTTTCAACACCGGGGATATATTCCTTCGGAACATTACCGCCGACAACCGTATTGATAAATTCAAATCCGGTATGATCTTCAGTCGGTTCAAACTTAATTTTAACACGAGCGAACTGACCTGCACCACCTGATTGTTTCTTGTGGGTATATTCGATATCACAAGGTTTGGTGATAGTTTCACGGTAAGCTACTTGAGGCTCACCCACATTAGCTTCAACCTTAAATTCACGTTTCAAACGATCAACGATAATTTCAAGGTGTAATTCACCCATACCTTTAATAATGGTCTGACCGCTTTCAGGATCGGAAGAAACCTTAAATGACGGATCTTCCATGGCCAAACGCGACAAAGCCAAGCCCATTTTTTCAACATCGGCTTTAGTTTTCGGTTCAACGGCCAATTCAATAACCGGATCCGGGAATTCCATATTTTCTAAAACAATCGGATGAGCCGAATCGCATAAGGTATCACCGGTAGTGGTATCTTTCAAACCTGCCAAAGCGATAATATCGCCGGCATAAGCTTCCTTCAAGTCATCACGTTTGTTAGCGTGCATCAACAACATACGACCGATACGTTCTTTTTTATCTTTAACCGAGTTGTAAATGTAGGTACCGGCATTCATAACGCCCGAATAAATACGGGTAAATGTCAAAGAACCTACGAATGGGTCGTTCATAATCTTGAAAGCCAACGCTGCTAAAGGCTCATTATCACTCGGGTGACGAACAATAACTTCATCTGTTCCGGGTTTAACACCTTCAATAGCCGGAATATCCATAGGTGACGGCAAATAATCAACAACTGCGTCCAATAAAGGTTGAACACCCTTGTTT
The DNA here is from genome assembly GCA_944392295.1 of uncultured Alphaproteobacteria bacterium. Lineage (GTDB taxonomy): Bacteria > Pseudomonadota > Alphaproteobacteria > RF32 > CAG-239 > CAAFZY01. The sequence continues at coordinate 3,329 of CALXWE010000003.1, forward strand.
TTGAAAGCCGTACCGCAGAATACAGGAACAAAATCCTGAGCCAATGTACCCTTACGGATGCATTTTTTAAGAGTATCTATCGATACTTCTTTACCTTCCAAGTAATCTTCCATGGCGTTTTCATCTTGTTCAACAGCCATTTCCACCAACTTAGCGTGATATTCTTCAGCTTTTTCTTTCAAATCAGCCGGAATTTCTTGCTCTTCAATCGGAGAATCAGCGGTATCGCCGGTATAGATGATGGCCTTCATTTTCAACAAATCAACCACACCTCTGAAGTTAGCTTCAGCGCCTACCGGCAACTGCATAGCCATCGGGCGAGCACCCAAACGGTCAACAATCATATCTAAACAGCGATAGAAGTTAGCACCGATTCTGTCCATTTTATTGCAGAAGCAAATACGCGGAACGCCATACTTATCAGCCTGACGCCATACGGTTTCGGATTGCGGTTCAACACCGGCAACCGAGTCAAATACGGTAATGGCACCGTCCAAAACACGCAAAGAGCGCTCTACCTCAACGGTAAAGTCAACGTGTCCGGGAGTATCAATAATGTTAATACGGTGTCCTTTCCAGTAGCAGGTAGTAGCTGCTGAGGTAATGGTAATACCACGCTCTTGCTCTTGCTCCATCCAGTCCATGGTAGCAGCGCCATCATGAACTTCACCGATTTTGTGAGATATACCTGTGTAGTACAGAATACGTTCCGTAGTAGTTGTTTTACCGGCATCAATATGAGCCATGATACCGATATTTCTATACATTTCCAATTTATGTGTACGAGGCATTTGCTTAAACCCTTATACTTAGAACTTGTAGTGAGAAAATGCCTTGTTAGCCTCAGCCATTCTGTGAGTATCTTCACGTTTTTTAACGGCAGAACCCTTATTTGCATAAGCATCTAACAATTCATTTGCAAGTCTGTCAGTCATGGTTGTTTCTGAACGTTTTTGAGCAGCGGCAATAATCCAGCGGATAGCCAAAGCTTGACGACGATCAGCACGAACTTCGCAAGGTACTTGATATGTAGCACCACCGACACGGCGAGAACGAACTTCAACCATAGGTTTAACATTTTCAATAGCTTCTGAAAATACACTTAAAGCATCTTGTTTGGTTTTGGAAGCGATAATATCAAAAGCTGAATAAACAATTTTTTCAGCAACGGCTTTTTTACCATCTTCCATAACATTGTTAATAAATTTAGCTACTACCTTATCATTAAATTTAGCATCAGGCAGTACGATTCTTTTTACAGCACTATGACGACGTGACATCTGGCATTCTCCTATTTAGGTCTCTTAGCGCCGTATAAAGAACGACGTTGACGACGTTTAGACACACCTTGAGTATCCAAGGTACCGCGAATGATATGATAGCGAACACCAGGCAAGTCTTTCACACGGCCTCCTCTAATCAGCACCACTGAGTGTTCTTGAAGATTATGACCTTCACCAGGGATATAGCTGATTACTTCAAAGCCGTTTGTAAGACGTACACGTGCCACTTTACGCAAAGCCGAGTTAGGCTTTTTAGGGGTTGTAGTATAAACCCTTGTACAAACACCGCGTTTTTGTGGACAAGCTTTCAAAGCCGGAACTTTGTTTCTCTTCACTTTTGGTGTTCGTGAGTTACGAATTAACTGATTAATTGTAGGCATCACAAATTTCCTTAAAGTTTAAATTTTAACACAAATCACTTGCTTGAAAAGAGTCCCCCTTCAAGCAAGTGAACGCATACTAACTTCAACACCCCAATATGTCAAGCACTTTTTATGTAAAAAAGCGTTCAAAAATTACTAAACTCACCCAATACAAATTTATTTAAAATCAAGATTATAAAAAGAAAAAGCTCTTCCTTTCAAGAAGAGCTTTTGCTGCATTAAATTGTCAAAAACAATTAAGATGCACTTTTCTTCAGAGCTTCACCCAAAGCATCGCCCAAAGAAGAACCTGAAGCATTAGCTGCGGAATATTCTTCCAAAGCTTTCTTTTCTTCTTCGATTTCCAATGCTTTTACGGATACACCCAATTTACCGTTCTTCTTATCGACTGAAGTGATTTTGGCTTCCAAAACCTGACCTTCATGATAATCTTCCGGATTTTGAGCTGCTTTATCTTTTGACAAATCAGCTTTTTTAATGGTAGCGGCAATGCCTTCAACTTCAACATTAACGCCTTTATCATCGGTACTTACAACAACAGCTTTAACAACATCGCCTTTCTTTAAGTTTTCTAAAGCTAAAGCGGCATTATTTTCAGCCATTTGCTTAATACCCAAGCTGATGCGTTCTTTTTCAACATCAACATCAATGATTTTAGCGGTAATATCTTGACCTTTGGCATAATCTTTAACTGCCTCTTCGCCGGTTTTACCCCAAGCGATATCAGACAAGTGAATCATACCGTCGATTTCATCTGTTAAGCCGACAAACAAACCAAATTCGGTAATATTTTTAATTTTGCCTTCAATAACAGATCCGACCGGATGCTCTTCAATGTAAGCAGCCCAAGGATTCGGAGTGCATTGTTTAATACCGAGGCTGATTCTTCTCTTTTCAGGATCAACTTCCAAAACTTTAACTTGAACTTCTTCAGAAGTAGAAACAATCTTGCCGGGGTGAACGTTTTTACGTGTCCAGCTCATTTCGGAAACGTGAACCAAACCTTCAATACCGTCTTCTAATTCAACAAATGCACCGTAATCGGTAATATTTGTAACTTTACCGGTGTAAACCTCGCCAACTTTATACTTATCGGCAACAGATTGCCAAGGATCATTTTCAAGTTGTTTCATACCGAGGCTAATTCTCTGAGTATCTTCATTGAATTTGATAACCTGAACTTTAACTGTTTGTCCAACAGACAACAATTCAGCAGGATGATTAATTCTCTTCCAAGAGATATCGGTAACGTGCAACAAGCCGTCAACACCGCCCAAATCGATAAATGCACCGTAATCGGTAATGTTTTTAACAATACCATCCAATACGGCACCTTCTTTGATGGTGTCAATTAACTCAGCACGAGCTTCAGCTCTGGTTTCTTCCAAAACAACACGACGAGAAACAACGATATTGCCTCTTACTCTATCCATTTTCAAAATTTGGAAAGGTTGAGAAATACCCATTAAAGGAGTAATATCTCTAATCGGGCGGATATCAATTTGTGAGCCGGGCAAGAAAGCAATAGCACCGTTCAAATCAACGGTAAATCCGCCTTTAACACGACCGAAGATAACACCGTTTACACGTTGTCCTGCATTCATGGCAGCTTCTAATTCGGCCCAAGCTTCTTCACGACGAGCTTTTTCACGAGAAAGAACGATATTGCCGTCTTTATCTTCATAACGATCAACCAAAACCTCAACTTGATCGCCTACTTTCAATTCCGGATTTTGACCGAATTCACGAAGCGGAATTCTGCCTTCGGATTTTAAGCCGACGTCAACGGTTACGTAATCGTCATCAATTTTAATGATTGTACCCTTTACAACGGAACCGACAATACCTTTATCGCCGAATTGTTCATTAAGAAGAGCTTCAAAACTTTCAGTTGTTTCGGGAGCTTTAAATTCTGTATTTGTCATTATTAAATAAATTTTCAAAAAAATGCCGGACCTTCTTTACAAAAGAAGCGGACTTGCACGAAAAAAATCTTAAAAGTGCGTGCCTCACCAATTTTTAAGATTAGATTGATTTATACACGTAAATAATTATTTTTCAAGTTAATTTTAAACTTTTTTTAAAAAATATTCATTATCTCGAAAACATCTGTTATTCAGAACAAAAAACTCATCCAACCCTTTATTTTTCGGAGAAAATATATGTTAAACTTAAGCCTTCGTGAATTTTTGAGTGCTTTCATCGTTTTATTTGCCATAATCGATATAATCGGCACGGCTCCGATTATTATTGACTTACGCAAAAAAGGCAAAAGAGTTAGCGCATCTCGAGCCAGTTTAATTTCCTTAATTGTCTTTATCGGCTTTTTCTATGTTGGTGAAGGATTTTTAAGATTATTTAACTTAGATATCTCATCATTTGCCGTTGCCGGTTCCATAATTATTTTCGCTCTGGCCATGGAAATGATACTTGATATTCAGATTTTCAGAGACAGCCCAGATTTACCTAAAGATGCTACCATTACCCCGGTTGTGTTTCCGCTCATTGTCGGAGCCGGATCTTTAACAACTCTTTTATCAATCAGAGCTCAATATCAAGATATAAACATTTTACTGGCCGTTATCGCCAATATGATTGTAGTCTTTTTAGTAATAACCTTAGCTAAGCGCTTTGAAAAAATCTTAGCCCCCGGAGTAATTTACATTTTTCAAAAACTATTTGGAATTATATTACTGGCCATTTCGGTTAAGTTATTTATTACCAATTTATCATTACTTATTAAAGAGATAGGTTATTAACCAACACAACCATAAAAAAGCTCCGTCTTATTTAGGCGGAGTTTTTCATTAGGTTAAGCAAGATATGAAAAACCCGCATTACAACAGCGGGCTTAATCTTAATCTAAACAAAACTTAAGGAGCAAAATCTCAAAAACATTAACCTTGACGGCATTTCATTTTCGGATTTTTCTTGTTGATTACGTAAACACGACCTTTACGACGAACCAACTTACAGTCCTTATCACGAACTTTCTTAGATTTCAAAGAGCTATAGCATTTCATTTTTCTTATTCCTTTTCATTACAGTTGAGCGCAAGTTATGCTAAATCAAAATAAATGTCAACCCTATTTTTGCATTTTTCTTAAAAAAATTAAATTAATTGCTTTTTTACTTATTATCTGTATAATGCAAAGCAATGTTAAAACAAGGAAAAGAAAGATGAAAAAAAACGTTTTATTTATGCTGCTTACACTCCTTGCCGGTACCGCTCATGCCGAAGGTGTCAGTTATATTGAAGAAATGCAGTCATTAGGAGCTGTATCCGGTCAAGGTTTAGCCTGCGAAGCCAAAAAATATGATACATTTGAGCTTTTGGCCAGAGCAATTATGATATCAAAAGCATCATCAAATGCCGAACAGGAAAAGGGTATGCAGGCTTATAATGAATATAAAGCCAATGCCTTTATCTCTAAAATGAAAGATGGTTTTGCCGACTGTAAAAATATTGCCAATGCTTTTGACAAGCAAGGAATTTTTAAGGCAACACTATACGGCAACGGCACCATAAAGATGCCCGACGGTACAATTATAAAACCTCGTCACGCTTATGATGCAACATTAGTATATAAAAAAGAGCCTAACGCTCGTAAAAAATACATAGATATGTATCAAAAACAAACCAAAAAAATCCACAGCGATCCGGCTTATCAAAAAGCCTTACGCGAACGTCAAATGCAAGACGGATTTTAATTTAAGTACATTGCTCAATAATTAAACAATACGGAGAATTTATAAATGCCCGCATATCAGTATGTTTTTGTAATGCAAAATTTAAGTAAAGTTTTTCCCGGAGGCAAAGAATTGTTCAAGGGAATAACTTTATCATTTTTACCGGGAGCCAAAATCGGCGTTTTGGGTGTTAACGGCGCCGGTAAATCCACACTTTTAAAAATAATGGCCGGCGTTGATAAAGAGTTTAACGGTGAAGCCTGGGCGGCAGACGGAGTAAAAGTCGGATATTTGGAACAAGAACCCAAATTAGACCCATCTAAAAACGTTATGGAAAATGTTATGGACGGTTTAGGCGAAGTTCGCGACTTGTTAGCCGAATTTGAAGCGGTATCTGCCAAATTTGCCGAACCGATGAGCGATGACGAAATGAACGCTCTTATTGAAAAGCAAGCCGAATTACAAGAAAAAATAGATGCTTGCAACGGTTGGGACTTAGAGCGCACCATTCAAATAGCCATGGATGCCTTGCGCTGTCCGCCGGCGGATGCCGATGTTACCAAACTCTCGGGCGGTGAAAAAAGACGTGTCGCTTTATGTCGTTTATTATTGCAAAAACCCGATATGCTGCTGTTAGACGAACCGACCAACCACTTAGATGCAGAATCCGTGGCATGGTTGGAACAACATTTAAAAGATTATAAAGGAACGGTAGTTATGGTAACTCACGACCGTTACTTCTTAGACAACGTAACCGGTTGGATTTTAGAGCTTGACCGTGGACAAGGTATTCCTTATGAAGGCAATTATTCATCATGGCTAGAGCAAAAACAAAAACGCTTAGAGCAAGAAGCACGTGAAGAAACGGCTCGTCAAAAAACTTTAGCCAATGAATTGGAGTGGATACAAAAAAATCCCAAAGCTCGTCAAGCTAAATCTAAAGCACGTATCAATGCCTATGATGAGTTATTATCCCAAGCCACCAAAGATAAAATTACCCATGCTTACATTAATATCCCCATGACTGAACGTTTGGGCGACTTGGTAATTGAGGCTAATCATATAAGTAAAGCCTTCGGTGACAGAGTTTTGATAGATGATTTATCTTTTAAGATTCCCAAGGGTGCGATTGTCGGTATAATCGGACCTAACGGAGCCGGAAAGACAACTTTATTTAAGATGATAACCGGACAAGAGAAGCCCGATTCCGGAGAGATAAGGATAGGCGAAACCGTAGATTTAGGATATGTTGACCAAACCCGAGACGAATTAAACTCCAATAAGACGGTATGGGAAGAAATTTCCGACGGTTTGGATATTATAGAGCTCGGTAAAAAGCAAATGCCGTCCCGCGCCTATGTCGGACAATTTAACTTTAAGGGTTCAGACCAGCAAAAGAAAGTCGGACAATTATCGGGCGGTGAGCGTAACCGTGTACACTTAGCCAAGATGTTAAGAAAAGGAGCCAACGTGATTTTGCTTGACGAACCGACTAACGACTTGGATGTTGATACATTACGTTCTTTAGAAGAAGGTATTATGAATTATCCGGGCTGTGTTTTGGTAACCTCGCACGACCGCTGGTTTTTAGACCGCTTAGCCACCCATATTTTAGCCTATGAAGATGAAGGACACGTTGAGTGGTTTGAGGGCAACTTTGAAGAATATGAAAAAGACAAGCGCCGTCGTTTAGGTGAAGAGGCGTGCCGCCCTCACCGCCTAAAATACAAAAAGCTGGAACGATAATTAAAAAATGCCGCTTACAATTAAGCGGTATTTTTTACACTATTATCCCTGCCTACTCCTTTTAAAGTTGCAAAAAAAAAAAACGGTTTATGATTTCGTTTAAATACCTTTTATTTGCATTTTTAAGGAGGATTTAGATGAAATTTAATGAACTTGGGCGGTCTTTCTGCCGCAAAAAGCTGCAGATGTGTAGCAATTTTGTGACAACGTGTACAATAAGAGGTACACGAGGAGCAAAATTGCCAGCAGATGCGACTTTTTCCGGAAGATCTATGGTCGAAATGTTAGGAGTCCTCGCTATCATTGGTGTACTCTCAGTTGGCGCCATTGCTGGATACTCGAAGGCAATGATGAAGTATAAGCTTAATAAACACGCAGAGGCGTTAAATGCTCTTATAAACTACGGACTACAATACAAAGATAAATTTGAACGTATTCCCCAACAAGTAACTCGTTATAATCAAATATTATTCAAACTTAACATGATTCCTGAAGGTATTTCATATGTTTCCGAAAATTCAATGAAAGATATGTTTAACAATACCATTTCCGTGTTCTACAACAATGGTCCCGTTGAAGATCACTTTAATGACTTTGGAGGACTATCAATGACGTTTGCCGCGTCACCCCAAGGTGCTGAAATTTGTCGCAATGTTGTAAATGTTGCCAAAGAAAATAGCGCTGATTTGTGGCAAGTAGAAACATACAAAGGAAATAGCGACAACTCTACAACTATTGTCGGTAACATATATGTCGGTAACATATATGGTGATAACTACTGCGGGAAAAGTGGCTTAAAATGTTTAAGCAAGTTAAGTCTTTCCGACCTGGATGCCTTATGTAATATATGTGATGACCAAACCTGCACGCTCTACATACTTTGGAAATAAATCTCTACAATCCTATTAAGCTCTTAGCGTAATCTTGGGCGTTAAAAACATCCAAGTCATCAATCTGCTCGCCGACCCCCACAAAATAAACCGGTGTCGGAGATTCTTCGGCAATGGCGGCTAAAATTCCGCCTTTAGCCGAGCCGTCAAGCTTGGTAATTACCAAACCGTTTACATCTACCATTTCTTTAAATACTTTTACTTGTGAAACGGCATTCTGCCCGGTTGTGGCATCTAATGTCAGCAAGGTTTGGTGCGGAGCTTCGGGCAAAACTTTTTTAATTACTCTTACCATTTTCTTTAGCTCATCCATTAAACCGCTCTTGTTTTGTAAACGCCCTGCCGTATCAATAAATACTACATCATCGCCGGCCTTAATCGCGGCATTTAAACCGTCATAACACAGTCCGGCACTATCGCAGCCGTCAGGGCCGTAAAAAACTCGCAAACCTGACCTATCGCCCCACTCTTTTAACTGCTCCACCGCCGCGGCTCTGAAAGTATCGGCGGCAATTAACGAAACTTGCTTGCCCTGCGCTTTAAGCTTGGCCGAGAGCTTGCCGATGGTCGTAGTTTTACCTGCTCCGTTGACACCTACCATTAAAATTACATAAGGCTTAACGGTTTTATCTATTACAAACTCTTTTTCCAAAACTTGTAATAAGCTGCCGATATCTTCGGCTAACGCTTCCTTTATTTCTTTTTCATCGGCTTCTTTATTCAAACGCTTACCGGCAAACTTAGCAATAATTTTGCCTGAGGCTTTAACTCCCATATCCGAGGTAATCAGTAATTCTTCCAACTCTTCCAAAGTCTGTTCATCAACCTTTTTCTTGGTAAAGATATCGCTGATACCGCCGCCGATTTTATTTGAAGTCTTTTTTAAGCCCAAGCCTAACTTTTGTAAAAATCCCATAACTTATTCCTCTCGCATTTGCCTTAAAATCTTGGCTCTTCTTCTGCGCTCTTCCATATCAATCTGCGGCATTTTGGCTGCCGGAGTTCCCGGTCTTTCTGAATACGGGAACACGTGCAATTTATCAATTTTTGCCTCATCTACCAGTTTGCAGGTATTGTTAAACGCCTCAATACTTTCGGTCGGAAAGCCGCATATAAAATCAGCCCCAAAAACCGCATCCTTGCGAACCGCACGTATTTTATTGCAAAGATTAATCACATCTTCTCTACTGTGCCGACGCCGCATACGTTTTAAAATCAAATTATCTCCCGATTGAATTGATAAATGAAAATACGGATAAATATTTTTATATTTTCCGACCAACTCAATAAATTTATCATCAACCGCCGCCGGATCCAGAGAGCCGAATTGCAGAGACGGTAGTTCGGGCACTTGTTCTAAAATATGCTCAACTAATCTACTGAAAGAAGGCTCATAAGAACAAGCATCAACACCTGTTAAACAAATTTCATCAAAACCTTGAGCCAAAAGTGTTTTTATTTGCTTAATTATTTCATCTTCCGGCACCGAGCGATTATTGCCTCTGGCAAACGGAATAATGCAGTATGTACAGCGATGATTACACCCTTGTTGAATTTGCACAAAGGCTCTTTGCCGTCCTTCAAAGCCGGTAATTAAGTATTTATCATAAGATTCATAAGAGAAAATATCTCCGACAATGGTTTTTTCGGTTATATCATTGTTAATATACTTTTCAATTTCGGCTTTTTCTTTATTGCCGAGCACCAAGTCTACCTCCGGCATTTGCGTAAACTTTTGCGGATTTACTTGTGCCGCACAACCTGTAACCACAATCTTAGCCGAAGGGTTTTCTTTACGCAATTTTCTTATAGCCTGACGACACTGCCTTTCTGCTTCTCCGGTAACCGCACAACTATTGACGATAATCAAGTCATCAATACTTTTAAATTTTTCTTTTAAAATTTCCGATTCAAAACTGTTGATGCGACATCCGAAAGTTACAACTTCTACCATATTTTCTCCTTTTTCGTTAAGCAATATAAAGGTAAAAATTTCTGTTTGCAAATTAAATTTTGCTATTTATAATCCGTTACAGCTTAAATTGAAATGAAAGGTTTTAACCATGATAAATAAAATTGCCCTGTTTATTGCCACCTTTTTCGGCTCAGGCTTATCTCCCAAGGCTCACGGCACCATGGGTTCACTGGCAACTTTGCCCCTAGCTTTTATACTGTCTTACTTTTTTGGTCGCACCGGTATTTTACTTGCTGCCGTAATCGTCTTTTTTGTAGGGGTTTGGGCAATTTTTGAAGCCACCAAAAACCAAGCAGAAAAAGACCCCGGAAAAATAGTAATTGACGAAACTGCCGGACAACTTATTTCTTTTATTTTGGTAGCTCCGGCCCTATATCATAATTTAGCCCCGCAAACGTTTGTTGTTTATGTTCTCGGGTTTGCTCTGTTCCGTTTATTTGATATTTGCAAAATGGGACCCGTAAAATGGGCAGATACCAAGCTTAAAAACGCTTGGGGTGTAATGCTCGATGATGTTTTTGCCGGTATTTTTGCCGCAATTATCTTGATGCTGATTACCAATCGAATATTATAAAACACGTCAGAAAACTCAATTATCGGCAAGAATTTTATGAATACAGATATAAGTTCTTGCCGAATTTTTTTAGCCACATCTGCCCCTCTTCGTAACCTGGGTACAAATCTTTAACACACTGCCAAAAATCTGCCGAGTGGTCGCGGTGCTTTAAGTGAGCTACCTCATGTGCCATTAAATAATCAATCACATAATCGGGAGCCAGAGCGATTCGCCAGTTATAGTTTATGTTATTTAAGGTAGAACAGCTGCCCCAGCGTGAAGCCGTATCTTTAATGGTAACGTTTTTAATTTTACACCCTAGCCTGTCGGCTAACTTTTGCGAGCGCTTAAAAAACTCGGTTTTGGCTTGTTTAATAATATAATCTTTAACCCGACGATGTAAAAACACTTCATCACCGCCCACTTCCAAAACATTATCATTAAGCTTTGGAGAGCTAAGCGAATTAGGAATATGTGAGATAGTAACTTTTTGCCCGAATAAAAGTATGGTTTCATTATTTTTAAATTCGCGGGCTATCGGAATTTTTAATAAATGAGCTTCAATCCAATCCAAATGGCTCTCTACAAAAGCATAAGCTCTTTTTTTAGAGCACAAAAGCGGCATATTTAAAATAACTTGCCGTTTTTTGGTGTCTATTCTTAAGCTGAGGCGGGCAATTTTTAAAGACGAACGTACCTTTAAGGGCAGATTAAACGCCTTTTGTAAATCAAAGGTCTTGCCAGTCAACAATGTAATTTTCATAATCGTCAACCTCAGATTCGTTTACAAGCTCCCTACCCTTTAAAGAGTTGCCTGAAGTATGTACGCTCATGGCATCGCCGGTAATTAACGGATGCCATGAAGGCAAGTCATAACCGTTGTCCAACAACCAATATGCACAGGTTTTGGGAAGCCATCTCGGCTTTTCGCGCACGGCTTTAAGGTCAATATCCCGACAATCCGGCACTACCTCAAAGCGATTTTTATATATTTTACATAAACAGTTTTCACAATTTAAAAACCGGCAATGGGTATTGGTAAATTTAATTTTACCTTTAATTTCAAGCTTATTAAGACAACACTTACCGCAGCCGTCGCATAAAAGTTCCCATTCGGTTTTGTTCATATCTTCAAGCTTTTTATGTTTCCAAAATTCCGGCTCAACTTTTTTTAAATCATCAAGCCGGCTTTGAGGGGAATATTCAGGCTCAATATCTAAGGTTTTATCGCTCATAGGTCCTCCCAATCGACAATATAATCTTCCAAGTTATCGGGGTTAACCAGATTTTCAGATATACAGCGCCCCTTAATGGTGGTTTTAACCGGATTTTTGAAGTTTTCAAACAAAGCCCTATAGGCACAAGTTTTGGGCATCCATTTAATTTTATCAACATTTTCTGGAGTAAGTTGCAAACACTCCGGTACCAACTCGCAACGTTTATCATAAACCGTACATAGGCATTTTTCGGTATCAAAATACTTGCACACCACATTGGTATAATAAATTTCATCGGTTTCTGCATCTTGCAATTTCAACAAGCAGCATTTTCCGCAGTTATTACAAATATTTTCCCACTCTTCTTTAGTATAGTCTTTAAGTTTTTTCATCATTATCCTATTTGTTCAGGTAAGTTTTCTTCATTGGCAAGGTTTCCAAATTGCGCAAATTCACCGTTCCAAAACAGTTTAACGGTACCTGTCGGACCATGACGCTGCTTACCGATAATAACTTCAGCCAAATTGGTGGTTTCACGATCACGTTTTTGCCATTCTTCCATACGATGTTGGAATTTTTCCGGAGTTTCGTTTTGTTTCATTTTTGGCTCTTCGTTATGGATGTAGTAGTTTTCACGATATACAAACATAACGATATCGGCATCTTGCTCAATAGAGCCGGATTCTCTTAAATCTGACATAACGGGACGTTTATCATCACGTTGTTCAACACCACGATTTAATTGCGATAAGGCAATAACCGGCACTTTAAGTTCTTTTGCTAAAATTTTCAAGCCGCGGGAGATTTCGGATAATTCTTGTACACGATTACCCTCATTCTTTTTGTTATTGCTGCCGGTAATAAGTTGGATATAGTCAATTACGATAAGCCCCAACCCCTTAGTGCGTTTTAGGCGGCGTGCACGCGTACGAATGGAATTAATGGTAACACCCGGAGTATCATCAATGTAAAGCGGAATATTTTCAAGTTCTCTGACAGCCGCGGCAATACGGGTAAACTGAGCATTATCAAGCTCACCGGTACGCATTTTACTTCCTGGTGTTTGAGTAACGGTAGATAAAATACGCGAAGCCAACTGGTCGGCCGACATTTCCAAAGAAAAGAAAGCAACCCCTTTATCATGCGGATCCAAATCTTTAGCGCGGCTCATATACTCAGCAACATTATAGGCCATATTGGTAGCAAGAGCGGTTTTACCCATAGCCGGACGTCCGGCAATAATAATAAGGTCGGAATTATTTAAGCCGCCGGTCTTATAATCAAGCCTTTCCAAACCGGTAGGCAACCCTGAAATTTTACCGTCTTTTTGGAAGGCTTGTTCAATATAACCCAAAGAAGAAGTAAGAGCTGAAGCAAAATCAATAAATCCGCCTTGAGCTTCACCTTGATCGGAAAGATTAAACAAATGCTGCTCAGCCTCTTCTATTTGACTATTAGCCGATAAATCTGCATCTTCTTTGAATGCATTACTGACAATCTCAGAACCGAGATTAATAAGTTCGCGTCTTAAATACTTATCATAAATAAACTGCCCGTAATATTCCACATTAGTCATGGGTGAAGCGCTATCAGCCAATTTAATAAGATAATTGGCACCGCCGACATCACTTAGCGTTCCGTCTTGTTCAAAGTAATTTTTTAAGGTAATAACATCGGCAATATGCCCTCTGGAGATAAGCTTAGACATTACTTCAAAAATCTTAGCATGCACAGAATCTGCAAAATGCTGTGGTTTTAAAAATTCCGAAACCTTTTCAAAGGCCTTATTATTAGCCAGTATTGCCCCGATAAGGGCCTGCTCGGCTTCGATATTTTGCGGTAATTTTGAAGTATCAATCTGTTCCATTTTTAAAGTCCGTAATAAAAGTTTTTTGTTTTATTTGTTTTGATACAATTTTTTATAAAAAGCTTGTGAAAAATTTTTCTCCCTGTGGATAACGGGGATAACCTTTTAAGATAAAATTTGACCAATAAAAAATATTTAAGTATAAGTAAGTGAAAAATTGAAAAGGAAGGTACAAAATGCCCAAAATTTTAGTAATCGGCGGAGCCGGCTACATCGGCAGCCACGTAGTAAAAGAGCTTTTAGAAGGCGGCTATGAGGCGGTTGTTTTTGATGATATGTCAAGCGGACAAGAAGTCAACTTATTCAAAGAGGCAGGTTTCATCAAAGGTAACATTTTAGATAAAAAAGCTCTTGATGGAGCCATGAGCCAAAACATTGATGCGGTTATTCACTTAGCCGGCAAAAAGGCGGTCGGAGAATCAATGGAAAATCCGCAAAAGTACGCCGAAAACAATTTAAACGGGGTTGTAAACATTGTAAATTCCATGGTAGATAACGATGTTAAACATATAGTGTTTTCATCATCGGCTGCCGTTTACGGAATGCCGCAGTACCTGCCCTTAGATGAAAAACATCCGCTCAACCCAATGAGTTTTTACGGTTATACCAAGCTTGCTACCGAAAATTTATTGGCATGGTATGCTAAATTGAAAGATTTTAATTATATTGCTTTAAGATATTTTAATGCAGTAGGCTACGCCGCAGACAAGAGTATAACGGGAAGGGAAAAAAATCCGCAAAATTTGCTGCCGATTATTATGGAAGCAGCAACCGGAAAGCGTGATGGCTTTGCCATTTTCGGCTCCGATTACGACACTCCCGACGGCACATGCCTACGCGATTACATTCATGTTTCCGACCTGGCTTCGGCTCATGTTGCAGCCATAAAGCGCTTAATGACCGATAAAAAATCATATTCATTAAATTTAGGCACAGGTAAAGGCATTTCGGTAAAACAGATTGTTGATGCTACCGAAAACATTATCGGTAAGCGTTTAAACTATCGGTATGCGGCTCGTCGCCCCGGAGATCCGGCGATTGTTGTGGCAAAATCTGATTTAGCCCAACAAATATTAAACTGGAAACCTAAATATACCAACATCGAAGACATTATACAAACTGTTTGGAATTTAGAAATTTAATTAACTTAAAGCATAAGGAAAATAAATGGAAAACTTAACTGAATTTTTTACTCATCACGCGGTACTGTCGCAAAACTGGATGTGGACAATTTTCGGCATCAGTGTGATTGTTTTATTGTTTTTGGATTTATGCGTATTTAACCGCAAAAACGAAGAGCCGCATTTTTGGCACACTTTATGGATTTGCGTATTTTACATTGTAATAGCCCTTATTTTCGGTGTTTTCGTTATTTACGAAGAAGGTATGGATAAAGGTATGCTGTACTTTACCGGATATTTGCTGGAGAAGAGCTTATCATTAGATAACATCTTTGTAATGTCGATTATCTTTTCAACCATTGGGGTTCCGGCAAAATATCAGCACCGTGTATTATTCTGGGGTATTTTGGGGGCCTTAGTTATGAGAGGTATTATGATATTCTTGGGTGAGGCCTTAATTTCGCGCTTTCACTGGGTACTGTACATCTTCTCCGTATTTTTAATTTACACCGGAGCCAAGATGTTAACCATTAAGCACGAAGAACAGACTCCATTTAAAGAATCTAGATTATACAAGGTGTTATCAAAGTTTTTTCATGTAACACACGAACTTCACGACCAGCACTTTATGTTCAAAGAAAACGGACATTGGCACATAACTCCGCTGTTTTTTGCACTGATTATCATTGAAACGATGGATGTTATTTTTGCCTTTGACAGTATTCCGGCAATCTTTTTAATCACGCAAGATGTATTTATTGTTTACACCAGTAACATATTTGCCATTTTAGGCTTGAGAGCCTTGTACTTTTTACTGGCAGCGATTGTAAACAAATTTACATATTTAAAGCCGGCATTATCGATTATTTTAATATTTATCGGTTGCAAAATTTTCTTGCCTTATTTGGGCATAGAAATAAAATCTTGGCAGTCTTTAACCGTAACATTCAGTTTACTCTTGGGAGGCATTTTGCTTTCGATTTACAAAGAGCACCAAGAAAAAGCCCTTGCCGATAAATAATCGGGCAACCATAAAAAAACAACACCATATATCAAAATATGGTGTTGTTTTTTATTACAACCTGTTGAGACCAGACTCTTTTTGATTGCAAAAAAAAAAACGGTTTATGATTTCGTTTAAAGCCCTTTAGTGAATAAAAATCGGAGGTTTTAGATGAAATTTTATCAATTTTTATGCCAATTCGTAAAAATCAGCCCCTTTTTTCCCGAAAGTTTGGAGAAGAGTTTAGATAAAGTCGTTTCTAGGGGCGAAAAAAATTTTAGTGTACACAAAAAGTACATGAATTTTTTAAGACCCCGTAAAACGGCTTTAGATGAGCCCTTATACAAACTTTCCGCCGGCAGATCTATGGTGGAAATGCTCGGCGTTTTAGCCATTATCGGTGTCTTATCAGTTGGGGCTCTATCTGGTTATTCACGAGCCATGTTCAAATATAAAATCAACAAACAAGCCGAACAAGTTTACCAACTAATAGCCAACACTTATCAATATTTCACTCAAGTTAAATCTCTCAGTGCAAATACTGGCTCATCTTTGATACCTTTTTTAGAAAAAATGAACTTAATCCCCGACGGATTAAAACGCGTAACAACCAGCCTATATGACAGCCTTGACACCCAAATAAGCGTATATCAAAGTCCCGGAGATAACAGCATAACCTACTTTGCCTTTGTACTAAGTTCAACACTGAGTAAAGATAAAAGCTCAGCTACGCAATCGTGTTTTAATCTTGCTCAAATTGCTAAAGATTATGCTATTAATCAAGAATCAAATTTTTACATGCTGACCATATCAACTGCCCAAAACAATACTACAAGTAACCGTTATGCCTACTACGGAACTAGAACCGTTTCTAACTGTTCATCGGTTAAGTGCTTAAAAAACATCAGTGATAATGAATTAATGCAGGCTTGCGGACAAATCTCCGATGTTCGCAGTAGCAATGAAAATATCCATATAAGTATTACCGTGTTTTATTAACATTTCTGTTGCAATATTAATATGCCGTAATTGCACAAGCAGTAAAGAGCGTTATTTATACATAGCCTAAAATTAAAACTCATTTAAAGCAAAAATCCGTTTCATGCAAGAAACGGATTTTTTAACTATCGGCAAAGAATTTTACGACATCGTACAATTCTGGCCGTTCTAATGCACATTTTTTACCGAACTCTTCCTCTAACTCCGGTAAAACACGACTAATTTCCCAAGGAGTAACATACACTCTACGAAACCAGCACTCCCAACAGTCTCCTATTTTACAACCTGGTTCATAACACATTAAAGCAAACAGCCTAAAACAATGTGGAAAATGAACTATCAAACGTTGTTGGACTATTCTAAATACTTCGTCCTCTGTCATATAATAATTTAATAAACGTAATACAATGCCCAAACTACTAACATATTGACATCTTTGTGTCAATTACTAAAATGTACCTTAAAGGATTTACTCATGAACACTCACGCCCCTCTTTCCATATATATTCACTGGCCATATTGCAAAAGCAAATGCCCTTATTGCGACTTTTTTAAAACCGTTAAAAAAGATGTAAATCAAAAAGAAATTATCAACGGGTATATAGAGGAGCTAAAATTTTATCATGATCTTGTTCCTGAGCACAATATACGCTCGGTATTTTTCGGAGGCGGAACGCCCTCTTTAATCGAGCCTCAATATATTGAACTTTTATTAAATGAAATCGCGAACCTCTGGAGCTTTGAAAATCTGCCGGAAATAAGTTTAGAGGCTAACCCCAACAGCGAATATCCCGATATGTTCAAACAACTAAGGAAAGCCGGCATTAATCGTTTATCTTTAGGAGTGCAAGCCCTAAACGATGCCGATTTAAAATTTTTGGGACGAACGCATAATCTAAATCAAGCTTTACACAGTATTGATGAGGTAACCAAAAACTTTAACAATCACTCAATAGACTTGATATATGCCAGACCTTCACAAACTTTAACGGAATGGGAAAAAGAGCTGCAACAAGCAACCTCATTTGGTTTAAAACATTTATCATTATATCAGCTCACCATTGAAGAAGGAACGGTATTTGCTAAAAAGGGTATTAAATCTTTAGACGATGAACAAGCTTCTAAAATGTATCAATATACGGTAGATTATTTAAGAGATAATGGCTACCCTCGTTATGAAGTTTCCAACTTTGCCTCCAAAACTTATCAATCAAGGCACAACAAATGTTATTGGCTGGGTGATGACTATATAGGGATTGGCACCAGCGCCCACGGACGTTTAAAAATCGGCAACAAGCATTATGCGTTTGTGCATCCGCACCTTCAAGAAGAGTTATCCGACAATGAGCGTGCCGAAGAACTACTTTTAATGGGTTTACGCCTTGAAGAAGGCATTAACAAGCAGCATTTTTACAACATTTGTGGCTTAGAGCTTGATAATTTCATCAATGTAGAAGC
Organism: uncultured Alphaproteobacteria bacterium; assembly: GCA_944392295.1. Lineage (GTDB taxonomy): Bacteria > Pseudomonadota > Alphaproteobacteria > RF32 > CAG-239 > CAAFZY01. Next base: position 21,517 of record CALXWE010000003.1, read on the forward strand.
TCTGCAACAGCTAAGTCAGCTTGGTTTTATAGAGAACACTCCAACAAGTTTAAAAGCCACCGACCAAGGTTTTTTAGTTTTAGATTATATTATCAGCAAGCTCTGCCCCTAGGCTAAGATTTTATCAACGTATTTCCTTTTAAAGTTGCAAAAAAAAAAACGGTTTATGATTTCGTTTAAAGTCCTTTAGTGAACTAAAATCGGAGGTTTTTAGATGAAATTTAATGAACTGGGCAGAAGTATGGTCGAAATGCTTGGTGTTTTAGCCATTATCGGAGTACTCTCCGTTGGCGCTATTGCCGGCTATTCTAAGGCGATGACTAAGTATAAGCTCAATAAACAAGCCGAACAAATCGGAAGTGTTTTAGATTATATTTCTATTTACAGCGAACAATTATCTATTGTTGGCAACCAAGTCTCAAGTTTAAATCAATTATTGATAAAACTGGGAGTAATTCCTACCGAAATGATTAATCCTGACAATTTATCTTACGTATACGATGTTTTTGGCAATCGCATATACTTTTTCCGTGGCAAAGAAAGTAACGGTGCTCAGTATTACACTATGGTTATTATTATAGATAAATATTCTCATGAAATTTGCATGAATCTATATCAAATGGCTAAACTTCGCTCCGCCAACTTATGGCAAACCGTATTTACTAAGGACCAAGAAAGCGGTGAAAATTCCTCAGGAAACCGCATTTTTGGCGATTCTTACTGCACCAAAAATGTAAAGTGTCTTCAAAATTTAGATTTGTCACAAATGGATGAATTATGCAACTTCTGCAATGATGCAAATAGTATATGCCGATTTAACATCTTATGGGATTATAAAAAAGGATAGCCCTAAAATTCAGGTTCTCACTTAAAATTTAAATCCTCTAAGCAGCTCTTCGGTAGGCATGACTCTTTTGCCCTGACGCTGAATTTCAAGCACTTCTAATGCCTTATCGGCACAGAATATTATTAACTTGTTGTCTTCTTGCAAAATAGCCCCGGGAGTGCCTTGCCTATCACAAACCTTGGCTCGCAATACCTTAAACCTCTCCCCGTTATGCTCAAAAAACATCGCCGGAAACGGATTAAAGGCTCTTATTTTACGCTCTAAAACTTCCGCACCCATACTAAAATCTATCTTAGATTCATCTTTGGTTAGCTTTTGCGCATACGTAACTAAACTTTCATCTTGTTCTTGCGGCGAAATATTATCTAAATCAGCCAAAACTTCCGACATTAAATCTGCGCCTATCTCGGCTAATTTATCGTGTAAAATTCCACCCGTTGTATCTGCGTTGATTTCGACCTCGCCTTTTTTATACATAGCTCCGGCATCTAAGGCTTCAACCACTCGCATAATCGTAACTCCGCTTTTAGCATCTCCGGCTTCAATCGCTCTCTGAATGGGCGCCGCTCCACGCCACCTGGGCAATAATGAAGCATGCACATTTAAACAGCCGTATTTGCAAGCCTCAATCACAGCTTTAGGTAAAATCAAACCATAAGCCGCCACTATGGAAATATCAGCATTGAGTGCTCTAAATTTTTCTTGCTCGGTAACATCTTTTAATGTTTTGGGTGTTCTTACCTCAATGCCATGCTCCTCGGCAATCAAGTGCACCGGCGTTTTGGTAACTTGTTTGCCGCGCCCTGCTTCCTTGGGCGCCCTTGTATAAACACAAACAACCTGATGTTCTTTAATTAATCTTTGCAAAACCGGAACGGCAAAATCCGGCGTACCCATAAATATAACTTTCATTATCAATCCTCATTATCGCATTATTGTCCGCAATCTTATCAATTTATATATCATTATCAAGAAAAAACCGCCCCGAAAGGCGGTTTTTTTAACATCAGCCCGATTAATACTCGGTCCCTAAAAGCTTATACTCAATTTTAACGTCATAATCATTAGCATAAGCAGAAAGCATATCTTCGGTAAAATCACCTAAAAGCGATAAATAAGCCTTTTGCTTTACCAAAGCTTTTTCCGATTCGCTTAAATCTTCGGAACTCTCATAATCGTGGTTGGCAACGGCTACAATATACATATCACCCAACTGAATCTGCCGCGGTGTTAACAAAGGCTCGGCAAACATTTCTCTGATATCGGCATAACCGATATTGGCAAATGTTTCATTACGGGTAATCGGTTGTGATTTGTATAAAGCTAATCCGTAACGTTTGGCTACATCGGCAATAGCATCACCATTGTCTAAATCATGCATAACATCATTAAGTTTTTCCTGAGCAATGGCAGTGCGTTCATTTTCCGACCACAAAGCCACAATTTCATCTTTAACGTCATCTATAGCCTTGGGGTGTGCTTCATCAACGGCAGCTACACGCAATACGGCTATACCGTCATCAGTTTCCAAAGCTTGACTTACCTCGCCGACATTGTATGAAAATACGGTTTCAATAAAATCACGATTGTGTGTGGCTTTTTCAAGTTCTTTAGGAGCTGTCAATAAAGTACCGTCTTCGGCCAAACCTTGAACTTTAAGCAACGCAACTCCGTTATTTTCTGCTACCGATTCCAATGAAGCTCCAGCAGCCAAAGTGTCTTCAATTTTCACCAAAGTTTCATAGGTTTCATCATACAAGCGCTCATCTTTTAATATATTTTTAATTTGTGCGGAAGCTGTATCATAAGCAACCTTTGAAGCAGGTCTGATATCGGCAACTTTTAAAATCTGCCAAGAACCATCAACTTCAAAAGGCTTGCCGTAAGCACCTTTACTTAAGGCAAAAGCTTCCTGCGCTAAAGTTTCTATCAACTCATCTTCGGCAACATAGCCCAAATCGGTATCTTCTTTAGACTGTCCGGCCTCACTTTCGGCAACGGTATAAAAATCTTCACCGTTTTGCAGCTTAAAGAAAGCTTTATTGGCCGAGGTTTCATCAGCAAAAATCATCTGTAAGACATCGCGTTTTTCAGGCGTTTCAAACTCTGATTTATGCTCGTCATAATAAGCCTTAACATCTTCATCGGCAATTTGCATATTATCCGCAATATCGGCAAAAGAAAGATATAAAACCTCAACATCGCGGCGTTCCGGCTCTGTAAATTCAGCAGCAAAATCTTCATAATACTGGTTAATTTCATCATCGGTAATTGTTCTGTCGATGCTAAGCTCGGTAGGATTAATCATTACATAATTAAATGTACGTCTCTTATTATCGGCCTTAGCTACGGCTTTAAGTAACACTTGCGGAACATTAAAACCTTCGGCAGGAGTGTTAACCAACATTTGTTTAGTTAAATCACGTTTTAAGGCACCAACAAATTCAGCCTCAGAAATTCCTGCTTTTGATAAAATCTGACGGAATAAATCACGATTGAACTGTCCTGAAGCATCTTTGAAAGCCGGATCATTAACAATAAGCATTTGCACCAAAGCCGGAGAAAAGAGTACATGATACTTATTTTCGGTTCTATCCAATACTGCATCTTGCACCATACGATTAATAACCATCTGAACCAACGCTTGACGCATATCTTCGGTAAGTTCGGCATCTTCACCCAATAAATTTTGTGCAGCATTTAATTCCTTTTGTAAGCTATAAGAAAATTGTGCCCGTGAGATTTCAATATTATCGACTTCAATTACGGTACGATTCTGCCCGGCACTGTTAATATAGCTTGAAACACCGAACAAAGACATAAAACTCAAAGCTGTCAAAGTCAAAATCAACTTTGCTATCCAACTTTTTTGTGCTTTTGCTAATTTGTTAATCATTTTTCCTTCCTAACTAAAACATTTTGGCGATATTATAAAATATTAATCGTTGAATGCAATTATTAAATATCAGTGTTGACAAGTTTTTAACAAAAAACTCTGTGTTAAAAGCATTTTTAAACTGGAAAAGTCAAAATCAATATGTTAAGAATGTTGCAACAAGTTATTTTAACTTTAAGAATAGGAAAGAAAATATGTCACGTAAAGTATTGATTGCCGGAAACTGGAAAATGAACGGCTTATTGGAAGACGGGGCAGCTTTAGCCAAGGCTGTTGCCTCAGAAGTAAAGAAACTCGGTAAACCCGAATGCGAATTTTTGGTATGTCCTCCCTTTACATTGTTGACTACCGTAAAGAAAGCCTTAAGAGGCTCTAAAGTAGCTTTAGGCGCACAAGATTGCCATGTAGCTGAAAAAGGAGCTCACACCGGTGATATCAGCCCGGTAATGTTAAAAGATTGCGGATGTACTTATGTTATTGTCGGTCATTCAGAAAGAAGAACCGACCATAAAGAAAGCAATGAGCTTATCTGCCAAAAAGCCGAGGCTGCACACAAAGCCGGATTAAAGGTCGTAATCTGCATCGGTGAAACCGAAGCCGAACGTGATGCAGGAAAGACCATTGATGTTTGCACCAAACAAATTATGGGCTCCGTTCCGCAAAGTGCTACAGCTGCCAATACCGTAATTGCCTACGAGCCGGTATGGGCCATCGGCACCGGCAAAACTCCTACAACCGCCGATGTTGAAGAAGTTCATGCCGCAATTCGTAAAGTTATTGCTAAGAAGTTAGGCAAAAGCAATGCCAACAAAATGCGCATTTTGTACGGCGGTTCGATGAAACCTGCCAATGCTGCCGAACTTTTGGCTCTTCCTGATGTAGACGGAGGATTAATCGGCGGAGCAAGCTTAAAAGCTGCCGATTTTATGGCCATAGCCGCAAGTGTTAATAAGAAATAACCCGAAAGGAAAAAACATGGGATCAGTATTGTTAGTTATTCACTTAATTACCGCCATCTTTTTGGTAGCCGTAATTTTGATGCAACGCTCTAACGGCGGTGCTCTAAATGGTCTTGGCGGAGGCTCAGGCGCCAACAGCTTTTTAACCGCTCGCGGTACCGGAAATTTGTTAACCAGAACCACAGCTATTTTGGCTACCATATTTTTTATTACCAGTATTTCGTTGTGCTTGTATTATAAAGGTGCTGAACATCCAAGTACTTCGGTATTAGATGTTGCTCCCGCAGCTCAACAGGCTCCTGTTGCTCCTGCTGCTCCTAACGTTCCGACGGCAAAGTAATATAATATGAGTAACTTAAAAACACATAAGGCACCTTAGAACCTAAGGTGCCTTTATCACTTTTAAAAACCTGTTTCAAATAACTTTTATATAACATTTATAACTAGTTAAGGACAAAATAAAATGACTAATCCAAATACCAAATTTATATTTATCACCGGCGGTGTTGTATCTTCTTTGGGCAAAGGTCTGGCATCAGCCTCCATTGCTGCCACTCTGCAAGGTCGCGGTTTTAAGGTAAGACTCCGTAAACTTGACCCATACCTTAACGTAGACCCCGGAACAATGAGCCCTTATCAACATGGTGAAGTATTTGTTACCGACGATGGTACGGAAGCCGATTTGGATTTAGGTCATTATGAGCGTTTTTCGGGAGTTGCAGCTACCAAAAACGACAGTGTTACCACCGGTAAAATTTATCAAAGAGTTATCGATAAAGAACGCCACGGAGAATATCTGGGAGCTACCATTCAAGTTGTTCCTCACGTTACCAACGAAATTAAAAACTTTATTTTATCAAACTTGACCGATGAAGATTTTGTTTTATGCGAAATCGGCGGTACGGTAGGTGATATTGAAGGACAACCCTATTTAGAAGCAATTCGTCAAGTCGCATATGATTTGGGTCGTGATCGCGTAATGTTTGTACACCTGACTTTATTACCGTTTATACCCACTGCCGGAGAATTAAAAACCAAACCGACCCAGCACTCGGTTAAAAAATTGCAAGAATACGGTATTCAGCCTGATATGCTGTTATGCCGCGCTCAAATGCCCATTCCTAAAAATGAAAAGAAAAAATTGGCTTTATTCTGCAATGTAAGAGAGGAAAATGTTATAGCTGCATTAGATGTAAGCAATATTTACCAAGTACCTCTAGCTTACTCTAAAGAAGGAATGGACAGAGCCGTATGCCGTCATTTTGGCATCCCTGATGATAAGCCTGCCGATTTAAGCAAATGGGAAAAAATTATCGAAGTAATCAAAAAGCCTGAAGGAGAAGTAAAAATTGCGGTAGTCGGCAAATACACCAAGCTTTTAGAGGCCTATAAATCATTACATGAAGCCATTAAGCACGGGGCTATTGCCAATCACTACCAAGTAAATATTAAATGGATAGATTCTGAAAAACTAGAGCATGAACCGGCCGGAGACTACTTAAACGATGTTAATGCCATAATCGTCCCCGGAGGATTCGGACAACGTGGTACACAAGGCAAAATAGAAGCCATCAAATATGCCAGAGAACACAACATTCCGTTTTTAGGCATATGTTTTGGTATGCAAATGGCGGTAATCGAAACAATGAGAAATGTTTGCGGCATAAAAAATGCCAATACCACGGAGTTTGACCCCGACTGCGAGCCGGTAGTAGGCTTAATGACCGAATGGGACAAAGACGGTAACAAAGAAGTTCGGCATAAAGACGGCGACTTGGGAGGAACGATGCGCTTAGGAGCATATCCGTGCCATTTAAAAACCGGAAGCCTGGCACAAAAAGTATACGGTACGGAAAATATTTCGGAACGTCACAGACATCGTTACGAAGTAAATATGAAGTATGAAGATACATTAAATAAAGGAGGTATGATAATCAGTGGAAAATCACCTGACGGAAAATTACCCGAGATTGTAGAGCGTCCGGAACATCCGTGGTTTATGGCCGTACAATTCCATCCGGAATTAAAGTCCAAACCGTTTGCCCCTCACCCGATATTTATATCATTAATCAAAGCTGTAATAGACAACAGCCGGTTAATGTAAAAATAGCACAGCACATAAAAAATCCCGCAATAATGCGGGATTTTTTATATGTTACTTATTAGCTTGTTTGTACATTTGATAAGCATCTAACAACATATCTGTATCATTAAACTTCGGATGCCAACCTAATTCTTTTTCAGTTTGGGATATATCAATCAAATAGTTTTCATCGGCAATCATATACTGTTCTTTATACATAATTTCCAAACCGATTTTACCAAGCAAAGCCAAAGTAAGCTTAACAGCCTTACCCCATGTCGGTATAATAAGCGACTTTGAACCGGCTCGCCGAGCTACATCTTTAAGTAAATCTTTCACTTTTGGCGGATTTTTAGATCCTAAATTAAATTCCTTATTAGGACATCCTTTTTCAACCGCCAAAATAGTAGCAGAAGCACAATCGGCAACGGCAACCATCTGATAACAATTATTTCCCGAACCAATAGTTGGAACCGGTAGATTAAAATCCATCAATTTAAATAGCTTTTCCAAAATGCCCAAACGTCCTTTGCCGATAATCATTCTCGGACGAAAAATGGTAATGTTAAAACCTTTGGCTCGAAAATCTCGGCAAATTTCTTCAGCCAACGCTTTACTTTGTCCGTAAAATCCGAAAGGTGCAAGCTGATGGGTAATTTTGACCGGCAGTTCCTGAGGTTTACCATAAACCATATCGGTACTAAAAAACACCATATTTTTCGCACCGTCTAAAAGCATTTTATCTAAAATATTTTTAGTACCGTTTACATTAACATTTTCAAAGAACTCCCGACGATTTTTACGCGGAACTTTATGATGATATTGATTGGCCGCCAAATGAACAACAACATCATCTTTTAAAAATTTAAATTCCAAAGGTTTGGTAATGTCGCAATACTCAAAATCAACATCTACAGAAGGTTTAACAATATCAAGAACAACCATTGAGGCGTTTTTTTCCTTTAACTGTCTGACCAGTTCCAAGCCCAAAAATCCGGCACCGCCGATAATTACATATCTCATGACACGAAATCCTTACTCTGAGTTAACACAAAAACTCCGATACAAATTATGATAATACCTAAAACCTTTTGAAAAGTAATCGGCTCATTAAAAAACAAATATGCTAAAACCGCGGTAATGATATAACCGATACTTAAAAAAGGATATGCCAAAGAAACATTAACTTTAGATAATACCACCATCCATAATATGATGCTTATACCGTAACTAAACATTCCAGCCAACAAGTATATATTAGTGAAAACAGCCAAAACCATGTTAAAAAGCTGATCAAAAGCCAAAGATACCGAACCAATTTTGAGCATACCTTTACGAATAAACAGCTGAGCAAAAGCATTTAAGCTAACACTTGATAAAATCAATAAAAAATTATTAAACATATTTACTCCTTATATACTATTTATTTTTACACTAATAAAACCTATACCTAACTTTCTTTTATCCTGACTATAACCTAATTCATATGGTGATTTTGGATCTTTAATATCAAACTCTAATTGCAAATATCCATTATCTTCCAACATATCTTTGGTTACCATTAAAGATGTATCAGGTCTTGCCTTACCATCTTCAAACACCCAAGTATTTAATATTTTTCCATTATTTTTAATATCTACCGTTAATTTTGGATGCTTAGAATTTATGTATGGTCTTATATCAAAAACTATTTTTGTCTTAACATCAAAATCTTCTAACTTAAATTTTAAAATTACACGTGTACCATCTGACCACCTTCCCCATTTTTCAATAGATGATAAACCACGCACTTTTAATCTGCTATCATCTTTAGAAAAAGTTAGCTCATCCCCAATATTAAAAATTTCAATTTTTTCAACAAGCTTACCTTTAGGAAAATTAAGATAAACTGCTGAATGGCGTGCAATATTTACTTTACGCTTTTGTTTTTCAATAAATTCTTTATCTACTATTTCATATACAGTCAGCAATTTTGATAAAGAATACCTATCAACCAAAGCTTTTCTGACACTACCACCTTCATCTACCACCACAACCGGTAACTCGGCCAGCCCTTCTGTATTACGAACTCGCTCCTCAAAAATTTCAAATTCCGGATTGTACAGAGCCGGATAATTTTTACAAACAAAATCAGCCCAAGGTTGCATTTTTACATAAGGATTTCCAATTAACACCCCTAGCAATAATTGCAGAAAACCCATAAAAACAATAAATACAGCCCCCATATTTTTATACATAGAAGCAAATTGCCAACAAGCAACAACATAAAATGCCACAAAAGGATATATCCAAGTAACATACCTTGAAACCAAAATATGACCATGATTCCAATTAGGAGTAGTTAATACTAATACCACCATCAAAAAAGATAATACAACCAAAGAAAAATATTGAAAATTTTTCTGCCAAACATTTTTGCTAAACAGATATATAAAAGCTATAATCAAAAAAACAGCGCAAACTACCATTCCCTGGTTAATATCAAACCAAAAACTAAAAAATCTTTCAAATCCTACTTGACTCCAAGTTGCACCTCCGGTTTTTTGGATCAAATTAAATGTTCCAAATTTTATGTAATAAAACAACGGAGATAAAGCCAATGGTATGGCACATAAACCCATAATAAAGAAATCTCGCCAAATAATTTTCTTTTGTTTAATAATATCTAGCAAATATAAACTTCCGCAAAATACCGTAAATAAGCCAATCGGTGGATTTTGACTTGCTGCCATACCCGAAAACAGTACGGCTAGATACAGATTATTACGCATATAAAAACATAAAGACATCCCCACTAGTGATGTTGTAAATACCTCTGGATGAATCCAATCAATATACAATACAGCAGGAGAAAATAGCATCAAAGCTAAAGCAAAATATGTTTGCTTAACATTCCAATTAAGTGGCGGAAACTTATATAACACAAAAATCATCAACAACCAAATGAACAAATTACCGGCATAAAACTCAAATAATACCGGAGCATTCAAAGCTTCTGCAATAATCTTAAAAGGAACTAAAAATAGCGGATAAAGCCAAAAATGGTAGCTGTATACATTTTCATCATAAGCTTTAAAAAAGCCCTGATTAGGCAGAGCCTGCTTTGTAATTTCCTGTACAGACTCATACTTATCTATTAAAATTTCATCATCAACAGCAACTGTACTATTTTGTAAAGCCTCAACCATTGCCCAATATTCTTTACCATCACCTTGTATGGTAAGCGGCGGATTAATCCAAAAAAACATTAATCCTATAAAATATAACAGTCCAAAAATACAAAATGTACTTACTGCAACTTTCTTCATTATTAACCCCTGACACAACCTAACAACTTATTTTAATCTCCGTTTTTTTTGTAATAATGTTTTTTCATTAACTAGCATTTTCTGCGTAGTAAGCTGTTCATTTCTAAGAGCTTTTAGTTCTTTTTGTAAGGTTTCTGTCGTATTTTTTAAAGCATCTATTGTATTTTTCAAGGCAATAATTTCTTTGGCAACGACCTGAATCTCCTCTACAGCCTCTACAGACTTAGCTTTCTTTTTAGGTAAATATTTTTTAATTTCATCAACCAGCTTTTTCCATTGTTTTTTTAATTTGCTTTCCTTCGCATTAACAGGTTTAATTTCCATACTGATAAAGCCAAGCGCCAGTTTTCTTGAATCCGAATTTACCAAAAGTTCTTTCGGTGATTTAGCATTCTCGTACTCAAAGCGTAAAAAGACCTTTCCTTTTTTAGTTTTTAAAGCTTTTGGAAGAATCAACTCTGTCTTAGGCATGGGCTTGCCTTGTTCAAAGCACCATTGCGCAACAAATTTATCATTTGCATAAATGTTTACAAGTTGACGGCTTAAGGTCTTTGCAAAAAATGGCTTAACCTCAAAGTTAAACAATAAATCATTCTTCAACTTTTTAAAATTAAATATCATCGTTGACACGAACCCATCAGACCATCTTCCCCAAGCTTCTGCATTTGAAAAGCCGGATAGTTTAAAATCCATGTTTTTCAATCTGGAAAACAAAACTTTTTTACCGATATACTTTTTATACCTGCTGAACTGTATTCCTAAAACAGAATAAATACGAACATACTTACCTCGTTCACATTTAAATAAACGAGATACAAATTTAGATGCCTTTTTTGCCAAATTATGACCAGAAATTTTTTGATCCAAATATTTTATTTTCTTATTTTTTAAAGATGATAAATAATAATAAGATCGCCATAAATCTGCTCCACACGCATCGCTATACTGCCAAGGCTTTCTTTTATCTGCTAAATGCAATATCGCAGCATGCTTTTTTACATAATTTAATTCACAATCATGTAAATTATAAAAGCTTGCAATTTTATCATCCGAAAACATATTCCAAGAGACTGAAATATAGTTAAATTCAGGAGAAACAAAAAGTACATTATCTGCAAAAACTTTATTAAAAGCGTCTTGATCCATAAAATATTTAGAACTATCATTCTTTTTATATTCCATAAGCTTTGTAGGAATAGCTTCTTTTCTCATTTTTTCAAGATTTAACAACATCATTCCTGAATTAAAATAATTTTCAAGTTCCAATCTATCATTATGCCGACCTACGAGCATACATCCAATATCTTTAACCACTGCGGCATATTTATCTGCTAAGTCGGTAGCAAATAATTCAGATAAATCTTGCTGAATGATAACATCCGTATCTATATATAAAGCCTTATCATACTTAGATAAAATATCTGCAATATTAAACTTCAATAATGCTGCCGCACTTACATGATTATGTGTCCTTTCAAAATCATCAAATACATTATTAAAATTTATCAACTCGACACAATCAATATCATCAAACAACTTTTTTGATGCTTCCGATAAAGAATTACCCAAAACATAAAATTTATAATGAGTATTCGCATACTTATTTGTCAAAGCAGATGTAATAGTCACTATCGTAGGAGCGACATATTTTTCATCAGTAATTAAAACAATTGGCAATACTGCATTTTTATCTTTCAAATCATCAACAATACAATTGGTAATTTTATCGGCCATATTATTCCAAGAAAATAGTTTAGCCCGTTGCAAGCCTTTATTTTTTAACTTCGTGCGTAAACTTGCCGATTTGTACAGTTTAACAAAAGCCTCAACAAAATCATCCTTATTTTTGGGAGAAACCAAAAATCCGCAATCTCCAAGTATTTCAGGCATTGATGAAGTATTTGAGCACACTACCGGACAACCACATTGCATTGCTTCCAAAACTGGTAAGCCAAACCCCTCATACAAACTGGGAAAAACGAACCATTCAGCTCCTGAATATAAAACAGGCAAATCATCATCTTTTAAATAGCCTGTAGTTAATATTCTATTTTTATATTTTCCCAAGCTCTGCATTTTTTGATTAAATTCGTTTTGAAAATGATCAGGACAACTACCCGCCAAAACATAAACCAAGTCTTTCACATTATTTTTTTCAATAAAATCTATAAAAGCATCTATTGCCGTAAATAAATTTTTATGTGGAGCCAAATTACAAACACTTAAAATATACTTATTCTTAATTTGTAGTTTTTTCTTCAAATTAACAATTTCCGCATTAGATTTATGAGAAAAACGTTCATTTGCACCTTCATAAGTCACAACCAACTTAGTATTATCAACTTCAGGTACATACTTAATATAATCATTTTTAGTATTGTCAGATATGCAAAAAAGTTTATTGCATCTAACTGAGCGCTGATGATTTTCTAATTTAGTACTGAATATTTTATCAGGAAAAATGCATCCCATAAAATCATGTATTACTTTGTATGTTCTTATTCTACCATACTTCAATATAACATCAGGAATATCCGCATGAGGAGAAAAGTAAGCATCCATATTGCCAAAATCAGCTTCAACAGCTACCGGAACATTTTTCAAATACTCATCTGTAGATAAAAATTGCTTAACCTCATTTAAATTTTTATCTGCGACATATAAAAAGACATTAAATTGATTTTTAGCTACCAAAAGTCTCAGCAAATTATAAACCACAAAGAACACACCGCTTCTGACATGCGATTGTTTGTTTCCAAAAATCAATAGATTGGCATCAAACAATAAATTAATAGAATTACGCTTTTGAATTATATTATCGCCACTAGGCTCATGTACCATCTTCTCAACCATTTTTTCCTCAATAACATCAACAGCTTTTTTCCACGAAAAGAGTTTACTTCTTTTCAGCCCCCTGTTAGCCATTTCTTCTCTAAATTTTTTATCAAAATAATATTTTTCATAAGCTTTAATATGCTGTTCATCACTATCCCAATCAATCATAATACCAGCGTCTCCGACAACTTCAGGCAATGATGAATTATTACTGGTTATAACAGGGCATCCGCAAGCCATAGCTTCCAAAGGCGGTAGTCCAAAACCTTCATACTGAGATGTATACACAAACCATTCAGCACCACTGTATAATGGTGCCAAATCTTTATCAGCCACATAGCCTATCGTTAATATTTTATCTCTATACTTACCCAATAATACCAGTTCCTTCTCCAGAAGCGTCATAAAAGTTTTCCAACTTCCACCACCAAGCACAAATACCATATCGTCAATACTATTTTTATCAATAAATTGGATAAACGTTTTAATAGCTCTCAGTAAATTTTTACGAGGTTCTAATGTACATAAGCTGAAAACGTATCTTTTGTTTTCCGGTATTTTATATTTTTTCTTCACATCATTTAACGTTTCCAATTTAGGAAGAAAACTACTGTCACATGCTAAAGGAACTACTGCAGAATTTTCACCTGAAATATTATGGTTATAGCTAATAAAATCTCGCTGCGTAGATAAGGAATCCATAAAATAAAAGTCATTCTTGTTCAAAGAATGAAACATTTTAAAATACCAATCATTTCCTCCGGCTTCAAAATAATCACGAAATAAAAACGGCGTCAAATCATACAAAAACAAATATTTTTTTATATGTGGCTGATATTTTATATCATCTGGGACAGCCTCTTTCGGAGAAAAGAACACATCAACATTCATATAATCTCCGTTAAAAACCTTAAGTTTACCCATAAAAGGCTCTACGGCTTTCAACTCATCTAAAGAAAAATTTTGATTACTGCTATACAAAGACACATCAAAGACGCTTCTTCTGGCCAATTCTTTCAATATATTATATGATACTGTAAAAATGCCAGTACCTGTTCTTCTTTTTATATGATCAACCATAGATGATATATCATATAACAACCTAATCTTTTTCTTTTTTACTATAGTCCCAGACATAATGCTATTTTCCCTGCTTATCAGACAATACCAAATTATACAGTTCATCTGCCAATCTTTTACAACTATATATTTCACACAGCCTATTTTCTTTAACAGAAACATTCAAGGTTGATTTAATAACTTTTGCTAAATTAACGGCACTCACATTAACAGGAACGGTTGCACAATAAGGCAAAAGGTCAGAATTTACAAAACCTTCCGTAGTAATAAATCTTTGATTCATACCTAACAATTCAGCAATACTTCCTGAACTTTCACCATTAGTTTCATTTCTCAGCTGTACTGCCAAATCAACACTTTTCATCAAAGATAACAATTTATCACCACTTGGTTCGTTATCAACAATTATATTTTTATTATTTTTAACATTTGCGACATAATCTTTTACATTATACCCTGCCAATAACAACTTAATATCGTTTCCTTGTTTATTAAGAAGTTCAATAGCGTCAATCAAGGTATCAGTTCCTTTGGCATGAGATGCAATACCGAAAGCCCCCACAATAACAGAACCCTTTTGCTTACCCTCAATATTTATCGGTTCAATATTTTGTAAATCTGGTATAGGTAGATAAAGAACATCTATTTTTATACCGTTTAGCTCACCAGGAGTTAATTCTTTTTCTATAAGCGCTTTGGCCTTAGGTGTATTTACCACCAAGTGTTTAATATTTGTAACATTTAATAACGGGCGAATTCCCCACAATCCATTAGCTTTCAACAAATCATAAAGCTGTCCCATATTTTGTAGATTTGCGATTTGTTCGCTCAAATGTGGATACCACAAAGCAAAGAATGACTTTATTTTAGCCATATCATAATTAAAAATAGGTCCGAATGTAAAAATTACCGCCGCTTCATGAAGATATAAAATTCTATTTGGCTCGTTTTTGGTCTTTATTGCTTCCGAAAGAGATAATCTGTGATGAGAAGAATTACCAAGCACAAATATTTTACCTATATAATTATGAAATAGGTGCATAAAGTCTGCAAACTCAGAAGGAACAATATTACTAACACCTTCTTTTGTTATATCCTTAGGTTGTCTAGTAAATACAATTTTTTTAATAACAAACTTTAAGCCTTTAAATAATGTTTGAACTTCCACATTTTCTTTATCTTGTTCTAAAAGAAGAGGAATTGAAATATGTTTTGATTTAGGGTTGAATGTCCTCTTTAATAAAATAGTTTTTCCCTGATCCACAACTACTCTAAACTCACATTCTGAATCCTCTGATAATTCATAATCAATATCCAACATATAATTGCCGGAATATAAAGAAGCATAAGGACCAAAAGAAGCTATCCCTTTGTTCAAAAAATTACTAAAAACAACAGAGTTATCATCAAAAGCAACATTGTTACTGGGATGATAAGACAAATATCGTCCATAGAATACGTACTTTTCCTCTTCATTAAGGAGATTTTGATAATTCCGTAAACTTTTTATGTCAGATATAATATCAAAACGCATATCTCCGGCATGTAGTTTATAGCTATATTGGGCAATACCCGTTTTATCTGGCGGAAGGGTAGAAAAAACAGCTACTTTATCTTTTTTATTATCTAATTTTTGCAATTCTTCCAATTTTTTTACAACCTTCAATGCCGCATTATCCCAGTTAATTTCCTTAACCAGTTTACGCCCAAATTCTAAACTCTTTTTACATAATTCCTCATTTGTATAAATAGAAATGATAGATTGCACAATTTCGTCTTCATTATGTGGATTAAATAAACATTCTGGGAGTACAAACTCTTTGGTTGCCGATAAATCTGAAGCAAAACAAGGTGTTCCTGCAATATAACTTTCCAAAAGAGGCAACCCCAATCCTTCGTAGAACGATGGGAAAATAGTAGCCCTGGCTGAAGCTAACAACTCTACCAAAACATCATCTTCTATAAAATCAGTAATAATTATATTTTTGCCGATTTTTACACTATAATCCTTTATGGCATTTTCGATTTTAGCAATAAAGTTTGATGAAGATTTACAAACAAAATACAGTTTAGCATCCTTAGGCAATTTACCACTTGCATAAGCCTTGGCAAAAGCTCTGGATAAGCCTGTAAAATTCTTTCTTACATCAAAACCGGCAACATATACAATATTGTTCTTTCTGGAAGCGGCATCATAAACTTTATTTGAGTTGGCAGAACGAAACTTATCTAAATCCGCGCCTCCGTAAATAACCGAAATATTTTTCTCAGGATATCCCGCTAATTTAACACAGTCATTTCTTGTACAAACGCTGTCAGCAAATAAATAACCTGCCAAACGCAAAGCCTCGACATTACGCGCATAAACTTTTCGAAAATTTTTATTTTGCAGGTAACTATTCGGAAAAATCATTGGAATCAAATCATGTATAATTCCCACAACTTGTCCACATTTTATTATAACATTTCTAGGAAAATTAAATTCAAACGCACTATCATATAAATCAAAAAAATTACCTTTGAAAAAAAAGTCAAACTTAAAGTCAATGGCATATTCATCAAATTTTTCTAAAACGTATATTGGAGCATTCTTAACTATGCTATCCGGCAAATTATCATCTAATTTAGAACTCACCAACACATAAGCTTCGACATTATCAAATTTTATAATATGTTCAAATAACGATAAAAAATACCTGCCGATTCCCCTTCCCGCAAATAATTGATAAGCTCGAAAATCAAACAAAATTTTCATACTAATTTTCCCCGCCAAAAATATCTCTGTTATTATTTTTCATAATCACATCTAAAGCTCTAAGCTGCAACAACTGTGTTTCTAAGTATTTATCATCCTTAACCAGAGTTACTTTATTTTCAAGCAACTCCTGTCTTACATTAAATGAAAAGAGTTGTATCCCACAAAAATAAACTTTAAGTCTGTGTGTTAAATATTTAACTTTCCAAATCGGCAATCCTAAAATATAAAAAGTTTCAACTCTGCCTTCTAATTTAGATGTCGGCTTCAATGATTTTTTCAAGCTTTCAAACATATAAAGTCTCCAATTGATATAGATTCAATTTATTAATTTTGTTGCCAATATTTAACAATATCTTTTATTGTCTGTTCAAAATTATATTTTTGGCTCCATGCCAACTCTTGTTTTAACTTGGAATTATCGCCCGATATCAGCATCACATCATTGGGACGCAAACGAGCTTCATCAACTCTTATATCGGCTTTTATACCTAAAATATCTTCCGCTGTTTTAATAATTTCTGACAATTTATGCGAAATTCCGGAACATACATTATAAACCTCACCTGATTTACCACGGTGCAAGATAGTATAATAAGCTGCCACCACATCTCTTACATCCGTAAAATCTCGTGAAACTTCAATATTACCCACCGACATAAACTCTTGTTTTCCTTGGCTTATAGCTACCAACTGCTTAATAAAAGATGCAATTACAAATCTATCACTCTGACGCGGTCCTATGTGGTTAAACGAACGCGTCATTACCACATCAACCCCCAATGCTCCATAGACCTTACATAACATTTCCTGACTTACTTTAGCCACCGCATACGGATTAAGCGGATTAAGTTTGTAAGTTTCTTTTAACGGCATATCACAAGAAGCATATTCACCATATTCTTCCGATGAACCGATAGATAAAACCCTGCATTTTAAGCCGCAACTTTTCACTGCTTCCAAAATATTTAGCATAATATCTGTATTATTCTTAAAGCACTGCTCAGGATTTTGCCAACTCTGACCTACCGAACTTATGGAAGCCAAATGGATAATATAATCAGGAGCAAAGCCTTCTATAACACTTAAGGTTGTTCCCTTATCGGTTAAATTCACTTTACGATATTCTATAGGCATATCGCAACCATCTGCCATATCTAATCCCATAATTTCGGCATCAGGCTCATTTGCATTAAGATACTCTACTAAGTATCTGCCTACAAACCCTGCAACTCCGGTAATCAGATATTTACTCATCTCCGCCTCTTTAAGCTGCGTAATTAGTGTTTACCTCGAAACCGTTAGCTTTAAGTATTTTTTCTTTTTTAGCTAATTTCAAATCTTCTGCCACCATTTCTTTAGCCAAAGCCTTCAAATCATACTGAGGCTTCCATCCTAATTGCGTTCTGGCTTTGGTAGAATCACCTAGCAACAACTCTACCTCTGCCGGACGGAAAAATTCCGGATTTACGGCAACAACAACTTTACCGGTTGCTTTATCAATGGCTTTTTCATCAACACCTTGCCCTTGCCATTCAAGCTCAAAGCCAAGTTCTTCAAATACCATTTTTACAAAATCACGAATGGATGTTGTTGTACCTGTCGCCAAAACATAATCTTGCGGTTTATCAGCTTGCAACATACGCCACATACCTTCAACATAATCTTTGGCATGTCCCCAATCTCGTTTAGCATCCAAGTTCCCCAAATATAAACAATCTTGCAGCCCCTCTTTTATACGAGTTGCCGCCAATGTAATTTTACGGGTAACAAAATTTTCACCGCGACGCGGACTTTCATGATTAAACAAAATACCGTTACAAGCAAATATTCCAAAACTCTCACGATAATTTACGGTAATCCAATAACCGTACAACTTGGCGACACCGTACGGTGAGCGAGGATAAAAAGGTGTTTTTTCAGACTGTATAGGTTCTTGAATAAGCCCATATAATTCAGATGTTGAAGCCTGATAAAAACGCGTTTTCTTTGCCAAACCG
Organism: uncultured Alphaproteobacteria bacterium; assembly: GCA_944392295.1. Lineage (GTDB taxonomy): Bacteria > Pseudomonadota > Alphaproteobacteria > RF32 > CAG-239 > CAAFZY01. The sequence continues at coordinate 40,280 of CALXWE010000003.1, forward strand.
TTGATACGAATTGCCTCTAACAAACGAAGTGTACCTAAAGCATCAGTTTCTGCCGTAAATTCCGGACAATCCCAAGAAATTTTGACATGAGACTGAGCACCCAAATTATAAATTTCATCAGGTTCAATTTCTTTTACCAAACGAACAATATTAACAGAATCTGTCAAATCGCAATAATGCAAATGTAGCTTTTTATTCGTTACCAAATGCTCAATACGAGATGTATTATATGAAGCACTGCGACGTACAAAGCCATGAACCTCATACCCCTTTTCCAGCAACAATTCCGCCAAATAAGATCCATCTTGTCCGGTAATACCTGTAATAACCGCCTTTTTATCACTCATTTCGACTATCCTTTACTATAGATTCCGTTATTTGTTGTATAAATTTATTCCAACTAAAGCTTTCTGTCTGTTTAACTGATTTTTGCGCTAAATGCAACCGCAATTCTTTATCTTTACATATTTTTTTTAGCACTTCTGCCGTTTTATCAATATCTTTACCGTCTATATATAACACCGCATCACCGCCCACTTCAGGCAACGAGCTGTTATCGGCGCATATTACCGGTGTTCCGCATTGCATGGCTTCTAAAATCGGCAACCCGAACCCTTCATATAAACTCGGATAAACAAATACTTCCGCTCCGCTATACAAAATCGGCATATCTTCATCTGCCACAAAACCGGTTTGAATAATCTTGTCTTTTATATTCAGTTTGACAATTTCTTCATCAACCGCCTTAAATCCGGCTCTTTTGGGGCCTAATAACACCAAGTAAAGCGTATCATCTTTGGTATTTTTTATCAACTTGGCAAAAGCCCTCAACAAATGTACAAAATTTTTACGCTCCGATAATTCTGAAACTGCTAAAATATATTTTTTATTATCAATGCCGTACTTTTGCTTAATCTCGGCTATAATCTTATCATCCGTAATGGGCTTAAACTTAGCATTTGCACCAAGATAAACTACCTCTACCTTATTAGGAAGTATATCTTTTCTGAACTCCAATAAATCTTTTTTGGTAGAATTTGATATTGTAAAAATTCTATCCGCATCTAGATGCCCTATCCACTGCTTATACTTTTTAGCAAATTTAGCATTACAAAACTGCGGAAATTTTATTGGTATTAAATCATGAACAAAAGCAAAAGTTTTAAGTTTTGAGGCATAAACAATCGGTGATATTGGGCTAAATATAGAAATATAGGCATCATAATCATTTAGAACCCGCATATATTTTTTACCATAAAAGCAGGCTGCCAACCAAGATACTGCTTTTTTATAAGCATTATCCCATTTACAGGTTTTACGCAACATCGGAAGATATACCATCTTGGCTTTCAGCTCCGATAATCCGACATAATCCAAATACCCTGCAACATCGCCTCTTGTAGAGGTAACCAGAGGATATACATCCAAACTCTCATCTTTAAACAGCCCTTTTAAAAGCTCATAAGCAACTCTGACGATACCGGTTCCTTTTTTCCCGTCAACGCCGAGTTGCTCCATGTCAAGCAATACTTTTATTTTATGCTGCTTCAAGACTATGCCACCTTTCCAAAATCCAAGATGAAGAATTGGCTTTATTATCTCCGCCCACGCCAAAAGCCAAATCGACATGACATTCTCTGCAAGTCTCTGTTTCCGGAATATTATCTTTTCCTCTGTCTCCTCCGTTAGCAAAAACCAAATGAGCGTCAGGATATTTAGCTCTTACTCTTCTTATACCATCGCTTGCCGAATTATCATCGTCATTAAATTCTAAAACATCAATAACACCCTTCATATTTTCTAAAATTGCCAGACGTGTTTTGATTGTATGAAAATTTTTACCTTTTTTACGACACAGCCAAGCATCTGAATTAGCCAGAACTATCACTCCATCACTAGCCTCCGCCGAAGCCTTAATCATTTCGATATGCCCTTCATGAATAGGGTCAAAACCTCCGCTCACGATATAGTAAGTTTTCATCTTTTTCTCCTAAATTAAATTAGCCAAATATCTGCACGGCTCAGCCGATTTGCAATGAAGCAACAAAAACAATCTGATTTTATGCTTTAATCTCAAACCGGAATAAGACAAAACACCATCATTATATAACTGCCGCACCCTTTGTTGCATATGTGCAAAAACCTGTTTCTGCACCTGCTCGTTCTGCTGTCTGCGCACTGCCTGATTTACCATCATTTTAAAACGTGTATTAATAATATTACGCTGCAAGTATACTAACTTATCCGAGCACTCGGATTCCCCTATCTCATATACCAAACGCATCACTTTCGCATAATCATCAACATTTTTAATTACAAAAGGTTGATGCATAAACGATTCCTGATGTTGAAAATAATAATAAAACTGCTGTTTAATCAGCGCCAATTTCTTAGCTTTAAACATCGTTTCAACGCTAAAAGGAACATCTTCATAACGTATACCCGTAACAAAACGTATTCCTTTTAAAATACTTTTTCTGTACATTCTGGCATTTGACGATGACTTTAGCTTACGGTTTTTCATAAAATAAGCAAACGGGTCATCAAATACTGCAACATCAAGTTCTGAAAAATCATAATGTTCGCTTTTTATTTTTGAATCTGCATACACTTTTTCAATAAAAGAATCTACAATATCAACATTATAATCCTCAGCAACCTTCAGAAGCATCTCCAACATTTGCGAATGTATATAATCATCAGCATCAAGGAAACAAACATACTTTCCGCAAGAGTGTTCCAAACCTGCATTTCTAGCGGCAGAAACTCCCATATTAGCTTGCGACAACACACTGACTCTCTTATCCCGAGAGGCATATTTTTCCAAAATTACTCTACTGGCGTCGGTCGAACCGTCATCAACACACAGCACCTCAAAATCGTCCATTGTCTGAGATAGGACACTATCCAAACAACGGGACAAATATTTTTCTGCATTATACACCGGTATAATAACTGACACAGTAGGCATTTCCATCCTTTAAATCATGCATATAGTGTATTTGTACGTTTTCGCTTATGATATACAATAAAAAAATATTTTCAACCATATTCTTATACAAAAAACAACAAAAAAATCCCTGCGCAATGCAGGGATTTTCCTAATTTATTTCCGATTAATCAGCTGTCATTATATTGCGGCGACCTTTTAAGGCCTCATCAATAAATGCAATTTGCTCCATAATCATAGCATTATCTTTATATTTTTCATGAGCTTGAGCCAAACGTTCCTCAAATGTACCTTCTTTACCTTTAAAGATAAACATAAAAGCACGAGTTACCGCTTTAACTGCTGTTTCCTCAACACCACTGCGTTTTAACCCAATTACATTTAAGCCTCTGAGTTTACCTCTGTCACCGGTTACCATACCGAACGGAATAACATCTCTGTCAACACCGCTCATACCGCCAACCATAGCCTTACGACCGATTCTGCAGAACTGGTGAACTGCCGAATTTCCGCCCAATATCACACCATCACCCAAACGCACATGTCCGGCAATAACCGCATTGTTAGTCATAATAACATTATTACCGACAACACAGTCATGAGCTACGTGTGAGTTTACCATAAACATTCCGTCATCACCCACTACCGTTGTCATATGCTCTTTAGGAGTACCACAATGCATGGTTACATTTTCTCTTATTACATTGCGTTTTCCGATAATAAGTTTGGCATTTTCCTGAAATTCATTACCGTGATCTTGCGGACCGCCGCCTAAGCAAGCTCCCGGGAACACTACGGTACCCTCACCTATGGTGGTATCGCCCATAACGCTTACACGACCTAACAATCTTACATTTTCACCGATTTTTGCTTTGGAGCTAATCCAGCAAAAAGGACCGATTTCTGCACTTTGTGCAATTTGAGCGCCGTCCTCAACTACGGCAGTAGGATGAATTTTAGCCATTTTATTTTCCTTTTTAGTTAAATAATTAAGTGATTACAAACTTAGCTAATTTTTTTACCAAAGTCTAAACAACTTGCATTTCAAATTATTACAATTTACGCATCATACAAAAGAAAAAGCCGTCCGTATCGGTAACCAAAGGCGAAAACCGTAAAAAACGCTCATCATCAAATACATACGGCTTATCTATTTTTTTAAGCCATAGTTGTTTATGATTAACAAATTCAATATCATTATGCCGTTTTGCAAATGCCAAGACCTGATTTTCATTTTCTTCTGCCAAAATCGAACACGTAATATACACTATGTATCCGCCGTGTTTAGTATGGAGATAGGCTGTTTCCAAAATTTCGGATTGTACTTTGATTATTTCTGCCAAACGATTTTGCGTTAAACGAAACTTAGCATCGGGCGAGCGCCGCCAGGTGCCTGTTCCCGAGCACGGAGCATCGATAATAAATTTATCAAAATCACAATCATCGACATTTTTTATAATTTTAATATTTCTGATTCCCAGCCGCGCCGCTCTGTCTTTTATAACATCCATACGATTCCAGTTAGCATCATGAGCATAAATCAGGCCTTCATTATGATTAATGGCGGCAATGGCCAAACTTTTTCCTCCGGCACCGGCGCAATAATCAACAACCTTTTCATCAGAAGATACATCGCTTAATACCGAAGCCAACTGCGAGGCCTCATCTTGTACTTCAATTAAGCCTTCCTGATAAGCAACGCAATTATTTAAGTTTATCCGTTCCTCTGAACGCAAGCCGTAAGGCGAATAAGGTGTAAGGCTGAAAAACAAGCCTTCCTGTTTGAGCTTATTACGCACCACATCTCTATTTTCCATATTAACTCTGACATCGGCGGGTGCTTTAGCGTTTAGGCTTTTTACCAGAGCCGGATTGGCAATTTTCTCATAAAGCCATTTAGGGCATTCATCATTAACATAATCAGGGTACACTTCATCCGACAGATTTTTTAAATTTTGGCGTTCTTCCTTGGTAAGCGCCGCCAAACCATATTCCGAACCGTCGGCAACAATATCAAAATCTTCATTTTTAAGATAACACAAAAGCACATCGCGCACACTTTTGCTTTTAATATCAAACTCAAGTTTCATACGATTGCGGATAACTTGCCATACCGTATCAATGATAAAACGCCTGTCTTTAGAACCTATATATTTACGCTGTCTGACGTAATCGTTAATAACGTTATCGGCAGGGCGTTCATTTTTAAAAACTTCCGTTAGAATCTCATAAACGGCTTGATATCTGGCACTTATTTGCATATTTAACCTCTCTTAAGAGAACTTACAATTTTATTTATAAAAACGCAACAAAATAAATTGGTATTTAAATACGCAAAAAGAGCCTTTTCCAAGGCTCTTTTCATTCATTTGTTAAGTAGCGTCATTTTTCTTCTTGTGCAGTCTCAAGCGTGCCCATCTCTACGAGCTTTTCTCTGCTCAGCAGCGGATGATACACAAAATACAGCGGAGCAAAAGATACCCATACGTACTTGCTCTGGCCGTTTCTGCATCCCAGCTCATCTTTCATGGCCACGAGAGTGTCTCCGCGGACCAAAAAATCTCTTGAAAATCTGACACCATTTTCCTCAGAGATAAGATATGTTTTCATAACACACTTTCTCTGCCAGAACATGTACCAAGGTTTTAGCGGCTTGATGGTTACAAATTCTGCCGGAATAATCGTCAGTTCATTGCTGAACGGAACGTATACGACAACGTAATCATGCTCCAAATCCAGAACCCAATCCTCGGCGATGTAGGCAATCCAAGCTGAAAAACAAAAGCCCTCCAGACCATGAACCTTACGCAAAGGCTCATCTGCCATACAGTACACCTCAGGCTTCACATTTACTGTCGCAAACGCACAACAATTACTGGCAATGCGCAAACAACAATGACTGCCGTTTTTGTTAAACAGCAGATTTTCTGCTTCAAAGAGCTTTCTGATTACGGCCGGCGTAATTTTTTTATACCCAGCCAACTTAGCACTAACCTCTTTCAGAGTTACTTTATAGATTCTATCCATAACAATAAATTATAATAAGACTTAAGTTGGAATAGAATTTATCACAATTTATTTTTTTTGTCAATAAAATTGTTGTTATTTAAAAAACACGACACCTGCCGATTAGGCATAAAAAATTCCCTTGTATAAAACGAGGGCATTTTTCTTTACAGCATACTATCATCTGTGCCCAAGTAATCATACTTGTGCCTTTCCCTATATACCTCAGGGAAAAATCGATTTATAGCATCATTGACACGCGGATACTCTTCTTGGCAAAAATACATCGGCTCAATAAATTTTCGAATACTTCCGTCCTCAAACTCATTATTTTGCAAAATAAGCACATCGTTAACGGCAACGATACTTGTTTTGTAAATATTGTAAGCCCTTTTGATATAAAGGTCGTCACTATACGGTCTATCAGTATAAGAGTAGTCCAGTGTATACATACAGCGGGCTCTCCTCAGCCAATGTCCGAAATTTGTGTAGCCCACATACTCTTCCGGAACGCAATACAGCTTACCGTAGGGTATGTAACATAACACGTAAGGTTTAGATGTTTCCCCTTTCCGTACGTGAAACATAAAGCCAAACTGTTCATGAAGCCCCTTTTTTACATCGCTTGAAACAAGTCTGAAAAATTCCGCCTCAATAAAAAATTCGCCGAAGACACCGTCATCTACAAATGAGAACAACCCTGCTTCACAAAGATTTCCAAGGGTATTATCATCATCAATACGAGCATACTCCTGCAACATACTTTTAATATAATCTGCGGTTATACGCTCCTTTCCGGCAAGCCTTAAAGCCATATCCGGAGATACTTCAATTGTGTCCATATTTCATAAATTTTTATAGGGTTAATAATTGGTTGCAATAATATTATTTAGCATGCAGCCTACCACTATGAACTTTTTTTGTCAATATTTTTTAATTATGTCCTCTAAACCCTTGAGCCACCACATAGGTTTCCGGCGAACCTTGTCTGCTGGCATCAGGCTTAAAATGCGACACTTTGGCAAAATTTTGCTTCATATCGGCAAGTAAACTTCCTTCAGCCCCGCCTTGAAAGACCTTGGCAATAAAAATTCCGCCTTCGGCTAACACCTCTTTGGCAAACTCATATGCCGCTTCCACAAGACCTATGGTTCGTAAATGGTCGGTTTGCTGATGTCCGGTAGTATTGGCCGCCATATCACTCATTACAATATCGGCTTTACCGTTTAACAAAGCCTTTAATTTATCTGGGGCATCATCACTGGTAAAATCTTGGCAAATTAATGTAGCCCCGTTAATGGGAGTAGTTTCCAAAATATCAATACCGACAACTTGTCCGCTGCCTTTATTGCGTTCCACGGCAATTTGCGTCCAACCGCCCGGAGCACAACCTAAATCGACAATGGTTTTACCCTTGCCTAAGAACTTATATTTCTCATCTAATTGAATAAGTTTAAATGCGGCGCGGGAGCGATACCCCAAACGTTTAGATTCTGCAACATACGGATCATTGAGCTGTCGCTCGAGCCACCGATTTGAGGACGGTTTTTTATATTTAGACGTTTTAACTCTTACCGTTAAGGTTTTTCTACCCCGTACAATTTTAGCCGATTTGGTAAGTTTAGGCATTTTTAAGCTCCCTTATAATTTCGTCCTGAGCACCTTTAAGCGATGCTGTCAATTCATCAAATCCCAAGCCATCAAATATAGTTTTAAAAATCACACAAGCCGCCACTAAAATCGGGGCTCGATTTTCTCCGATATACACTGATTGCGCTCTCTGCTGCGTATTCATGGCATAAACTTGCGCCACGGTCTTATTCAGCATATCTTTGGTTAAAACCTTACCGTCAGCTTTATATCGGTCATAAGCCGGCCAATTTTCAGCCATAGCCAGCAATCTTAACGGCGTACTTGATGTTGCCAACAAACAGCACTGAGACTTATATTTCTCCATATCTGATTTTTGCTTAAAATTCTCGACATATGTCATAATTTCGGTATGGAGTTTATTAAATCCCGGCTCATTATATTCTTCCAAAGCAAAAGCTTCGGAAGCATTACGCGCTCCCCAAGGTATAGATATGGAATATAAAATTTTAAGTTCGGGATATCTTTTTGCCAAAGTAATTTCGGTTGACCCCCCGCCCAAATCATAAACTATAACATAATCGGCATTTTTTGGGGCATTAAGCACGGCACCTTTTAAGTTTAATTCAGCCTCTTGAAAGCCATCTATAACCTCAAGCTTAATACCGGTTTTATCTTCAACGGCTTTAACAAACTCAGCACCATTTTTAGCCATTCGGCACGAAGCCGTAGCAATTGCTTTATAAGTATCGACATTATATTCTTTAATTTTGCGGGCATAATTTTCAAAAGCCGCCAAACCTCGTTCGATAGCCTTATCGGTAAAGCGCATATGTTCATACATACCCTCACCCAACTTAGTCGAAATGGAATCTCTATATAAAACTTTACCTTGATTATCGGCAATCATCAAACGACAGGAATTAGTTCCCAAATCAATTGCCGCCAGATTTTTTTGTTGCATATTGTTTTCCTCTGCGATAGAGCCGACGTCCACGCTTACGGAAATTATGTTTTTGCTGACGTTCATGATGCATCATATCCAGCAAAATTCCCTCACGGATACCGCGATCGGCTACCGTAATTTCGGAAATCGGCCAATAAGTCATTAGGGATTCAATAATCGCACATCCCGAAATTGTCAAGTCTGATTTAGCAGGTCCTATACACGGATGCTTACGCCTTCCGGCATCACCCATATTTTTAATTTTGGTAATAACCTTCATTACATCAGGACCAGATATTGAAATACCATCTACCGCTGAACGATTATAACGAGACAGGCCTAGATGCACTGCACCCAGTACCGTTACAGTACCCGAAGTACCTATAACCTGAATTTCTTGATTTTTAATACCTTCATAAATGCCGAATTTTTCATCAAATTCTTTTAACAATCCTTGAGTACGTTCCATAATCGTATTATAGGCCAATTTAGTCATATCTTGCTTAGGAAAAGCTTCGGAAATGGTAACCACGCCATAAGGCAAAGAAATAAAACCTTCAATAAAAGTTTTACCCGTATCGGTAATGCGAGCCAATGAAATTTCAGTTGAACCGCCGCCTATATCAAAAACTAGCATTCTTTTAATGTTGCGATTTAATAATGGTACGCATCCTACTACTGCCAAACGAGATTCTTCTTTTGAAGATATGACCTCTAAATTGATACCGGCTTCTTTTTTCACCAGTTCAACAAACTCTTGGCAATTTTTAGCTCTGCGGCAAGCTGCCGTAGCCACAAAACGAGAATTAATAATCGGAGCATATTCATTAATTACTCCGCGGCAAACCTTAAGAGCCGTAACCGTACGCCTTATAGCCTCGCGAGAAAGTTCGTTATTATTGATAATTCCTTCGCCCAGACGAGTAATTTTTGAAAAAGTTTCCACTACATGAAACGAAGTAGGCGTTGGGGTTGCAATAACCAAGCGGCAAGAATTAGTTCCCAAATCTATAGCCGCATAATGACCTGCCGCGGCATTATCATTATGCTGCGGCAGGTGGTTACGACTATATTTGGAAAGACCGGCCATTTTATTCTGCCCCATACATTTCCGCTCTTACCAGATTACGCAATTCATCGATGCACTTCAAGTTATGATTTTCATCTTCATAATACCAGTACACCCATCCATTGCAAGCTGCCGCCTTTTGAGCAGCTGCTCCCACCTGATGGATTGAGCCTTCAACTTCCTCGCCTTTAACCGACCCATCTGAACGAATTACGGCTTGATGCTTGCGAGAACTGTCATAAAGCTTAGTTCCCGGAACCAACAGCCCTCTTTCGACAACTGCCCCAAACGGAACACGTGGCTGTTTACGTTTGCAGCTATATTCCAAAGCTTCTTCGTTTATAATTGGCTTAACCGCATCAATACGTTCTTGAGCGCCTTTAACATAGGTTAAATCTCTTTCAATACCGATAAAGTTACGATTTAATTTTTTAGCTACTGCACCGGTTGTACCCGTTCCAAAAAACGGATCTAAAACCACATCACCCACTTTAGATGAAGCCATAATCACTCTGTAAAGCAAAGCCTCGGGTTTTTGGGTAGGATGCAACTTGGTACCGTCTTCATTTTTCAGGCGTTCTTTGCCTGTACATAACGGAATTTCCCAAGTAGAGCGCATTTGTGTATCTTCATTCAAGGCCTTCATTGCCTCATAATTAAAAGTATACTTTGCCTTTGGATTTTTAACGGCCCAGATTAATGTTTCATGAGCATTGGTAAAACGAGTTCCCTTAAAGTTGGGCATCGGATTAACTTTGTTCCATACAATATCATTTAAAATCCAAAAGCCTAAATCTTGCAATATATAGCCAACTCTGAAAATATTGTGATAAGAGCCTATAACCCAAATACTTCCGTCGTCTTTAAGTACGCGGCGCGCTGCTTCAAGCCATTTTTTTGTATAAGCATCATATTCAGAAAGGCTTTCAAAGCTGTCCCATTCTTCGTACACACCGGAAACTTCCGTATTGTCAGGACGAGTTAACTTTTCGCCCAGTTGCAAATTGTATGGAGGATCAGCAAAAATCAAATCTACGGAATTTTCTTCCATGGAGTTCATTATTTTAATACAATCGTCATTAATAATACTGTTTAGAATTTTTTTTGTTATTATTTCAACCATTGCATTTACCTTTATTTATTATGAATCTGCTTCATCTTAGAAGAATATGGTTATAATTTTATTAACAAAAATAGCCAAAATTCTTTTTTACAAACAAAAAGGACTTTGGCTTATTTAAGTATTTGATTTACTGTTAATTAATCAGCAGGCCGCATTTTAAGCACCAACTCTGCCTGTTTTTGCATTTTTTTAACCAGGTTAATTTCCGCATCGGTAACATTTTCGATGTTGGCAATTTCATCTTGTTTATTTATCATATCTTGATAAGTGGCAATTCTGTCCTCGTCTTTCTCTTGTTCCATTTGCTCAGACAGCACCTTTTTAACTTCATCGGCATGTTGTTTTAAGTATATGGTTCTCAGTATAGCCTGCAGACGCTGTTCGACATAGTAAAAACGCTCAGCCGTCCAGCAATTTTTATTAAGCCAGACATTCACTCTGACCGGAAGTTTTTCGGTAAAATTTTCTGAAAGGAGAGATACTTTATCAGGAACATCCTTATAAAGCCCTTTATTCATATATTCTTGCCACAGCTTTAAAAACGAGTTCAGTTCTTGTTCATTTATCACGACCAAAGTTGACATAGGCTGGCATTTACTGTCATATATCGGAGTATCATAGTCTACCAAACGGCAACTTAGCACCTTCAAAACCAGCAAAAAAGCCAAGATGAGAATTATTTGTTTTTTATAGCGCATTCAACACTCCGCCTACCACCTTAACCCGGATATTACATAATCAGGATAAACATCAAAGTTAGTTGCCAAGTTACGAGCTTTTTCAACATCGGGAATATATCCTTCTCCTAAGAAGTTAACATGAATTCCTTTAGAAATCAAGATAGTATCGGCCTCAAGCGAATGTCCCGACTTTATATCGGTAGCAAAACTATCGCCAATAAACAACACATTCGGCTTTAAGTCAAACAAACCCTCAAGAGCATAATGTAAAAACTTAAATTCTGGTTTGCCCAGAGCATAAATTTTACCGCCCATAACAGCATATTGCTCTGCAATAGCGCCGCTGCCCAAAGATATCTGTCCGTTACAATAAGTCGAGACATCATTTCCGGCACATATCAGAGGCAAATTACGAGCAAATACATGTTCCAAATCAGGCATATAATCATCTATAGTGTCGGCCGCATTTTTAACAGCCCCAATAAAAGCGAAGTCTGCATCATCGATACTCTCCGCTTTATGATATTCCAGACCATCAAACACCGTTTCTGCATCAGAGGAGCCCAAATTATAATATTTACGCCCCGTCAAGCCAAGAGACTCAGGCTTTTTCAAACGATAATGCAAGACTTCGCCGGCAGATACGATTGACGTTAAAAAATTTAGATCAGATAAATTTCCGTCGGCCAAAATTTGCGCAACTTCACGAACTCGCATCACCGAGTTGGTAATAATTACAACCTTTTTACCGCTCTGGGCCATTTTATACAAAGCCTGCAGAGCTTCTTTGTTAACAGTTTCTCCGTTATACAACACCCCATTAAAGCCGCACAAAACGGCATTATATCCGTCAATTATTTTAGAAACGCCGACTACCGGCTTGATAATTTTCATCATTAAGCCCCTGCTAAATATTAAACTTTTAGGGTAAAATAACGCTTATTGCTTTATTTTTCTTTAATTTTTTGATAAAAAATAAAATATTTATGAAAAAACGATATTATGGTAACTGATAAAAGTCGAACAAGTAACTTTAAATTTAATTTTTACATTTTTAAAATTTTTTTATTGACATTAAAAAAAATAAAGGTTATTTAAGAACACGAATTAGATGGCGGGGTAGCTCAGTTGGTTAGAGCAGAGGAATCATAATCCTTGTGTCGAGAGTTCGAATCTCCCCCTCGCTACCAATATCAAAACCCTCGTGTAATGCACGAGGGTTTTGTTGTGTATATTTCATGTCTTAGACATATACATCAAAGTTTACAGGCATTACCGTCATATCGCCAGTTACTTACGACCCCCCTTTCTACCACAAAAGTAATATTGCAGTTGTGATTTACCGTATATCCGCCATAAGTATTTGTATCCGCCCAAATCATATTACCATACCCGTTGATACTAGTTGATTGACTTTGCGGAACATAATATGAAGAAGAATATTCATAAGATAAGTATTTTACTGTACCAAGCTGATAAACTCTATGCGGAATTCCCATTTTATCAACAAGTTGCCTTTCCGACAATCCGACCGTAGAATTTAAAGCCTGTTGCAATCTTGCCTCGGTTGCACAACCTACAAACAGAAAAAGAACAAATCCCATCATCAATATTTTTTTCATAACTCGTCTCCCAAACTAGCCGGTCTTATTATTATCATAAAAAAAACTCTTGTCAATTTTTATAAACATCAAACAATTTTCAGATTATTATTGATATTTTTTAGCCCGTCAGATACAATTATGGCACATAAACAAACATTAACAGGAAAAAGTTATGAAAAAAGCCTTATTTTTACTCTTATTACTACTGTTAAGCTTTGGTAATGCTTGGGCAGAAAAATTTACCGTTACCAATGACAATAATGAAAAAATTATCGTTGATGTGGCAAAACCCCTTAATCAAGCGGCAAGAGGTCTGGTGTTTTTACAACATGGATTGGCTTCATCAATGGAGCACCCAGTAATCCAAACCGCAAAAAAAGCCTACCTTGACAACGACTACATTGTTGTAAGTTTTGATAGCCGTTATTCAACAGGTCTTAGCGATGGGGATGTCAAAAATGCTCGACTAAAAACATTTAAGCAAGATTTGCAAACCGTCACGGAGTGGGCAAAAAGTCAAGACTTTTTCATTACACCCTTTGCTTTGGGCGGACATTCTCTGGGCGGAGCTTCGGTTTTAAGTTATGCCGCTCAAAATCCCGATAATGTGAGCCTGGTTACCGCCGTTGCTCCGGTTATAAGCGGCGATTTATGGGAAAAATCATGTTTTAAAAATATGCCGCAATTTTGCCAGTCGTGGCAACAAAACGGATTTTATGAATATTCTTTTCAAGGTAAAATGTTTTTAATTGCCTACGATGTTATCAATGAAGCCAAAAACTTTAATGCCTTAGATATTGCCGATTTACTGTCATCGCCTGTTCTGTTGGTATCAGCCGATGATGATAATATTATCCCTCGGCAAGATGTTGAAAGTTTATATAAAAAGGTAAAAGCCCAAAAGCAATTTTATGTAACCAAGCAAAGCGGACACAATTTCATGACATCGCAAAATCAGCAAGATTTATATAACATATTATATAATTTTATCAAAGATAACACAAAATCATTGTCAAATATGTAAAATAGGGTATCATCAAAGCATGGAATTACAAGAATTAAAACAACATTTAAAAACTTACGAGGCGCTTTTAGGCTTTGACTACGGAGAGAAGCGCTTGGGCGTGGCCGTATCCGATTTAATGCGGAGCATTGCTACCCCTTATAAAATAATAGAGCGCAAAAGTTTAAGCAAAGACATTGACGAAATCAAAAAGATTATAACCGAAAAAGAAATCGGCGGCATTATTTACGGACTGCCTTTACAGATGGACGGAACGGAGGGAGAAACCGCTCAAAAGGTAAAAAAGTTTGCCGAACAGGTATTTTCACAGACAGGACTTCCCTTTGCTTTTTGGGATGAAAGACTGTCCTCTTCGGCGGTGGAGAGTTTTTTAATCAAGGATGCCGACTTATCCAGAGCCAAACGCAAAAAAGTATTAGATGCTTCGGCAGCTTCTTACATCTTGCAAGGTGCTTTAGACGCCTTATCCAGAATATAAAAAAGGTCTTGGTTTTTAAGCCAAGACCCGTGCGAATTGGATTGAACGAATTGCATTATTTACCCAGCTTACGGGCAAATTGCGTTATTTTAGCTTCCAGCTTCGGGACGCCAACTTTACGCACTTTATCAATCAGCAGGGCGTAGGCGTCTTCACAACCGACGATGTACTGTTTTTTCTGAAACAACACTTGCAGCCTCACTTCATCGGAAGCATCAAACTCATCCTTTTGTAACATTTCGCTGATAGCAACCTGTCTTTGCGTTGCAAACTTCACTCTTTTACGGAACGCATCCGCTTTTTCATGATTTAAACTATTCATAGATTAATTATTTAATAAAAATACAAAACGTTCATTTATACTAACTCATTAAAATAAAAAAACAAGCAAAAAAAACTGGAAAATATTAAAAAAATCCGTTATGCTCACCGCAAATATAAATATTTTGTGCTTTTAAGGAATAAATTGATGAAAAAATATGCTAAGTTCTTACTAATAATCGTTGCTGCAATTACAGTCGTATATTTTATGCAGGTTGGCAAAAACACTTATAGGTATGAAACCGTTCCCTTAAAAAAAGGCAAAATAAGTCAAATT
This sequence comes from uncultured Alphaproteobacteria bacterium, assembly GCA_944392295.1. Taxonomy (GTDB): domain Bacteria; phylum Pseudomonadota; class Alphaproteobacteria; order RF32; family CAG-239; genus CAAFZY01. Next base: position 55,348 of record CALXWE010000003.1, read on the forward strand.
GTAACCGCCTCGGGCATTATTGACCCGATATCAACGGTTATTGTCGGTACACAGGTTTCCGGTACTATCAAGGAAATTTATGTTGATTACAACTCTAAAGTAAAAAAAGGTGAGATGTTGGCACTAATTGATCCCGATTTATTTGCCGCCACTGTGGAACAACGCAAAGCCGCATTAGAAATTGCCAAAGCCTTAGTTGAAGTACAACACAATAACATCACCTATTATTCCAAAACATTAGAAAGAATTAAAAAGCTCAATTCCTCAAGATATTCCTCTCAAAAAGAACTGGAAGCCGCCCAACGCGATTATGATAACGCCGTTGCTCAGTTAAAATTACAAAAGGCTCAGGTTAAACAAGATAAAGCTTACTTAAATTCCGCCGAAACAGAACTGCGTTACACCAAAATAAAATCACCGGTTGACGGTATTGTTATTTCAAAATCGGTAGAGGTCGGACAAACAGTAGCCGCCAGTTTTTCCACTCCCGAATTATTTACCGTTGCCGAAGATTTAACCCAAATGGAAATAGACACTTCGGTAGTAGAAGCCGATATTGCCAAAGTTAAAGAAGGTCAAAAAGTGCGTTTTTCGGTAGACAGTTTTCCCGACAAATACTTTGACGGTACCGTAAAACAGGTTCGTAACGAGGCAATTACCAACTCTAATGTGGTAACTTACAGCGTTATCATCGGCATTGAAAACCCCGATTTGGTCTTTAAGCCCGGAATGACGGCCAATGTCGAAATCATTACCGATGAAAAAGAAGATGCTCTTTTAGTGCCCAATCAGGCTTTACGCTTTTATATGGATTCCGGCAAACGTTATAAAGAAAAAGGTATTTGGTTATTGAGAAACGGCTTACCGCAGAGAGTAGCCATAACCGAAGGACTTTATGACGATAACTTTACCGAGGTTATCTCCGAAGATTTGGAAGAAGGGGATAAGGTAATTGTAGCTAAAAACAGCAACAATCCTAAGCAACAAGAAAAAACTCGGTTAAGGATGCCTCGTTAAAAGGATAAAAAATGTCACTAATTGAATTACATAACATCAAAAAGAGCTACAAGCTTGACGGTTTTGATTTAAGGATATTAAAGGGTATTAATTTATCCATTGAAAAAGGTGAGTTTGTCGCCATTATGGGTCCGTCCGGTTCAGGAAAATCGACTTTGATGAATATTTTAGGCTGTCTTGATACGCCAAGTTCCGGCAATTATATTCTGGACGGGCAAAACATTGAAAAATTAAGCCCTGATGAGCTGGCTCATATCCGCAATCAAAAAATCGGGTTTGTATTTCAGGGTTTTAACTTACTACCCCGTACCACCGCCATTGAAAATGTTGAACTACCTATGGTGTATGCTTCCGTCAAAGAAGAAATACGCAAAAATAAAGCCAAAGATGCTCTTGAAAAAGTGGGCTTAAAAAGCCGCATGTACCATTTGCCCAACCAGTTATCGGGCGGTCAGCAACAAAGGGTTGCCATTGCCCGCGCCATAGTAAATGAAGCTCCCCTTATTTTTGCCGATGAGCCGACCGGCAATCTGGATACCAAAATGAGTATTGAGATTATGAAACTTTTTACCGAGTTAAACAAAGAAATGGGGCGTACCATAATTTTGGTAACTCATGAAGAAGACATTGCCGCTTATGCCGACCGCATTATAAAAATCGTTGACGGTGAAATCAATTCCGATATTAAAAATCCGCAAATTAAGTAAGGTAAATAAAGATGATAGACGCCAAAACCACTTTCAGTATTGCATTACGGGCCATTAAAGCCAACAAGAGCCGCTCCGTATTAACAAGCTTAGGTATAATCATCGGTGTAGCTGCGGTAATTATCATGCTGGCTATCGGTAACGGTGCCCAGCTTAGCATTCAAGAAGATATGAAAACCATGGGCAGCAACATTTTAACCGTCCGCTCCGGCACATCCACTTCGGGCGGACAACGCATGGGTCATGGTACTCAGCCTTCCATGAAAGCCGCCGACGGCGATGCCATACAGGAAAGAATAAAAGAAATTTACTTGGCGGCACCGCTTTTAAACGATACCGCACAACTAGTGCACGGTAACGCCAACTGGTCAACATCCGTTACCGGCACGGATAATCGTTATTTTCAAATCAAAGAATGGAATTTGGCTTACGGACGCTTTTTTAGTGTAACTGATTTAAAAAATGCTGCCAAAGTGGTTATTTTAGGTTCAACCGTAGTCGGTGAATTATTCGGCGACATGGACCCATTAGGTAAGACCATACGCATTAAAGGTATTCCGTTTACGGTTATCGGCGTGCTGGAAACTCGCGGTCTAAGTTCTAACGGTTCCGATCAAGACGATATTGTCTATATCCCCTTAAGTACCGCTCAAAAAAAGGTTATCGGCATAGCCTTTCCCGACATGGTAAAATCAATAACGTTACAAGCGGTTGATGCTAAAAGTACCTACACGGCAGAAGCTAAAATCCGTACATTGCTGCGGCAACGGCACAATTTAGGTAATCATAAAGAAGACGATTTTGTCATCCGCAACCTAACCCAGATGATGGAAATGCGTGAAAATTCCAGCAAAGTTTTAACTATTTTGTTAGGTTCCATTGCCTCCATTTCTCTTTTGGTAGGTGGTATCGGCATCATGAACATTATGCTCGTTTCCGTGACCGAACGCACTCGCGAAATTGGGATTCGCATGGCCATCGGAGCCAAAAGCTGGGATATCAGACTGCAATTTTTAACCGAAGCCTTGGTCTTATCTTTAATCGGCGGTTTTATCGGCGTAGTTTGCGGTTTAAGCGGTGTATGGCTGGTATCTCATTTTAGTTCTTTTAAGGCCGTAGTATCATTAAATTACATAATTCTACCGTTTTCTTTTTCGGGCATGGTTGGACTGTTTTTTGGGTTTTATCCGGCTTACAAAGCCTCACTTCTTAACCCGATAACCGCTTTGCGATACGAATAAGCCTGTTTAGTACAAAATAATTGACAAAATGCATCGAAGGTGTATACTGCAAATTACACTAATCATTATTAACATATAACTATGCAAAAAAATACTAATCTTGTCGGAGACAAAAAGTTTTCCGATAACACTTTTGCGTCAGACCTCATAGCACGAGGCAATCATGACGAAATTATGTCTTACATTCTTCAACACTCTCTGCTTGGTGCCGAAAAAGCCTTAATCTCCCGCGGTAATCACACCGAGATTATGAGTTACATCGTAAGGTATCGTCTTAGCTTTGCCGAACCTGAATTCGTATCTCGAGGCAAGCACACGGAAATTATGGAGTACATTAAAAGATTTGCTCCGTTTTACCCCGAAGCCGAGCTGCGCCTGATAAATCGGCAAAACGTTGAAGAGCTTAAGCTGTATTTTCGCAGATGTTGGCTAAATTTAAAAGCACAAATTACCTTGCTTAGAACCAACAATCATAAGTGCATTGCGGCATACATAAAGGTTTGCGACTTCATGAAATCGGCTGAGACGGCTTTTGTAAAACGCAACAACCACCGAGAAATGTTGTGTTACATAAAGTACCACGAGCTTTGTGAAGATTCGCAGTTAAAGCTTATTAAGCGCGGTAACCATTCGGAAATTATGGCCTACATTAATCGGTCATATCCCTTTACCGAAAATGCCGAAGTCTGCCTTGTAAAACGAGGAAATGTAAAAGAAATATCTGCATACATTAACTTGCACGACCTTAAGCATAAGGCGCAAATGGAGTTAATTGCCGGCGGAACATTTATTTCTTTATACATGCAAAAACACTGCTTTACGCCGATTGCCGAGCTTGCTTTGATACAAAGGGGCAAACACGATGAGATTATGGACTACATCACCAAATACCCTTTGGCTTGCGATGCCCAAATAGCTCTTGTCAGACGCAAAGTAAATGAAGAAACGGAAGCATATGCCAGGCTGCATAAGTTCAACCGAGTTGCACAAATGCAGTTTGCCAGATTGAGCCGCAAAAATTAAAGTTATAAAAAAACGCATCGGCTTTAGCCCATGCGTTTTTTTATTAATATTTTTCGGCAACCGCCTTTAATACCGGCAAAAACACTTCATCGGCAACTGTAAAATCCGAAGGATTCGGATTATCTATCAAATGCTTAACATCTTTATCATCCGGCACCAGTTCACCTAAATAATGACGGCAAAAAGCCCACTTGGCAGCCATTAAATTACTTACATCATAACCGATACGGCTTAAAAGTTCTGCCTGATTTTGAGCTTGAATATCAGTTTTGGTTTTATCATCATACCACAGCCCGATACAGTGCCGAGCCAAATAGGCCCACGGAAAACATTTTCCGGGATCTGCCTTGCGAGAAGGTGCAATATCCGAATGCCCGACAATGTTTTTTTTGCTTATATGATATTTTTTCATTAAAAATTTACATAGACGTACCAGAGAAAAAATCTGTCGTTTATCATACGGGGTTTGCCCTAAGCTTAAATTGCAAACTTCAATACCTATGGTATTATTATTTAAGCTCTCCTGATTTTTCCAAAAGCTCTTTCCGGCATGCCAAGCCCTTTTATCTACATCAACGAGTTTAATTATCTTACCGTTTAAATCAATAATGTAATGAGCCGAAACCCCAGCCTCTTCAAACGATTTTATAGCCTCTTTAGCACTAAAAGCACAACAGTGCAGTACTATACCGTCTATGGGTTTTGAACGCTCATCGTAATTTTCAAGCGGATATTTTTGCATTAGATTTCCTTTACAAACAAATACAAGAATATTGTGTCGGGTAATCAAAAGGTTGTTTAATTAAACCTTGTTTGGTATTTCGCCTAAAACTGAAATAACCATTTCCCTCCTGATAGGTATCTATTTTACAATTAACCACGTTATCAATATGCAGCTTTTTAAGTTTATCTTCAAGAAAAGAGCTTAAATCAAATAAAAAATGCTCTTCATCGCTGTTTTTTAAGAAAAACTTATCAGCCTCGGGAACAGCGGCAAGCACCTCAAGACGCATATCATTTTTAACTTCAAACGAGGCTTGCTGCATACAAGGTCCGATGGCAGCGGCAATATTTTCAAGTTTGGCTCCTTTTTCAAGCATCAGATTTACCACATTTTCCACCACACCTTTATATGCCCCTCGCCAACCGGCATGAGCCGCCCCTATTACCTTATGCTTATAATCGGCCAGCAACACAGGTGCGCAGTCCGCCGTTTTTAAGGCAAGAATAATATTTTCTTTATCGGTAACCACGCCATCGGCAAAAACCTTAAAATGCTCCGGCTTATCGGCATATGTAACATTAGCCGAAACACCTTGATTCATGGTAAACATATCCGCATATGTCAGCCCGAAATAAGCCGCAATAATTTGCCGATTGGTTTGTATATGATTTTTATCATCACCGCTTTTCCAGTTTACGTTAAGTGAGGCATAAACCCCTTCAGACACCCCGCCGTTTCGTCCGAAAAAGCAGTGCTTTTCTTTGATTAAATTAGGAGCAAAGTAACTCATAGAAAGCTCTTTCCGAAAGGCATCGGTTCCAAATTAAAATACTTGGCAATGGTTTGGGCAATATCGGCATAAGTATCACGTTGACCGATATTTTCCGCTTTAACATCTAATCCGAACATCAAAACCGGCACCTGCTCCCTAGTATGATCGGTACCTTTATAAGTCGGGTCACAGCCATGATCGGCGGTAATAAACACAATATCGCCTTTTTGTAAAAGGGCGACCAGTTCGGGAAGCCTTGTATCAAAATATTCCAGACCTTGGGCATAACCTTTAACGTCTCTTCTATGTCCCCAGGTCATATCAAAATCCACAAAGTTGGTAAAAATTATAGAATTATCGGGAGCGGTTTTAACTTCGTTTAAGGTTACATTCCAAAGTTCTTCCAATCCGCTGGCCTTAAGAGCTTTGGTAATACCGGAAGTAGCGTAAATATCATTAATTTTTCCAACGGCAATCACATTGCCGCCGGCATCTTTAAGCTTGTTAAGCACGGTCGGAGCCGGAGGCATTACCGAATAATCATGCCGATTTTTGGTACGCTTAAACTCACCTTTCTTTTCCCCTTCAAAAGGTCTGGCTATAATTCTGGCAATATTATAAGGCTTTACCTCTTCAAAAGCTATTTGGCATAAATCATAAAGTCTATCAAGACCGAAATATTTTTCATGAGCGGCAATCTGCAATACGCTGTCGGCCGAAGTATAAAAAATCGGCTTACCGGTTTTAATATGTTCTTCACCCAAACGCTCAATAATCTCCGTTCCCGAAGCAGCAACATTGCCCAAAATTCCTTTAAGATTACCGCGTTTAATAATTTTATCGGTTAATTCTTGAGGAAAGGAAGGATAATCTTTTTTAAAATACCCCCAGTCAAACAAAACCGGAACACCTGCCATTTCCCAGTGACCGGACGAAGTATCTTTGCCATGGCTGATTTCCTGCATATGACCATATTTGGAGGGAAGATTAAATAAAGCATCACCCTCAACCGTTATATCTTGGTTTGAAGATTCTTTTAAGGCTTTAACAAGCCCTAAGGCTTTTAAGTTCGGAATTTTTAGTTTGCCGACACTTTGAGCAATATGAGCCAAGGTGTTGGCACCTTCATCACCAAACTTTGCGGCATCCAAAGCACCGCCGATACCAAAAGAGTCCATCATCAAGATAATAACGCGTTTCATAACTTTTCTCCTTATGCAACATAATATAACAAATAATTTAAAATTATGTTTAACTTTTATAAACAAATAGCATTTATATTGCGCTTAAAGTTATTATCGGAGCAATTTTGAATGCAAAAGAGTTGTTTTTTAAGCGGTTTACAATTAGGTATGGCTTTACAAATCGGCGGAATAGGACCGATATGCCTTTTACTGTTTCAGCTTGCCACCACGGTACCGTTATTTTCCGCTTTAGAGGGAGTCTTGGCGGCTACTTTGGTTGATGCCCTGTACATCGGCATTTCGGTTATGGGGATTATGAAATTTATCAACAAAGTACATAGTTTTTCCAAAATATTTACTATAACCATAGGACTGGTTTTAATACTGTTAGGTATATCGTTTTGTCTTATGGCAGGCTCCTCACATTCTGAAAGTATAAAAAACATTTGGCACTACAATAACATTTTTCTGACCATATTTTGTATTAATTTACTAAATCCGATAGCCATTGTTTGTTACACCGGCATTTTTTCGGCAAAAGCGGCAAGTACGTCATTTACCAACAAACAACTTCTTTTTTACGCATTAGGCGTTTTAATTGCCGTCCCGCTATTTTTATCATTTGTAGTTTTTCTCGGACACTGGGGAGCAAACTTTTTCCCGCCGTTTATAATATCCGTACTTAATTTAATAGTCGGATTGTTTTTAATTTACTGGGGATTAAGTAATGTATTTCCGGTCATACGCACTCGTAAATACAATTATTTTTCCAAACACAAGCTTTTTAGAAACAACAGTAACATATAAAATAAGCCGAGCAAATAATTTTGCTCGGCTTATTTTTCATTCAAAAGAATTAACTTAAAAAATACTCTCTTAAGTAATTCGGTAAATCGTCTATATTAACGCGATGTTGTTCCATAGTATCGCGGTCACGAATAGTAACCGATTGCGGCAACTGTTCCAATGTTTCAAAATCAACCGTAATACACAACGGGGTTCCTATTTCATCATGACGACGATAGGCCTTACCTATATTGCCGGTATTTTCAAGAGCCACGCGACCGATACCGAGTTTTAAAAGATTATTTTTAATTTCGTGACATTTATTCATAATCTCTTCGTTATTTTTCTTTAACGGAATAACAGCAACCTTAATCGGAGCCAGATGCTTTTTAAGTTTTAAGACAATACGGCTATTGCCCTCACCTAGATCTTCTTCGGTATAAGCCTCAGTCATAACCGCCAACACACCTCTGTCGACACCCATAGATGGTTCAATAACAAACGGAATGACCCAGCGATTATGTTCATCATCACGAATGCATAGTTTAGTAGTCGAATCAGGATTTTCATGGCAATGAGCTTCTAATTCGAACTCATCTTGTCCTTTAGTATGGTTTCCCAAATCATAATCACGACGATTAGCAATACCTTCAAGTTCTTCCATACCGTGCGGGAACTGATATTCAATATCATAGCATGCCTTAGCATAATGGGCTAAATCTTCCTTAGGAGTTGTATAAATATTCATATGCTCGCGTTTCAAGCCCTGCTCTTCCCACCATTTAATACGAGCTTCTTTCCACATTTCATGCCATTTTTCATCTTCACCCGGGTATACAAAATACTCCAGCTCGGCCTGTTCAAACTCGCGAACGCGGAAAATAAAGTTACGCGGAGTAATTTCATTTCTAAAAGACTTACCAATCTGAGCAATACCGAAAGGTAGTTTTCGGGAAGTAGCATCGACTACGTTTTTAAATTGTGTAAATATAGCCTGAGCCGTTTCCGGACGCAAATAAGCCAAATTTTCATCACTTTCTACAGGTCCGACCTGAGTTTTAAACATCAAATTAAAAGGTCTGGGCTCGGTAAGCTCGGTAGAACCGCAGTTCGGACACTTGTTATCTTTCAAGTGATCGGCTCTGAAGCGTCCTTTACATTTTTTACAATCGACCATCGGGTCCGAGAAAGTATCTTCATGGCCCGAATATTTCAATACTTTACGATTCGTCAAGATAGCTGCATCCAAGCCCTCAACATCATCTCGTTCATAAACCATGGAGCGCCACCAAGCAGCTTTAAGATTATTTTTTAATTCCACACCCAGCGGACCGTAGTCGTAAACGCCCTGCATACCGCCGTAAATATCGGCATTTTGAAAAATGAAGCCTCTTCTTTTACACAAAGATACCAACTGATCCATAGATGTTGCAACCATAATTAAAAAATCCTTTTTATTGTTGATTAAATCTTAACTTATTTGTTTTATATTACTCTATTCCAAAATGCAAGAGGAGATAATAAAAAATGAAAAAAACTAAAGTAGCTTTTGTTTACGATTTTGATGAAACATTAAGTACGACCTATATGCAAGATTACGTACTTATCCCCGAATTAGGTATGAAACCGGAAACATTTTGGAAAAAAGCCAATGGATGGTCCATAGACAACTGTGCCGACCAAGTAACGGGAAGTATGTATTATTTCACCAAAGTTGCCCGCGAAAAAAATATAAAGCTCAGCCGAGAGAATTTATATAATTGCGGATCTTTAATTGAATATTTTGAAGGGGTACAGAGCTGGTTTGAAAGAATAAACGAATACGGCAAACAACTTGATTTAGATATTGAGCATTACATAATTTCTTCCGGATACGAAGAGATTATCGAAGGTTGCAGCATCAGAAAATATTTCAAAGACGTATTCGGTTGCTCTTTTGCCTTTGACGATGAAGGATATCCGGTATGGCCGGCTCGTGTAATAAATTATTCGACCAAAGTACAATTTTTATCCAAGATAAACAAAGGGTTAAAGAAGACTGACGATAAACTGGTTAATGAATTTACGCCCGATAACAAACGCCGTATACCCTATAAAAGGATTATCTATTTTGGAGACGGATTAACTGATATTCCGTCAATGAAAATGGTTAAAGACCGCCAAGGCAATGCCATAGCTGTTTATAAGCCCAAATCCAGTCACAGCAAAGACAAGGCCATCAAGCTTTTAAAAGACGATAGAGTAAATTTTGCACTTCCGGCCGACTATTCGGAAGGAAAAGACATAGATAAAGTGGTAAAGACGATATTAAACAAGCTTGCCACCGAACGCGATTTGGAAATATTAAAACAACGAGAAGAAAAGAAGAAACAAAAAGGCAAATAATTAAAAAGGCGCTCTTAAAAAAGAGCGCCTTTTTAATTAACGTAACTGCCAAGCTAGTTTTACTCTAAACAACAGAGATTTGGTTTTACGAAGATACTTCCGCATGGCTTTTGCATCTTTGTTTTTCCAAATTTTCCAGTCATCCAAAGTCATAGCCTTAATAGCATCCAAATCCCGAAAACCATATTTGGGATCGGAATAAAAAAGAGATTTGTGCCCAGCCTTAATCAACATAAGGCACATCTCCCTAATTTCAGTTTTAAAAATAGGACGTTTCATCCTATTTTTCAACGCATAAACCTCCTCAGGACCTCCGGAATATTTAAGAGCCTTCTCGACCAGCTCATTATCGTAGCAGAAATACCGAGAAGATATTTTTCGGAAATCTCCTCTGGAGAACAAAAAATCATCTGAGAAAGACTTTAGCATATAGGTACAATCAAGCTCACAAACTTTCGCATAAACTGCTTCTATACCAAAAATTTTCATGAGTTCGGACATTTTGCCATTATCTGAGGCAAAAACAAGCAATTCCTTGTTCAACCCTTCAGCGATCATGTCAGATAATTTCTTATCCTTCTCTTTCTGTTCTGTTTTTTCTTTTTCGATTTTTTCTTGCTCCTGACGAGATTTTTTTTCATCAATAAGCTTATTATACTTTTCCTCTCCATAAAAACACCGAAGAAAAATACCAGCAGCCCCATCGCATTCAAAATCGCCTAAAGCAATACTGTCAACGATATCCTCACGTCCCAAAACTCTTAAAGTTTCGAGCAGCTTTCCAGTAACCGGATAACCCTCTTTGAGCATCGGAACAATTTTTTCTGGCTGTCCCGAAGATAAAACCAGACTAAATACATCCCAAGGTTTTTCTTGGGTTCTAGCATAATAACTTTTCACATCCATATATATCTAAAATTAAAGTTTAATAATACTAATATTACGTTCAATGTATTTCCAATAATGGTTTTTGTCAACACATTTTAGTCTAAATTTTTCTTAATCCACGGATACTTTTCAATCGCTTCCCGATTAAGCTCGGCGCATTTATCTTCAATACGTCTTTCCAATTCTGTCATAAAAGCTTTTTTATCTTGATATTCGGTAACATTCATCGGTTCCAAAAATTCAAACACTACGGTTCCCTGATATCTCAAAAATGATGCTTTTTTCCAAAACAAGCCGGTATTTAAGGCCACCGGCACAATATCAACACCGGCCGTTTCGGCCAAAAACAAAATTCCTGGTTTATAGCCTTTAGTTGTTCCCGGTTTACAACGCGTTCCTTCAGGAAAAATAATAACCGGGCGATTATCATCAATTTTTTTCTTAACCTCTTTTGCCATATTTTTCATAGCTGCCGCACCACCTTTACGATTTATCGGTATCATACCGTAAAAATGCTGAGACCAACCAAAAAACGGGATATAAGTCAATTCTTTTTTCATAACATACGAGGTGGTCGGTACGCCTTGGGTAAAAGCATAAGTATCCAGCGCGGATTCGTGCTTGCAAGCGTATATGGCAGGTTTTGAGGCAATATGTTCCTTACCTCTAAACTCAATTTTAAGACCGGCAAATACTTTCAAAAACCAAAAGCCAAGAGGCATCATCAGTTTATCCCACCAGAAGAATGTATATTTTCTGGGAAGTATTGCAATAAACGGTGATATAATGCTGCCGACAACAATTGTTCCAAAGAAAAAAACATTGGCCAGTAATGAGCGGATATAAATCATGCTAGTCCCTTTCCGTTAGTTTGATCACAAAATTTTTAACATACACAAACACAAACTTATTATATTCCATGGCAATTAAATAAAAGCTTCCCCATTTTTTCCACCATTTATCGGAAACATTTTCTGAATATACCGGATGATAAACGATTTTAACATCCGGATTTTTCAACAAAATTTCCTGTTCGCTTCTGGGCATATGATAGTAAGAAGTCACCAGCCTTAACGAAGCTATGTTATTACGTCTTACAGCCTCGCTTACCTCAATGGCATTTTCAATGGTATTGGTAGCCTCGTTGCCTAAAATAACTTGCTCCGGTCGGTGTTTTATAATAACACGGTTCTGTTTTTCGAGCTGCGGCAAAGTAACATTTTCGGCCACACCGGAAATAATTAAAATATCAGCCATATCGGCGTTATAAAGTTTCATAGCCTCAGCCAAACGATTTTTACCGCCGGTCAAAACAACAATAGCATCGGTTTTGGTTTTAACATCAAGAGGATAATGTCTGATAAACTGATGAAAAACAATAAAGCCTCCTAGCCAGATTAAAACAAACGCCATAAGCGACATAACGGCAAAAAAGTAATATTTTTTCATTTACATAATCTTTCGTAAAGTTTTGGTTACGGCATAGTAAGCTGTTGCCATTGAGATACACGCCGTAATCGGCGGTAAGCTGCACAATGCCAGCCAATTTGCGGCAGTAAGCGATAAATTACCTATTAAGCCCTGTTCCATATCAGCAGACATATAAGCCAAAAACCTAAATGACAAAAGGGCTAGAAGCAGACCGACAACGCCTGAAAACAAACCAATAACAAACCCTCTTCTGGCATATTGCTTAGCGATATAACCATCCTGAGCCCCCATAATGTGTAAAATTGCAATAATATCTTTATAAATTCCCAAACTGGTACACGTAGCATAAAAAATAGAAAGCACACAAACGGCCAAAATCATAAGCAGCACCGAAACAGCCACTGTTTTAACCGAAGCCGCCAATTCAAGTAAACGATGCAGCCAAATTCTGTGATCATCGATTGAAGCATAAGGAGCTAATTCTTTAAGCTCGGCTGCTGTTTTTTCGTAATCAAAATTTTCATTTTCAAGATAGACATCCAACAATTTAGGCATCGGTAAATCGGTTATATCGGTATCTGCGCCAAGCCACGGGCTCATCAGCTGTTGCATTTGCTGTTCGCTTACGAGCACAACTTTACTAACGTTCGGACGATTTTCAAAAAAAGTAATAACTTTATTAAGGCGCAAATTTGCTTCATCTTCGGTTAATTCGGTTTCGGAGGGCATAATTTGCACGGTAAGGCTTCCGGCAATATTTTGGTTCCATTTATTAACAACCGTATCTACCAAAAAGTAGCCGGACAAAGCCACGGCAAACAAAAATACGGTAATTGCCATCATAATTTCCAAAAACAGATTAGCTTTATCCTTATTTAAGGGCAGCTCGGCATGACGATTAAGCATAACACTATTTTTCATTGCTTATGACCCTCCTTAATGCCGGAAATATTTTAAGTCCTTTGTTTTCCAGGTGGATTCTGGGATAATTGTAAGCATTAATCAATTCCTGACTATGTGTAGCAATCACGACTGTAGTACCCAGTCGGTTAAGTTCAATAAATAGTTTCATTAACTTTTGAGCAATATCATCATCAACGTTACCGGTCGGTTCATCGGCAAGGAGCATATCCGGTCGATTAATAACCGCTCTGGCAATAGCCACACGTTGTTTTTCACCGCCGGAAAGGGTTGAACATATCTTATCCATACTTGTATCAAGCTCTACCCAGTGCAACAACTCCTTAACTCTTTTACTAATTTCTGCTTCATCCATACCTCTTATTCTCAAAGGTACGGCAACATTATCATAAGCCGACAGGTGTTCCAGTAGTCTAAAATCTTGAAAGACCACACCGATACGGCGACGCATCAAAGCCATGGTATCACGCGAGGCAAACCCGACATTGGTACCAAACACGGTAACCGTTCCCAAGCTGGGTTTTAAGGCCAGATACATCAAGCTTAACAAAGAAGTTTTACCTGCTCCGCTTTTTCCGGTCAAAAAATGAAACGACCCACGAGCCAAACTTAATTTAATATCGCTTAAAACTTCCGGATTTGAACCATAGCGAATGCTTACATTTTGAATATCGACTATCGGTTCTTCGGAAATAGCTTTATTTATCGGCATATATTCTCCTTAATCAAAATCCAACTTGTAAGTAAGATATAACAAATATCCGTTTAATAAAATATTTTTTTCTTGGATTCTACGGTTTTTTGTGCATAATATAAGAGAATTTAAGCAAACTTTTAGATTACGGCCCAAGAAAAAATGTTAATAAAATGTCCTAAATGCAATTCCGTATACGATATACCCGACAATCTCATAACCGAGAGCGGCATGGCTATGCGCTGCGCTCAATGTAATGAAATTTGGACGGCTTATCCCAAAGATGGGTTAAAAAAGCTCAAAAGCACCTCATCTAAAGATATCAACAAAATGTTTGAACGCGTTTCCAAAGAAACGGAAAATCTGTTTCAAGAGCCGGAGGTACGTACTGTAGAAAAAATCAAAGTCGTAAACGTCACCCGTTATAAGCAGACCATCAATTTAATTTTACTGCTGATAGTTATCTGCGCCATGGCTGCCATATCATATTATATGCGCTACGACATTGTACGTTTTATCCCTGAAGCCGAAAGATTTTACAATAAAATTCAGGTAGAAAGTATTCCCTACGGTCGCAATTTAGAATTTCAGGATATCACCACGTCAGAGTTTACCAAAGATAACTTTGCCAAGATTGAAATCAAAGGAACAATCGTCAACACGGGAAAATACACCAGCAAAATTCCCCCTGTAAAAGTAGATATTTATGACAAAGAAGGCAATCTTTTGTTAAATACAACGCACTATTTGCCGATTCCGCGTTTGGAAGCCGGATACAATTTATTATTTAACATTGTAGTTCCCGACCCAACCCCGTTCGGAAAATCGATTTATTTAAAATTTAATGACGAATTATAATTTTTAGGAGAAGAAAATGTTACGTGAAGATTTGCAAAATGCTTTGAAAGAAGCAATGAAAGCCAAAAACATGCCGGAAGTAAACGCCGTCAGAATGATTATTGCCGGATTAAAAGAAAAAGATGTTGAAGCTCGCGGTAAAGGTAAAAAGCAGGCTGAAGATGCCGAATTGCTTGCCATGATGCAAAGTATGATTAAACAAAGAAACGAGTCCATAAAATTATATAACGACGGCAACCGCCCCGATTTAGCCCAAAAAGAACAAGCAGAAATAGTTATCATTGAAAAATTTTTACCAAAACAACTCAATGAAGCCGAAATGACTGATGTAATAAAACAAGTTATTACTCAAACCGGAGCACAATCGGTAAAAGACATGGGTAAAGTTATGGGTTCATTAAGAGGAACTTATGCCGGACAAATGGACTTTGGAAAAGCCTCTGAAATCATCAAAAGCTTGTTAGCCTAAAAAAATAGGCTTTTAAAATGGAAACCGACTTACAAAAATTTATAGATGAACTAAGAAGCCGCGTATCGGTAGCCGATGTTGTTGGTGAAAAGGTTAAATTAACTCGCAAAGGACGTGAGTATTTGGGATTATGCCCGTTTCATCATGAAAAAACTCCGTCTTTTACGGTTAATGAAGCCAAGGGTTTTTACCACTGTTTCGGCTGCGGAGCACACGGCGATATTGTAAAGTTTGAAATGGAAGCCAATAACCTTCCGTTTATGGATGCTTTAGAAAAATTATCACATAAAGCCGGTATTCCCATGCCCAAATTTACTAAAGAACACGATGCCGAAACCCAAAAGCGGCAATCGTTGTATGATGTTATGGAATTAGCTGCGGCTTTTTATGAAAAAAATTTATATTTACCGGTCGGAGCCAAGGGACTCAATTACTTTTATCACCGAGGTTTAAGCGATGAACTAATAAAAAAATTTCGCTTAGGCTATGCCCCGTCAAACAATGGATTAAAGGCCTATTTAAGTTCCAAAGGCGTTAATGAGCACGATATGATAGAATTGGGTTTACTGGCCGTTCCTGAAGACAGAAACAAAGCCCCTCACGATTTTTTCCGGGAGCGTGTAATGATTCCGATTCGCGACAAGCGCGGTCGGGTTGTTGCCTTTGGCGGACGCATTATGGGCGACGGACAACCCAAATATTTAAATTCGCCGGAAACTCCGGTATTTAACAAGCGTAAAACGTTGTACAACTTAAACTTTGCCAGAGATTGCGGTTTTGCTGCCAAGCAGTTCATAATCTGCGAAGGATACATGGATGTGATCGCCCTTGATAAATACGGCTTTGGTTACGCCGCCGCTCCTATGGGTACGGCTTTAACCGAAGACCAGATTATGGAAGCCTGGAAAATTGTCAACGAACCTATTTTATGTTTTGACGGAGACAATGCCGGCATTAAAGCCGCGATTCGCTCGGTAGACCGAGCCTTACCTATACTAAAGGCCGGATATTCGTTAAAATTTATGTTTTTACCCGATAAACAAGACCCTGATGAATTTTTGCAGGCCAAAGGCGCCGAAGCTTTCCAAAAATTAATGGAAAATACCACTCCGTTAATGCAGCTTTTGTGGGATAAAAACTTAAGCAATCAACCGATATCCACTCCTGAACAAAAAGCCTTAATTGAAAAAAACATCATGGAAGAAGTTTCTAAAATCCAAGATGAAAAAGTAAGGTCTTATTATGTTCAAGAAATGCAAAAACGTATTTATGAAAATCTAGGTCGAGGCTCATTAAAAACAGAATTTAAGAAAAAAAGCACAGGTCCTGCCAAACCCAGACATAAACTAAAACCGCCGCTCGGCGATATTGATTTACGCTTTATTTTAGCCGCGATGTTATTGTTTCCGGAATTAATCGGCGATTTTGAAGAAAAGCTGTTAATGTTCGACATAACAAAATTTAGTTTATTCAATCTGTTACAAAACGCGATTGAATCTTTTCATGAAGACAACGACATTTCTTCCGAAACTATAATAAAGGTTTTGCAAGACAAAGGGTTTGAGGCTCAACTCAAATCATTATGGGAACTTGGTATGATTAAGTCGCAAAAACCCTTTATCAATACCATTAAGCATCAGATTAACAACTTAATGAGCGCCGTACAAATCAAGCAACTGGAAAAAGAAATAAGAGAATGCAAATTAAGACTTGATAAACCGGACGTAAGCGATGACGATTATCAGTTATATTTATCATTAAAATCGGAACGCGATTTACTGTTAAAGGAAAATACCCCTGAATAGAAAACAAACCGAGGTAGTTTTATTTTGAATAACCGCCGTTCAAGTTATTCAAGTTGACTTTTGCCGGTGCAGGCGATACTTGTTCTGAAGGAGCGCGCATAGCTCTTACGGCATCTCTCATTTTATAAATATTTTGCAGATGCGTCTGATTTTTTTCATTAGAATACCAACTACCCTCTTTCATATTTAAAATTTCGGTAGGAGTTTGCATTGTAAGAGCATTTTCCGGCACCTGCAAATCACAGTAAATTGGTATTAATGTCATCCCGTTTTGTTCTACGGTCATAGCTCCCGGTATAGGTTTAAAACCATCTTTCATCCAACGATTAAGAAGTTCCTTTTTACAAATGCCGTAAACTTTATCATAACCTTTCTGTGCAGAAAACTCCATACCCTTACGCATAATACGTTCTGAAACATCTGTTTTGCGATAAGGTTTTAGCACACACATTCTTTCCATTTTAACAAAGCCGTTAAAATAGCGTATGCGCATGGTGCCTACGGGTTTTCCGTCAGCTACTGCCAACACATGTGTCGAAGAATGGTCATTACCGTCAAACTCCATATTTTCCGGAATATGGTGTTCATCAACAAAAACCTGCCGACGCACAGACATCATCTGAGCATACTCATCATCGGTGGTTACAATTTTAATATCAACATCATTTATCATAAGTTGAATTATACATTGACAGTACATTTTTTAGAATGTACTAATTTAATAAACAGATATATATTTTAAGACACATCATTTAAGGATTTTAAAAAATGTCAGTTAAACTTAAATCCGCCCTATTCCGCGATTTGCTTTACTTACAAGAGATTATAAGCTGTGGGCAATTAAGTTCTGCAGCCCGCAAAAACGGCATAAAAGCCTCAAACTTAAGTAAATTAATGAAAGACTTAGAAGCAACCTTACAAAAAAAATTATGGATAAGAAACACTCGCGGTATAACCCCGACACATGAAGCCCTCGAGTTGGGAAAAATTATATCTGACATGGAACAAGACTTCGATAAATCCATCTCATCTATTATAAACAGCTATGCGCACAATAATTTAAAAATTTATATTCCGGATAATCTGCATTTAAAAAAATTAGATAAATATTTAAAATGTTCAACCACGGGCAGTATATTAATTTGCCATAACGAAGATGAGGCCGATGTTATTATCAGTTACCACCAACCTTCAAACAACCAAGAGCTCATAATTGTCAAAAATCAAATTGGAAATGAAATAAGCCAAGACATTTGGGTATCATGTATAAACACCCCTCAGGCTTTAGAGTTAGCCGAACACATAATCTGCGATTTACATAAATAACGAGCTACAAACGCTGCGAAGCTTTTTTTACAAACTCCAAAAGAGCTTTTATTTTATCTACATCTTTTACTTCGCGCCGCACCACTAGCCAAAACTCATGACTGAGATTAAGTTTTATTTTTGATAAACAAACCAGAGTTTCTTCTTTATCCGCAGTTGCTTTAGGTAGCAATCCTATGCCTATACCATCTTTAATAAGCTGTAAAAGCATTGCCGAAGAATTGGTAATTGCCGCCACATTTTTGGCATCATTAATAACTTCGGCCCACTTATTCCAAACTCCTGAATAATTTTCGCGTGTACACAAACGATGATTTTCGGTAATATCTTTCAAGCTTTTCGGATATCCAAAACGAGCCAAATACTCTTTTGACGCATACAAATTAAAAACCAAATCATATTTATCGACAATTTTTAAAAATTTATCGAGAGGTTCTTTATAAACCACGGCTAAATCAAACTGGTCAGATTTAGGCATATCCAAGGAACAAGATATTTCTATTTTAACTTTAGGATAAGCAGCATAAAACTCCGGAAAACAGTCTGCAATATAACCTATCCCCAAGCCATCAGAAGTCCATAAACGAATAACCCCTTCCATACGGCAAGCTTTTAGATTTGTATCTCTAATTTTACTAATCACATTCATCAAATCGCAAGACTGTGAATAAACAATATGCCCCGCCTCAGTAAGTTTAATACCGTTATAAACGCGGGTAACGAGAGGTTCTCCGAAATCTTCTTCAAGTTCTTTAATTTGCACCGAGAGATTAGATTGTTTCATATTATTCCTCTCTGCTGCTTTTGATATAGAACCATACCTAACCACAGCTTCCAAACACAGTAAACGGCGAGCTTTTAAAATAGCCTCTTTAATTTTCAGACCCATTTTATATACCTATTATATGAAATAAGTTTCTTCTTTTTTATAAAAATAACACATAAAATGTTACGTGCAATAAAAAATTGCATAACAAATAACAACAATTAAAAAAGGATAAAAAATGAAGATGAAAAAAAATAATAATAGCAATAACAGCGGGATTGTTTTTTTAAAGCAGTTAAACAAGCGTTTTTATAATTTGATTATTGATTTAAACAAATACGGTTTTATCCAGACTTCTGAGATTACCGCTTTCGCTTACGAGCATTTTTGGAAAGAACTCAATCAGCATTCCAGCATTAATCGTCTCAATTAAAATATTTAAAAAGCAAGATAAGCTGATCAAGCAGATAATCTAGCAGTTTATCATTGGCATGTTTTATTTTTTCAATTAAGAACTGTTCTCTTTCCAAGCGCGAACGACTTTTAGTTTCATCTAGCTCAAGAGAGAGCATATCATCAATTTTAACATTAAAGATACGGGAGATTTTAACCAGCATATACAAATCTGGAACGACTAACCCTCGTTCCAGATTAGAGATTGTACGCCAACTGACATCGCACTTATCTGCAAGCTCTTCTTGAGTAAGAGAAGAGCTTTCTCTCAAGGCTTTAACTTTAAGGGCCAAAGATTTTTTAAAATCGTCTTTCATAATTTCATAATATCCTGAAACAGAGTGTTATTTCAGTAATAACCTGAAAGGCAAAAATATTCCAGTAAATCAGTTTCATAAATAATAACAAAATAACACTAAAATGTCATGATGTAAAATTGTGCTAACCCCAAGGTTAACCGATAAAATTAATATGACCAAAGATTATAGAAGTTATAATTTATGTGCCATAAATTATAAAGATAAAAGTTCATATAGCATGCGTATATAAGTGTAACATACGTATAGAACAAAAGAGTTATTTTCTAGCCTTTATTCAAATAAAAAGTCTTTCGAGCCTATTTGCCACGATGGTTTTGCCCACAAGACTCTTTTTGATTGCAAAAAAAAAACGGTTTATGATTTCGTTTAAAGTCCTTTAGTGAACCAAAATCGGAGGTTTTTAGATGAAATTTTATAAATTTTTATGCCATTTTGTAAAAATCAGCACCTGTAAAACGGCTTTAGATGAGCCCTTATACAAACTTTCTGCCGGCAGAAGTATGGTAGAAATGCTCGGAGTTCTCGCCATCATCGGAGTTTTATCGGTTGGCGCCCTCTCCGGCTATTCTAAGGCTATGAATAAGTACAAACTTAATAAACATGCTTATCAAATATCCCAGCTTATCAACACCATACACCTATACCAATATCAATTACGCTACACAAATAAAAATCAATTTTCACTTATACCCATACTGCAAAAACTAAACATAATACCTGAAGGAATGACTATAGAGAATGGAGACAAAGAGTATCTAAAAGATAGTATGGGAAGCTATAATGCTGTATATATTAATGCTCAACCATATAATAATGAAACAATTTTAGTTATATATGGACAACCCAAGTATGCTACCCCTATCTCATTTCAAGATATATCGGTAGGAATACAGCACTGTCGGAATATTTTGGAAAATCTTCAAATAGTTTTTAAAGAAAACCAACAAAATCTATGCTACATCTATATGACAGAAAAATTAGGCGGTAGTAATTTAATTAACCTTACCCAATCGAGCTACAATTTTGCCAATATGTCAACTTCAGAGATAAACAATCTCTGCGCTCAACAAATCCAAAAGAACAAACAAATCCTTTATCACATTTGTTTTAAAAACACTATTTAAAAAGTCTTTCGAGCCTATTTGCCACGATAGTTTTGCCCACAAGACTCTTTTTGATTGCAAAAAAAAAAAACGGTTTATGATTTCGTTTAAAGTCCTTTAGTGAACTAAAATCGGAGGTTTTTAGATGAAATTTTATAAATTTTTATGCCATTTTGTAAAACTTAATTCCCGTAAAACGGCTTTAGATGAGCCCTTATACAAACTTTCCGCCGGCAGAAGTATGGTAGAAATGTTAGGAGTCTTGGCCATTATCGGGGTTCTTTCCGTCGGCGCCCTCTCCGGCTATTCTAAGGCTATGTTTAAATATAAACTCAACAAACAAACCGAACAAATGAACACCATCATCAATGCTGTAGCCCGTTATCATAAAGACCTAAGAATCAATGATGGATCAGTAAGTTCCATTAGTTTAATTCCAATCTTAAAAAAGCTGAACGAAATCCCACAAGATATGTATATTGCCAATAACGATCAACTAATTGAAGATGTATTTAAAAACCGTTACGACATATATCACCACAGCACCGGATACATTGGTATTGCTGTTACCTTAGACTCTAGCGGAAATTCCACTCAATGCCAAAATCTTTATATGATTACCAAAGCGTTCCATGCTGATATAGATTCTATTTTTCTAAATTACAGAACAAGCGATAATAGTCAAAGTCCCGCTTCTAATCAATATGGTGATAAATACTGTACCTCAGATGAAACTTGTTTACGAAATTTAACAATTGCCAAAGCCAAAGAGCTATGCAGCATCTTTGATGAAAATACTACTTGGTGGAGATTATATATAATTTGGAGATAACTTCTCCGCCAATTTTTATTTATCAATCATCCGCTTAGCAGCTGGTAATTAAAATCAAAACGGGGCAAAATTGCCCCGTTTTGATTAAGTAGAACAAAAAAGTTTACTGATTATTCCTCAGTTTCATCAGATTTAACCAAATCTTGCGCTACTTTTGGATTACGAAGCAACTTCTCAATCTTATCAACTTCCATAAACGTATCGTCAACCCTAAAGTTAACCTCCGGTGTGTAGCGCAGCTGCAATCTTGCAGCAATCTGCTTTTTAATTATCCAGGCATTAGCATTTAGTTCCTCTATAACCATACCTAAATTCTTGCCGTTTAAGGTCATAACATATGCCGTTGCATACTTCAAATCCGGCGAAACTCTTACCTCGGTAACGGTTATCAGACTGTTTTCTAAATTTTCACCACGTAACTCTCCCTTACCTAATAAAGAAGTAATTACTTTTTTAATTTCTTGTCCAACCCTCAGTTGGCGTTGCGATTGTTCTTTTACAGCCATTTTATTTTCCTTTTCTCATATAAACCGCCGGAATATGCTTCCGGCGATTTTAACCCTCTATTGTAACTTGGCGGCAATGGTCTCGAGTTCATAACATTCTATCGAATCGCCTACCTGAATGTCATTGTAGTTTTCAAAACTCATACCGCACTCATAACCTTCACGTACTTCTTTAACGTCTTCCTTAAAGCGTTTAAGTTGTGCTAAGTTACCGTCATGAATAACTACGTTATCTCTGAGCAATCTAACCTTAGCTCCGCGTTTGACTATACCCTCGATTACCATACAACCGCCTACCTTGCCTACACCAGTAATATTAAATACGTTTCTGATTTCGGCATAACCTAAAATCTTTTCTCTGATTTCCGGCGACAGTAAACCTTCAATACCCTTCTTAACATCATCGGCAACATCGTAAATAATTGAATAATATCTAATATCTACTCCGTCGCGGCGAGCCATATCGCGTGCTTGCGGAATGGCACGAACATTAAAGCCGATAATAAACGCATTTGAAGCTTTAGCCAACGATATATCCGATTCGGAAATCGGTCCTACTGCCGAGTGCAGAATTTGTACCGAAACTTCATCATTTGAAAACTTCTTAATTGTACCTTCAATAGCTTCAATAGAACCTTGAACATCTGCTTTAATAATAACGGCTAAGTGCTTAGATTCGCCGGATTTAATTTTATCAAGCATTTGCTCCATGGCAGATTTCGCACTCTTTACCAGCTTAGCATCGCGTTCTTTACGAATACGATAATTAGTTACTTCTTTGGCTTGAGCTTCATCTTTAACCACTACAAAGTTATCACCGGCCGAAGGTGTACCCTGCAAGCCCAAAACCTCCACAGGAGTTGCCGGACCTGCTTCATGAACCTTTTTGCCGTTTTCGTTAAACATGGCTCTTACATGTCCCCATTCTTTACCGGCAATAAATATATCACCGACTTTTAAGGTTCCGTTTTGTACCAACACGGTAGCCACACTTCCGCGGCCTTTTTCCATTTTTGCTTCGATTACCGTACCCTCGGCATTACGGTTGGGGTTAGCTTTCAAATCCAAAATTTCAGCCTGCAATAATATAGCTTCAACCAGTTTATCAATATTAATACGTTTTTTAGCTGAAACTTCGGCACACAAACACTCACCACCCATTTCTTCAACGGCGATTCCATGCTGCAACAATTCGGTTTTAACCCGCATCGGATCGGCCCCTGGTAAGTCTATTTTATTAATAGCTACCACAATCGGCACTTCAGCAGCCTGAGCATGACGAATAGCTTCAACGGTTTGCGGCATAATACCATCGTTGGCGGCAACTACCAAAACCACAATATCGGTAACCTTGGCACCTCTGGCACGCATTTCCGAAAATGCCTCGTGACCAGGAGTATCAATAAAGGTAATCTTCTGACCTCCGGCAACTTCAATTTGGTAAGCACCGATATGCTGGGTAATACCACCGGCTTCTTTAGCAGCTACGTTAGTTTCACGCAAAGCATCCAATAACGAAGTTTTACCATGGTCAACGTGTCCCATTACTGTTACAACCGGAGCTCGAGGCTGTAAATCTGCCTCAGTATCGGCAGGACCTTCCAAACCTTCCTCGACATCGCTATCGGCCACACGCTTAAATTTATGTCCCATTTCTTCAACCACAATCTGTGCCGTATCTGCATCTATCGGTTGGTTAATGGTTGCCATAACACCCAGCGACATCAATTTTTTAATTACATCAGCGCCCTTTTCTGCCATACGGTTAGCAAGCTCTTGAACCGTAATAACCTCAGGAATAATTACCTCTTTAACAATTTTTTCGGCGGGTGTCGTAGGCTGTGCCACGGGTTTAGGTTGTTTTTTCTTAAAGCGGCGACGAGGAGCTCCAAAACCATAATCGTCATCATCGTCATCCGAACCCATATACGAGTTAATATTTATTTTATTATTACGGCGAGGTGACTCAAAACTGCGTTTTTGAATTTTTTTGCGTTCTTGTTCAAAAGTTTCTTCTTTACTTAAATGTTTTGATGCTCCTGACGATTTTTTATCTTTACGATAATCATCATCTTCATCATCGTCATCATCAAAATCTTTATTATGCTTATTTTTTGATGAATACTTTTCTTCATTTTCATTAAATGCGGGCTTACTTTGCGGCTGATTTTTAACCTGCTGTTCTTGTTTTTCTTTAGCAGCTTTTTCCTCAGCCAACTTTTTAAGTTTCAGCACTTCTTCTTGTTTACGAGCCTCTTCAGCCTTTTGCTCAGCCTCAAGGCGCAAACGTTCTTGCTCTTGTTCCTCTCTCTGACGCTGGCGAAGTTGCTCTTTGGCTTCTTCCTCCTGACGGCGTTTGGCATCGTGCTCTTTAGCCTCGGCAATTAGACGTAACTTTTGAGCAGTAGCCTCATCTATTTCAACTTTTTGCGGCGTTGACGGGTTTGAAGGTGATATAATGCGTTTTTTACGCACCTCAACCTGAACCATTTTTTTGCCTTCACTTCCGCCGGTTTTACCTAAACTTTTAAGTGTTAAGGTAGATTTACCTGATAATGTTAATTTTCCTTTTGCATTATCTTCAGCCATATGTTTTCATCTCCAAAAAATTCGTTACCCCAGAAACGTTTGATACTTTTTCAAGTTTTGATAAACCATTTCTGCTATATTACTTTTCAACACGGCAACATATACCGTATTTACTTTATCCAAAGCCTTATCCAACTCATCTGTACTGTACAGCGAAATAATTTCAATATTTTTCGCCAAGCCGGATATTTTTTCTTTACCGTCCTGACCGGCATCAACCGCCTCAACCAAGAACGCAACTTTATTTTTCTGTAATTTTTCTTTTACCTTTTCAAAACCTGTCACCAAAGCACCGGCTTTACGCGCCAGATTCAACGATTCAAGTCCTTTTTTTGCCAATAAATGTTCTACTAAATCCACAAAATCATCATCAATTTTAAGATGTTGATGTATTGATTTTATAAACAAATTTTTCTCCAACGCTGTTTTTAGCAGCTCTTTAGAATTTGAGACATACAGTCCCCTGCCCGGAATTTTTTTGTTAAAATCCGGAACAAGGCGACTGTCATCTGTTTTAACAAACCGCAAAAGCTCATTTTGAGGCTTAACTTTGCCGGTTGCTACACATTTTCTTTCTGTCTCTTTTTCCATTTTTTATTCCGTTTTACAAACTACTTATTTTCATCCGTAAACCAGTGTTCACGAGCAGCCATAATGATACGGTTGGCTTCAACTTCGGTTAAGGTATCGGCGCCTAAAATTTCAATTAATTCATCGGCTGCCAAATCGGCCAAATCATCCAAAGTTTTAACATTATTTTCTGCCAACTTAATAATCATATCTTGATCCAACCCCTCAATGGTCTTGAGTTGTTCATCAATACCTAAATCTTTACTCTTTTTAGCAAACTCTTTGTTGCGTTTTTCAACAAACTCTTTGGCTCTGTTTTGCAGCTCGGTAGCTACATCTTCATCAAAGCCTTCAATATCTGCCAATTCTTTCAAGTCGACATAGGCAATTTCATCAATTGTAGAAAAGCCCTCGGCAATGAGCAAATGAGCAATCATCTCATCAACATCCAAAGCTTCCATAAAGCGTTGTGAACGAACTTTATTTTCATTAGCCCGACGTTCTTGCTCTTGCTCTTCGGTCAAAACATCAATATCGGCGCCCAAGAGTTGTGAAGCCAATTTAACGTTTTGTCCGCGGCGACCAATAGCAATTGAGAATTGATCTTGCGGAACAACGGCTTCCATACGTCCGTTTTCTTCATCTAACACAACCTTGGTAACCTCGGCCGGAGCCAGTGCCGCAACCAAATATTGAGCTTTATCTTCCGAGTAAGGAACAATATCGATTTTTTCGCCCTGCAGTTCGGTAACGATAGCTTGAACTCTGATACCTCTCAAACCAACGCAAGCGCCGACCGGATCAACCGTCATATCATTAGCTTTAACGGCGATTTTGGCTTTTGAGCCCGGATCACGAGCCACACCCATAATTTGCACGATACCGTCATAAATTTCCGGAACTTCGGAGGTAAAGAGTTTAGCCATAAATTCCGGACAAGTACGTGATAAAAAGATTTGCGGACCTCTTGCTTCACGACGAACATCCAAAACATAAGCACGAACTCTGTCACCGTTTTTGAACTTTTCTCTGGGGATAATTTCATCACGGCGCAAAATAGCCTCGGTTTTACCGATATCAAGTATAACATTGCCGAACTCAATACGTTTAACGGTACCGTTAACAATTGTACCGATTTTTTCTTTGTATTCTTCGTATTGGCGATTTCTTTCGGCATCACGAACTTTTTGAACAATAACTTGTTTTGCTGTTTGTGCTGCAATTCTGCCAAAATCAATCGGAGGCAGCGGATCAATAATAAATTCGCCTACTTTAATATTTTTATCATATGCCTTAGCATCGCTCAAACGAAGCTGTGCAGCTTCATTTTCAACCTCAGCGTCATCAGCAACAACTTCCCGATAGCGCGACAAAGAAATAGCGCCGGTTTTACGGTCAATATGAGCGCGGATATCATGTTCAAAACCGTAACGTGAACGTCCGGCTTTTTGAATAGCTACTTCCATAGCAACAAAAACATCTTCTTTATCAATGTTTTTTTCTCTGGCAACCGTATCGGCAACTAACACGATTTCCGGTCTGGGCATATTTTCAATATTTTCCATTGTGTTCCTCTCACAAATAACAAAAGTTAAAGTTCAATAGCGTCTTGTTCTTCCTGATAACGAGCCAACAGCTCATCGGTAATTACGATTTTGGCCTTGGCAATATTATCAAAAGCAATTACAAACTCTTTGCCGTCCATATCCATATGAACGTTATTATTTTCATCCAAACTTAAAATTTCACCTTTAATGCGTTTTCTTTTATCAACTTCATTAATGGTTTCGACCTTAGCGGTATAACCTACAAAACGGGCAAAATGCTCAGGCTTGGTTAAAGGTCTGTCGAGCCCCGGCGAGCTAACCTCCAAAGAATATTTATCTTTTATCGGATCTTTTTCATCCAAAACGGTCGAAAGAGCGCGGCTTACCTTGGCACAATCATCAACCGTAATATCTCTTGAGCCATCTTTAACGTCAATCATTACCTGCAATGTCGGATTAACTTGTCCGATAGTAAGTATTCTGACTGTTTCGTAACCCAAATCATCAATTATCGGCTCCAACATATCCTGTAAGTAATGTTTTTGCATTTATATTTCCTTTCAAGCACAGTTTTTATTAAAAAAAGAAGCGGGGTTTTTTAAGGGCCCCACTTCCAAAATATTTTTATGAAAGATGTCAATAGATATACCAGAAAAAATCTTATTTTCAAGTATTTTTTTACAAATATTACACAATTTTATTAATTTAAGCATTTTTTCCATTCCACGGGCGATATCCGACACCCTCTCTTACGGTTTTAACTTCGATTTTACCTTTCTTAATAAATATGGCTCCGCCGTCCGTGCCTTCAGTATTAACGATTTTATCTTTAATGTAAAGTTTATCTTTTTTATTCCACCGTATCACGCCTTTATAAACACACTCATCTTGTGTGCAATGCAAATCAATCCAGTCTAAATCGATTTTACTGCCTTTAACAATTTTCTTTAACTCTTTTTGCTCGGCTTTTTCAACCGGCACGCTTACCGTTTTTTCGAGCCAAATTTGCTTTAGCCAATTATTGGCTCTTCCGGGCATCGCCGCCATATTACCTTCATTATCTTTAAAAGCAATCGTTTTGGCGCTCCCATCATATAAAACATCGGGCTTTTGCACAGTAAATATGCTTAAAATTCCGACAATAATGGGAACAATCCCCCATTTTCGCCACGAACGCTGCCATATACAGAGCCACAAACCTCCTACAACCATAAGCATCAAACCCCAAAACGGCATAGACATAATCTTATATCCGGCATGCGGAAGATGTGCTACGTAAGCGGTAATTTCATTAACCATCATTACCCCAAACCCGACAATTTTAAGCGGAATTACATCTAAACCCAGCGGCATTAAGAATAGAGCCGCCAATACAAAGGGCATAATGATTAGACCGATAATCGGTCCGGCCAGCATATTGCCCAAAGTGGTATAGATTGCCACCTGATTAAAGTGATATATTGAAAACGGCAAAGTTGCCAAGCTTGCCACGAAATCGGAAATTAACAAACCACCCATATAGGCAATTACAATTTTAACAAACCCCGAGCCGGCAAAAAAGCGCTGTATGGGTTTAGCATATCTTTCATAAAAGGCAATCAAGACCACCACGGCGGCAAACGACATCTGAAAACTTGCACTTACCAAAGCTTGAGGAGATATAGCTAAAACTATAAGTGCGGCAAAACTGACCATCCGCATGGAAATAGCCTGCCTTGCAAACAAAACACCTAAGAGCACGACAAAGGTGCTGATAAAAGCCCTCTGCGCCGGAATTTCCGCGCCCGAAATCAACAAATAAACCAAACTCATAAAAATAGCAAATACGGCGGCAATCTTTTTAGAATTATAACGCAAAGCCAAAGGCGGAATAAGAGCAATAAAAAGCCTTACAAAAAAGAAAGCCATCGCCGCAATCATACTCATGTGCAAGCCGGATATGGAAAGAAAGTGTGCCAACCCCGAATTACGATAATTATCGGTAATATTTGGCGATATACCGCCTCTTTCTCCGGCAACGATTGCCGCTACGATACCTGCTTCATCGGGACTTAGTTCAGAATTAATACGTTCCACAATACGCGAGCGCATTTTATCAACCAAGTATGAAAAATTTTGGCTTAAAACGGGTTTAGTTTCACAATCAATAACAAACACCGAACTGTTGGCATAACCGACCGCACTGATACCTTCAAAAAAGGCTTTACGGTCAAACTGGTAACCTCCCGGCAAAGCCGGAGCCGAAGGTTTCATTAAAGTTGCCACCATTTCCACACACTGCCCGGCTTTTAAGGTGCTTGATTTAGAAGATAAGGTAACTCTGAAAAGTCCTTTACGCGCATTTTCAAAATCAGCGGCATCGGTTAAAAGAAGACGTACTTTTCCTTTTGCATTTTTACCGACATTTACGATTCGCCCTTTTAGGTAGGTAACCTCGTTATCATTTTCCGGATATTGAATATACTTTTCCTGATAGAGTGTCTGTATTTGCACATCGCTAAAACCGGCGGCAATTATCAACAGAACGCTTAAGAACAATATTTTTACCGTACTATGACGCCATATATAGCACAAAACCAACAGCAGTTCGACAAAAGCAACCGTCCACCATTTATTAGGCTCAAAGGAAAGTGAAAAATAAAAACCGATGCCCATAGCAAAAAGCACGGCGACCCAAACCACCCAGCGCTCACGTTCGGCAAAAAAGTTTTCTTTAATATTTTCCCAAAATCTTTTCATTTAAGCACAAACCGCATATCAGAAACGGGCCTTAAGCCCGTTTTCATCATCATTTACTTTTTTTATTTTCAATATCTTGCCAGATGGCATCGCAAGCATTATCACTCGGGGTTTGCTCACCGAGACCTAAGATTTCTTTAACTTTGGCAAAACCTTCTTGTTGACGTTCATACAAGGAGCCCTTTTTCAAGAACTCTTCCATATAGTATAAAATTTTCTCGGGGTTACAATCATCTTGCAGCAATTCCGGTACAATTTCTCTGCCGAGCAAAATATTGCTTAAATTTACAAACTGAATATGCAAAAAGTGCTTAGCCAAAAAGGCAGTTGCCGGCGCCACTTTATAGGCAATAACATGCGGCACGTCAACCATGGCCAATTCTAAAGCCACGGTTCCCGAAGCCGCCATTGCCAAATCGGAAGCCACAAATGCATCATGTCTATCCACTTCATTATTTACAACAATAATCGGTAGATTACTTTTTTCAACCATACCACGCACCATATCTTCCACGGTATGAACGGTCGGAATTACAAACTTAAATTCGGGATGTTTTTGATGAAACATCTCGGCTGTTTGTAAAAATATCGGCAATAAACGAGAGACTTCGGTTTTTCTTGAGCCGGGAAGCAATGCCATAATTTTTTCGTTTTCCTCAAGGTTATAGCGATTATAAAAATCCTCACGACTTCCCCAAACTACCGGACTTTCAATAACCGGATGTCCCACAAATGTGGTTTTAAGTTTGTAAGGTGTAAAATATTTCGGTTCATAAGGAAACAGCGTAAGCAAATGATCAATATACTTATACATAGTTTTAGCCCGTTTTTTCTTCCAAGCCCAAACCTGCGGAGCCACATAATGAATTTGCGGAATATGCAGATTTTTCTTACGAAGTGCCTTATGAACTCTGGCCGAAAAACTCCAACTATCGATGGTAATGACGGCATCAGGCTTAACTCGTTCAATATCTTCAACGGTTTGTTTAATTCTTTTTAGAATAAGCGGAATACTTGGAACTACCTCAGCCAAACCCATAACAGCCAAATCCGAAATATCAAACAACGAATTTAAGCCTTCTCTTTGCATACTTTCACCGCCTATACCGAAAAACTCAACATCTGGGTGCTTGGCAACCATAGCCTTCATCAAACGAGAACCAAGTAAATCTCCGGAAGGTTCTCCGGCAATCAAATATATTTTCATTTAACCAAATCTCCGGGGTTTATACCCACAATAAACATTTTATATTTATCGGCCAGTTTAATAACTGCCGATTCATCAACGATAAGAGCATTTCCGGCATGAACGGCAATACCTCTAAGTCCGCTTTCATAAGCATTTTGAACGGTTTTAGTACCGATAGTCGGTAAATCAATCCGCATATCCTGGTTAGGCTTACGCAGTTTTACCAATACACCGCCCTCACCTTTACGCTTATACGAGCCGCAACGTTTAATCAGTTCATCGGTACCTTCAATACCTTCAACACCAAGCACCAAACCTTGTTGCACAATAACCGACTGCCCAACGTCCAAAGAGCCTAAAGGGAGTCCTACTTCCACGCCTCGTAAAATATCTGCTTCTGCTCTTTTATCGGGTTTGGTTTTAGTTAAAACTCCTTCTTTAACAAGCAATTCCGGCATAACTTCATGAATGCCGACAACCTTCATTTTTTCAGATTCTATTTCTTTTACAAGAGCCCTTAAAATACCGTCATCACCAAGGGCCTTAAGACCGATTTTGGTAAAAAACGCAGTAGTTCTTAAATCGGGCATTAAATCGGCAAAACTCGGACGATGGATAGTACCTATCATTACCACGTCTTGTACTTTTTCTTCACAAAAACGTTTAAAGCCGGTACCTGCTTGTCCGATTCTAATCCATTGATGGGGAATTGTATCATTAAATATTGCCCTATCGGCATTTCCTTCAATAGCCAGCACAAAAAACGGGATTTGTTTTGCCTGACAATATTGTATTAAAAGCTGCGGAATTGTGCCTCCGCCGGCGATAATACCTAATTTTCGTTGGCCGTCGCTCATAATCTTTCAAATCTCAAAGTTAATATAACTTTTGCAAGGTAGCACAAAAAATATTTTTTAGCAACAATCCTTATTAGACAAAACAAAACAACACGATTATTCAATACGCTAGCTAAAATTTTATCAAAATTTTCTAAATTACGGTTGACAAACTTTTAAATTTCGGCTATTTTTATACCCAGAAACCAATTAAATATATATAGATATGAATAGATTTAGACCTGAAAACGGCGAAAAAGCCGTTGTGCTTGTAGAGTTCAAACCTTATTTTCTCGCCTACAAAGCTGATGAGACACGGTGGAATTACCCAATATCCAAAGTTATTCCAGCCTGGAAGACCAACGACGGAAGATACATTTCTCCGTTGACCGGTGAAGAAGTAAGTGTAACAGAAAATTCGCAGGAGCGAGTTCTTCTTCGCGGTATGGAGTGTGTTTACCCGGAAGGTGATCACATCATCCTCACCCGCAACAGCAAGGGAGAAACGTTCTTCATGAACGTGTTTGACGAAAACGGTGTCCGCCAAGCCAAAGGCATCGGCTGCATTACCGTCAAGCTCTAAAAATTACCCCGATAACAACCGCTTTATTAA
Source organism: uncultured Alphaproteobacteria bacterium (assembly GCA_944392295.1). Classification (GTDB taxonomy): domain Bacteria; phylum Pseudomonadota; class Alphaproteobacteria; order RF32; family CAG-239; genus CAAFZY01. Next base: position 87,642 of record CALXWE010000003.1, read on the forward strand.
GCTTGTTATCGGGGTTTTACTTTTTAAACCAATATTAAGACCTTGTTCTAAAAAGTTTTTCTCTGATAATGCTTATTTTATACTCTCGCAGTAATTCCTTAAATTTATCGTCTTTAGGAAGTTCATCAAACTTTGGCATATCCTGTGCCTTAATTTGATTTATAATGGAACAAGCTTGCCTTAATTTTTGGGAAGACTGTTCAAAAATCTGTTGAGCTTTGAGCTCTTGAGCCTCAGGTGTAGTTAAAAAATCGGCCCGACAAACTTCAATATATTCATCAACATAGCAATTATGCCCCAAAATCATTGCTGCTGCTAAATTATACAAACTTTTGGGCTTCATTTCGGGTATTGAATGAAATTTCATATGTTGTTTGCAAGCCATACCGGCAAACTCACGATACCGATTCGGGGTTTTTAAGCGATGACAAACCTGATAAACTAACTCTTGCCCTCTTACCTCATGCATTTTGTGAGAAGGAAGCTCTTCTTTCGGGGTCAAAGCCTTACCGACATCATGCAACAAAATACCAAACTTTACCATTGCCGAGGCATTTGGCGCGGCCTTTAAGGCATTTAGGGTATGTTCGCCAGAATTACCTTCAGGATGGAATTGTATTTTTTCCGGCACCTGCCATAACACATCAACTTCGGGCATAATTACCTTTAAAGCCCCTATTTCGTGAGCCAGTTCTACAAATCGGCAAAAAGCCTTAGATTTCATAGCTTTTAAGACCTCTGCCCACACCCGTTCATAGGTCAAATATTCAAGCATTCCCGAAGCCACCATATATTTGCAAAGTTCTAAGGTTTTGCTATCCGGCGTAAAATCAAGTTGTGCGGCAAAGCGGCATAATCTTAAAACTCTTAGCGGGTCTTCCACAAAATGCTCGGCATTTATGTGGCGCAATATTTTATTTTCAATATCTTTTTTGCCGCCGAAATAATCGATATATTCTCCGCTTAACTCATCATAAGCAATGGCGTTACACGTAAAATCGCGCCTTTCCAAATCTTCTTTTAAGGTTATCTCAGGAGTAAAAGCAAACTCAAAATCGGTATGCTTGTTACCTATTTTAATTTCTTTTCGAGCCAGAGCGTACTCTTCTTTGGTTGCCGGATGCAAAAATACCGGAAACCCTTTACCTACCTCAATAAAGCCGTTGTGTTTCATCTCATCTACGGTTGACCCGACAACAACATAGTCAACATCATTGGGCTCAACACCCAATATTTTATCTCTGACAGCTCCGCCGACCTGATATATTTTCACGCTCATCTCCTCTTAATTTTAGCCTTTAAGAGCTTAACTTGTAAAATAAAAAAAATCAACTTTTAACTAAGCTCTTGCATTTTATTTCAAAAACGAGTAATCTTTAGACAAAATGAAATTATGATGTAAATACTATAGTGATGAAAAGAATTATGATGATTAGTGTACTTATCACAGTGATGAGTACATCTGCATTTGCCCAGCGCTGGGTAAATTTTAACGCCGGAGCCTATGCCGGACTAAATTGTGCCGAAAGCTCTCCGATTGCCGGAGCTCTTGTAAGCATGGATGTAGCATGGTTCAGAGTAGAACTCGATGCCGGGTGGACATACTTTTGGATAAATCCGCCGTCTGCCGAGGAAGAACCTAATGCTAATACGCCTTATACCAAAAATCTGGTATTTATTAACCCATCAATCGGAGCCGTTATCGGGTACGATTTTAAGGTGTTCTGTTTGGTGGGAATAACCAATTGGTTTGGTATTGACAAGAGGTTGGAAACGTATAGGACCAACATTTTATGCCCAAAGATAAAACTCGGAGGAGAAATCCCAGTACTTCCGTTTCTGAGTATTAATCTGGCATGGAATTGTGTTCTCAACCCCAGCCGCGACCACTTTGAGGTAAACGATGCCAACATTGTTGCTGCCGCCGTAATGTTTAATTTTTAGGTGATGGTATCTTAGCAAAAAGGAGGATTAAAAACCCTCCTTTTTGTTTTATGTTAAATAGATTTATCGGCATAAAAAATCTGCCAAACAGTCAAGTTCTTCATTACTTACAATATGCCCCATATTTTCAAAAGCCTTAATTTGTACCGGCACATTATTGTTTATAAGCCAATTTTTGGTAAAATCCATACATTTAAACAAAACCTGAGTATCTGCAGTACCGTGCATTAAATAAACATTAGGATGCGATACAATACTTTTCTGCAGTTCATCAATACCGGAAATAAGCCCGGATAAAGCACAGCATCCGGCAAGTTTATGCTTTCTGGTTAAAGCCGTCCAAATAGAGAGCATTGCTCCTTGAGAAAAACCGGCAATAAAAGTATTATCATTTTTAAAACCATACTGTTGTTGCACATCATCAATAAAATGATTCATATGGGTAGCAATATCATGTAAAAACGCACCGGTAACGTTATATATTTTCATAATTTCTTCAACCGAAGTTGAATTTTTTTGCCTTTTACCGTCAACATCGAAACCCGAAACTTTATACCAACGTTTACGCCCTTTATACTCTTGCGATTCGCTGTTACCTTCCGGTGCCACAATGGTTAAATTAGGCGCTATCTTCTGCAAATAGTTATAAATCGGCAGCATTTCATCATAAGTATTATTATAACCATGCAAAAACACCAACAGCTTGGCATTATCCGTAATTTTTGCCGGTAAATAATGACTTTTGAACTCAGACACGTATTTTCTCCCTCAAGTGATTTACGTTTTTTATAAGAATATTATTTAAATTTATTTAACAAAAAAAGAGGGGCATTTTTCAATGCCCCTCTTCTTTAACAAAAAAAATATTACCCCCTGAGTAACAATAGGGTCATAAAGTCATCAACGGTACCAAGCTGCTGCAGAACAAACAAATCTGCAGCAACAGCCGCCAAGTCGTCAAATCCGTAGAACTTGTTTTTACGCATCAAGTTATTAACCAACCTCAATTTTTGAGGGATATGGGTTAATTTGTACCACCACGGCATAGACTTAAACCGATAATTATCGGCCAGAGCATTCTGATAAGCCTGAAAATCACGCAAGAAGCGATGATAGGCTCCAATCTCGTGCTTTTGCAGACGAGCGTAAATACGTTGGCGAATTGCCTGCGCATATCTTCTGGCATCCGGACCATGATAATCCAAATCGCAAGGGATATCCCCCAAAGGATGAGGAGTAATCACAAATCTGGAAAGTCCGTCAGAACATCCGTTAATTTCCATATTCAGCCAAGCGGCAAACACTCGCGGCCAACAACGACCGTTATCATTGAGCAGGCTTATAAACATACCCAGCTCTCGTAATTCATATCCCATAAGCGTATAAATTTAAGTTAAAAAATCATTTTCACGGCCTGCTGAAAATCAGCCATTGTTCCACCCTTTTGCAAGTAAGAACTCCGAGCAATTTGCATAACATCCACAAATGACAGTTTGCGATTTTCAAGCATTTTCTGCCATTTTATTTGCAAAAGCAGAAACCACTTTCTAAAAACAAACCTTTTACAAAGTAAGCAATCTTGCTCACTCTGACAAAGATTATTATACGTGTTAAAAACTCCGTCAAACCATTGTTTAGTTTCGTGATGATACGGTTCATTAATGGTTTCGTAAAGCATCTGATTATAATCTTGGCGAGCAAGCGTTTCCGTTTGTTGCCACTCAAGATCAGCAAATCCATAATGATTTTGCACTACATCACACCTACGGTTATTCAGATAAAACCCATATGCAACAGTTTTAAACCATTGAGTAAAACTTTTTAGCATATGTCTTTTATCGGCAATGTTAATTATACGAGCAAACTCCTTGAGTTCGCTTACATGAAATATTTTTTCCATATCTATAAAAAATTAATAATCATACTTGGCTTTAGGGTACACTTTGGTATTTTTTTTGTCAATCATATTTTATACGTTTTATTTATTACACAAATTGCAGACTATTACGGCCGATTTTTTTAATGCCTGCTCTAAAAGTTACGATGAAGCTACCACTGTTATGCAACTGTATTTTGTATTTAGCCTTTAGCTATTTATACTTTTTGGCTTTTAAGATAACCCCGTTTTCAACGCCGATAATTTTAACTTTATCGCCTTTTTTCAAATTATCTTCGGTTTCAACCAGCCAAAAAGTATCACCGACTTTGGCTTTGGAGCGCCCATCGACTACATCTTCGGTTAAGTTATAAACTTTACCCACATAAGAGCCGGCAATATCGTTTAAGTTTTTATACTTTTCCGGCACTTGGCTCTTTTTAATAACTTTGCCGTACACATACCAACCAATGGCGGCAAATACCGCAGAGATTACGGCAAAGAGTACGCAGAGTTCCATACCTGATAATGTAGCAAACGGTACAACACAGCCCACAACAAAGGCTGATAAACCAAACCATAGCAAATAAGTTCCGGGAACCAGCATTTCCAGTAAGATTAAAGCCAAACCAATGGTAAACCAGCCTAAATATCCCAGTTGCTCAACAAACTCCAAAAATTCCATTTTTTTATCCCTTTATAAACTTTAAGCACGACCGCAGTATACGGTCGTGCTACACAGTGATATTATTTCTTTTTATCTTGCAAAACCTCTTTGGCAATCTCGGCAATACCTGCCAAAGAACCGGCAACATTGGTAACATCGGTCGGCAGCATTAAAAGCTTTTGATTAGGCGAAGTTATAATACCTTGCAAAGCTTCAATATATTTTTGACCCAAAAAGTAATTTAAAGCTTGCGGGTTGCCGCTTTTAATGGCATTCGAGACCATTTCGGTAGCATTAGCTTCAGCCTGTGCTAAACGTTCTCTGGCTTCAGCCTCACGGAAAGCTGCCTCTTTTTGGGCTTCGGCGGCTAAAATCACGGCTTGTTTTTCACCTTCGGCTTTCAAAATTTCTGATTGCCTGATACCTTCAGCCTCCAAAATACTGGCACGTTTATCACGCTCGGCTTTCATTTGTCTTGCCATAGAATCAATTAAATCGGCAGGAGGAGTAATATCTTTAATTTCGACACGAGTTACTTTAACACCCCACGGAACGGTTGCTTCATCAACCACCGATAACAACTGATGATTTATGGTATCGCGCTGAGATAACAACTCATCCATTTCCATACTACCCATAACCGTACGAATATTGGTCATAATTAAATTTAGTATGGCTGCATCCAAATTTCTTACCTGATAAGCGGCATTAACGGCATTTTGAATTTGAAAGAATAAAACTCCGTCAACCCTTACCATAGCGTTATCTTTGGTAATAACATCTTGAGAAGGAACATCTAAAACCTGTTCCATACGATTAACTTTAGCTCCGATTCTTTCAACAATCGGTATCATTAAATGGATACCCGGCTCCATGGTGCGGGTAAAACGACCAAAACTTTCAACTGTATATTCATATCCCTGGCGTACAATGACAACAGACGATATTAATACCAGTAAAACAACCACTATCAGAGCAATAGCAAATTCCATAATAAAATCTCCTTATCCATAATATTAAAATCAGATAAGGAGATTTTGACAGTTTATAAAAAATATGCAAGCCTTAAAAGCTTTTTTCACAGTGTATTAAATCTTTTTAGCCTCATTAAAAGCCTCTTTCATAATTTCGGCACTCTTTTTAAGCTGTTGTTGTTCTTCTGCATTAAGCTCCGGCACAACTGCGCGAGAAGCACCGTTTCTGCCTACAATTACCGGCAAAGACAAGCATACGTCTTTTACGCCCAAAACATCTTCATGCACGGTTGAAACGGTAAGTTCCTTGCGCTCATTTTTAATAATAGCTTCGCAAATTCTGATAAGAGAACTGGCAATGCCGTAGTATGTAGCTTTTTTACCGCGATAGATCTTAAATCCGGCATCAATAACATCCGCGGCCATTTGTTTTTTTAATTCAGCAGTTAAGGGCTTATTCATCTTAGCTGCATAATTATCAACATTCAAACCACCGATATAGGCATTGGAAAAAGAAACCAAAGAAGAGGCTCCGTGTTCTCCCATAACATAAGCGTGTACAGACTGCGGAGACACCTCAAAATATTGTCCGAGTAAGGTACGGAAGCGAGCAGTATCTAAAACCGTACCCGAGCCGATAACCTTTGAAGGAGAAAAGCCTGATATATCAACCACCACTTTGGTAATTACATCAACAGGGTTGGTAGCAATTAAAATAATGGAGTTCGGAGCATTTTTAGCAATTTCGGGCACAATTTGGTGCATAATTTTGGTATTGCTTTCCAACAAGACCAAACGACTATCAGTTAACGCCTTTTGACAATCGACGGTAATAATAACGATATCGGCATTATTTAAGTCAGCATAAGAACCGAACTTAATATCACATTCCGAATTTAAGGCCGCGGCATGCAAAATATCCAAGGCTTCGGCTTCAGCCTTAACTTCATTAATATCCACCAGAACAATCTCCTGAGCTAAGCCTTTAACAACCAAGGTATAAGCGGTTGTACTTCCGACAAAACCTGCGCCGATAATCCCTACTTTCATATTAAATCTCCTTAAAAAACAATCTGAGAGATTGTGTAGCGCCAAAAAGCTTTTTTTGCAAATAACATTAGGTATCCGATTATTACAAAAAATCCCTACCGTCTTCATGACGGGAGGGATTTTTGTTAAGAAATTAATCTTTAGGCTCAGAAATTGCCTCCAGATGATGATCCATAATCTGCCAATGTTTACGTTCCGCCTGTTCTTCCAAAGCCGTAACCATTTCGGCATCAAAAGCGTGATCTACCTCATACTGTAAATATTCACGCAAACAGTTTTGGTAAGATGGGCGTAAACGGCTTACCATTTTTGCAAATTCCTGCACACGCGGCTCATCATCTTTAATAACAGCCACTGCCGGAGGTAAAAGAGCATTGAACTTACGCCATAACTCCCCACCCTTATTGAGGCGTGCTTTATCAGAAGCTAAGCCGATGATAATAAGTAAATTTTTCCACATAACTTAAGAATAATTTAAAACATTGTCATTATAATAGAACCGATATATAAAAAGTAAAGAAATTTTATACTCATTTGTTAGAAAAAAATATTGACAAAAAGCACTTCAAGGATATAATGACGCCGTCGTTTGGATAAAAAAGGAGCTTTCAAATGGATAAAAAGAACGATATTAATGCTATAGCTTTGCAACGCGTTTCTGAAAGACTTGCTGCAAAGAACGGTAGTAACAAGCAAGAAGATAATTTGCAAAAGGCCATTGAATGGTATTCTAAAAATTTAATATCTCGCGGTATTCAAGAAGGGGCAATGCCTGCTGACCGAGAAAGCGACCTTGTTGCAGCTACAATCAACAGCTTTAAGGTAATTTGCAGCGGCACCAACAACAATGCCAAAGAGCATATTAAAACAAGTTACAACAATTATTTGCAAACACTCAACGCTGTTAGCAGATAAGTTTGAGTTAAGCAATAGTAATACAGAACTCCCCTCGCGGGAGTTTTTTATTGCTTAAAAAATAAAATTAACCCCCAAAGGAAACTTGAAGCGACCATTTTATTATCAGATACAAAAAGAACTCCCGCATATCGGTGAGCTTTTTGGTGCTCTGAAAAGGACTTGAACCTTCACGGGAAATTTCCCATAAGTACCTGAAACTTACGCGTCTACCAATTCCGCCATCAGAGCATGCTTAACTTAATAAAAACTTTTTGCCTATAAGTCAACACTTTCTTTTAAAAAAGTTCATAAGAATAAATTATTAAGGCAACACCCAAAATCACTCTATAAATTACAAAAGGCAAATAAGTTGATTTTTTAAGCCATTTCAACATAGCAAAGATGACCACGATTGATGCCATAAATGAATATAAAGCCGCATCAGCCGCCCATAATATAGCCGTTGAATTGCCCTCCTTAAACAAGCCGTAAGCTGCAAACACGCCGGCAGCCAAAATAGTCGGAACGGAAAGCAACATTGAAAATTTAGCCGCCTCACTGCGATTAACTCCCAAAAAACGAGCCATGGTAATAGTAATACCTGAACGGCTCGTTCCCGGAATCAAAGCCAAGCACTGGGCACAACCGATTAAAACAGCGTCTTTTATAGTTAAATCAGCTTCTGTTCGGTCAAGCTTTCCATATTTATCGGCAAAATATAACAATAGACCGTAACCTAAAATCGTCCAACCGATAATTTTCGGATTTCTAAGCCACTCCATACCGTAACTATGTAACAAAAATCCTACAATAAATGCCGGAATTGAAGCGATAATAATTAAATAAGCTAATTTATTGCCAGTGTTATTAAAATTAGGCAATAACTTATCAGTCAGCAACCCTTTAATCATACTCCATATAGTTTTATGAAAATATATCAAAACCGCCAGCAAAGAACCAATATGTAAAGCCACGTCCATTGCCAAACCTTGGTCTTGAAAAGCCGTAAACTCGGCAAATAAAACCAAATGTCCTGAAGAGCTTACCGGTAAAAACTCGGTTAAGCCTTGCACAATTGCCAGTCCGATAAGTTGTAATGTTGTCATATTTAATCCTTACTTTCTAAAATTATACACTGTTTAGCTTCCAATAAAGAATGCGGACGAAAGCGAATATTGTTAAATGATGCACCCCAATGTAAATGAGGTCCCGTAGCACGTCCGGTTTTACCAACCAAGCCTACGACATCTCCTTTTTTAACTTCATCACCTTTTTTAACGGTTGCTTTTTGTAAATGCATATAAATGGTTTGCAAACCCAAACCATGATCAATAATGACCATATTGCCGCCGTAAAAATAATTACCGCCGCTTAAAAGCACTTTACCGTTACCGGCGGCTTTAACTTCACTTCCTTCCGTTGCGGCAATATCGGTACCCGTATGCGGACTTTTAGGTATACCGTTAAATATGCGCTGATTGCCAAAATTTCCGCTTATTGTACCATCTATCGGCAAAACAAAACCGTCCTGCCAAGATTGATTATCTGTATCAACCGTAGTTAAAGCCTCTTTCACGTCCTTTTGCTCTCGCAAAATTTCTGCTTCGTCTGCGGCCAAAGGCGTGACCTTACGCTGTTCAACACCTTTAATACTTTGTATATCCCAATCTTGTTTGGCGACTGCCAAATCATAATTTTTACCGTCAACGCTTAATGTAACCTTTGAAGGAGCGTCCCTGCCCAACACCAACAAAAAATCACCGTCTTTATTTACGGGATACGTTTTGCCGTCAAGCGTAACACTTTTACTCAAAGCCCCATGACCTATAAGCACCTCACCTTGTTTTAAGGTTCCGCATAAACTTAAAGCTTTGGCATCAGCTGCCCAAAATACAACACTTAAAGCGCTAATCAAATAAATCAAACTGCTGCGCATCGCGATTCTCCACTACTTTGGTCTTAACAATTCCGTCCACAAAACGAATATTCAACTCTCCGCTTTTTTTGGCATGACTGGTATCATAAAGCGTTTTAAAATGCCTATCGGTAACCCAAGCAAAACCTCGTTTTAAAACCGATTCTATGGAAACGCTCTCCATACGAGCTTCTAAATTATGCAAAAGAGATTTATTTTTTTCCAAAATATTTTCTACATAATAGGGTTTCAAGCCGATTAAATCCAAAGATTGTTTTTTAAGTATCAAACAGTTGGCAAGAGCTATTTTTAAGCGCTCCCATCTGTCATCTACTTTTTGCCTTGCTTCAGTAACAATTTGTTCCAAATTAGGAATACCTCTGCTTAAACCATCCAATATTTGTTTATATTCGGCAAACAAGCGATTAACGGCATTTAAGCGCCGATTATCAAGAGATGATAATTGTAACATCAATTCCGATTTTACGGGTACGGCAAACTCAGCCGCTCCCGTCGGTGTCGGTGCACGCATGTCAGCCACATAATCAATCAACATTGTATCTGTTTCATGCCCCACCGCCGAAATTACGGGGATTTTACAATCATAAACGGCTCTTATCACAACCTCTTCGTTAAACGGCCATAAATCTTCCAAACTTCCGCCGCCGCGTGCCACAATCAAGACATCAGGGCGCGGAACATTGCCGTTTTCAGGCAGATTATCAAAACCACGAATAGCAGCGGCAATTTTATCGGCAGCTCCCTCACCTTGCACCGGCGTCGGCCAAACAATAATCCGACTGGGGAATCTGTCGCGTACTCGATGAATAATATCACGAATAACCGCCCCGCTGGCACTGGTAACTACGCCGATAACTTCAGGTAAATAAGGAATTTTTTGCTTATGAGAAGCATCAAACAACCCCTCTTTTAGAAACTGTTGTTTACGTTCTTCCAAAAGCTTTAACAGAGCCCCCGTTCCGGCAACTTCCAAACGTTCAATTACCAGCTGATAAGATGATTTTCCGGCAAAGGTAGTAATTTTGCCGGTTGCCACAACTTCCAACCCGTCTTCAATTTTGACCGGCAAAGATAATGCCACACCCTTCCAGCAAACCGCCGACAGCACGGCATTTTCATCTTTTAACGATAAATACCAATGTCCGGAATCAGCTCTCTTGGCACCGAAAATTTCTCCTTTTACCCGAACCTGATTAAAAGAAGTTTCCACACAGCGTTTTATGGCAAACGATATTTCACTGACCGTATATTCAACTATATCCATTTCAGACCTCTTAAGCGCATTGTAATCAGATGAGTTTTATATGCAATCATTTATATCCCTTACCAACAAAAAAGATATTGCAATTATATTTTCTTGCTCGTAAAATAAAGCATCAATCTGAAAGGAAAATCAAAATGTCAAAAGCACCTTTAGTAAAACCTTTAAGCAAAGCCGCAGTGGGCGGTCGCTTAAGCTTTATCTTCAGTATTTTTAAATTTTTAACCTTTGATTTGGCTGCGTTTTTTGTTTCAAAAGCCGGTGAAGCCAAAGATGGTTTATTTAATTCCAAAGGTAATTCAAGAGAATAAAGGAGTTAGTTTATGGAAGAACAAGAAAAAATTACTCCGTTACCTGCCGGATTTTTCTTTGATAAAATCGGGGTTATCATTAAAATCGAAATGAACGCCGACCATGTTTTCAGAGGCGAGATTGTTTATGACGGACGCAATCAGATTATCTTAAACCGCAACGATAAGCAGTTTTATTTGCTAACCAAGATTGCTCCGATTATTCGTAAAAAAATCTTAAAAAGCAAGTACGTTACCATCGCCGAAGAATTTAACGATGAATTGACGCAAGCTTACGATATAGCCGTACGCATTGTCGATGAAATTCCGGGTGCCGATACCTATGAAGAAGAAATGCAAAAATACTTAGAAAAATTAAAGGCAACTTTAGGCGAAGATAAACTAAAAGAACTACAGCGAGAAGCCATTCACTCATTTGATAAGCTCACCGCTTAAAAATAAAAAAGCCGGAAAATTTCCGGCTTTTTTATTTACCACATAAATCTTATTAAAGCTATCAAGTAAACATAAACCATAAAGGCTATGGCTTTATAAGCAATCGGCCACAAAGCAAAAGCACCGCCGAATACAAGCTGGATAACAACAGCAGCGATAACTGCACATCCGAGCATTAAAAGCCAGTAGTGTTTTTGCTTATTAAGAAGCAAGGCTAAAATAACCGCTGCACCTGCCACATACGGATTTTTCATAGCGGCAAATACGGCTTCGACCTCTGAAGTAACAGCGCCGATTTTTAAGATAAAAGCGGCAATAATAGCAATTACGGCGATAACAAAAATCATAAAACAAGTTTTTTTAGACATTTATTTTTCCTTTTATAATTTATCAGATTCGCCGCAAGTATATTACGCAGTATGTTTAATTTTGGTTACCATAAACAATAAATATGCTACGCAAAAGAGCATAACTACCACTGCACCGTCTTGTGAAGCAACCAAATCGGAAGCCGCGCCCATCAAAATCGGGAATACGGCACCTCCGAAAATGCCCATAATCATCAAAGCCGACACTTCATTTTTCTTGTCAGGTTTGGCAAGCATAGCTTGAGAAAAGACAATCGGGAAAATATAAGCATTACCGGCACCGATTAAAGCCATACAGGTATAAAGAGCATAAAGTTCGTCAAATACAAGCAGCCCTCCCAAGCCGAAAGCTAAGCATAAAACGCTTACAAAAAACAGTAAGCGGTTGGAGTATTTAGCCAAAGCATAAGCTCCGATAAGGCTTACTATAGTTCTTGACAAGAAATACACACTGGTAGCAATACCTGCTTGTGTAAGCGGTATGGATAATTTTTCAATTAAAATCTTCGGAGCGGTAACATTAGTTCCGACATCAATACCCACATGGCATAAAATAGCAATAAAGGAGAGCAGAACCAGTTTATCGGAAAGTAAAGCAACGCTTTGTGTAAAAGTAGAAGTTTTTGAAGCCAGTTTTTCTTCAGGTATTTTATCAAACCACAAGCTGACAAAAGCAACTACCCCCTCAAGCAAGAAGATAGCAAACAGCATACGCCAGTTTCCGAGAGATACGGCAGCCCAACCGGCAATAATCGGAGCTGAAAATGCGGCCATAGCTTTAACAAACTGCCCGAACGTTACGGCACTTGAAAGCGATTTTTTACTAACGATATTTGATAACAGCGGATTAATGGAAACCTGCATCATGGTATTACCGATACCCAGTAACGAAAATGATACAATCATCAAAGGTAGGTTATAATCTATCAAAGGCAGCAAAACCGCAAGTAAAGTTACAAACAAACTCCATAATACGGTTTTATGCCGCCCGATTTTGTTCATAAGCATTCCGGTAGGAACAGAAGCTACCAAGAACCAAAAGAACACCATTGACGTAAATAAATTAGCAATGGTGTCGGAAAGTGCAAAATCTTGTTTTACATAGTTGGTGGCAATACCGGTTAAATCAACAAAGCCCATGGCAAAAAAGGTGAGCATTACCGGAATAAGCTGCCAAACCACATGGGAATTTTTTGTTTGTTTTACCATAACTTTTCTCCTGCTAAACTAAAAATCGTATTTTGGCCAAGCCCCTTCTTTGGTGCAAACAAATGCCGAAATTTCAACGGCTTTTTTATGAGCTTCACGCACACTTTTGCCGGTTAAAATCGAATAAACAAAGGCTGCCGAGAAAGAATCTCCGGCGCCCACCGTATCGGCAACTTTAACTTTTGGGGTATCAAAATAAGAAACTTCATCATCAGTATAGATAATGCTGAATTTTTCACCAGCGGTAAAAATCATATATTTAAGATTATAACGACGCATCAGCTCTTTGCAGACTTCTTCATCTGAGCCGGTAAGCCCTAACAGCGGACGAATAACAGTCATTTCATCAATATTGATTTTAAAAACGTTGGCATGTTTTAACAAAGTATCAATCAAATCGGCCGAGTAGTAGTTTTGGCGCAGATTGACATCGTAAAATTTGAGAGCATCAGGGTTGGCATATTCTAACATTTTAAGGATATTTTCCCGACTTTCGGGGTGTCTTAAAGCCAAAGTTCCGAAACAAACGGCATCGGCTTGTTTTAAGACGGCAAGCGCCTCATCGGTAACGGGAATATGATCCCAGGCTACATTTTCCACAATTTCATATTCGGGCATACCATTTGTAAGTTTAACCAGAACTTTTCCGGTTGGAAATTGGGTAGTAGCGATAATACCGTTAATTGAATTTTGTTTTAATTCGGTAAGTATTTCATGCCCGAGCTCATCATCGCCGACAGCGCTCACGGCATAGCCCCTCGCCCCCAAACTGGTAGCATGATATACAAAGTTAATCGGTGCACCTCCGGCTTTTTTGGTATTAGGAAAGACATCCCATAAGAGTTCGCCCAAGCCGACCACAATCGGAGTTTTGTTTTGCATAATCTTTCTCCTCAACTTAATAATATATAGTAAAGTGTAGCGCCTTTTTTAAGCATACTCAACAAAATTTTATAAAACGTTTAAAACGCTTGCAAAAATTTTATTAAAGATATAATTGTAGATAGTTAAGTTCCAGTGTCGGCGTAGCTCATCAGGATAGAGCAACAGTTTCCTAAACTGTGGGTAGTGGGTTCGAGTCCCGCCGCTGACGCCAATAAAAACACCCACCTTTTATGGTGGGTGTTTTTATTGGCAACAATATTTTTGGGACGCGAACCCGAGAGGGCGCGAACCGATAGAAAAATGCTTAATACCTAAAGCAAGCTCGCTCGTGGTCATTTACTACCCCTATTGCCTGTAAATAAGAGTAAATAATAACCGAGCCGACAAACTTCATTCCTCTTTTTTGCAAATCTGCCGCAATCGTGTCCGAAAGAGCCGTTTTGACAGGCATATTATCATCTTGATTTTTAATAATTTTGCCATAAGTAAAATGCCAGATATAGCTATCAAAACTTCCCCACTCTTTTTGAATTTTTAAAAAGACTTGGGCATTGTTAACCGCCGCTTTTATTTTAGCAAGGCTGCGAATAATAGAGGCATTTTCCATTAAAGACTTTATCTTGCCTTCATCATATTGACTTACTTTTACCACATCAAAATTATCAAAAGCTTTTCTGAAAGCCTCACGCTTTTTTAAAACCGTCAACCAAGAAAGCCCGGCTTGAAACGATTCTAAAACCAACAGCTCAAACAATTCACAGTCATCATGTTTAGGCACACCCCACTCTTCATCATGGTACTTTGTATAAAGTTCTGATTTTTCATCTACCCAATGGCATCTCATAACTTTATCTTTCCCTGAGCAAGGCTTTCCAAAAACTTAATTTGAATATCGGCAATTTGCTTAACCGATTCTATCTCTACATACTCTCCGTCGGCATGCATTCCCTCGCCGCTTCCCGAATGCATAATAACTATTGAGCCTTTTTCGGCAAATGCTCTGGAATCAGTGGCCCCGCCTATATATTCAAACTCAACGGATTTATGCAAAACTTTTTCAGCCAGTTCCTTATAAGCCAAGATATAAGGGTCATTTTCATTCATAACTACCGGCGTTGATGATGATACTATTTTATAACTTACACCTTCAACCATACATTTATCCAACGCGGCGCACAAGTCTGCCACCGTTGATGTTTCAACAAGCCTAAAATCAAGTAAAGCTTCTGCATGAGAAGCAATAACATTTGATACCTCACCGCCGGAGATTTTTGCAAAATGCACGGTATCAATCCACGTATTATGAGGTTTAGGTTCATTTTTAGCAAATGCCGGATAGATTTTACGAATATTTGCCCAGGTTTTAAACAAGTTTTCATTAGCATCAATACCATCCCAAGGGGTTGAACCATGAGCGGCCTCACCTTGAGCCATAAGTTTTACAAAAACCGGATTTTTACATCTGGCCACAATTTTGGTAATATCGCCTCCGACATCATTATCCAGCACAATTTTAGCCGTTAAATCAGGATGTGACTGTAAAAAAGCTTCCGTGCTCAAGCTGCCTTTTTCTTCATCGGTTGAAAGAATAACCCCAAATTTTAAGGGGAGTTTGTTTTGAGCCACATACAAAATTGAGTTAAGAGCAACAGCGGCAAAAGACTTCATATCCAAAGTTCCGCGACCGAACATTTTACCGTTTTGCACCATCGGTACAAACATATCATCTACGGCCGGAACAACATCAACGTGCCCTAAAATCAAGACATCAAAATCGTTGGTATCTGCGGTATGCGCAAAAAACACCGGTGAAACATTTTCATAACGGCATATTTGAGCCTTAACTCCGCCCTCGATTACCAACTTTTTCATATACTCCAAACATTTATCGATTTCTTTAAGATTACCGGTTTCGGTTTTGAACTTAATTAAATCCTCAACAACTTGAAATAAATCCATCTTTTTTACCTTTTCTTTATCATCTTTATTTACACTATGAACAATATATAATCAAAAATCAAAAAAAGGAAATAAAATGAAAACATTATTTACAGCAATAATCGCGTTGATAATGTCCATAAGCACGGCCATGGCGCAAGCTGCCGATTCCAGCGAGAGCGGTTTAGAATTGCCGCGTATGGTATCTTTGCGTTCCGATTTAATTAACGGGCGTTCAGGACCCGATACCAAATATCCGATAGAGTGGATTTATAAACAAAAAGGCATGCCTGTAGAAATCATCAACGAATTTGGACTTTGGCGCCAGATTCAAGATTGGGAAGGCTCAAAATGCTGGGTGCATAAATCGATGCTGACCGGGCGCCGCTTTGTAAGAGTTATGAACCTGGGAGAAAACAACATCTACAACAATGACGATTACAACTCTAAGGTAATAGCCAAGGTTGAAGACGGGGTTATCGGTGAAGTTAAAGAATGCAAAAAAGGCAACGACTTTTGCCTGATAAAATTTGGCAGCATTGAAGGCTGGGTACCCAAAAACATTTTATTCGGCATATATAAGGACGAAAACATCAATACTTAAAATATTAATATTTATAAAAAGCATCGGCGGTAAACCGATGCTTTTTTGTATTAGCCTATCCGGCTGAGGCGTCAGTGTTTTACTCTCTTCCGCCGCTTCTTACCATATTAGAAGCTTTTTGCGAAGATTTGGTTTGTTTCGGAACACTGAACGTTACCGAATAAACCTTGCTGCCGTCGCTCATCTCATGGTCAACTCCGTGATTTTCAAACTTGACCAATCCTCTTTGCGACATTGCCTCTAAATATCTGTATGTTGTTTTATCTCTTAGCTCGGCACTCCATTCGCCTCCGATTTTATGAATGCGTTTTATTAACTCACCAAATAACTTCTTTGATGAGGCATTCTTATCCGTCCTGTATTCCGGTAATACCGCCATATCGTAAATATTTCTTTCTTCTTTATCATATAAGCAATATCCTACAACCCCTTTAGCCTCATCTACCAACGCTAAGCCTGATAAATTCTTCGGCACCTGCAACCTTTTATCTCCTTGAGGGAAACACTCTTTCGATATTTTACCCATTGCATTAATATCCCAAAAGCATACATCCCTTATAAACCTTTTACTTTCTTGACTTTTATCCAAAGGTTTAGCATTCAAGTTTTCTGCCAATAATACTTGCCCTCCATCGGCATCACTATAACCATCCCCATATTGCTTAGGTAACCCTATATCCTCAGTTTGCTTATATTTGGAAATATCCGCATCAGAATTCCCCTTACCGATGGTTACTTTATGACAGTTGCACTCTTGAGTTAAATATTTACCTGCCGTTTCATATATCGTATTTATTAACGGATTCTTGCCTTGGTCTCCTATTGCTTCAATATTATCAAAGCACACATCTCTATACTTGCCTTCCTTGTTCTCCCATACCCAACTGCCGGCTATTATCTGACCTTCTTTATTCTCTATTACAAATAGCTGTGAGTACGGGTCCTTAACCGTGGAGATGGCACACTCTCTTCCTATGCCATCAAAATGTTGGCAACAATCCGTGTATTGCCCGAAAAAGCCTACCCTGACATCATCTCTGGGCAAAAATTTTCCCGTATATTGACCGAACTTAAACTCCTTGCTGCTGTCAAACGGTTCAGGAACCATCAATCCGGCATGATAAATGCCTTCCCAGTTCTTATAATCTTGCGGCTTTACTGCCCATCTTGCCGCCTCTAAGGCAAAATTATCATCTTCTTGATCTTCATATTTACGGTTTTTACATATTGATAATGCTTCTTTATACGATATTTTACCTTTCTCTACATTTATATAATCCCAGTTCCTTGCTATAATTCCCATCTCCGATAATGAATGAACCTTTTTTTGACCGGAGATACTATCATCTATCAAATGATTTTTTACAAAAATCCTGAAACTTTCTCTTTTACTTTCAGACATTTTATCCGGCAACCAATAAACCGCATCGTGCACCGATAAGTACTTCTCCGTCTGTTTTATATATGACGGGAAATAGCTACCAAATATCTCTGCCGCTCTAAAACTTGCCGAAACTAACCAATCTTTGTTGGAAGCATATATTTCATTATTATATCCTTCCTTACGGTATTTATTTGTATCTTCATTGATAATACCTTTTGCTTGTTCCAACTTACCCATCATAACATTCATACATTTATGCTGGGCCGATAAACTCATACTTGATAACTTATCCAAACCATATCGTTCATAGGCATATTTTATTTCATCATTTGTAGAAAATCTCACATTATATGCAGCTTGCAATATTTTGTCGTTATGTACCGTTCGATCTATATCTTGATAAAAATCTTCCGGCTTATGATATTTCATACACTGAGCGCATACACTTAAGGCTCGTCCATTATCATCATCAACTCTATCTTGAAGATTCTTACTCAATACAATATTCATGACCTCAGAAGCTAAATTCGGTTGGGCTTTAACTATTTCTCCTAAAGCAGGATAGACTTCCCTTAGTGAATAGTAATTATTCTTTCCATTTTTTAGAGCAAACTTTAATGTATCAAAGACTTCAGAAGCTAAATTGGGTTGAGCTTTAGTAATTTCTCCTAAAGCAGGATAGGCTTCACTTAAAGAATCACTATCATTCTTTCCTTTTTTTAGAGCATGCTTAAAAGTATCCAATACTTTAGAAGTCAAAGTCGGCTGTGCTTTAGCAATTTTTCCTAAAATATTATAGGGCAAACCTAGTGAATAATTATTACGTTTTAAAGCAATCTTCAAGTTGTCAAAAACTTCAGAAGCTAAATTCGGTCGGACTTCAGCCATTTTCATTAAAATATAATACGCCTCTTTTAGTGAATATTTATTATTATTTTTATTTTGCAAAGCAAGCTTCAATGTATCCAATACTTCAGAAGCTAAATTCGGCTGGGAGTTAGCTATTTTTCCTAAAGCGACATAGGCTCTGGTTAGCGAATACGAAGCATTCTCTGTATTTTGCAAAGCAAGCTTAAATGTATCAAATACTTCAGAAGCTAAATTAGGTTGGGCTTTAGCAATTTCTCCTAAACCAATATAGGCTACAGTTAGCGAATACGAAGCATTCTCTGTATTTTGCAAAGCAAGTTTCAAAGTATCAAATACTTCAGATGCTAAATTCGGTTGAGCCTTAGCTATGTCTCTTAAAACAGTATAGATCTCTTTTAAAGAATCTTTATCGTTATTTTCATTTTGTAAAGCGAGTTTAAAGGTTTCAAATACTTCAGACGCTAAATTCGGTCGAGGTATAGCAATTCTTGCTAAAACATGACAGACCATTTTTAAAGAATCTCTATCATTCTTTTTATTTTGCAAAGCAAGTTTCAAAGTATCAAAGACTTCAGAAGATAAACCCGGTTGAGATTCAGCAATGTATCCTAAAACATAATAGCCCCCTTCTAAAGAATCGCTATTATTATTTTCATTTTGCAAAGCAAGTTTAAAAGTATCAAATACTTCAGAAGCTAAATTCGGTTGAGCTGTAGCAATATCTCCTAAAACGTAATAGGCTCCCTTTAGCGAATAGAAATTATTCTTTTCATTTTTTAGAGCACGCTTAAATGTATCTAAAACATTAGAAGATAAATTAGGTTGATTCTTCACAACATCATTTAAAAAATGATATGAATCATTAAGTGAAGAACCATCTATGTCACTACTTTGAAATCTACTTTTAAGAATATCTAATTTTTCTTCCCATTCCGTCATTTGCATATCCTCTGCCGAATACACAGAATATCAATATGTATTGTTATATTTTATCTTTATTAACATATCATAAAAAATTATTTTTGTCTAGAAGTGCCAGAAAACAATTTTTAATATAAAAAACCTCCCCTTTAATATAAAAAACCTCCCCAACGGGAGGTTTTTTTAATTGCTAAATTTAAGCTTCTTCTTTATTCATTTTTTCTAACAGAGCTTTCAACTCATCGTAACTTCTTACTTCCGGAATCCACTTCATATCGTCCGGCAAATCGGTGGTAAATTCGCATCTGTAACGAATAGGATGAGCTCCCACGCCGATAGCGGCTTTTTGGTTATAAATTCTGTCATCAACCAAAACGGTTTCTTCCGCCTTCAAGCCATATTTTTCAAAGCAATACTTGAGCATATCTTCTTTGGCGGTATCGTGCATAAATTTACCGTGTTGCACGCACTCAATATGGATAATATCAATAACGGGAGCCAGCAAATTGGAGAGCAACCGCTTTTTAGTTTCAACATCAAAAGTGGCCGACATCGTAAATTGTTTATAACCCAATTTATCAAACTCTTTAATGGCCTCAATCGCTCCCGGATAAAGCGGACGATTATTAAAAAATTCCGGGCTGTGGCAAAAGTCATAATCCATTTCCACACCCATGGTCGGATGCGTTTTCAATTCCAAAGCACCGTATTTAGGCACAATCGGCAAAACTTTAGGTAAATCTTCCCATTTAATATCGCCGTACATTTCCTTATATTTGGGGTGTTTAGTTAAAAAGTTATAATAAGCGTAATTGAGATTAGCCAGTACCCCGTCTACATCCCAGAAAATATTTTTGATAGCCATAAATGTCCCCTGATAAAATAAAATGGCGCGCTCTGGGCGATTCGAACGCCCGACCCACAGCTTAGAAGGCTGTTGCTCTATCCTGCTGAGCTAAGAGCGCATAAAGCAAAGATATAAAAACATTAACGCTGGGAAAACTTGTCGCACATTTGGAGTTATTTGTCAACAGCAAATTATCAAGTTTTATCAACAAAATTAAATTAGGCGCGTTTTTGCTGCATTCTTTTGCGTTTTTTTACGGTTTTGGGTTTTTCAACAGAAAAGCCGAATTTACCGAGCTGACGCCCCAAAGTATAATAAAATCCGTGTGCATAAGCCAACAAGCCGGCAGTTTTTAAGTCAAGAGCTCCTTTGGAGTTGATATATTTATCATCAACATTAACCGCAACAACTTCAGCCAAAAACATATCATGACTGCCAAAGTTTGTTACCGACTTTACCTTGCATTCCAGAGATACCGGAGCCTCAGCAACTTGTACGGTATTAAGTTTGGCACACGGCAGCGGGGTTAAATTGCAAACCTTAAACTTATCAATATCGCGCCCTGATTTTACTCCGCAAAAATCAACAACCTTAGCCAGCGGCAGATTGGGAACGTTAATTACAAACTCTCCGGTTTTACTGATAATTTCATGCGAATAGCGCGAAGGTCTTATTGAAACATAAGTAATAGTTGGATTAGTACAGACGATACCCGTCCACGCCGCCGTCATAACATTGGGTTTATCAATTGAGCCCGAAGAGATTAAAGCCGGAGGAAGAGGAGCCAACATGGTACCAGCCGGCCAAGTAATTTTTGCCATATATTTTTCCTTTGTTATAAATAATACCAGATATATACCTCTCTTTATCAGATTACTACAAAACTTTTAACACTTATTCACAAGCTTACCAAAAAACCTCCCTTAAGAGGAGGTTTTTAAGGCTTACAGCTTCAACAGTTTCAGTATATCTTTAGCCAACGGATTTTCCATTCTATAATATATGGTTTGGGCATCTCTGCGAGTTTTAACTATTCCCGTTTTACGCAGTACTGCCAAATGCTGCGACAAGGCCGATTGGCTCAAACCCACCAATTTTTCCAATGCCCCGACGCTCAATTCTCCTTTTTGTAAATTAACCAAAATCTCCAACCTTCTGGCATTAGCCAAAGCCTTTAAAAGCTCTGCGTTTGATACCTCTGATAAATGTTTCATATGCCTTCTCCTTTATACATCACCATTACCAAATTAGCATAAACTCATCGGCAATAAAAGTTCTAATAAAGCTAATTGTTATATATACTTAAGCCGCAAACACAAATATATAACATATTATAACTTTGGTTTTATCAGTCAATTAAAAATAAAATGCACAAACAAACAACAAAATATTGCCATTACAAAAATGATATACTACACTGCTAAAACATGGAGAGAAATATGAAACATGAAGAATTTGAAAAATTAAGTTTTGAAGATGCCTTGCAAAAGCTTGAGACCATAGTTCGCGACTTAGAAGGCGGACGTATTAAATTGGATGATGCCGTAGAAGCTTACGAAAGAGCGGTTGCCTTAAAAAAATTTTGTGAAGACAAACTAAAATCGGCCGAATTAAAAATCGAGAAAATAGAAATTGACAACGACGGTTCGTTAAAGTTGCAACCTCTTGACGGTATTGAAAACAATGAGTGATATACAAAACAAGTTAAGCGCCTATTCATCGCGCTTTAATCAGCAAATAGAGCCTTTATTTTGCATGCCTCACGGACCACAAAAGCGTGTAGTTGAAGCCATGAAATACTCCGTATTAAACGGTGGAAAACGCTTGCGTCCGTATTTGGTATATGAAACATCGCGCTTGTTCGGAAAAAGTTTTGACGATTCTTTTTATGCTGCCGCTTCACTTGAAATGCTGCATACTTATTCTTTAATCCATGACGACTTACCGGCCATGGATAACGATGATTTGCGCCGCGGCAAGCCTACCTGCCACAAACAGTTTGACGAAGCCACCGCCATTTTGGCCGGCGACGGACTTTTAACTTATGCCTTTGAGATATTGGCAACTTCGCCGTATGCCGATGATATCAAGATTCGTTTAATAAGTTTATTATCACAAAACGCCGGAGCTTTTAAGGGTATGGTTTCCGGTCAAATGTTGGATTTATACGCCGAAACGGTTAAAAATCCTGAAAATCCATCAGAGCTCATCAGCCATATTGAAGAAATGAAAACCGGTTGTTTATTATCATATTCCTGCCAAGCCGGAGCCGTTATAGGTAGGGCCGATTCTTCATCTTATGAAGCCTTAACCAAATATTCGCGCTGCATAGGTATTGCCTTTCAAATTGCCGATGATATTTTGGATGTTGAAGGCGACCAACAATTAGTTGGTAAAACTTTACAAAAAGATTCTGCTCAAAATAAGCTCACCTTTGTAAGTTGTTATGGTCTGGATAAAGCCAAGGATATGGCTAAACAATTAATATCCCAAGCCAAATCCGAAGTAGAAATATTTGGTCAGGAAAGCCACGATTTACAAGCTCTGGCTCAGTTTATAATCGACCGCAAATATTAAACTTAATTGTTACACTTTTGTTACAGTTTATGTTGCAATAAGCTGCGATATATGCTACACTGATTCTATAATATAATTATGGGAAAGGAGTAATCTGATGACTACTTTACAAAAAACTTTCGGACAGCAGTTTCTTGAGATTTTAAATGTTGCCAAAGAAGATAAATCCAAGATGTTTACGTTATTACGTTCAACCTTGGAAAAGATTAATCCGTTCCCCTCCGAACCGGTAAATTTTTCAGGAATGCTTGCTAAAGTTACCAACATGGAAAGTATCGCTGCCATGAAGGCTGCTCGTGCCGGATGTAATGCCCGTAACGGAGCCTACATGTTTGCCGATGACTATATCTATCTATCAGCTAAGGCTTATAAAGATCAAGGTCTAGGGGATATTGCCGATTTTAAACGCGACTTTGATTTGTTTTTGAAAAATGACGATAAACCTAATAACTTAGCCAATGGCAAAATAAAAGAAATGGCCGCTAATCAGGGACGTTAAATTACTTTAATTAACAAAACTCTTTATTAAAAAACTCCGTATAAAAACGGAGTTTTTTTATTGACATTTAAAACATATGCTGTATTTACTATATATAGATTATGTAATGTTTGTAATGAATAAAAAAACACTTGTTTTAAAAACAAATTACCGCATAATAAACTCAATTTACATAACAGAAAGGATACAAAAATGTTATTAAGTATTGCTTTATTAATGGTATTATTCACTGCCAAAGCCGCCATGGCTAATCCGGCTTGCGCCGTATGTACGGTAGCGGTAGGCGCCTCGCTGGAAATTGCCCGTAGTTTGGGCGTTGATGACAGCGTGGTCGGAGTTTGGGCCGGAGCCTTTTTGGTACTCTTAGGGTACTGGACCATTAAATGGTTTGATAAAAAGAACTGGAACTTTAAGTGGCGCAACCCGATAATTTTAATCACCTCCGTTGCCATGATAGGCTTTATGTATATCAGCCAGATGCAATACCACGCCGAAGTAATCGGCATTTTATACCTTGACCCATTCTTGTTTAGTGTATTGGTAGGAGCTTTGGTATTAATATTTTCTTCCGATTTTTACCAATGGATGAAAGCTCGCAACGGCGGACACGCCCACTTCCCGTTTGAAAAAGTAGTAGTTCCGGTTGCAGCATTGTTAATCGCCAGCATTTATTTTAATTATTTTCCGATATGCGAACACACCGGCGGCGATTTGTACACTTTCTAAACAGTATTTATGCACAATAAAAAACAACCTTAACCGCAAATGGTTAAGGTTGTTTTTTGATGCTTTAACGCAAGGCCTCTCGGATTTCCATTAAAATTTTACCGAGATTGTTCTCGCCTACCCCGTTGCATATACCCCAATAAGTATCGCCCCAGGTATTGCCCTCTTCCAAAACGGCATCTCCGGTATCAAGGAGCATCTGCCTAAGTTTCGGAGAGTTACGGTACTTTTGAAAATTTAAATCGCGCAAGACGGAAAATTTAATATTGTGCCAGTCTCGGCGAACTTCATTTTCTCTGCCGACCCAATATTGTTTTGCTTCATAGGGCGTCATTTTACTGATTTTTTGCCTGAGCTCCATATCCAAAGTTTTGGCGGCCTGATAGGCTTTTTCAGTGCAGTCAAACTCCATACCGTCCCAAAAAACACTTACCTTTTCGGGATATTTATCCCCTTCTTTGTTTTTGTACGGGTAAAAGTTTGATAAAAACCTGGTTTCCGGCAGGGTAAAAGTTGCAATTTTTTCCATAACAATATTATTTTAATTTTACATACTTATTTGGTTTTTCCTCACGGTAACAAAAATAAGTTTTTATGTCAATTTCGTTTTCATCATAAAAAAATCATAAAAAAGTTGTTCTTTAGAAAATTGTGCTCTATATTATGAAAGTTAAAATTTAATCATACGGGATAAATAATATGAAAAAAATTTTGCTGTCGTTGTTTTTATTATACGCTTTTTCGGCTAAGGCTCAAACAGCTGCTGATTTAACTAAAATAGAGAACTATCTTAACAACATAAAAACTCTTGAAGCCAGCTTTGTACAAACGGCAAGCAACGGAACGGTTTCGGAAGGCAAGTTATACATTGCCAAGCCCAGCAAAATTCGTATGGAATATGCCGCACCGACTTCGGTTTTAATTGTCGGCAACGGCGATTACGTGGTATTTAACGATAAAGAATTAGACCAGATTACCAATATTGACTACGATGACATTCCCGCCACCATGATTTTGGCCAACAATATTAAGATTGACAATAAAAACTTAAAAGTTACCGATTTTTATAAAGATGCCGGAATAACTTCCATAACCTTAGAATACGGCAAAAATAAAGATGTCGGACCTATTACTTTAGTATTTAACAATCAACCGTTTGAATTAAAACAGTGGAAAATTGTTGATCCGCAAAGTGTTGAAGTAACGCTTTCTCTTTATAATGCCACCGAAGACAAACCGCTTGACGAGTCTTTATTCAAGTTTACCAAAGAAAAACGCAGCCGCCGCAAGTAGGCTGGTAAACAACAGACCTATAATTAAAAATTGCGTTTTAATCTGAGTACGGTTTCGGTAACATTTTTTCCGTAATTTTGTGTGTATGAAAAAGCCGCCTCCAGAGCCCAGTTGCGAGTTAAGAAATAATCTGCGGTTACATTCCACTTTAGTGTAGAGCCGATTTTGGAAGTTGCCCAAATTTTTTGTGCTTCAATCTGTAATGAAGCAACTTTAGACTTTATTAACACGCCTGGTTTAAGGCTTAAGCCCACCCACTGATTGCGCGGCAATGCTCCTCCGTAAGCCCCGTTTACCCCGGTTAAAGCATAAAGCCAAACATTATCACTTAAGGCATAAGTTCCACCGCCTTCAACAGCGGCACTAAAAGTATAATAGCTATCCTCATCAGAAGGATTTAACTGACGCAAAACATCAACCGTTATCTGATAAGAGGGCGCGGCAAAAACTTCGTCTATCGGCGATAAAGATGTTAGCTGTAAAATATTGAGCCGTTGTAACACATAGTTATTTTTATCATCGTAATGCCGAAACGACATATCCAAAAAATTAATAGCCGCTCCCGGTAAAAAGCCGAAACTGCGGTCGATTAAACTATGATACGCCGGACGCAGGCGAAGTTCTTCAAAAAACTTTCCATTATAAGTACCCAAACCTAGCGATATTTGTTTACTATCGTGAGAATATACGGGATTTTCTCCCTCTTGCAATTCATTAAACTTTTGCCCGGCTTTAACCTGATTACGAGCTTTTAACAAGGCAAAACTTTTTTTACGATATTCGCTCAAATCAATATCTTTGGCTACATATTGATATTGAATGTACTGATAAGCGGTTTCAAACACATCGGCTTGCTGTTCTTCGGGTAAAGATTTAGTAGATTGTAAATTAAGTTGTATGGCATCTAAAAACGCCTGATACTGTTCATCAGACATCTGTTTCATGCGATATTTTATTTTACGCTGCCGTGAGGGACGATAATTGATGCTTTTTACCAACCCTTCCCTTTTATTAACTTCTTTAATGGTATCTAACGGAATAGTCTGCATGGGAAAACTTTGTGCCAACTTAAATTCGGGTTTTACGGCATCAAAAACTTCCATAAGCATATATGAGCAATTTTGCGTAAAGAAATAATAAGGGGTTGTGGTTTGTCCCACTTCCCAAATATGCGCTACAAAGAAATCAAGTTCTTCGTTGCTAAGGTTTAAATTATATTCCCAGATATCGCGATTTTCGATATTGTTGTAAGTATTGATAATATCATAATAAGGTTTTACGGTAAAGCCGCCCGGATAAAAGCCGGCAAGCCCGTAGACCGCATACAAAAAGCTGTTTTCATAACCGTTGGTCCAGGCTCCGTAGTTAATACCGTGAGCCAAAAGCTGCGTACCTTTACGCGCGGTATCAACTCTTAACAGAGTGTGCCCAAACAAAGATGATGAATTATTCATATAAGCATCGGTAAACAACAAGGTAATACCCGATGGTTGCAGGTCTTGTTTAAATTGCTCAAACTCCTGACAATGAGGAAACGGAGCATTGATAAGATTATTTTTTTCAAGCCATAAATAGCGAGCCGGAAACAAGCACTTGGTTTTATCGTCATTGGATTGAAAAAGGGCGATGGTAGCATCAAGTTCTTTGAGGGGATTCGTTTTACCGCAAGGGCTTAAATAAAAATTTTCCGAACCGACGGTAGATTCGTAACCGGTTAAGGTAGGCTGATAGTGCACCAAAGCCAGCCAAGAAGGAGAGTAAGCAAAAGCAGATAAATTGTTTGCATAAGCCGGCAAGACAAATAATGAAAACAACATTGATAAAAGGTATTTACGACAAACTCTCATCTGTAGCCCTTCAAGATACAACAAACACGGTCTAATTGACCGTGTTTGTAAATAAAGCCAAACAAAAAATTAAGCCTTCATAATTTGATAAAATTTCAAAGTAACATCAACGGCGTCAACATTTTCGTTCGGGAACAAAACGGCAAAATTTTGATAAGTTTTTTCGGCAACCGTTTTTTCATCCATATTCATAATACCGGCAAGGGTTGTAATAGTTTCGCCCTGACCTGCAGCAGCATCCATGGCAAACTGTTCCAAGTTATTTTCCAAAAAGGCGAGAACCATTTTTTGAGTTCCGCCGGTAACGCGTCCGTTCGGATCGCAACCGGAAGTACCGAAAGTAATACCAAAAGTTTGTGTACCGAAAGTACCGTTAGTGGTAACGGCGGCAACTTGAGGCAAAATACCGCTTTGACCGCGCCAAGCCATAGAGCCCAAACCGCAACCGGTACTATCAATGGCATGAGCCGGAGCCGTTAAAGCAACAGCACCCAACATCAAAGATGCAAATATAATTTTCTTCATAAAATTTCTCCTTAAAGCGTATTATAAAATACTGTTTTTAGGATACCAGAGCTTAAACTAATGTATATATAAATTACGAGTTTTACACAAGAAAGAAAACACTTGATTTAAAAATTTTAAGCGATATAATGGCGGCATATATTAAGTATGGCTGTGATGACCTATGGTTTATCGCAGTCTAATTTTTTGATTTAAAAAATATATTACCTTCTTTAATTTGGAGGGTAATTTTTTATAAGGAGAAAAAGAAATGGATAAGTTCCCGTTAACTAAAAAAGGTTATTTGCAGCTTGAACAAGAATTAAAAAATCTTAAAGGCATAGAACGTCCTAACATCATTGCTGCCATTGCTGAAGCTCGCTCACATGGAGACTTATCTGAGAATGCGGAATACTCTGCCGCTAAAGAAAAGCAGAGCTTTATCGAAGGACGTATTCAAGAATTGGAAGCCGTTGTAAGTCGAGCTCAGGTAATTGATCCTCAAACCGTAAAAGGAGACGTTGTACGTTTTGGTGCTACCGTTTTGGTAGTTGATGAAGATACCGACACCGAAACCAAATATCAAATTGTCGGCGATTATGAAGCCGATATTGAAAAGAATTTAATTTCCGTATCTTCCCCCTTGGCTAAAGCCTTAATCGGCAAAGAAGTCGGTGATATTGCCGAATACATGGCTCCCGGTGGTAAAAAATCTTTTGAAATTTTGGATGTTCAATATATCTAATTAAAAAATCCGGTCATAATAGACCGGATTTTTTATACTCTTTCTTGAAACATATCACACATCTTTTGACAACTTCGCTTAAATAGCTCCACATTATTAAACTGCTCTTTGGCTTTAATTAAAACGTTTTGCCATATTTTGCCATCTTCTTCCTCAAAGGCTGAAAGATAAAACTCCGGATAGATATTATCTATTAAACATTTCTCCGACGGAGGTAAAGCCGAAACCAAAATTCCGCTTTTAGGAAGACATTCTCCTTCCACATTACTTTCTTCAGTCATACTTTGATAACAGTTGCGTACATAATGTTCAAAAAAACGCAAAAAATTATCATGATATTCGTGCCATAATTGCAAATTATTTCCGCTAGGAGTTGTAAGAGTATACACTGCAACCAGATTCTCAGGCATCTCATTAATGTGCCGCTTTAAAGCCGAAACTAAAATATGTATCATTGCCGGATAAAACAACAAATTATGTTGTTTGACCTTTGCCACCAAATGACTGACATCAATTTTGATACTATAATCCATACTGTTGTCTCCTCAAATGCACACACATCTAATATATACTTATTTATGCAATTTCTCAAGTAAAAGACACGGAATTTACATTTATTTAAATATATGTACATAGAATAAAGTTCAAAATAAGGACAATACTAATGCCTCACGGAAATCAAATTTTAATTCGCCCTTTGGGTATAGATAAACTCAACAAACAAGATAAAATCATTGGTTTTTCTTATGTCTGTAATCGTTGGCATCCTAAACGGCGCAAAGCTTTTGTATATCTAAACTATAACAGTGATAAAAAAGAAGAAACCTATAAAGTGGTAATCGGTAAACACAAAGTTATAGGCTATTGTATTTTACATCGCCTCAAAAAAGAACTGCATATACCTTTACTTGGAAGCCTCGACCGAAGATACCATCTTGGAAAAATTTTAGCTGATATTGCTTTTTGGCGATTACTGAATTTAAATATGGATAAATTATGTTTAACATCAAGTTGGAACAGTCTGTTATATTATTTATCTTTAGGTTTTGATATAAAAGATCAATATGCCATAAACGGTCAAGATTACGATGCCATATTATCGGTAAAAGATTTAGCATTAGCTCAAGAGCTTGGAAGCATTACAATGTATTTGCCGGAAGAGATATTAAAAGAAAAATATGAGCAAATAGAGCAGCCCTTGTTAGACTCAAAATTAATGCGCCATAAAACGATTGATGTCGGAAACATACAATTATTAAACAAAGTCGACAATAAATATACCAACATTAAAATCAGCAAAGAATTTATTGCCAAAGGCGTAGATAAGTTTAGTTTAATTCGTAAAAAAGATTCGCAAGTACTGGGAATAATAGTTTTAAATTATTTCAAGTGGCACACTCTCAGCAATGGTAAGCGCTACTATGGAAACATTTATGGAGCTTATCCGAGTTGGTCTATTTTTTACAATTACGGGAGCAAAGAAAAAGGTGTTAATAAAACATTTGCCGAATTCTGGTCGATTATCGATTCTAAAGAGTACGAGTATGAAGAAATATTAAACATTTTATTTCAAATAGCCTTAGAAGCCGGCAAATATAATAAATGCCCACGTTTGCAAATAGAAGCCGATTGGGACGAATACTTATCTGTTTTTGATTACGGATTTAAGTGTCAAGATTTCAATCATCCTAAAACGGCTCAACAAATCACCAAAATCATAAAACAAGACACAAAATCCTTTGCGGAAAACAGCACTCCTATCAATTTAAACAAATTCGGCAGTGTTGAGCTGTTTTTAAGTAAAGAAAAAGTACAACAAAAAAGAGATAAATTACCATACTTTAATTTATCTCTTAATTTATACCAACGTATTATGTTAAAGCTTCGTTATTTTCTAGGATTCTGATTGAGGTTGTTTTAATTTTTTTACAACTGCAAACTGGGTAAGCAGCATAATAACAAAGAACAAAAAGACATTAATATGCAGCCCCAATAAAGTTAAAACAAACGACAATGCATATACGGCAATAAGCACCACGCTACTCAAGCGCATTCTGGTATCAAAGCTTAACGAAGTTTTATTTAGTTTAGTTGCCAAAGCTGCGCAATAAGCATAAAATATGGCTAAAATAAAATACATTAAGAAAAACACCAAAATACCAACCGCGGCTATGCCCATAACTATCCATTTAACAGCGGCATTAAGTATTGGTTTATAATCTTGTTTAGGTAAATCAAACGAAGATGAAAGTTTGGTAGTTTTAACCTGATTATCATTTACGGTATAGGCATATAAACGGCTAAAATAAACACCATTGGTAAGTTTCGTTGTATCTAAAGTATCTTGGGTAGTATCAAGTACAAAAGAATAAGTATCTTGAGCAGTATCACCGGTTAAAGTAAGTTCACGCACAGTATTCTCCGGACTGACAATTTTCCCATCTTTGACCGATACCGGCAAAAGTTCATCGGCAACATGTTGAACATAAGGGACAGAATCAAACATAAAGCCTCTGGCCATTAATGACAAATAAAGCGTATAGACAAAGGCCATCAACAAAAGCCAAATAGCTCCTGTTCCCTTGCCGTTGGCTATATAATTTAAAATTTTACTCATAGTTATCTCCATTAAACAACAGATTCGTCGTAACGAAATAGATTGTAACAGATTCGTAAAAAAAAGAAACAACAAAGTAAAAAGGTTGAAAAAACAATACTAAAAGGTGTTAAGAACTGTGGAAAACCGGCAAAAAAGAGTAAAAAAAGAACATTTTCTGGAAAAAAGTCATTTTTTTGTTTGACTTAAGCAAAAAACGTGTTTCAATTTAGGTGTGATAAGCAGTAATGCTCACAATTGGTTAAACTTTTTTAGAGGGAGTCCTCACCGTGAATAAAAATGAACTCATTGCTAGCGTAGCTAGTGCAACAGGTCTTACCAAAACTGATGCAGCTAAGGCTGTTGATGCTTTTGTAGCTTCTGTAACAACTGCTTTGAAGAAAGGCGACGAAGTTCGCTTGGTTGGTTTCGGTACATTTGCCGTAGCTAAGCGTGCTGCAACAACCGGCCGCAACCCCCGTACAGGTGCTGAAATCAAGATTGCTGCTCGTAAGCAAGCTAAATTCAAAGCTGGTAAAGCTCTTCAAGAAGCTGTAAACAAATAATTTACAGTTTTTCTTTTATAAATAAGGCGGTTTTCCGCCTTATTTTTTGCAAAAAAATTAATGTATAAACAATAAGATATAAAAAAGTTTGGAAAAAAATCAAAAAAAATAAAAATTTTACTTGATTTATAAAAAAATATTAGCTATAAGACAATGCAGTTGGTGAGACGGGCGCTTAGCTCAGCTGGAAGAGCATCTCGTTTACACCGAGAGGGTCGGGAGTTCGAACCTCTCAGCGCCCACCAATCAAGAAAGCTTTCAAGAACAACTTGAGAGCTTTTTTTGTATCTGCATTATTTAGGTTCTCACTCCCTTCGGGAGTTCTTCTGGCTCCTAACCTCAGAGTTTTATAAAACTCTGAGATAACTCGCTGCGGTCACTCGTTTTGTAACTTTCGCTCATAAAGATTTATCTTTAATCGCTCAATAACAAAACTTCGCCACTTGTGGTAAAAAACACCGGAGCATCGGTGTTTTTTATCCTCGTGCCTCTTAAGCGCCCACCAATCAAGAAAGCTTTCAAGAACAACTTGAGAGCTTTTTTTGTATGAACTCTAAAAAAGAAAAAGTTAACTCTTAAAACTTAACAGCGCATCAATCTGCCTTCACGGATTCTTTAATTTTTTTTATCATCCATTCATCAGATTTTTCTTGTTTGTTTTCTTGCCACAATTCATTAAAACGATTATGGTAATCTATTACAACTTGATTTTGCTCCAAAATAAACAAACAGTTCTCGCTATTCTTATCTGTCGCCGAATTCGTCCAGTTATAAGAACCGGTAACAACCTTATTTCCATCGAAAACGGCAAATTTATTATGCTCCAATTTATGTGCCGAATTAACTTTAATATTCAAACCTGCCTGATACATATCAATTGTCTTTGATGATTTCTGCCCTGATGACATTTTATCGGTAAGTATACGAACCTTAACCCCTCGCCGATGAGCATCCTTAAGCGCCTTAACAATATTATCGTTATTAATGGAAAATACCGCTACATCTATGGAATTTTTTGCTTCATCTATCAAATCAGCAATCTTTTGCTCACAACTTAAAGACGGAGTAAAATTAACTTCAAACTGCGCATACACCGGCCAACTTATTAACATAAACAAGACATATATTCGCCAAAACATGATTATATCCTTTTCCGAACCTACACATTAAAAGAGGTGTTTAAGGATATAAGCCCGATTATTATAAAACCAAGTTGGAATATAAATTTTTAAAATAAAAAAATCGGAAGTAAGTTACTACCCGAAGGTAGTGCGACATATTCAGCCCTTAAAACCCTATTCTGCCGCCTTCCGATTAATGCCTTTATTGATTTGGAGGTCACATATTACATATGTCCTACACACATAAGCCTACAGCAAACAATATAAAAGTCAAACTAAAAATGACATTTTTACTGCAAATTAAGCTTGCATATTTTACCGATTTTTCATATACTCTGCCTTGCCGAGCAATCGGCTATGGTACTAGAAGCGGTATGGAATAGGTTTTCAAGACCCGAGGGCAGTACTCGGCACCTCCACCATTTTATGCTTTGCTGCGAAGTTGTTTTTGAAGCTATTTGCAAAAAAATACAAAACAACGAGCATGAAAGCGTTTATATACACTTTTAAGGGGGTGAAATAGGCTTGATTGGAAATAGTAAAGATACTTGGCTGTACTCGGCAAGACACCACCGTTATCGGTTCAAATCAAATGAATGCAAATGATAATTTTGCACCTGTTGCCGTAGCTGCTTAATTTAGGCAAAAGCAACAAACTTAAATTCTTTTAACCTTTGGTTTGTTAAAAGTGGGGTTGGCCGCCTAGCAACAGAAAGGCCTTTTTTTATAAGCTCTTTTGCAAACCTTGCTTGAAATTTAAATATTTGTATCTATAATGCTTCAATAAAAAATCGTATTTAATAAGGAATAACAATGTCAGAATGGCTCGATGAAATCGATTATGATAAATTAATCAACAAACATTTACGCGGTGTAGTGGTTGACGCTTTAAAAATTGCTCAAGATCAAGGTCTTCCCGGGGAAAATCATTTCTATATTACTTTTAAAACTGACTTTCCGGGAACTGAAGTTCCTGAAATGCTTAAAATTCAGTACCCTGATACCATGACCATTGTATTACAACATCAGTTTTCCGACCTTAGCGTTAATGACGACAATTTTTCCGTTGTCTTAACTTTCGGCGGAATTCCGCACACTTTGGTTATTCCGTTTAATTCCATAACCTATTTTGCCGATCCTTACGCTAAATTCGGCTTAAGTTTTAATATGGAAGATAATAACGATGCCGCCAAACTGGAAAAGCTTGAAAAAGAAATGCAACAAAATACTCAAGCTGTTCCTGCCGAAGTAATCTCAATTGACAGTTTTCGTAAAAAATAAAATGCAAAAATATTCCGTTACCATAGCCGGCCGACATAATACCAGCTTTTCGCTGGAAGAAGAATTTTATGCCGAATTAAAACGTATTGCCAAGCTCAAAAATCTAAGTGTTAATGAGCTTATCACTAAAATCGATTCAACCCGCCAACTTGATAATTTATCAAGCAGTATTCGCATTTATATTTTACAATTTATAAAATCAGAACAGTCTAAACTTTAATGTTTCCAAAAAGTTTTGGTAAATACCACCAGCAAAGTAATAATTTCCAAGCGACCGAGCATCATCACGGCAATTAACACCCACTTTGCCGTATCGGAGAAAAAGGCATAATTGCCCATAGCTCCTATTTCTTTGACAATTCCCGGACCTGTATTGGTAATACTTGCTACCGATGCCGATAAAGAAATTACAAAATCATACCCCATAAAATTAAGTAAAATTGCACTTACTGCCGTCGTTATTAAAAATAACAAAATATATACCAACACCGAAGTTACAACATTATCATCTACCGGCACATCGCCGACTTTTACCGGGACTACCCGATTTTGGTCAATAGAAGAAACAAACAGTTTATGCAAATATGAAGTAAGCACCTGCCAACGCATAACCTTAATTGAACCCGTAGTAGAACCGATACAGCCGCCATGTAAAGGCAGAAGCGTAAAAAACATTCCCGTCCATACACCCCAGTTTAAAAACTCCGTTGAACCGTAGCCCGTAGTAGTTATAACCGAGATAATATTAAATGAACTCTGGCGCAATGCTGTTAAAAACGACACACCGTTTTGCCAAACCATCCATAAGCTGGCAAACAAGGTTAAAAGCAAGACCGTTTTTAAAAATTGTTTTACCTGCCCCAAACGAAAACCGTCTACCTCTTTGGACCGCAGCAGCATAACATAAAATGTCATAGGCAGTGCTCCCAACACCATAAATAAAGACAACACCGCCTCGATCGAAGCACTATCAAAAAACGCCACCGAATTATTTTTGGTCGAAAATCCACCTGTTGCCACTGCCGAGAGCGCATGATTTAATGCATCAAACCTACTCATCCCGCACCAATACAGCATAAACGTACACAATGCTATAAGCCCGATATAACAAGCAATCAGCCACTTAGCAATATCAACAAACTTAGGCATAAATTTATCGCTGGCATCGGCGTTTTCTCTTTGAAAGATTTGCATACCGCCGATACCTAAAAACGGCAGCATGGCAACGGCAAAAATAATTATTCCGATGCCGCCTAATCCGTTAAGCATTGAGCGCCAGAGCAAAATAGAACGAGGCTGAGCCTCAACATCGGTTAAAACCGTTGAGCCGGTACCCGTAATACCTGACACACTCTCAAAAACAGCAGAGGTCCAAGTACTGACCGTACCTTCTAAAAAAAACGGCAATGCAGCAAACAAACCTACCGATATCCAACCGATACCTGTGACTAAAAAACCTTGCCTCAAGCTCATATGGCTAATACGCACCCGATTGGAAACAAATAAGGACAAACCTATAAAAAACGTAATCATTGCCGATATTAAAAATGACGAATACAAGTTTTCGGAATCATAATATTCCAAACCTGCCGGCAACAACATACTCATCCCCAAAACGGCAAGTATGTAGCCGTCAATCATTATAACCGGCTGCCACATTCATATAATCCTTATAAAGCAACGTTATCGGCAAACCCGGCATCAACCATATTACGGTTAATGCTTATACCGTTTAAGAAACATACACCCGTGGCAATATTATTATATGTATATGCCACAATCATACACCTCAAATTTTTACCATCGACCAATTCCTTTAAGTACTGATGTGCTTTTTCAACATCATATTTAGAAGGATCGGTATAAATGCCGTACAAAATTAAATATGCATCACCGACGGAAAGTTCGGAAGCACTGAAAACAAAAGTTTTACCTGAAACTTCTTTAGGCGTATCTTCATAAACCAAAGGCAGGGTTTCATCTTTTCTATAATACTCTTTTTGTGCTGTGCCGGAAAAGACAGGTTTTGCCTTAGGTTCAGACTTAACTGGCTCGTAAACTTCCGGCAGTGGTCTATCATCTGTCGGAGCGACAAATGTTTCATAGCTGTCAGCACCGCTTCTGTCCATAGGAGGAGCCTTTTTAAGCTTCATAATTTTATACTGTTTTTTGGGAGCCGTTTCGGTTTCGACCACCTTAAAAGCCTTACGTCCTTGCGTAGGCTGCGGTTCAACACCTTGAGGCTGTTTACGAATAACTTGCGGAGCCGTAACCTGAGGAGCTTCTGCGGGTTGCTCTTTTTCAACCTTATTTACAACCTCGGTTAAATCAGCTTTAGTTTCATCATAACGCATCAAGTACCAATCTGCTATACCTGCAAAAGGAATACCCTTTATCATCGGCACGGCAATAATTATTACCGCTGCAATAAATAAGGCAAACAGCGTTTTAAATATATGCCGCAGCGGATAAGTAATAATCATAACCAAAGTATGAACAAGCTTAGCAAATCCGTGTACACGAATGGTTTTCAATCTGTCTAATTCCATTATTTGGAACTCCCGTATTTTTGTTTTAATTCATCAAGCCTTTCAGGAGAGATTCTCTCAAACAGAGGCTCTCCCACCGTAAACTTGTGTCCAGGTTTTAAAAAGTTAATTTCTTTAGCAACATCAAAGCCTTTAAGCAGCGGCATATCTTTTGTCGTCAAGCCCAATTTTGCCAACATAGTTTCGGTTGTTTTAGGCATAATCGGATAGCTCAAAACGGCAAATATATAAATAAGATTAATGCAAACCCTTAAGATGGTTTCGGCACGTTGTTGATTTTCTTTAATAACCGACCACGGCTCGGTAACGGAAATATAATTATTTCCTTCAACCCAAATAGCTCTGAGTTCATTTAGTGCCTTACGAAATTCCAACTCGTTCATATATTTTAAATAAGCATCAACACGTTGTTGCAAATTTTTAACAAGCTCATTTTCAACTTCGGTAAAATCACCGCCGGTCGGGACTTGTTCGCCCAATTTTGAGGCAGTCATTTTCAAAACACGCGACACAAAATTACCCAACACACCGTTCAAATCTTTATTGACGGTACCGGCAAAAGAATCAAAAGTAAAGCTGGTATCAGACGATTCGGGAATATTAATCATCAACCAGTAACGCCAATAATCGGCAGGAAATTCTTTAACGGCATCTTCAGCAAAGATACCCCTGTTTTCAGATTTAGAAAACTTACCGCCCTCATAGTTTAAGTAGCTTACGCCTTTAAGATAATCAACCTGTGTCCAAGGCTCTCCGGTTCCAAGAAGGGTAGCCGGGAATGTAATGGAGTGATAAGGAACATTATCTTTAGCCATAAACTCAACATGACGCACATCTTTGGCATCATACCACCAATCTTTCCAATTTCTTTCCTCAGGTTTTTCATCTGCCCACTGTTTGGTAATACCGATATACCCAATAGGAGCATCAAACCACACATAGAAAACTTTATCTTCATAACCGGGCTTATTAACCGGGAATCCCCACTTTAAATCACGGGTAATACAACGCGGCTGCAATCCTTCTTTAATCCATTTTTGAGCAATAGAATAGGCAACCTCGGGCCAAAAAGCCTCTTTAGTTTTGAGCCACTGACGCAATTTTTCTTCAATTTTCGGCAAATTCAAGAATAAGTGTTTAGACTCTCTTACTTCCAAATTTTTACTGCCCGAGATAGTGCTTTTAGCATCAATCAAATCGGTAGGTTCCAAAACCTTTGTGCAATTTTCGCATTGATCGCCGCGAGCCTTATCATATCCGCAATAAGGGCAAGTGCCGGTAATATAACGATCGGCCAAAAACATTTTATCATCAATCGAATAAACCTGTTTTACGGTACGTTCTTCAATAAAGCCGTTTTTATCCAACTGAGAAAATATGTGATAAGTCATCTCTTTATTTTGCTCGGAAGAAGTTCTGCCGAAACAATCAAAAGACAGTTCAAAATCTTTATAAGTATCACGATGTCTTGCATGGTTCATATCGCAGTAGGCCTGTACATCCATACCGGCCTTTAAAGCTCCGACCTCGGAAGCCGTGCCATGTTCATCATTTCCGGCTACATATAAAACCTCATTTCCCATCATTCGCATATACCGAGCATAAACATCTGAGGGCAACAGGCACCCGATCATATGTCCCAAATGAGGAACACCGTTTACATATGGCAAAGCTGAAGTGATAAGAATTTTAGACATTGTTACATTTTCTCCTTATTACAATTAAAACACGGCAATTTTAGCACATTTTTTTACGGATACAAGCATTATGAGTACTTTTTTAGCACTTATTATCACATTTTAAAAGTCAAAAGAGCACCATTTAAGGTGCTCTTTAAAAATACTCCTCTGTCAGTGAATTGATGAAGACTGAGCGGCATCAGGGAATACCTCGCTTACCGAGAATTTCCATCCTTTAATCTCCCCGCGGATAGTTTCCAAGGCACTTTTCCTCTCCAGTTGGTAATATTCTTCCGCAATCTGATCGATTGAAGAAGTGTTGGTTATTTTCACAGTAAAAGGTAAACCCAACATGCGAGGGAAAAGCATATCCAAAGAGATGCCGATTGCGTCCGGGGTTTCCGTACCATTATAGGTAGCCATAATCTCCGGACACAAGCTATCATTTTGCTCCGGATACATCGGATGATGCTTGCTGTAGTGCTCAAGCAGATTCTGCACTTTCTCCGTCTTACACCTTACCTCAGCCAAGGCAAACATGTACTTTACTCTTCTTTTTATTTGCTCTTTCATAATTTAATAAAAATTAGATATTGGTTATAAAAATAAAAAATGAGCTTTCATTATATTCCACCTGATAGTTTTGTCAATAATTTAAAACATTTCTATTTGCGGAATAAAAACCGTTTGATTAAATACATTTTCCAAAAAGAACAAGCAAACAAAACAAATAAGCATAGCCATTAAAGGAGTTACCACCCATCCGAGCATAATTTTACCGGTAATTCCCCAGTTTATGCCCTTTCCGCCCTTTAACAAGCCGATGCCCAATATCGCCCCTATAACTGCCTGAGTACTTGAAACCGGCACCAAAGGCAAGGTCGGTAAATTATGATTATGTAAAAAGTTCTGTAATCCTTGAGAAGAAAACAAAAACAATACAACTGTTTGTGCCACGACCACAGTCAGAGCTGCCAAAGGAGTCATTTTCAATAAATTATTACCTACATTGGCAATAACTTTGTGCGAATATGTAACAATGCCAACAGCTATAGCAATACCGCCGAGCAAAAACAAAACCTGCACACTACTCAGTTCAAAAACTCCGGCCACATTAACTGCCCTAAACGGTGAAGAATCCACAAAAACACCCATGATATTAGCAATATTATTGGCACCCAAAGCATAAGCACACAGTGCTCCCATAACAACCAATCCGATTCGCAAATATCTGTCTTGCCGCAAAAGATGCACATGTAAGCTACGCATCAATTTACGTAACATAAAATAAATAAACACCGCCACAATTGCAGCCAAAATCGGACACATAACCCAAGTAGCCGCAATTTTAAGCACCACTTTAATATCGGTAGGTAATCCGCAATAAAAGTTCCAGCCTATAATAGCTCCCACAATTGCCTGAGAAGTAGAAACATTTAATCCTGAACGAGACATCCAATATACGGTAAGAGCCGCAGCAAGAGCCACCATAAAAGCACCGGCCAAAGCATTAACCGAGCCCAACTGCCCTAAAGTTGCCGAAGTTCCCTCACCTCCGAAAACCGCACCCAAAATTACAAACACCGAGGCAATAATTGCTGCCGTATTAAACTTAACCATTTTGGTTCCGACTGCAGTTCCGAAAATATTAGAAGCGTCGTTAGCCCCTAAAGACCACCCTAAAAACAAACCGCTGCTTAAAAAGAATAAATAAGAAATATCCATTAAATATCCCTCTTAATAACATAAATAAGAAGTTGATCCACACAATTCTCGGCCAAATCGGCAATATCTGCCACTTCACTTAAAAAAGACTCCAACTGCAGTTTATGAGCCAACTCCAAATCAGAATCAAATACGGCCTCCTTCAATGAAGCAGTAGTTTTATCACTCTCATGCTCCAACATATAAACCTTTTTGGCATAATCTCTTACAATTGAAAAATCTCTGAAAAAAGCCCTTGAGGCCATAGCTAAATTTTCGGCACATTCGCAAACTTGCTCAACCAGTTCTTTAAAACGTTCAAAATACTTTTCCGGAATAACCGGCTGTTCAATGTAAAACTGGTGAGCCACTTCATCAAACTCATTAATTACCTTATCTAAATTTTCTACCAGCTCCAAAACACTACCGCGTAAATCCGGAATTAAATTTTGCGAATATAAACGGTTTTCAATTTCACGCCGCAAAACATCAGCATCGTGCTCTATATTTTTAATTTCTTTACTTAATTTTTTATATTCTTGGCTGCGTTTTTCCTTTAAGTATACACTAACAGCTTTTTTAAAAATCATTGCCACTTCAATAATTTTATCATGAAGCATATCAATTTTTTGTTCCAATTCTTTTGTATTGGAAAATAAAGAAATTTTCATATCAAACATCTTGCCACCTCTAATTCGAAAATACTTAGTTGTTAACATAAAACATAAAATTATGCTTGTAAACGAATAAATAATTGTTTAGATTATAGCTGTTTTTAGTTACAAAATTATTGATAAGGATATCAAAAAATGAATAAAACTTCTTTATATGTCTCTATTGTAGCTTTATTGGTATCTGGTGCTGCTTTATTTTATGCATCAGAGAAAAATACCGTAAAAAGTACCGCACCGTCTTTGGATGTTGCTGAATTAGCCAATGCTTTATACAACAATCCGCAAATGGTAGTTGATGCTTTACAACAGTATGAAAACATTCAACGTGAAGCACAAGCCAAAGAAGCTGCCAGATTATTTATGGAAAATATTGAAGAACTCAATAACGACCCGAACACCCCGTTTGTTGGTCCTGAAGATGCCAAAGTTGTACTGGTAGAATTCTTTGATTTTTCATGTGGATACTGCAAGAGATTAGCTCCGACTGTTGAAGCTATTGTTAAAGCCAACCCCGACGTTAAGGTTGTCTTCAAGCCCATTACATTCGTTGCTCCTATTTCCAAGTACGCTGCTCAGGCTGCTTTAGCTGCTGGCGAGCAAGGTAAATTTATGGAAATGTACACAGTATTGTTAGGCTCTCAAGAAAGATTAGATGAAAAGAAAATTGATGAAATGGCTAAAAAACTTGGCTTAGATATGGACAAGTACGAACAAGACGTTAAATCACAAAAAGTTCAAGATACCATCAAAAGAGTATCACAACTTGGCAACAAAGTACAAGTTCACGGCGTACCTGCATTAATTTTGAACGGTCAACAATTAAACACTATTGACCCTGAAGGTATCCAAGCTGAGATTAACAAATTAAAATAATCTCAACCACAAAAATAAAAAAACAACTCCGTAATCGGAGTTGTTTTTTTATTTAGCTGTTTTTATTTACCTATTTCATAGCCTGTATTAGCATCCACAAAAGATAAAGCCATAGCTAAATCATCTGCATCACAAGCAATAATCTGGTATAAAGGCTCACCTTTTGCCACAGTATCGCCCACCTTTTTAAGCAAGAAAATGCCGGCTTCTTGATATTTATCGGCACCGGCCAATCTACCGATTTTTTTAACAATCTTATTATCAATGGAAAGTACCGAACCGCTATTTGGTGCCAAGACCTCATGGACCAAAGAACCCAGTTCAATACGCTGATTACGTCCTTGATCGGTAATTATCTGAGTAAAGGCATCCAAAGCCCTGCCGGAATCCAGTATTTCCTTGGCAATTTTATAACCCTGCCCGCCACGTAAATCCGGATCAAATTCTAAAACTCGACCGGCCAGGAACAGGGCTTTTTCGGTTAATCCTGCGGGGGCATTATCTTTACGCTTTAAAATGCGCATAACATCACGAGCCGATAACACCGCGCCTATTCCCTCACCTACCGGCTCTCGTCCGTCGGTAACCACAACATCAACCGTAATCCCCAAATTATCTCCGGCATATTCTAAAAATTTACGAACTTTTATGGCTTGTTGCGCATTTTTTACCAAAGTTTTCGGTCCGACGGGAATATCAACTACCAAGTGATTAACACCTGCCGAAATTTTCAAAGCCAACAACTGAGCCATCGCTAAGGCATCATCTTCAATGTTTAAAAAAGCCCCCACCGATTTTAGTACCGATAAGACTTTGGCTATCGGTAAAGCCTCATAGCTTACCACAGCGCCGCGATCTTCTTTAATCAAACGCCTTAATTCTATAGTAGATTTATTAATATCGGCAAAAATCTTCATGGCATTAGCCGTACCGTAACAAGAAATATTATTGGGTATGACCACCTTCGGAATAGGAATACCGTAAGCCGCAACAATGGCGGTAACCAATAAATCGACGTTATTTGCCGGAACTGAACCGATGGTGTAACAATCGGCAACAATTTCTTCTTCGTCCCAAAACAAATTACGTTCCGCAGTTAAGGCCTCAACTAAAGAGACCACCTCAGGCACCGTTACAAAAGAGTTAAAAGCCGTCAAAAACGAAGCAACCTCAATGTTGGTATATTTACGCATTTTAATATCATTAACGACCGCCTTATATTCATTAAGAGACAAAACGTGTCCTAAAATTTTTTTACGTACCATATTAAGGCTCATCGGAGGTTCTGCCAAAATCATACTGACTCTGGCGCCTTCCGGCAAACTCAAAAGTTTAAAAGCCTCTTTATTAAGGGCAATTTCATTAGGCTTAACCAAACGAGCATCATCCGTTACATTTAAAAAAGCACATAGAGGCAAAGCCCCGCCATGAATTTCAACTCTGGTAATGGTATTAAGCCCATCCAGCGGATAATCGACACAGTCTTTATGGACATAGGCAATATTTTCATTAAAAGAACAAATCGGCAAACATTTTAAGTTAAGCATGACAAACTCCCAATTAGCGATATTAAAGAGTATAAAATTGCTATTATTTATTTTTGGTAAAGAAGGAAAAATATAATCAAAGGTGTAGGTTGGAAAACGCCAAAGCCTATTTATATAGATAAGTGTTGATAGAACAACAAAACATATATCAAACAGGAAAAAGGAGAATAAAAATGGGATGCGGATGTGGAAGTAAAAAAACTTCAAGCAATAATAGTAATAACAGCAGCAAGAACAGCACTATGGAAAGCAAGAGCTCCGAGAGCAGTTGCAGCAGCAAGAGCGAAAAGAGCGCAGCAAGCAGCAGCAAGAGCGGTAAATGCAGCAAATAGAGGAAAGGAAATCAGAGAAGAAAATAAAGTAACAAGACAATAAAGCCCTTCAAGAGAAAAGCTTGAAGGGCTTTAATAAAAATATCGATAAAACAAACAGAAGAAGAGAAGAAACGAAAAAAAGTAAAAAAAAATCAAAAAAGATAAAAAAAAGACTTGCAAAGAGAAAAAAATTAAACTAAGAATAAGGCTGTTAAGAGAATGGGGTGTCGCCAAGTGGTAAGGCATCGGCTTTTGGTGCCGACATTCGTTGGTTCGAATCCAGCCACCCCAGCCACAGTTCAAAAGTCGTCAGAAATGGCGACTTTTTATTTTATATACAAGCATTTCAGCCTGTTCGAAGATTAGACACTTAATATGCCACGCACCAGATAATCTTCGAACTAATTCCATCAAAAATCTAACACAATCAATGAGTTAAGTTCGAACAATATCCAGTCGCCCTTAGTTACTTTTGTTAAATAAAATAAATTTGTATTGCAATAAAAAAAGGAATGACATAGACTCATTGAGAATAAAACCCAATATTTTATATCTGGATATAGAGGTAGAATATGAATAAAATTATAAACGCATTCCAAAACTTATTTAAATCTGGCAAGCATACTTCCTTTTTCTCTTCAGAATGGTGGAAAACGGCGACCCCACAACTACTTGAAGATGAGATTAAAAATGGGGTTAATGTTAATACCAGAAACGATGATGGTTTTACACCTCTGATGTTTGCTGCAGCCATTGCACAAAATCCAGAATTGATTAATACTCTAATACAAGCAGGTGCTGATGTTAATGCCAAAGATAGCGAAGGTTTAACTCCTTTGATGGATGCAGCTAGCGTGAATCCTAATCCAGAAATTACTCGTGCATTAATAAAAGCGGGAGCTGAGGTTAATAATAAAGATGGAAATACTTCAGAACCACTTATGTTGGCTATTAGAGATAATAATTCAGAAGTAATCAAAGAATTAATTCGTTCAGGAGCTGATGTTAACATTAAGAATATACTCTATGGAACCCCTTTATTGCTGGCAATATCAAAGAATCATGGCTTAGATGTAATAAATGAACTAATTAGAGCCGGAGCTGATGTCAATGCAATGGATGAATTTGGCCGTCTTCCATTAACAGAGGCTTTAAGAAAGAATTGTAGTCCCGAATTAATATGTGCTTTGATTGATGCTGGAGCAGATGTTAATGCTGGATATGTTAAACCTCTAGATCGGGCTATTGTAAATAAATATCCACAAGAGGTTCT
This sequence comes from uncultured Alphaproteobacteria bacterium, assembly GCA_944392295.1. Lineage (GTDB taxonomy): Bacteria > Pseudomonadota > Alphaproteobacteria > RF32 > CAG-239 > CAAFZY01. The sequence continues at coordinate 132,387 of CALXWE010000003.1, forward strand.
TAGCACCCTTATTCAAGCTGGAGCGGAACTAAATGAAAGATATGATAATGGTGGTACTCTTTTATTCCAAGCAATAGTTGATGAAAATATATGTGCCATTAATTCACTTATTCAGGCAGGAGCAGAGGTTAATCTTAGGGATAGTGACGGGATTACACCTCTAATGTGTGCAGTAAGTAAAAACTTAGATACAGAAATAGTTACAAATTTAATTCAAGCTGGGGCAGATGTTAATGCAAAAAATGGAAATTTAGGAACACCACTTATGTATGCAATATGTAATAATCGACCGATTGAAATCATTATTACTTTAATTAAAGCTGGGGCTGAGATAAACATTCAAGATAGTAGCGGCTTTACACCATTAATGACTGCAGCTAGTACTAATATTAATCCTCAAGTAATAGATGTATTAATTATTTCAGGAGCTGATATTAATATTACAGGACTATTAGGTAAAAATGCTTTAATGTATGCAGCACAAAATAATCCAAATCCAGATGTTCTTTTAACTTTAATAAAGTATGGTTGTGATATTAATGCAAAGGCAGATGATGTAAATTATACACCTTTGATGTATGCTGCAAAATATAATAAGAATCCTCAAGTTTTAGAAGTATTACTCAAATGTGGAGCTGATACAAAAGAAAGAAGCGATGAAGGAAAAACAGCATTAGATTATGCAAAAGAAAATCCTAATATATACCAAACTGATGCTTTCTGGTTGCTTAATGATAAGACATATGAGTAAATAATTGCCCTATAACATCCAGATTTACTTTTCCTAATAAAATCTATATCCAAGCCAGAATCGCGCATATAGAGCAGAAAAACTTTTGTTATTCAAAAATAAAAGTTACTTCAACCTCTGATTCCTAACAACCACAAGTTAAGCCGATGCAAAAAAAATAGCTCGAGAACCGCGAGTTCACTCCAGCCACAGAATACGAACCGTTAGAAATGGCGGTTTTTTCTTTATATATCAAGCATTTATACTGGTTCGGATGTTTAAAAGTCAAAATAGGCTTTTTTGGAACAACATCCGAACTTTTTTGATTTTCAATCTTTGTATTTCAATAGCTTACGGGATTTTAATCAATTTCGTATCTCACCTGATATATATTATCCTCCCCCAGACTCGATATTGTTTTTTTTCAACTTATCGTCATCAATGACTTGAGGTTCAGTTTAATAAAAACAAAAATGAGATTTCATCACATCAATTTTCCAAAAAATAAATATCTCAACTAGAATTTTCTAAAAAATGAATTAAAATGCATTATATGATTATAAAATAAGATCATTTCATAAAAAGGAAAATAAAATGCATATATCTTCAACAGAATTGGAAAAATTGAGTAACACAAGACAATCACAAGAAAAATTGCCATTATTGTTAAGAAGGCTAATAACAAACAATCTCGATGGGAAATACATTGTTAACTTAGATATTCCCGGAGGAGATAGTATTTGGAAACCAGGAGCTGATGGTTATGTACAAACCTTAGAAAATAGCATATTAGGCGAAGCTGGAATTTACCTAATTGAATGTGGACAAGATGAAAGCTATCAAACAAAATTTCAAAAAGATTTAGATAAACGTACTGAAAATCTTTCCCAAAATTCAAATAAGACGTTTGTTTTTATTACTACTCGTAAAGTTAGAAATAAAGATGCCTCAATTGCAAAGGCGCAAAAGAAAAATCCTAAAGCTAATTTTTGGAAAAATATAAGAATATTTGATGCTGACGACATCGAAACATGGCTTGAACATGACTATGCAACAAGCGCTTGGCTTTGTGATGTTTTAGAAAAACCATTCGATGATATATATAATTTCGAAAAGAAATGGCAAGACTGGATAAAATCAACTATTATACCCTTAGATGAAAATATTATTCTTGCAAGAAAAAATATATATGAAAAAGAAATAAATGACTGGCTTTTACATGATAAAGGGTTAATAGAGGTACGAGCATGTACAAAAAAAGAAAGTCTATTATATCTTCTAGCCTCGATAATGAAAATTTCATCTTTAGAAGAACGAGAAGATATTAAATCTAAAATTACAATTATTGAAGATAGAAAACAATGGAATCGAGTTGTTGAAAATGGTAACTCTAAAAAATTAATTTTGGTACCAATGTTTGATATTCCTGAGGGTATTCACACTCTTTTAGAAAAAGGATATACAATATACTTGCCTTTAGCTAAAAAAGATTCATTTCAAACCAATAAAAAACTAGATGTTGATAATATTTGCAATTACTTATTGGAGCCCATAATTGAAGCTAAATATGGGTATGAATATCAAAAGTTGATATATAAAAATTTTAGTAATAATGACATGTTGTTATTGCAAAGAATATTAAGAAATCCTAAGGCTCCTCTTCCGAAACCTATTTGGGCAAATAAAAACTATGCTAATATTTTGCTATTTTTGAGCATATTCAGCTCTTGGGATGACTTAAATAGAAAAGATATAGAACTTATTGAAAAAACTCTAAAAATACCATACAGCGAAATCAAAAACAAATTAATCGAATTGATGAATATAGATGAAGCTCCTATACAACAAATAGGTAATATTTTTCAAGTAACAAATCCAAAATTACTTATTGAATATTTAGGAGCCTATCTCACTAAAGAACAATTTTTTTCTTTATTAAAATCCGTTCAAGAGGTTTTAACAACAATTGATAATGAGTATTCAAAAGAAAAAGACTATTTTAATTTTGATTTTTTTCACAATAAAGCAAAATACTCAGAACAAATAAAATCATCTTCAACAAAGGGGCTAGCCTTATTTGCAAATAATGATAATTATTTTAATTCAAATGTAAAAATCAAAGAACAAATAAATAGAGTAATCAAGGATATTTTTGAAGATTGTGATTATAAATTATGGCTTTTCTTAGGTTCTTATATGCCAATGCTATTTGAAGCATCTCCAGAAATTATGTTAACAGAAACAGATCGTATGCTAGATAACAAAGTAATCCTAGACACTATAATAGAAGAAGGCTCCATATCTTTTGGTGGAAATTGTTATTATGCTGGTATTTTATGGGGATTAGAAAGTGTAGCATGGCTTCCAGAATACCTAAATAAGGCAACCAGTATACTTTTAAAAATGTATAGTAATTGGGTTAACGGCTCTGGATATGCCAACTCTCCATTATCAAGTCTTCACAAAATATATTGCGCTTGGTACCCGCACACTTCTGTTGATACAGAAGATAGGAAGAAAATTCTTACAACGTTTATTAATGGTCGCAAATACAATGAAGCTCTCACAAATTTGCTAATTAAACTGCTTCCACAGCGAAATGAATCTTTGTGTAGTTCAACTGAACCAAGTTATTTAGAATATAAACGTTTAAAACTGAAAAATGCGGATGTTTGGAATATGTATAACTTTGTTTTTGAAAAGTTATTGATATTAATGGATGAGCTAAATAATTGGGATATTTTAATTGGATGTTACTTTGATCTTTCAACAGACCAAAAACAAAAACTATATGACAAACTAAATTCATTAGATTTTAGTACCATTCAAGATGATAAAAAAATAGAAATACAGAAAGCAATTTTATTAAAAACATACTGGTTTGATGAGTTTGGCAAAAATAAAGAATTTTCTAAAGAAGATAAGAACCTAATTGAGAGCTTAAAAACCATAATTTCAAAAATTAATTTTTCAGATAAACATAAGCAATATGTGGCCTTATTTACAAGCTACGACTATAAGCATAATGATACTATTTATGCTAAGAAGTTAAAAGATCTTTTAGATGATGAAGGAATAGAGGGAATAATTCATCTTATAGGACATATTGAAGATAGCTATGGTTTTAGACTGATAGATGCGTTAAAATCGCAAACATTTTCTGAAGAACAAATAAAAGAAATATTGTCATACTTAGGACAAAATGAAAAAATAGATAAAATTTTATTTAATTTTATCGGACAATATTTTTGGAATAATGAAATGCCGTTTATCAATCAATATTGGAATACGAATTGGAAGGATAGCATTAAGCAAAATATCTTACTGAATTTGAGTTCATCTCCAGAATTATGGAAATGGATTGAAACAAATCATTTAGAGAATTTATACTGGAGCAAGAAAATATTCAGAGGAGATTTTTCTGCCTCAAAACTTGATTTTATTATACCTAGATTAAAACAATATAATAATACGGATTCTCTTTTAGAAATAGTTTTTTACAATAAAAATACTATAAACACAAAGGAAATTGTTGATGCTTTAATACTGTATACCGGAGAGCATCATTTACAACTAAGTAGCTATTATATAACAGAATTATTTGATATCTTATATGCTAATAATGTTGAACAAGATTTGTTAATTAAACTTGAAATGAAATATCTAAAGATTTTAGATCATAATGGTATCCCAAGAGCAATAAAAAAAGAACTTTCGACCCCTGCTTCTTCGTTTTTTAGTGATATTGTAAAGATGTTATATGGAGAAGAAAGTTTAGATGATGATAAGCGTGAAAAAATAAGACAACAATCTAAGAATGAGAATGACGAAAGAACAAAAGAATTAGCTATTTCACTCATGATAAAAATGGATAAGAATTTTATATTTGAAAATAAAAGAGATATAAAATCTTGGTTTGAGAATAATAAAACCAATCTGCAAAAATTAAATCGTTTGCAGTATGGACTCTCTTTTATTGGGCAAATGTTCGGACAGAGTCCTAATGATGCCAGTGATAATATTTGGCCGCTTAAGGAAATAAGAGAAATAATTGAAGCTGAAGAAAGTGAGATTTTAGAAAAAGGAATACTTATTGGAAAACATAACTCTATAGGTATTCGCGCTATAACTCCTGATGCTAAAGATATGTGGACCGCATATAATGAATATAAGGAGTATGCGAAAATAGTAAGATTTCAATATCCTAGAACATCAAATCTTCTTGAAAAGATTGCAGCGGGGTACAAAGAATTAGCGGAAAGTGATGAGAATTCACACAAACAAAGATATATGTAAATAATCAACATACGACTATTTTGTTACAATTCTTACTTGATATAATATATCATCGAAGTATTAGTTTTATATAAAATGCTCAAATAAAGAGGCAAGGATATCAAAGTCCTTGTCTCTTTTTTAACATAATGTCATTAGTGACAATAAGTATCTAAAACCTTAACTTGATATTTATAAACTATGCTTATAATATTTTAAATATGATTACGGCAGATGAAATAAAAGCCAAATATTGGGCTTTGGAAGTATTAGCTTCCAACAACCAAGCGGATATGGGTAACATTTCCGGCTCTTTAGGCACGTCCAAAATTGACTTAAACCCACACCAAATAGATGCCGCATTATTTGCCCTAAAATCTCCTTTATCTCAAGGCGTTATTTTAGCAGATGAAGTAGGTTTAGGAAAAACTATTGAAGCCGGAATTGTTATATCTGAATATTTTTCTCGGGGTTTTACATCTATTTTGGTTGTTGCTCCAGCCAGTTTATGCCAACAATGGCAAACAGAAATGCAAGAAAAGTTTGATCTACCAGCTCAAATTATTGATACCAAAATATATAAGGACTCCTTAAAAGAAGAAAAAGACGTCTTTGCCTTTAAGGGAATTACAATTTGTTCATATAACTGTGTTGTTCAACTAAAATCATCCTTCAAACACCATAATTGGGACTTAGTTGTTATTGATGAAGCCCACAAACTTCGTAATTTCTATAAAGGAAGCACAAAAATTGCCGATGGTATTAATGAAGCTTTTCTTGGAAAAAAGAAATTACTATTAACAGCAACCCCAATCCAAAACTCCTTAATGGATATATATTCTTTGGTTACCATCATTGATCCTAGCATCTTAGGCAATGAATATGCTTTTATGGAAAATTATATGCATTCCGAACAGCATCACAATGAATTAAAAAAACGTTTGGCGTGTGTGTTGCACCGAACATTAAGAAAAGATGTTTTAGAATACATAAAATACACCAACAGAGAAGCAATGACTGTTGCATTCAACCCAACAAAAGCTGAAGAAGAGTTATACAATGAGGTTTCTGCCTATATTCAAGATATTTCTAAAGTAGCTATTACCACACGTTTCCGCACTCTGATTGTTTTGATGATAAGAAAATTGATGAGTTCTTCAACCGCCGCGGTTAAAGGAACACTTGAAGGTTTAATGAACCGTTTGGAACAAATGGAAAAAAGCGGCAAAGAAACTGATATTTTTTCTTCTTTTAACTTTTTCCGCTGTCCAAGTAGATTTACACAAGATATGGATTTAGAAGCATTGGAAAAATTTCTTGAAATTATATTGATCACGTCTTGGATATCCATTGCCATAAACCTACAGACATAAAACATTCCCCGATATATAATTAGAACTTGAATTGGTGACAAAATAAATACTGTTTATCTTTATATGGTCACGAAAAGCATATTTTCCACCGCATTGTATAGCAAAATAAAAAATATTTAAAATTGTAAATTCCATTTAACAAAAACCTCTTTTCCATAGATTTTGTTAATTCAAATTTACAAAAACTCAAAAAATACAAAATTGTAAATTCTGATTTACAAAAATTTATGCGGTGGTTCTAAAATAATAGTTTCATTTTTTAGTGATAATAGTTTCATTTTTGCAACAATTATACAATGAGTACAATATTGAAAAACTCAGAAAGACAATACAATTTTTTATATTTCTAAAATTTAATTTGTTATTTTATTACTATTAAATAAATTTAATTGGTTATCTTCAGCAAAATCATAATCACTATCAAAATGTAAAGTTTCTGGAATTTTATCGAATATTCTATCATTGTATTGATATACTTTCTTAGCAGAAATAATTTGTCGCTTTTTCATATTTTCATAATGAATGGTTCTGTATTCAAAGTATGCCACCATTTCATCATCTTGATTTGTTGATTTTATAGGGCATTGACCTTCCATTATTATTTTTTTGAAATATATATCATCCATATTAAATCTAATTTTTTTGTTTTGTGTAATACTTTTTCCAATCCACGGATCATCACTATCTACGATTGTAGGATTTGTTATAATGATCTTTTGTAGTTTATAATGTATATCATCATTTACATGAACTTTAGCCATATACGATGTAAATTCATTCCTTTTAACAGGAAATGAATGTTCTTTAAGATATCCTATTCCTTTAATTCCATTATTAGGTTGAAGACAAGTTTCATAAAATTTATTTTTAGCAATAAAAGAATTAGGAAAATCTTGTGGATGGATTTTATTTTTATTTAAGGTTTCTGTATTGGAAAATAAAAACATTTTTATTATGTACAAATAAAGATAAAAAGCAATCTTAGTATTTAAAGCAAAACTCTCAGTGTCATTTTTAATTTTTTTTAACTCATCAACAAATTCATCCCATACTATTCCAAGTATTTTTTCAGCCCAGTCTTTAATATCTCTATCACTCACTTTTTTTAAGATGAAGTCAATTATAAATTTTCCAACAATGATTTCTGCAGGATGATTTTGAATACTATAATTTAGTAGCTCAATAAAACCGCCATGTTCAGCAGGAATAATATAGATTTCTGTTTTTAATTTGTTATTGAATAATTTTTTGTTCATTTCTCTGGATATACCCAGAACAGAAGTTGCTGTATTAACAAATACATCTACAGGGATTCTGTGTTCATCCGTATCAAAATGAATACATAAATCATCAGAAAGTTTACTTTTGGTCAAATTCATTGCTAAATTTCCACATTTTTCCGTAGTGTAACGTATTTTACCTTATAGTGCAATTTTAATTTATTGTTCTTTAACAAAATTCATAAATGCATTACTTATATTCCTCATCATAAATAGAAATGATATAATCTACCACTGTTTCTTTGTAAATTATCGGTGTTGATTTAGGGATCATCTTATCTTTTTTGTATTTTTGTTCCTGCTCTTTGTTACGAAAGTTAATCCAAGCATATTCCTGGTTCTTCTTGATATTGTTATCTGAGATAATTCTATCGATGAGTCGCTTGCCAATTTGTGGTTTCTTTAGCTTAATTTGTTCAGCAACTTGTGTATACGTCAATGGGTAATTGGTAAGTTTATCAACTTCTACCTTTTTAACCACTGTTTTAGGTGTTTCATCGGTTTCATCATAACTAATCAATTGTGTAATATCACTTTTTGTTTTCGATGTAGCTTCCGTCCCATAATAAACCTTAATTTTGAAAGCATTGTTACTTGCAAACTCACTTTTATCAATACTTTCGTAGATAGCTTTAATTTCAGGAGGCCATGTAGATAAATCCATATCTATTACTTGTTCTTTTTGCAATCCAACAAATTGCAATGCCAAAGATAAGTTGTTTGAGAGGGGAAGATTGGATTTTGAGATAACTTTTAACTTCTTTATCTGTTGCTGCTGTAATTTCATCATTTTTATCTATTTTGGATATTCTGCCTAAATTTGTGGTTTGTTTACGACCTTGATTAACAATATGAACAATATCTTGAGGAATATAACCTTGTTGTAAAAGCCCTTTAACCAAACACTTTTCTTCTGGAGTTAAACCTCCATCTTTTGATTTTTTGCGATTTGGTTTAATATTCTGTAACATAGTATACTCTCTTTACGCTTAATTAAGTTTTAGATTTACTGTATCTGCTATTAATTTTACCATTTAATTTATTGATGATATATTGTCTTTCTTTTATCGTCAAATCTTATTTTATTATAGGAGAAAATATGATTTATGGATATATAAGAGTCAGTACAGACAAACAAACACTTGAAAACCAAAAATTTGAAATCCAGAATTTTTGCAGACGAGAACGCTTACAAATAGATGATTGGATAGAAGAAACCATATCTGGAACGAAAGCATATAATAAAAGAGAGTTGGGAAAATTATTACACCACATTAAGAAAAATGATCTTATAATCTGTGCTGAATTATCTAGATTGGGACGCAATTTATTCATGATCATGGAAATCTTAAATATATGCATGCGAAAAGAATGTCGGGTATGGACTATAAAAGATAATTATAGATTAGGAGACGATATTCAATCGAAAGTACTAGCATTTGCTTTTGGTTTATCAGCTGAAATTGAAAGAAATTTAATATCTCAAAGAACAAAAGAAGCTTTGGCTAGACTAAGATCTGAAGGAAAAAACATAGGTAGGATCAAAGGAACTAGGAATAAGGAATATAATAAAAAATGCACTAAAAAACATGATATTATACTGCAATTACTTGATATTGGTGTATCTGTACCTCAGATAGCAAAGGAAATACATGTTGCAAAAGGTACTCTGTATCGTTATCTTGCCTACACTGGTATTAAGCTTCCTACTTGTAATACCAGTAAACGATGGGAACGTGGAATATATTAGTCCTGAAATAGCGTCCATTTTTTGAAGACAGATCCTAAAGCACGTTACCAAGGATATTCGTTCTTTTTTAGGGAGGGTTTTTGTTGGAATAATGTTCTTAATCCAAATGCAAGATTATTAAAAACCAAATTAAAACTACCTACAGTTAACGATGTCGGTTCAATGTCTTTAATGTCAACAATTCCCAATATCCCAAATTACTACTTTGTTATCTTACTTAATTCAAATTTATTATTTGATTACTATAGAGAGTTCATCAATTGCACTGTAAATATACAGATCAATGACATCCGCCAATTACCGATAGTTATTCCATCAGAAGAGCAATTAAGTGAATATAACATGCTCTTTCAAAGCATTTTGCACTTAAAACAACAAAATGCTCCAGACACAGACATATCAAAAATAGAATATAAATTAGATCAAACGGTTTTAAAATTATACCAAATATAGTTTTTGTACGGCTTGATTTAATTGCGCTTGTACCTCTGATAGAAGTTTTTCGGCTGTTTCATAATTAATTTTATGGTTGAAAAATTTCTTTTTAATATCCACGGCTTTATTAAAGATATTGTGAAAATATTCTAATTGTTCGTTAGATGGAATGATGATTGGTAATTGTCTAGCATCGTTAATCTGAAAAGTTTGCGTGTTATTAATAAAATCATCAACATATTCACTTATAAAACTAGAATTTATAAGTGATACAATATAGTATTCTGGTGCCAACCTAGATATTCCGTACATACTCATACTTTTTACATCGTTGATGCTTTTATCCTTTTTACGGCATTTAAGATATGTTGTATTTATATCACTCCAACAAAAACCCTCCCTAAAATTGAACTGAGGATTCCTGACAACAGGCATACCAGCCCCTTTTTTACCAGAGTTAGTCTTCAAAAAATGGACGTTTTCTTTAGACCATGCAATTGCAAAAGGTGTCTCCAAATACCACCTGTTACCATCTTTGTCTCCTTTGTCATATGGTACATAGTATTTTTTAGAAACATCAATTCCATTTTCTTTTTCATCTTCTGTTAATTCATCAACATTGGCTATTTCGTCATCATCAATTAATCTGTATATATAGCCTTGTCCGAAAATATCTCTTCCATATTTTTCTTTAAGATGATCAAAGAGTTCAATTATTTCATTTTCAGATGAATTATCTATATATTCTGATGGAGACATATATTTTAATTCTGCACTTGGTATATGGTACTTTTTAACAGCTTCTTCCAATTTTTTAGGACGAGACTGTATAATATTGATTGCCCATTTAGTTGATTTTCTAACAGCTATATATTTACCATTATTTGCAGTTGCTAAACCCTGACCTCCTTCTGTTAGACAACCAAGTAAAGCAATATCCCCAGGTTGTAAGCTATTTCTGTATTTAGTTAATTCTTCTTGATTCTGCGATATTTTTTTACTGGTTTCAATTTTACTCCACCAAGTATCGTATAATTTCTTAACTTTTTCTCCGTATTTCTCATATATGCGAAGATTAAGGTCTGTGGGTTTAAAAATAACAGCGTTTTGTGTATTAAGATAGATATTTTGTGCTATTTGATACATTTCAGGACGTTCTAGGTCTTGTGTTCCGTCCAGAAAATCTATCTTATGTTTTTCTCCCATTTTATAAGCTTCATCATACATAAATTGAGCAGCTTTATTACATCTATGGTTAGTCCAATTATTAATGATGATCTTCTGAATTTTACTATCAAAAGATTTTATATTATTTTGTATTGATGTAACGCAAGTATCAACCATTGCTGCTTCAAAAGGATTTGCTGTATCAAATATAAAATTTATTTTTTGAGATAGAAGCAAATTTCTTAAATTTCTTTTTGTTTGTGTTGTCCAAAAGGTTTTCGGAGTAATATATGTTAGAATGCCGTTGTTATTAAGTGACGAATATCCCTTGAAGAAAAATAAGTTATAAGTATCATCTGAAAAACCAAATTCTTTTTCATACAAAACTTTATCGTTTGCAGCCACTCCTTTAGTTGATATATATGGAGGATTACCTATAACAATATCAAAACCTCCATTCATAAAAACATCTGCAAAGAACAACTTCCATGGAAAAAAGTTACGATGTTTGTTATTCTGAGCAAAATCACGAATAGTTTGTTCTGCTTTATCCCATTGTATACCTCCTTGTTTGGCTTTTTCTTCTACTTTGCTTTTGACCAGATTAACAATTTCTTGTTCAATTTTATTACGTATCTCTTGTTTTTCAGTATCGTGAGAAACTTTTATATATTGATACATCAGATTGTTAATGTTGGTTATAATATTGTCCGACTGAGTACCAAAATAATCAAAATCTAACTGAACATTCGTTGGTTTATAATCTTCTACAATTTCATCAAAGTCAATTCCTTCATAGCTCGTAATCAAAGAATTACCTTGCATAACTTTGTAATCAAGGTTAGGCAATGGCTTGATGTTAGATACATCTTCTTCATCAACAATCAAAGAAAGCCAAAATCTCAACTTTGCAATTTCCACCGCACCATCATCTAAATCCACACCATACAAATTGTTTTCAATGATTTCACGTTTGATTTGATATGCTGTTTTATTTTCAACTCCCAGTGCCAAACGGGCACGTACAATTTCATTCATCATACCGACAGGAAATGCACCTGAACCAATGGCTGGATCGCAGATTTTAACATCTTTAAGAGCTTGATTGATTTTGACTGCGTTTTCTTTAATAGAAGACGGCAAATCTTCATTTATACCACGATTTGAATTGGTATATGTCGATTCACCTAACTTGATAAATGTGCTAATATCTTCTTTTGATACGATTTCTTCAAATTTTTCCAACTTTAAATCTGTTTGTTTTACTTTTTTCTTAGCAAACAATACATCTTGCTTGGCTTCAGATGGAGTTAGTTTTTGTGTATTTACGGCATTATAAAGGTAGTTAATCAAAGACTCCTGACACATATAGTGAACGATTTCACGAGGTGTATAAAAAGCACCATTTCCTTTACGTTCGTTTTCAGGAAGTAGGTTTTCAAATACTTTACCTAGCATTTCAGGATCAATAGCCACTTCTTTTTCAAGTGGTTCATCCTCTTTTACGGTAAAGTTATATAGGTCAAACACATCAAAAATTTCTTTGAAGACTGCATTATCAATTGTTAAGTCTGTTTGAGCGTAACCATAACCATTGATAGGTTCAAACAAACCACCATTAAGGAATGGAATACGGCAATTCAATGGAGCAAAATTATCATTTTCATTTCCACGGTCACGTGCCAAAGCCCTGTAAAACAAAGGCTCTAGGATATCATTAAAGAAATTATCATATTTAACATATTTTTTATCAAACAAATTACGCAAAAAGCGTTTATCACCAGAACCCCATGTTTTTCCTGTTTCTACACCCAACCATCCTTTTTTCTGCACAAAATAAAGAAAAACCAGCTGTCCTAAGGTTTTCTTTGCAAAGTCATCAATATTGATGTCATGTTCATTAAAGTCGTTGTGTATCTTTTTGTCATAGTTATAAATTCTTTTAAGCTCATCACGCAAGCGAATGTATAATTTTTTATACTCATAGAAGAATTCTTTGGATACCTTCTCAATATCAAAAGCTTCAACAAGATCTTCCAATGTTATCTGTTTACCACTACTGGCTTTACTGAGACAGTTAAATAATTGTTTTTGTGCTGTATGTATATATTCATTTTCACCTACCAAAAATGAAAAACGTTTTGCAGGTGTTAATTCTTTTTCTATGATACGCTTTTGTTTCCCATTCTCTAGTGTGATTATTTGACTTTTATAATCCATTTTAACAAAAGAAAATCGCCAATCTTTTGTATCTTCAGAAATAAAAGCAACTAACGCAGCATCTCGTTTTATATCACCAAACGCACCATTTAAGTAACGTGCCACAAAATTACGTTGCATAGCACGTGCATGTTCAATACTGTTGTTTCTTTTAAGTTTTACTTCCAAAACATCGATAATCTTCTCAAAACCATCATTATAAACGTATTTGCCAACCCTGTAATAACTCTGAATGTAATCCTTGAATTGTGTAGGAATTTGAACATGAGTTGTCCCTCGCTCTTGAATTCCTGTCAAAAGTTCTCTGGTAAAACGTGTGAACTTATCTCGATTGTAGGCTTGTCCAAATGTTTCTCTGATTATTGTTTCGTTTAGATTACTCATATTTTAGTCCTTTGCGTATAAAAATTCAGATAATACAATGATTTTCTTGGTATGTTCGAGTTTCTGCGCTGTTTCATCCGATTCTAAATAGATGTCGGATACTTCAGATCGGATTTTATTAAGGATTTTCAAATTATCAAACTCTTTATTCATAAAATCTGATATTTTCTTGCTTATAGCATGTGGAATAATGCCACTGTTGTATGATTGTAAAAGTTTTTGGATATATTCAATATCACTCTCTGTGTATCTTTTTTCTTCACGAAGTGCTGCACGTAAATATTCCATCACTTTTCTGTGATTCGAGCGTCCACGGGTTGTTGTAACCATTTCACTGTCATCTGCCAGTGGAGTATCAAATAATTGTTTATTTTGTTTCAAATACTCAAAATAATCATGAGGTAATGCTTTTTGAACTTCATTTTTATTGCATTCAAAGTATTTTATAGCTTCATCAAAAGAAATTTCCATTGATTGTAAACCCTGGGTAATACAAAACTTCTTCAATTTACCTTTGCGGAAAAATGTTATCAAGCTATCATTGTTGATTTTTGAAGCAACTTTTGCAGTACGGATCTTTTTAGGTAAATCCACAATTGACTTAAATAGATTTGGTTCTTTATCTCTAACATCACGGATAACAGCTAAATATTTTAATTCAGGACTCTCTTCAGTATCTTCAAACATCCCTTTGTTTGTTAAATTCTCGTATATCTGTTCACCACGTAAGTTAAATGATCCAACTTCTTCTGTATCACTCAAGTATTTTGCGTCTTCTCCTAAAGCATCATGGAAGGCTTGTAACTTGGATATGATGTTTGCTTTCAATGATATTTCTTTTTCAGCTTTTGCTGTTGGGAAGAAGTTATAGATATATATTTTGCTGTGTTCTGTACCAATACGGTTTACACGACCAACTCTCTGTAATACTCTTGTTGGGTTCCATGGTAAGTCATAATTAACTACAATATTCGAACGATGCAAGTTGATACCTTCAGCCAAAACATCTGTTGTTATCAAAATTCTTATGTTATCAGATGGCAATTTGTTGTTAGGATCAAAATTCTCTTTGATCATTTCCTTTATGGTATTACTCTTTGCTGCCGAATAGAAAAGGACTTTGTTAGGATATAAGGCATTCAGATCTTTATATAAATCATCACCAGTTTCAGCAGATTCTGTAAAAATAATCAATTTACTATTCTTCAGCTGCTTATCAGTCTTCAATTGCTGAATAAATTCTTCCTTCTTTACATCTTTAGGAATATTACACCATGATGAGTATATTTCTTTTAACAAATCCAAATCAGAGTACAAATCCTCAATGAATTCTTCCTGGAACTCTTCCTTTGTATATTTTTCCACATTTTTCTCAGAACTATCAAGTAATTTATCCAGTTCTTCAGTATTATCATTGTCCAAATAGTCAAAGACATTAACATCTTTACTTATATAAATTATACCAGAATTATACATATCAATATACTTTTGGTATGATTCTATGGAGCGTTTTAATGTTTGTGTAAATGCATACTTGGAGCTTTCAAGACGTTTTACTAAACGTGTTTTCATGAATCCAACTAAGTTCTTTTGTTGAGTTTCTACAAAAGCATTGACTTGTTTCTTCAAATACAACTTAGGTGAATATCTGGAGTAAGTTAAATCACGAATAACCTCTATAGTTCTGGCAAATAATAGATTGGTCTGGTTATCAAATTCATATACAATGCTATTCGGATCCGATACCTCAGGAAAAACAAGATGTTGACTTTTTATATCTCTGCTAAAGTAGGATTTAATATCTGTTCTTGTTCTACGAATCATAATATATTTCAATATATTATCTCTAATTTCTTTGGATATTCTTTTGATTTCCTTCAGATACAACTCATCATTACGACCTTTGTCTGATTTACTGATTATTTTATCTAATTTACTTTTTCGTTCAGCAAAGTAGTTATCCAGATTTTTGATACCTGGAATATCACTATTTGTGCTCTTTTGAAACAGAGATATAAGAGATTTGAAATCATAAAATGAATTGTTAAGAGGTGTGGCAGTAATTAAAATCACCTTTTTATTCAAACATATCGTCTTCAAATATGCATATTCACTGGTTGTTTCGTTTCTAAATCTATGGGCTTCATCTATAAAAATATATTCATAATCATTGCCAACTTTATTGATCTTCTCAGCAATTTTCTTCAGCATACCACAGGATTGAATATCATATTTTTTAACGCCAAAATCCCGAAGAGCATCTCTCCAGTTATCCATAACAGGTGGTGGAGTAATAAACAGTTTTTTCCCAGGCAATAATTGAGCAAACATTGCAGCAATATATGTTTTTCCTAGACCAACTACATCAGATATGAAAACACCACTATATGCATCAACAATCTTTTTGATCTTCCATACTGCATTTTCTTGGTATTCTAATTTTAAAAATCCTTCAGGTAAGTCAATTTGTTCCTCTTCAGCGTTAATATCTTCATAGAAGTACTCATATAAGAGCTTTAAGTATATTTCATAAGGTGTAATCTTATCGTTTAACCATGTTTTTCTTGTAATTGTATCAATGTATTCTCTTGAAACATCAATACCTTCTTTCCACAATGTTTCAAATTTAACCAGGGCATAATCAACGTCACTTTTATCTTTTAACTCAACATTAAACTCATATTGTGAATTGAGACCATTTTCAGAGAAGTTACTAGAGCCTGTAATTACTGAACCATATAAAAGAGGAGTATTATAACGGGAAATATAGACCTTTGCATGTATTCTACCACTGGGATGTACTTTTATCTCAAGTTTGTTTTGATCAAGTAAATCCTGAAATGTTTTATGACTTTCAACAACTTCATTAGAATCTTCAGAATTTTCCAATTCCTCTATCAGACTGTCATTGAAACTATTTTTTGCTTCTACTTGTGTAGCAATAAAATCTTGCTGACGTTTATCTTGAAGGATCTTAAAAGTATCATAATCAGTGTTAATCCCAACTAAAATTCTGATTTTCTCTACATTTTTGAGGGAATTAGCAATCAACTTGAATCCACTAATCCTAAAATATCCTACCAATGAATCAAAATACTTTGCACTTTCAAGTGTGTCTGCAAATCTTTTATACAGACCATTGTCTCCATCATTTGTAAAAAATTTTGTATCAGTAGAAGTATTCATTACACAGCCCTCATGATAAACATTTACTCTCATACTAGACGGGCAATAGTAAAAAAACAATAATTATTTTATAGATTTTAAGGCTTTTTATCCAGTCTTGCCATATTCTGACGCTGACCTGTGTATATAACTTGACTTTTGATCAATTTTCACCATAATAACCTTGTAAAGCGGATTTATTAACCAACTTGCCCTGCTTAGTGGGCTAAAAGGAGATTTTAATATGACTATGTGCTTTTTTGCCAAACCTGATGAGGCAAACACTCAGGATTTAGAAACATTTTTCAAAAATTTTGACATAATCCAACAACACAAGGAAGTAATCTACGCTAACCCTGAATATTACAACATTTTCATCCAAGGTTGTGGTGCATTTCCATTATATGTTCAACCAATTCGGCTTTCGCTTGGTGAACTACTAAAGCTTTGGGCTGAAACTAGCTGGCAACAAGACGGAAAATACTTCTATTGTGTTACTGGTTCTCCACTATCAGGCTCAAATTCATCCAAATACTGGTCAAAAGAATATGGATTCAGTTACACTTCAACAAAAACGTTTGGTAATCAGATCAGGTCAGCGTTGTGGCTACTTCAAACAGGATCTACAGACATAAAAAATCGGTGTACACCTATTGAGGTTCCAAATCGAGAGCCTTCCAAGCTAACAGTAACAGATTTGATTGATATTTTGCAGAGTAAATAAGATACAGTTTTATTGTAATAATTTGTGCTGTTTTTGTTTTTTACTTGAATCTAATTTTCCCGTACGTCATATTTGATATATCTTCGCAATTTATGACTATTTGGAGGAGAAATGGATTTTGATGAGATAATTGAACTGCCGTTTGCTGGAGAAACTATTCAGTATGGTATCGTTAATGGCTCAAGTACCATAGTTTTTATAAAAGCTGGTGCCAATGGTTCAATGTATGGCTATGAGAATAAGTATTTACAAATCGCTAGAAATATTAACAAATCACATGGATACACGGTAATTTGTTCATCAAATCCAGACTACAACAGAGAAAATCCATTAGTTCAAGCGATTGAATTGATTGCAAACTATGCGGAAAGTCACAATTTTGATGATTATGAAGTATTTTATATGGGGCATTCTGATGGAGCAGCTTTGGCAGCTCGTTATGGTCATTTGTATCCTAAAATTAAACGTATGTTACTTATCAATCCTCCAATATTCTTTAATTGGCACAAGTTAAAAGATGGAATGAAGCTGTTTAAAGGTGAAAAAGCGACTTTTATTTATGGTGATTTAGATCCGTCATATAAATACATGAAAATGCTTACTTTAATTGGAAATGAAAAGGTTACTTGGCAAATCATTCCTGGTGCAGACCATCATTTCAAAGGTAAATTGGAAGAATTTATGGATTTACCGTATAAGTTTTTACTCTAAATAGTGTAACAACGTTTTTAGCAAATAATTAAAATTCTTTATTGATTTATTAAGATTATATGCTTTATATTGCAGGTTAGGTACAGGGTTACTCTGTGCTTAGTGCCTGAGATATGGTGCGGAGGACTTCAAAACCTCTCCCAGTGCGGCGAATGGATATACGCCGAAAACATTGTCAGCTTGAATAAAGCTTGATGATGTATATATCCCCGATGTATGGTCGGGGAGCTTCCAACGTATACAATAGGAGTTTTGCTCTAAAGGTTGGAAGGATCAACTCACTGGGATGATTTTGAACTCTCCGACCGCCTTAATCAAAAGGTGGTCTTCTTTTATGGAAGAGTTGATGCACAAGACAGTCTTTTATACGGTTTTATTTATGGTTTTGTTGGTGAAATCTGTATCATCACATGAATTTGTAGCAACCATCACCAAAATCAATGATGGAGATACACTGACTGCTCTCGTTAACAATGAAAATACAAAGATCCGTTTACTTGATGTTGATTGTTATGAAACCAAAAAGAATAAACATGCCAAAGCTCTACAACAGTATTACGGCTTGCCATATGACGAAATGATTTTAAAGGACAAGCAATCACGGAAACAGCTAAAAAATCTGCTTAAAGATCATAGATATATAAGAATTGAATGGGAAGAACGTGATTCTTTCGGTCGTATCCTAGGAAAAGTTTATTTGGACGACATAAAATCTGCTGGTGTGATTGATATTAACCAGTATATGCTTGATCAAGGTGGTTGTAATAAATATGTCCCATCAAGTGTATTGAAAAAATCCAAAGAGAAAAAGTAAAATGACTGTTGATCCTGTTCAAATTGGTTCAAAGCTTCAAGCATTACGCAAAACAAAAAAACTAACACAAGAACAATTAGCTGAATCCATCGGTGTTTCTTGGCGTACAATATCAAATCTTGAAAGAGGTGTTGTTATGCCAACGTTACCTCTAGTTTATGATTTAACTCAGTATTTTGATGTAAGTATTGATGGACTTGTAGGCAATAAGGTCAAAATGGCGAAATCACGCACACGTTTACAACAAGAACTCCAGGTTATTGCAACTATCCAAACACTAGATGACAAGATGCTTTTTCATATAAAGGAATATATACTTTTACTAAAACAACATTTTCCAGAAAAAGTCTAATTCTTTGCCAGCTGATACAACAAACATCTGCTAACACCGAATTCACGTGCCAGTGCTGATACATTGGTTTCACGTAACTTCATTTTGTCTTTTATCTCCTTGACTTGTTCGGAAGATAATTTTTTCTTGCGTTCCTTTGCATATTTTCCAGCTAATTTTGCGCAACGTATGCCTTCTCTTTGTATTTCAAGCAGATTTTCACGGTAAAATTGGTTTATTGCACCTAACATTGATAACATAAGGTTTTGGAACGGATCCTTTTTATTCGGTGTAAACGTCATATTTTCCTTTTGGAACGTGATTTTGGCACCTTTGGCTGTTATTTCTTCTACAAGTTTAATCAAATCAGCTAAGCTTCTACTTAATCTATCCATACTCAAACAAGTTATTTCATCACCTTCACGGATATTTGATAGCATTGCCTGTAATTGTTCTCTATTAACATTCTTACCACTTTGTTTATCACAATATAATCTATCACATTTAACTTCTTGAATCTGCCTCGATAAGTTTTGATCATTTGTTGAAACTCTTGCGTAGTGAAAAATCATAGTTTTAATCTCCATAACTGTTTATATTATATCTAAATATACCATACACCTGTAAAAACACAAGCTAGAAGCATATTAATTGTACATTAATCGTATACTTTTTCAGTGTTTATCTAAGCTATACTTTAATTACACAGCCTCCAGAGAGAGAAAATATACCTGACGAAGACATATTTGATACTTTTTGCAGTTGGTTGTATCTATGTTCTTGAGCAAGATATCCTCTAAGTCGGAGCTGTCATAAAATTTTATTTTGTCTTTAGTTATTCGTTTAACAATCGTGTAATGGTCGA
>CALXWE010000004.1 GCA_944392295.1 uncultured Alphaproteobacteria bacterium
GAGCGTTATGTCAAACTCATCGCTATAAGCTTTACTGAACCACGCGTCTAACGCGTGGTTTTCTTGTTACAATAAAATCCCCGCTCATCGCGGGGATTTTTATATATCAAATTTATAAAACACATATTGTTTTAAATGTATTTAAGCGCCCAGAAGCCGCCGATTAAAAGCACTACAAAAAGTACTGACAGCCAACCTAAATTTTTATCAATAAAGTCTTTCATCGGGGCTCCGTATTTCTTTAACAGCCACGCCACAAGGAAAAATCTCATACCGCGGGCGATAACCGAGGCTACGGTAAATACCACCAAATCAAGGTGTACTACGCCGCTGGCTATAGTAATTATTTTATACGGAAAAGGCGTTAAGCCGGCAATAAAAACAATCCAGGCTCCGTATAAATGGTAATATTCCTCAAATTCTTGAAATTTTTCCATGGCGTTGTACATGTCCAATATCGGCTTGGCAATTAAATCAAAAAAGCAACTGCCGATTAAATAGCCGAAAAAGCCGCCGGCAACGCTAGCAAAAGTGGCAAGTCCTGCTATTTTCCATGCTTTATCGGGCATGGCCAAAACCATCGGGATAATCATTACATCCGGCGGTATCGGAAAAAACGAACTTTCGGCAAAAGCGACGATAAATAAAAATATCATGGCATTCTTGCTGGCCGATAATGAGAGCATTTTATCATATGTTTTATGAACTAAATTATGAAAGTATTGCATTTGTTATCCTTATAAATTGTTTTGAGCTTTGTAAGCTTCAAAAGTGTTTTCTAAAAGCATGGCAACCGTTAAAGGACCAACACCGCCGGGAACCGGAGTAATATATGAGGCCTTGTTACAAGCGGCGGTAAATTCTACATCGCCGCATAATCTGCCATTTAGACGATTTATTCCGACATCTATGATAACGGCGCCTTCTTTTACCCAACTGCCTTTAACCATTTCCGGGCATCCGCAGGCTACGACTAAGATATCAGCCTGTTTTACAAGCTCGGCTAAATTAACGGTTTTATCATGAGCTAAAGTTACCGTACAGCCGCGTTGCAATAACAGCATGGCCGTAGGTTTGCCGACGATTATGGAACAGCCGATTACAAGGGCGTGTTTGCCGCTTAAATCAGTGCTTACGGTATCTAAAATATGCATAATTCCCTTCGGAGTTGCCGCCAGTAAAGCTTTCTTATAACCGTTTTGTAATAACCCGACATTGTAAGGATGAAAACCGTCTACATCTTTTTTATAATCAATACTGTCTAAAATTTCTTGTTCGTTTATTTGTTTGGGCAGAGGCAGCTGAACCAAAATACCGTTAACTTCATGGTCTTTGTTAAGATTTTGAATTAAACTTAATAGCTCTTTTTGCGTGCAATTTTCTTCAAATCCGTAAAAACACGTCGATATGCCAACTTCGGCTGCGGCCTTTTGTTTGTTGCGGACGTATACGGTACTGGCTTCGTCGTTACCGACTTGAATTATTGCCAATACCGGCGGAGTGGGCAGACTTTTGATTTTGCTTTTTAGTTCAGCCCTTATATCGGCGGCCATTTGTTTGCCGTTTATAATTACTGCTGTCATCTATCCCTCCGCCAATTTTGAAAGTTTATCGGTTAAATCGTTATCTGTTTTTATAACAATTTTTTTCCAGCGGTCAAGCTCTCCGCTGATAATTTCCATAGAAGTTTTGGAAATTTTTAAGTATTTGCTCAAAAATTCCAGTAATTCTTTATTGGCTTTGCCTTTTTCGGGTACGGATATTACATTTATTTTGATAAATGTTTCAGATTGGGAATTACTGATTGTTCCGCACATTCTACACGAAGAAGAGTTAGGCGTTAACCTAACTCTTATGATATAGCCTTCGGATGTTTTATCAAAAAAACTCAATTGTATTACAATACCATTTCACGCAATACGGCAATTAAGCGGGCAACGAAAAACAAACCTAAGAGCAAAATAAACGGAGATGCGTCAAAATCGGCAAACGGCGGAACTTTGGCTCTGATTTTTTTGTATACAGGCTCGGTTAACATTTTTAATATGTCCATAAACTTTTGCGCATATTGGTTGGTGATATTTATAATTTGGAAATGTAACAGCCAAAATAACACAATTTCAACAACTACGATTTTAAAATATAAGTCTACCACGAGGGCTAACGTATCAAAGAAAGGAACTAAAAGCATTCCCATTATTTTTCTCCTTATAAGTTAAGTATGTTTAACGTTCTATACCGTTATCAAGAGACATGGCTCTTTTTTGGTTTAATATGTTGTACTTTACACTAAACGAATTTTTACGTCCAGATAATTCTTGCAATTTATCAGATATATTCTGTATATGCTTAACATGATCTTCATTGGATAAGTCTTTAGCAAGCTGGTATTCTTGAGCAATGTAAGCTCGGTCTTCGTCTTCCATTTGATCTAAGATAACATTTAATAGGTTATCATAATAATCCAACTCGTCATCATCGTCATCATCAAACTCAAGTCCGGCTTGGCGTTTTTGCTCTCTTTTTAAATCATATCCGAAGGGCAATTTTCTTAAAGCCTTAAAGTATTTGTAGTAAGGAACGGCCATTTCATATTCACTGCGGGTAATTTCAACGTCTACCTGATTGCGGGTTTTGTTTTTAATGGCTGAGCGCATTTCTCTTAGTTTGGTGAGCTTATAGTGCAATTTTTTAAATTCTTCTTGAGCTTGTGGGCTTTTGCTATGTTGCAATAATCCTAAGCAAACCATAAGCTCTGCTTCGCGCTGACCGGAAAACTCCAAAAATTCGTTGCGGTCTTTCAAATCAGCTTCGGTAACAAAGCCGTCGTTCATATTTTTTAATATTTCCGAGGTTTCATCAAGCCAGCGGAAGTACTCTTGCGATGATGAGGTTTCGCTGTTGATATGTTCAATGCTCAAAGCTTCTCTTAAACTTGCATCGTCGGTTAATTCCAGAGTTTTTTGTGAGCCCATATTTTCAATGGTCTTGACAACCTGAAAGCGTAAATCATCGGCATTTACTTCACGTCCGCCCATCTTTACTTTACGAGTAGAGGGGGCAAAAATGGTTTCGCGCGTGGTTTGACGAAGTTGTTGTTCATTTACGTTATCTGCCATCCTTAGGGCACGTTTTATTACGTCGGTCTCTTTGGCTTTGCGTACACTTTCGTCGGAATCTTGTAGTTCTTCCATATTATATCTCCATTACTCGGTAATTAAGCATCTTCAAAAATAATTTTACCGCGTTCAAGCCAGATGATTTTATCAATCACCCAGTTGCATATTTCTTCAATTTTTTCAATCTCTATGCCCATGGCTTGTCCGGCATGACCGATGAATAAAGTTTCATCATCGGTTAAGTCGCTGTCGGCTTGACCAAGTAAGCATAATTCTTTGATAAGTTCCAAGCAGGTACGACGATCTTTAAGATTTTTTAATGAAGAAAGTATTTCTTCTTCGCTGCAAGGTTTGAAAATAATCTCGGGCTGCTCAATCCCGTAAGTTTTGGCCGCCTCTTGAATGAACTTTAATTCATCACGATCAAACTTGCCGTCTAAATTGGCAAAAAAAGTAAGAGCTTTCAAAAAAATGATTTTTTGTTCTTGATTTAATTTCAAAACAAACTCATTCATTTCCAGAGTTTCAGTATAAGTCATTTAGTTACTCCGTTTGTTTAATATCACTATCATAACGAAATTTCGTCTTTTTTCAACTAAAAAAGATATTTATTATTATAAAGAAAAAAGTGTTTGAAAAATATTAACGATTGGCATACCATAATCGGTAAATAAAAATTAGGAAAATAAAAACAAATGTCAGAAAAATATTTTATTAAAACTTTCGGCTGCCAGATGAATGTTTATGATTCACACAGAATGTCCGTTATTTTGGAAAACTTCGGCTATGAGGCGACCGATAATCAAAAAGACGCCGATTTGGTGTTGTTTAATACTTGTCATATAAGAGAAAAAGCCGCCGAAAAAGTTTTTTCCGATTTAGGCAGAGCTTATCTTATTAAACAAGAACGGGCCGCAGAAGGCAAAAACACCATAATCGGAGTTACAGGTTGTGTAGTACAGGCTGAAGATGAGCAAATAGCCAAACGAGCCCCGTATGTTGATTTTGCTTTAGGACCGCTTACTTATCACCGCTTGCCGGAAATTTTAACCAAAATCAGAAGAAAAAGAGGCGAAACGGTTATTGATACCGACTTTCCGGCAGAGGCTAAGTTTGACTTCTTGCCCGAAAATCGTTCCGAGGGCGGATGCTCGTTTTTGGCAGTGCAGGAAGGTTGCAATAATTTTTGCACTTATTGCGTGGTGCCTTATACCCGAGGTGCTGAATATTCCCGTCCGGTAAAAGAGGTTGTTGATGAGGCTAAAAAGTTAATTGCTACCGGTACTTTGGAACTTAATCTGTTGGGGCAAAACGTTAATTCGTACCATGGCGAAGATGAAAACGGTAAAGAACGCAATTTGGCGTATCTGCTAAGAAAACTTGCCGAGCTGGACGGCTTGAAAAGGCTTCGTTATACCACATCTTATCCGGCTGATGTTGACGATGATTTAATAAACTGTCATCGTGATTTGCCTCAGCTTATGCCTTATTTGCATTTGCCGGTACAATCGGGTTCGGATAAAATCTTAAAAGCCATGAACAGAAGACATAATCGCGCTCAATATTTGGAAGTTATTGAAAAACTTAAAAAAGCTAACGATAAACTGCGGTTTTCGTCAGACTTTATTGTCGGCTTTCCGGGCGAAACCGATGATGATTTTAAACAGACTTTAAGTCTTGTTAATGAAGTTAAATATATTCAGGCCTTTTCTTTTAAGTATAGCCGTCGACCGGGAACTCCCGCCGCCGTTATGCCCAATCAGCTTGAAGAAAAGGTTAAAAAAGAAAGGCTCGATGAATTGCAAACTTTGTTGTTTGATTATCAAACCAAATTTAATGAAGCTTGTGTAGGCAAAACATTTGAGGTCTTATTTGAACAACAGGGACGCCATAAGGGGCAACTTATCGGGCGCACGCCTTATATGCAAAATCTGCACGCAAAGGCAGATACAAATATGTTAAATAAAATTGTTGATGTTAAAGTTGAACAGGCAACAACTAATTCTTTAAGCGGAAAGGTAATTTAAAATGGCAGAAATAAGTTTTGAATTGTATAACAATCAATTAGTGCAGCAGTTGGTGGGAGCATCAGATGCTAACTTACGCTTGATTGAAAAAATGCTTAATGTGGAAATTTTAAGCTTTGGAAATCAGATAACCATTAAAGGCGGTCCGAAAGAAATTGAAGAAGCTAAGGCGGCCATTAATGTTTTGTATGATAAAGTAAGCAAAAATATTGAGGTCGGTGAGCAGGAAGTTAAAGCCGCAGTCAGAATTTGCAGCGATTGCCACGATGACAATGAAGTACAAAACTTAAATGAAATTGTTTTGAAAACCAAAAAAAGATACATCTATCCGCGTTCGGCAACCCAGGCTAAATACATTCAGGAAATGATGAAAAATGAATTGGTATTCGGCTTAGGTCCTGCCGGTACGGGTAAAACTTATTTGGCGGTTGCTTTGGCTGTTTCTATGATGCTTGAGGGTGCGGTAGATAAAATTATTTTATCGCGTCCGGCCGTTGAAGCAGGTGAAAACTTAGGCTTTTTGCCCGGCGATTTAAAAGAAAAAGTCGATCCGTATTTGCGTCCGTTGTATGATGCTTTGTACGAAATGCTTCCTGCCGAACAGGTTGATAAGAAGTTGGCTCTTGGCGAAATTGAAATCGCGCCTTTGGCATTTATGAGAGGTCGTACACTCTCAAACGCTTTTGTTATTTTAGATGAAGCGCAAAACACCACCCCGATGCAAATGAAAATGTTTTTAACCCGTTTGGGTGAAAATTCACGTATGGTGGTCAACGGCGACTTAAGTCAGGTAGACTTGCCAAGAGGTACAATTTCAGGTCTGCGTGATGCTTTGGATACTTTGAAAAATGTCAGCAACATCAGCTCGGTTACTTTCAGTGCCGCAGATGTTGTTCGTCATGGTTTGGTAGCCAAAATCGTTAAGGCTTATGAAGAAAAAAATAA
Organism: uncultured Alphaproteobacteria bacterium; assembly: GCA_944392295.1. GTDB lineage: Bacteria > Pseudomonadota > Alphaproteobacteria > RF32 > CAG-239 > CAAFZY01. Next base: position 6,092 of record CALXWE010000004.1, read on the forward strand.
GAGAATGCAAGAACATGAGTAATCTTAAAGTTTTTATTGATGTTGAAGATTCTCGTTGGGCGGCGGCAATAGCAGATATTGCTGCCGTCGTTGATAAGGTCAAAGACGAGGTTGTAAAGCGGGTTGCGGGTGAAGTAGATTTTTTAAGGGATGATAAGTCTTTTTCGGTAAATTTGTGCTTGAGCGATGATGAAGCTGTACATAAGCTCAACAAAGAATTCCGCAATATGGATAAACCTACCAATGTGTTATCATTTGCCAATATTGATGATGAAATGTTTGATGAAATCTTAGCAAGCGAAGATGAAATTGAACTGGGTGATATTATTATCGCCTTTGATACCATGCAAAGAGAAGCTTTAGAACAGGGTATCTCTTTTTACGATCATTTCTGCCACTTGTGGGCTCACGGATTGCTGCATATTTTGGGATATGACCATATGGAGCCTGAAGATGCTGCCGAAATGGAGCAAAGAGAAATTGAAATTTTGGCTGAGCTTAATATCGATAATCCGTATCGTGATGAAGAATGAGTGTTAATCCGATTGGTAAAATTGCTACGCATTATAAGACAGCTGCCGTAATCGCCGGAGCGTTATCGTCGCTGGCTTTCCCACCGCTTTACTGGTGGTATGTGTTGCTATTGTCTTTAGTCTTGGTCTGGAATGTTACCGATAGACTTTCTTTAAGCCGTCAGGTTGTTGCTGTAGGTTATTGGTACGGTTTTGGCTTATTTGCCGCAGGTTTTTACTGGATAGGCAATGCCTTATTGATTGACGTAAATACTTTTGGTTGGCTGTATCCGGTTACTCTTTTGGGAAGCGGGGCTTTTTTCGGTTTGTTTACGATTATTCCGTTTTGGCTCTGGAAAAAAGGCGTCGGTATATGGCATAAGGTTTTCGGTTTTGCAGCAGCCTGGGTGATTATGGAGTTTGTCAGAAGCTTTATTTTTACCGGCTTCCCGTGGAATCTGTTAGGAACGGCTTGGGCTTTCCATCCGGTCTTTATTCAAACGGCAAGCATTTGGGGAACTTACGGGCTGTCTTTTGTTATGCTGTTGTGGGCCGGGGCTTTGTATGCCTATATGCAAAATTACAACAATAAAAATGCCGTTATATTTTTACTGATACCCTTCTTGTTACTGGTTTTCGGCAGTTGGCGTTTTTATGGTTACAAAGATTATGATTCGGAAGTTACCGTACGCTTGGTACAACCCAGTATCAGCCAGAAAATGAAATGGGACAGGTTGTCTTTGGAAGATAACTTTTATAAGTATATTAAAATGAGCCAAGCCCCCGGTTTGGAAAAAGTAGATTTTGTTATTTGGGGTGAAACCGCCACACCGTTTGATTTGGATTATGAGCCTTTTTATCGACAGAAAATTATCAAGGCCGTGCCGCCTCAAGGCTACTTAATTACCGGTTTGGTGCGGCATGATGACGAAAGTAATAATTATCAGCCCTACAACTCGATGTACGTAATTGATGATAACGGCAATACCGCTGCTTATTACGATAAACATCATTTGGTTCCCTTCGGAGAATATGTGCCGCTTAGAAAATATTTGCCGGAATGGGTGCGCCCGATAGCCAATGTTGTGGCAGATTTCGGCATAGGAGAGCCTTATAAAAATATATCCTTGCCTACATATCCCTCATTCGGGTCCTTAATTTGTTACGAAATTATCTTTCCCGATGCGGTGGTAAATCGTGATAATCCGCCGCAGTGGCTGGTGGTTCTGACCAACGATGGCTGGTACGGTAAAAGTTTTGGACCTTATCAGCATTTGGTTGCGGCGCAAATGCGTGCCGTGGAAGAAGGAATAACCGTGGTAAGAAGTGCTAATTCCGGCATTAGTGCGGTAATTAATCCGGTAGGAAAAATAAAAGCCCAGATACCCTTGTATGCAAAGCAAACCCTAGATGTTAAATTACCCCTTACGCTAAAGATGTCGACCGTTTATTCTAAATGGGGAGGAAAAACGGTTTGCGGCTTGATGCTATTGATTTTGGCATTTTGGGGCGTATATACAATGTACAAAAAGCGTGTGACAAAAAATAGTTGACTCTTTAGGCTATAAAAGGTTATATAGAATCAGTTTATTTTTGAAGGGGAAATATAATGGATTTTACTAAAGAAAAATCGTTACGAGGCAGGGTAGCCGGCGGCGGACCTAACCCGGTAGATGTTCATGTCGGCAGTCGTATTCGTCTGCGCCGTACCATATTGGGTTACAGTCAACAATATTTGGCTCGTAAATTGGGTTTGACGTTTCAACAAGTTCAAAAATATGAAAAGGGTTTTAACCGTGTCGGAGCCAGCCGTTTGTGGGATATTAGCAAAGTTTTGAGAGTGCCGATGGACTTCTTTTTTGAGGATATGGATAAAGAGACCGTTGATCATAGCCCGATGATGCTTACCGTTCCAGATAGCGAAGAGTTAAGCTTATTTGCCGAAGATGAACAGGAAATGGATTTGGACCCGATGAAAAAGAAGGAAACTTTGGAGTTGGTAAGGGCTTACTATAATATTTCCAATCGTCAGATTGCCAAACATTTGTTTGATTTGATTGTAACTATGTCTAAATCAAACTCAACTATGGCAGATGAATAATTCTTGATTATTGTAAAGTTTTAGTTTAATCATGTTCCCATATTGTAATAGTATGGGAACTTTTTTATGCAGGAAAATAATACACCAAAATTTTTCGGACGCCGCAAAGGACGAATTATCCGTAAAGCTAAAAGTACTTTATTGGAAAAATTTTTACCCAAAATCAAAATAGGTAGTGATACCGTTTTTGATAAAAATACCATGTTCGGTAAGCCGGTTAAAGAAGTGTATCTGGAAATCGGTTTCGGAGATGGGGCTCACTTAGCAGGACAGGCTTTTAAAAATCCAGATAAAGGATTTATCGGAGTTGAAGTTTTCCAAAACGGAGTGGCTAATCTTTTAACCTTAATTACCGGAATAAAGGAAGGTAAAGATATGCCCCAAGATATTAGTATATTGCCGGATAGAGCAGATAATGTCAGAGTTTTTGATGATGATGTCCGGATTTTGTTTAAGCAAATTCCTGATGGGTTTGTAGATAAGGTCTTTTTGTTGTTTCCTGATCCGTGGCCGAAAAAGAGGCATGCCTCACGCCGTTTTATAAATCCTGACAACCTTAAAGAGTTGGCAAGAATTATACGCCATGGCGGAATTTTAAGAGTAGCAACCGACCATAAAGTTTATAAAGCTTGGACATTAAGAATTATGCATGATTGCCCCGATTTTGAATGGACGGCAAAATGCTCAAACGACTGGCGTAATCCTCCGTCGGATTGGGTTGAAACCAAGTATCAGCAAAAGGCTATACGTGAAGGCAGAAAGCCGGTGTTTTTTGATTACCGTCGCCTCTAGCCGATTTTTAGAAATATAAAAACCCCATGTAGTTTTGCACGGGGTTTTTTATTAATATTCGGGGTAAGTGCTAATCGTTGGTTGAATGTTAGGTTCGGTGATTTCTTTGACGTCATTAATGGGAAACGATTGTACGTCATATATACGGTCTCCGCCCTGATATAAAGTGTTTTGAATTTGATTTTGCTGTTGTTCGGGGCTTTCCGAAAATGGAGCAGGGTCTTGCTCGGCAGTTTGATTAACAATACTCATCGGCGACAAATCGGCCGAAGTTTCATCGGGGCTTGGTGTTGTAGGAGTTGATGAGGCCGCGGAATTATCTGAGGAGGACGGTATAGCATTGTTTTGATATTCAGGTTGCTGATTTACATCAGGAACAATCGGGTTGCCTAAAGGGTTGGGAGCATCAGAGGGTTGTTCAACCAAGTAGCTGTCATCTTGTCCGGAAGCGGTGGCTGCCGAACCATAGACAATAGTTGGGGATTGTCCTTGAGGTATAATGCTTTCTTGCGTCTGAGCTAAAACCGGAAAACTGTATAAAAGTGCCAATATCATAATTTTTTTCATTAGATTATTTCTCCTGTTAGAGTTTGTTTTAATATATGGTGTGCCAACCTAGGTTAAATAGAACTTGGGGCGAGGTTATGACATTATCTGAAAGGTTTTGACAATATTCGGGTAAGGCTCGTTTTGTTTAGAACCCGATGCCAAATTGTTAAGTTCGGTTCGTGCAGAATAGTTTGAAGAATGAACGAGATTGTTATGTAAATAAGTTATGGCAAATAGGCGTACCGAGCAAGTAAATCCAAGTTTTGGATCTTTGTTGCGCTCAATTAATTCAAAAAGTTTTTTGCGCTTAATATTTTCACGTTTACATATATCATCGACGGCAATCCATTCCGGAACGGCCAACCGCATGCTTGTTTTGCGGTTAAAAACTGAAATAACGCGATTAGCAAGCTTAGTCATCTACTCCTCCACAAAAGGTTGATTATTATTTGCTTATATATTTATAATAGAAAAGGCAAATATGCAACCATTAATTTTTAATATTTATATTTTTTTCTAAAAGTTGAATATAAAGTGAGATATATCAACCAGAAAAGATATAATTTATATATTTAAGATATAAAGGGGTATAGACCTAGCAAATAGTTATATAAGCAGGAAGTAGCTAATGAAAAATAGACTCAAAAAGGTTAACGAATGGATATGGCAATAAGACTCAAAGAGAGTCGGAGCAAGGGTTTAAGGCGTTAACTTTTTTTTGATTTTTTGTGCATTTTTTGCTTGCAAAGTCTAAAATCCTATGTTATAAGCAGCGCACAACGTTTGTTTGAGACCTTTAACAAGTCTCAGTGATGTTAAATATAAAATATAGAGCAAAGCGTTGCTATAGAATGTTTTGCTATTGTTTTAACAAGTTAAATGGCAGGGCGCCGTTGAGGTGGCTTTTGCCGTTTAGTTATAGGGAATAATAAAAAAATGATGGAAACCCAAAATATAAGAATTCGCCTCAAGGCTTTTGACCATCGTTTGTTAGATCTCTCTACTAAAGAGATTGTACACACAGCCAAAAGAACCGGGGCAAATGTAAGAGGACCTATTCCTCTGCCGACCAGAATTGAGAAGTTTACGGTAAACCGTTCTCCTCACGTTGACAAGAAATCTCGTGAACAGTTCGAAATCCGTACTCACAAGAGACTTCTGGATATTGTAGATCCTACACCGCAGACAGTTGATGCTTTGATGAAATTGGATTTGGCTGCCGGCGTTAACGTAGAAATCAAATTGTAATAAATTTTAATGTTGGCGTTTTGAAATATGAGGCGTCAACCAATTAGAAAAGGAAAAAATAATAATGCGTACAGGTCTGATCGCAAAAAAATTGGGAATGTCCCGTATCTTTGAAGCAGACGGCACTCATGTACCGGTAACGGTATTAAGTGTTGACGGCTTGAAAGTTATTGCTGTCAAGACAGCTCAGAAGGATGGATATACAGCCGTTCAATTGGGAACCGGTGCCGTTAAGGCTAAAAACGTATCCAAGCCGATGAAGGGTCATTTTGCTAAAGCTAACACCGAACCGAAAAAGAAATTGGGTGAGTTCAGAGTATCTGAAGATTGCTTATTATCGGTTGGTAATGAATTATCAGTAGAACACTTTGTTGTTGGACAATATGTTGATGTTTGTTCCAACTCTATCGGTAAAGGCTTTGCCGGTGTTATGAAACGTCATAACTTTGCCGGTTTGGAAGCTACCCACGGTGTATCGGTTTCACACCGTTCACATGGTTCTACCGGTCAAAGACAAGATCCGGGTAAAGTATTTAAGGGCAAGAAAATGGCCGGACATATGGGTGATAAACGGGTTACCGTTCAAAACCTTAAAGTTGTTGCCGTTGATGCCGCAAAAGGTTTGTTAATGGTTAAGGGTGCTGTTCCGGGCTCTGAAAATGCTTGGGTAAGAGTTACCGACGCCGTTAAGAAAATGGCCAACGTTCAGTTGCCGATGCCTGCCGGATTAAAGAAAGTTGATGAACCTGTTGCAGTTAAAGCTGAAGAAGTATCAGCTGAGAATGCATAAGATTGTAAGGATTGAAAATTATGAAACAGGACATCTTAAATTTAGATAATAAAAATGTTGGCAGTATTGAACTTAACGACTCCATCTTCGGATTAGAAGTTCGTGCCGATATTTTACACCGTGTTGTTTTGTGGCAACTCGCCCGCCAACAAGCTGGTACTCACCAGACTAAAGGCCGTTCTGATGTTGCTTTGACACCGGCAAAGCCGTTTAAGCAAAAAGGCAGCGGTAATGCTCGTCAAGGTTCCCGTAAGGGTACTCAGTTCCGCAAAGGCGGTATCGTGTTTGGTCCGGTTGTTCGCGATCACTCACATGAGTTAACCAAAAAGTTCAGAAAACTCGGTTTGAAAACTGCCCTTTCTGCAAAAGCTAAAGAGGGTAACCTTGTAATCATTGACGAAGCAAAATTGTCAGCTCCGAAAACTAAAGATTTGCAAGCCAAATTGGATGTTTGCGGATTGAAAAATTGCTTGTTCATTGACGGCAAGGAAGTAGATGTAAACTTTGCATTGGCCAGCCGCAATATCGCAGGCGTTGACGTTTTGCCGACAATCGGTGCCAATGTTTATGACATCTTAAGAAAGGACAAACTCGTATTAACAAAAGCTGCGGTTGAATGCTTAGAGGAGAGATTAAAATGGTAAAAAGTCTTAACAAAACAAACGCAACCGCTAAAATGTATGATACATTGGTTCGTCCGGTAATTACCGAAAAATCTATGGTTTCATCTGAAGCCGGCAAAGTTACTTTCATGGTTCCTTTGTCTGCTACCAAAGATGAAGTTAAAGCAGCCGTTGAAACGCTCTTTAACGTAAAGGTAAATAAGGTAAATACCATTCGTCAGTTCGGCAAGACCAAAACTTTCCGTGGTCATATGGGCGTCCGCTCAGACTTCAAGAAAGCTGTTGTTACACTTGCCGATGGTCAAAATATTGATGTTACAACAGGAATTTAGTCATGGCTTTAAAAACATTTAAGCCCACATCTCCGGGACTTCGTCAGCTGATTATTGTTGATAGAAGCGAATTGTACAAAGGTGCACCGGAAAAAACATTAACGGTTGGTTTAACAAAGACCGGTGGGCGTGATAATTTCGGACATGTTACAGGTCGGAGAATCGGCGGCGGACATAAACGCAAGCTGAGAGTTATCGACTTTAAGCGCAATAAATTTGATTGCGAGGCAACAGTTGAGCGTATTGAATATGATCCAAACCGCACATCTTTCATTGCTTTAATTAAGTATGAAGACGGTGAGTTGGCTTATATCTTGGCTCCGCAAAGACTGAAAGCCGGTGATAAAGTAATTGCTTCGGCAAAAGCTGATATCAAACCGGGTAATGCTATGCCTTTGAAGAGTATGCCGGTTGGTACCATTGTACACAACGTTGAGTTAAAAGCTGGTAAGGGCGGACAATTGGTTCGTTCAGCCGGTTGCTATGCTCAAGTTGTAGGTAAAGATGCTGGCTATGCTCAATTAAAATTAAGTTCCGGCGAACTGAGAATCGTTCGTGAGGAATGTTTGGCAACAGTTGGTGCCGTATCCAATCCGGATAATCAAAACAAATCACTCGGTAAAGCAGGTCGTTCCCGCTGGTTGGGTATTAGACCGGTTGTCCGCGGTGTTGCAATGAACCCGGTTGACCACCCGCACGGTGGTGGTGAAGGCAGAACCTCCGGTGGCCGTCATCCGGTTACACCTTGGGGTAAACCGACTAAGGGTGCTAAAACTCGTTCTAACAAGAAGACAGATCGCTTTATTATGAGATCTCGTCATGATAACAAGAAATAATAAGGAGAAACGCTAATGACACGTTCCGTATGGAAAGGACCTTTTGTTGATGGCTATCTTCTTAAGAAGGCTGATGCAGCTAGAGCTTCAGGTCGTAATGAAGTGATTAAAATTTGGTCACGTCGTTCAACAATGTTGCCGCAGTTCGTTGGATTAACATTCGGCGTTCACAATGGCCACAAATTCGTTCCGGTATTGGTTACCGAAGATATGGTTGGTCATAAGTTCGGTGAATTTGCACCGACCCGTACTTTCTACGGTCACGCCGCAGATAAAACAGCTAAGAGAGGTTAATTATGGGAAAAACTAAAGATGCAAGAAGAGTAGCTAATAATCAGGCTATGGCCGTTTGCAACTCTATTCGCACCAGCCCGCGTAAACTGAACTTGGTTGCTCAAACTATCCGCGGTCTGGCAGCAGAGAAAGCTGTTGCTGAACTTACTTTCTCTAAGAGAAGAATTGCCAAGGTAGCATTGGCTGTATTGCAATCTGCAATCGCTAATGCCGAAAATAACCACAACCTTAACATTGATAAATTATTCGTAAGTGAAGCATTTGTCGGTAAAGGTTTAGTAATGAAACGTATGCACGCACGCGGTCGCGGACGCGGAGCTCGGGTATTAAAACCCTTCTCCAGCTTGACCGTTGTCGTAACTGAGCGTGGGGAGTAAGGAAATGGGACAGAAAGTAAATCCTACAGGTCTTCGTTTGGGCGTTAATCGCACTTGGGACTCTCGTTGGTATGCTGATGATGACAAGTTTACCGATTATCTCCACGAAGATTTAAAAATTAAAGAATTCTTGAAAGAAAAATTGGCTCAGGCCGGTATCAGCCGTATTGTTATTGAACGTCCGGCTAAAAAAGCCAGAGTTACAATTCACTCTGCAAGACCTGGTGTCGTAATTGGCAAAAAAGGTCAGGATATTGAGAATTTACGTAAAGAAATTCAAAAATTAACTGCTTCTGAAGTTCAACTCAATATTTTGGAAGTAAGAAAACCTGAATTGGATGCCAAACTTGTTGCTGATTCAGTAGCTCAGCAATTGGAAAGACGTGTTGCTTTCCGCCGTGCTATGAAGAGAGTTATGCAGTCTGCACTTCGTTTGGGTGCTGAAGGTATCAAAGTATGCTGCAGCGGTCGTTTGGGCGGAGCTGAAATTGCTCGTACCGAATATTACCGTGAAGGACGTGTTCCGTTGCACACTTTGCGTGCCGACATTGATTATGCAACCTCTACGGCTCATACCACTTATGGTGCCTGTGGCGTAAAAGTTTGGATTTATAAGGGCGAAATTATGGCTCATGATCCGATGGCACAGGACAAAAAGCTGGCTGAACAGAAATAATAGATGAGGTTAGAATAAAATGTTAAGTCCAAAACGTATGAAGTTCCGTAAACAGCATAAAGGTCGTATTCACGGCCTGGCTAAAGGCGGATCAACTTTGAGTTTCGGTTCATATGGATTGAAGGCTCTCTCACCTGAGCGCGTAACGGCTCGTCAAATTGAAGCAGCTCGTCGTGCTATTACTCGTGAGATGAAAAGAGCCGGAAGATTATGGATCAGAATTTTCCCAGACGTTCCGGTATCGGATAAACCTGCCGAAGTTCGTATGGGTAAAGGTAAAGGCTCTATTGAATTCTGGGTTGCAAGAGTTAAACCGGGACGCATCATGTTTGAAGCGGAAGGTATTGATGAAGAAACCGCTCGCAGAGCATTTGCTCTCGGTGCTGCAAAATTGCCGGTTAAAAGCAAGTTTGTTCAGCGCTTGAATTCAGATAAAGGAGAAGCATAATGGTTAAAACAAAAGATTTACGCGCTATGACGATTGATGAATTGGAAGCTAAATTGATGGAATGCAAAAAAGAGCAATTTAACTTGCGTATTCAACAATCAACCGGCCAACTTAACAATACCGCTCAGGTTCGTAAAGTTCGTCGCGAAATAGCCAAAATCAACACGCTCATTACTGAGCGCAAGAAGAATAGTTAGGAGAAAAGACTATGCCTAAAAGAATTCTTCAAGGTGTTGTTGTAAGTGACAAACAGGATAAAACCGTCGTGGTCAGAGTAGAGCGTCAGGTTATGCATCCTGTTTATAAAAAGTTCGTGAAAAGAAGCAAAAAATATGCCGCTCACGACGAAAATAATCAGTTCAAAGTAGGGGATCAGGTTTCCATTATTGAATCTAAACCTTATTCCAAAACCAAAGCTTGGACTGTTGTAGTTGATAACGCCTAAGAAAAGAAGGAATTAAAAAATGATACAGATGCAAACCAACCTAGATGTTGCGGATAATTCCGGAGCACGTCAGGTGCAGTGCATTAAAGTTCTTGGCGGGTCCAAGAGAATGCATGCTTCCGTAGGTGATGTTATTGTTGTTTCAATTAAGGATGCTATGCCTAAAGGGCGTGTTAAAAAAGGTGATGTATGCAAGGCAGTTATTGTAAGAACTGCCAGCGACATCAGACGCAAAGACGGCAGTGTTATCCGTTTTGACAGCAACGCCGCAGTTCTTATTAACAAAGACGGTGAGCCGATTGGTACTCGTATCTTTGGCCCCGTTACCAGAGAATTGCGCGCAAAGAAATTTATGAAAATCATTTCATTAGCACCGGAGGTATTGTAGTATGCCGAAAATGAAAATTAAAAAAGGTGATAAAGTTATTATCTTGTCTGGTGATGACAAAGGTAAAACAGGCGAAGTTTTGAAAGCAATGCCAAAAGAGAGTAAAGTGGTTGTTCAAGGTGTTAACTTGGTTAAAAGACACACCAAACCCAGCCAAACTACTCCTGGCGGAATTGTTACCAAAGAAGCCGCTATTCACGTTTCTAACGTTGCCATCGTAACCTCAGAAGGCAAACCTTCTAAAGTTGGTTACAAAGATGACAAAGGAACAAAAGTTCGTATCGCCCGTAAATCCGGTGAAGTAATCGATAAATAGGAGAAAATTTTATGGCAAATTTTGAAACATTATATAACGACGTCATAAAGAAATCTCTTGTGGAAAAATTCGGTTACAAGAACCCACATGAGATACCTAAGCTGACCAAAATTGTGTTGAACATGGGTGTCGGCGATGCCGTTACAGATAAAAAGAAACTTAACAATGCTGTAGAAGAGTTGGCTTTAATTGCCGGACAAAAACCGGTTATTACAACTGCTCGTAAGTCTATTGCTACCTTCAAATTAAGAGAAGGTATGCCTATCGGCTGCAAAGTTACCTTAAGATCTACCAGAATGTATGAATTCTTGGAAAGACTTATTAATATGGCTTTGCCGCGTATCAGAGACTTTCACGGCATTTCTGGCAAAAACTTTGATGGTAAAGGCAATTTCGCTTTTGGTATTAAAGAGCAAATCATTTTCCCGGAAATCAACTATGAAAAAGTTGAAGAAGTCCGCGGAATGGATATTGTCATTTGCACATCGGCAAAAACAGATGAAGAAGCAAAATTTTTGCTGACCTCATTTAACCTGCCTTACAAGAAATAAGCGGAGATTTTACTATGTCAAAGACAAGTTCAGTATATAGAAACTTGAAAAGAGTAGAGATGGCTGAGAAGTATGCTAATCGCCGTCAAAAATTGAAAAACGTTGTTATGGATAAAAATGCTTCTCCGGAAGATAGATTCCAAGCAACATTAAAGCTGGCCGCTTTGCCGCGTAACTCTGCAAAAATCAGAGTAAGAAACCGTTGCAAATTGACAGGTCGTGCTCGTAGTTATTACCGGAAGTTCGGTTTGGGCCGTGTTGAATTAAGAAACATGGCAAGCTTCGGCGAAATTCCGGGATTGGTAAAATCAAGCTGGTAAGGAGGAGATATAAATGTCTATGACAGATCCTTTGGGCGATATGCTCACACGCATTAGAAACGCACAAAGAGCGAAACAAAGTGATGTTGTATCACCTGCTTCTCGCTTGCGTGAAAATGTGTTAGAAGTTTTGAAAAAAGAAGGCTACATTGAAGATTATGAAAAGAAAAATGTAAAGCCCGGTATTGATGAACTTCACATTAAATTAAAGTACCACGAAGGTGCTTCGGTTATAACTGAAATTTACCGCGTTTCCACTCCGGGTCGTCGCGTTTACTCAAGCGTTAAAGATTTGCCCAGAGTATACAACGGTTTAGGTATCTCTATCGTTTCTACTCCGCAAGGTGTTATGAGCGATAACGATGCTCGCAAAGCCAATGTCGGCGGTGAAATTTTGTGTCAGGTATTCTAAGGGAGAAAACGGATGTCAAGAGTAGGAAAATATCCGGTTAATATCCCGGCTGGCGTAACGGTTGCAATTGATGGTAATGTTGTTACCGTTAAAGGAAAATTAGGTGAACTCAGCTGTTCTTTTGATGATAGTCATGTTGCAGCTAAAGTTGAAGATAATAAAGTTGTTGTAACTCCTCATTCACAGAGCTTGACCGCTCGTGCTTTATGGGGTACCACACGCGCTAACATTAATACCTTGGTAAAAGGTGTTAGTGAAGGATTTACCAAGAATTTGGAATTGGTCGGCGTTGGTTACAAAGCTCGTATGGAAGGCAATAAATTGGTTCTTTCTTTGGGCTTTTCTCATGATGTTGATTTTCCGGCTCCGGAAGGAATTAAAATTTCTTGTGAGTCTCCGACACAAATTAAAGTTTTTGGTGTGGATAAACAACTTGTCGGACAAGTTGCGGCTGAAATTCGCAAATACAGAAAACCTGAACCTTACAAAGGTAAAGGCGTAAAATATGAAGGCGAATATATCCGTCGTAAAGAAGGCAAGAAGAAATAGGGATAACTTAAAATGAATACACCAAGAAAATTGTTTGAAAAAAGAAAATCCCGCGTAAGAACAGCTTTGAAAGCTGCTGCAAACGGAAAACTGAGACTCTCAGTTTTCCGCAGCGGTAAGCATATTTACGCGCAGATTATTGATGATGCTAAAGGTGCAACAGTTGCTTCTGCTTCTACTTTGGATAAAGAAGTTCGTGACAGCATCAAAAAATCATCTACAGTTGAAGCAGCCAGCTTCATTGGTAAATTAATTGCTGAAAGAGCAGTAAAATCAGGTGTAAGCGAAGTCGTATTTGACAGAGGCGGCTATATCTATCATGGTCGTGTTAAGGCTTTGGCTGACGCTGCTCGTGAAGCCGGATTGAAATTCTAGGAGATAAAAAATGGCTGTAGATCGTCATAATAAAAAAGAAAAAACCGAAGAATTGGTTGAAAAACTGGTTCACGTTAATCGTGTTGCCAAAACCGTTAAAGGCGGACGTACTATGTCTTTTGCCGCTGTGGTTGTTGTCGGTGACCAAAAAGGTCGTGTCGGATTTGGTTCAGGCAAAGCTGCCGAAGTTCCGGAAGCTATCGTTAAAGCCACTAATGAAGCTAAAAAGAATATGGTTCGCATTCCGCTTCGTGAAGGCAGAACACTTCATCACGATGTTCACGGACGTTTCGGTGCAGGTAAAGTTGTTTTGAGAACTGCTCCTGCCGGTACCGGTGTTATTGCTGGTGGTCCGATGCGTGCCGTATTTGAAGTTTTGGGCGTGCAAGACGTGGTTGCTAAATCTTTGGGTTCAAACAACCCTTACAACTTGATTAAAGCAACATTTAACGCTTTGCAATCTATCAATTCTCCTCGCATGGTTGCTGCTAAACGCGGTAAAAAGGTTGGAGATATTGTAAGCCGTCGCGAAAATTCTTCAAATGTTAAAATGGAAAAAGAGGAGGCTTAATCCATGGCTAAGAAGACTATAAAAGTTACTCAAATCGCTAGCCCTATCGGCAAACCGAAAGACCAAAGAGCAACTTTAATCGGATTAGGCTTAAACAAAATGAATCGTACTGCTGTTTTGGAAGATACTCCGGCTGTTCGCGGTATGATTAGCAAAGTAAGCCACCTCGTAAAAGTTGAAGAGTAAAATTTGCTAAAGGGTTGTTTAAGGGAGTGTTTGAAAACTGAAAAGTACAAATAACTCCCTGACCCAATCCTTTAGAGGTTTTAAGATGAGACTTGATTAGTGATTTAACAAAAATATTAGGTGAAAAACAATGAAACTTAATGAATTGAAAAACAATCCGGGCGCTACTAAAGACCGTATTCGCGTTGGTCGCGGTATCGGCAGCGGCAAGGGTAAAACCGGTGGTCGCGGCGTTAAAGGTCAAAAATCTCGTTCCGGTGTTGCCGTTAACGGTTTTGAAGGCGGACAAATGCCGATTTACCGTCGTTTACCAAAACGCGGTTTTAAAAATCCGTTTGCTGTTCATTTTGCAGTTGTTAACTTGGATACCATTCAAAAAGCTATTGATGCCGGTAAGTTAGATGCTGCCGCTATTGATGTTGATGCTTTGTTGAAATCCAACGTTATCAGCAAGAAAAAAGACGGTGTTCGCTTGTTGGCTCGCGGTGCTGTTACCAGTGCCGTAACAATTTCTGTTAACTCAGCTTCTAAAGCTGCAGTTGAAGCAGTTGAAAAAGCCGGCGGTAAAGTAAACATTATTGCCTAAGCTGAGTGCTTAGAGTAAGTGCTTAAAAAGCCCACCATTTTATATGGTGGGCTTTTTGGTATGAATAGCTTCGGTGTTTCCTATTGACAAAATTGCGAAAATATGTATATTAGGCATAGAATATTAAAAATTAATACATAATTATGAAAAGATTTTTTAAAGAAAATTGGGATAGGTGTATATCCCTTCTGCTGATTTTGGCAGCAGTAATCCTTTATTTCTGCAATATTCCAGAAAGTGAAATTAAACGGGTACTTTTTATGGCTATGATGGTTGTATCCATTGTTGCTGTCTTCTTAAGAAAGGGGATGCTACAAAAGGTATTCGGAATAATTATTCCGCTGTTGTCTGGTTTATCAATGAGCTCAATGAAAGTATTCTGGATAGTAGAGATAGATGCTATAGCGGTATTGCTGTACCTTATAATACTGTCTTGGAGATACATAAGGAGAGATAATGAGCTGTGGTCGATACTTTTTAGCATAATCATAGCTTTTTGGTGTGTCTTCTGTTTGGCATTGGGATATGAGGCTTATATAGAGAAAGCTGCCAAAGAACAGCAGGCAGAAGAGGTGTTTCTGGAATATGTGGATGTGAAATCAGATGATAGCATCTACATTTATGCCAGGGATAAAGGTATTTTTCGGGTATCTTGGACGATAGCCAAAGACTGGGACTACCAAGCAGGAGATACCGTAAAAGTCATTATTTATGATGACGAGGTTATCTCCTGTACAAGGTAACACCTATCAGAAAAATTGAAGCAGAGAGTTTTTACACTCTCTGCTTTTTGTTTAAAACTACGTATTGGATGTAAATGAGTTTAGATAAACTGACAACATTTCGTATTTATCTTGTATAATGAAAGCTTTTAACTTTACTTTTATAAGTTATCCATTTACAATAACGAGCTGATATAGATTTATATCAGGGGCGTGACAACCTTTTTATATACTCAGTCGTTTGCACACGACTTTAATATGTGCCGACTTCTATCCGTATGGACGGATGTCGGCTAAATAAGCTTTATGCCAATAGGTCGAGCCGTTTGAGTATATACGGTTGTCAACATCCGCCCACTTGATAAGTGGGTTTTTGTTTAAATTTGTTTCTTTAAGGGTGTTGCAAATGTATGCAAATGATAAAGGTCGTTCTATGGTGGAAATGTTGGGAGTTTTGGCTATAATCGGAGTGTTGTCCGTTGGTGCGATTGCCGGATATTCGAAGGCTATGATGAAGCATAAACTGAATGTGCATATGTCAGGTATGAGCTTTTTGTTGCAAAATGCTTTGCAGTTTACAACAAATTTACCGATAGATGCTGGTGAAATTGATATGACTTATTTGTTTGATAAGTTAAATGTAATTCCAGATGGATTTAAATATGAAAAAAATAATCTTTATGATATATTTGGTTCATCCATTGTCCTTATTAGTTCTACATTATATCCTGCGGCTTATAAGTGGGGTTTGCGCTACTATATTGAAAATACTAATTTTAGATTTTATGCGTGTCAAAATCTGTTAACGCTTGCTAAAGAATTTAGCGGACAATTATCTTACTTTACAGTAACAATACCCAGTGGTGGACAACTTAATTATTATGGAGATGGTTATTGCTCGGAAACTCGTAAGTGCCTGAAGGATATTAAGTTGTCTGATATTGAAAACGTATGCAGAGTGCAAGATGACAGCCAAAATCCAGGAGGGCGGTCTTACTTTAGTTTTGATTGGTTTTAAATTTTAAAATAAGTTGACCTCGTTGCGGCTTGTTGTATTATAGTTTTGTAAGGTGGTGATGTGTTATGAAACTTAGTCTGCAAGATACTTTTGGTGCAACGGTCGAAAAAGGCGAATACGAGCGTGTCGATTTAAGCCGCGCTAAAGGTTTTTATATTGAACCCGGAGTTAAAATAAAAATTTTAATATTAAATGAGACCCTTCGGGCGGTTGTTCCGCAAGGCAAGTATGAAAGAGTGTTTTTGGATAGAGCTGATTCGACATTGATTGATACTGAGGCTAAAATCGGCAGTTTGATTCTTACTTCATCACGCAATACCAGATTACCGATTATCAAAAGTGATGAGCTTAATTTAAGCGGAGCTCAAAATTTTACAATAGCAGAAGGGACGGTAGTTGAAAAATTGTTTGTCGAAGGATGTCGCCGCTTTGTAATTCCAAAGGGGCATTATAAATATATTTTTTTAGGCAATGCCTTGGATTTTGCCATTATGCCCGGAGCTTCGTATCGGGAAATCGTCGGGGCTGACCCTAAACTTATCCGCCTAGCTCTGGAAAAAGGTAAACAAGCCGAAGGTTGACAAAAATTGTGTTCTGTGATAGCCTGAAATAAGTGTAGGTTTAGAAAGGAACAACAATGACTGATGACGAATTAATAGAAGTCGCTAAAAATTATCTGGCCGAGGTTAATGCCGAACAAAAGCAAAAATATGCACAGCATCCAGAAGATGCAGCCAAGTATATTGCTCATGGTACGCATATATCTTCGGAAGATTTTCTTTTAAATGTTGATGGCACGGAATATGCCCCGATATTTGCCAAAGAAACTCAAAATGAATTAAATGCCATAAAAGAATTAAGGTCAAAATACCCCGAGCTTGAAAAGTTTTCGGGCAAGGAGTTGCAAGAAAAATTAAATATTCCGGCTCGATTGTTCGGAATTCCTACCAGAAGAGATGCCGTAAATGAGCCTATACCACAGGATGGCAGCTATGCTTATGCAATAAAAAAATGTTCGTCAGCCATTACTTTTACCGATGACGGTATACCTTTGCTAATCGGCTCGGAAAGAAAGTATAAAAAGTTTGAAAAGGGTGAAAACAAAGGTCATATTTATGTTGTCGACGGAAAAGATTTTCGACCTGAATATGATGCTCGCGGCGTGGCGGCAGAATATATTACGGAACAAAGACCGAAGTTGGTAAAGCATATAGAAGTTACGCCTAAAGAAGCTATGGCTCATAATGCCCAGTTCGTGATGTTTTCTTCCCCTGAAGATGAAGAAAAATGGTTTGCAGAAAATAAAGTAATTGCCGGTATGGCCAAAGATTCTGATTTTGTAAAATCATTGGCGGCGGAAGTTTCGGCAGGAAGAGCCGTTTATATTAATGCTTCGGAACGAGGCGTTAATCCGCGTCTGCCACTTCTGGAAAATGCCGAAATACAAAAGAATGAAAAAATAAAGACTGAAAAATTGTATTGGGCTAAAATGTTGGAAACTGTCGTTTTGCCGGAAATCAGACAATTTTCTCAACAGCCTGATACAGGTACACACGGCATAACTCATACGGAAATGGTCGGCTTACGTTCCATCGATTTAGCCTTGGCACAAAAACAAAATCCGTTGCCGGTGGTGCTGGCGGCAGGGTTGCATGATTGTGCCCGTAAAAACGATGATTCGGAAAAATCGCACGCCGAAAATTGCGCTCCTATCGCCGCTGAATTTTTGGATATGTGGAACAATAAATATCCGAACTGGGCAGTTTCAAAAACTGAAAAAGAACAAATCGTTAATGCCGTTGTTAATCATACTACGGGTTCTAATCCGCCGGATAATGTTTCGGCCTGTTTATGGGATGCCGATAGAATACGTTTATCGTGGCAAACCAGATATAAACCTAAGTTTATCAATACGGACAGAGGGCATGAGTTGGCTTCCATGCCGCAGATTAAACAAGAAGAATATATTCGTGGCTGGGAACAAATGCTCAAAGAAGCCGGTGTTAAAACTTATCAAGGCAAACTCCAACGTCCGGATTGGGATCATGGTATAGTTACGGAAAAAGATAATACGGTTTTTTGCGAGGCAGTTACGGAATATACTCGCAATCTTAACGTTAATCAGCTGCAAATTTCACAACTCGTGCGCAAAGACGGTGATGCTTCTTTGCAAACCATGCTGCCGGAAATAAAATGCGTGAAAGAGGGAGACCCGACAGTTATTTCTTATCAAAAGATATCCGGCGAAAAGTTGTCGGATATAGATAAAAGCACCCTAACTCCTGAGCAGATGAATGCTTTGGCCGGTCAAATCGGTCAATTCTTGGGACATTTGCACAATTTGCCCACGGAAGGGGTCAAAAATGCCAAATATTCCGACTTTGAATGGGAAAAACGCGATAACGGTAAGGAAAAATGTGCCGCGATGTTGGCAGAGTTTGGTGTACCTATGCCGCAGCCTTCGGCATCGTTTGCAGAAAAAGTTGTCTGCCATTCCAATATGGATAGTAGTAAAATTATTGTTAACCCCGATAAAAAGGACGGAAAAATATTGTGCGGGGTTAATGAAATCGGTTCGGTCGGTCAAAATAACAAAGTAAAAGATTTTATGGCGCTTTATACCCAGTATGGGCGCAAGTTTGCCAGAACAGCCGTTCAAGAATATAATACCGTTGCTCATAAGCCTTTGGCAATGCAAGATTTAGATTATGCCTTTGCCATGCAGATGTCTTTTGTGTGCCAAAACAATCCGGCGATGAAAGAATATGCTTCCAAATATTTTGTTGATATGAGGAGCGATATGGCAAGAGAAAAACTTGAGAGCCGCAACGGTAATATGCATACCGTAACCGAGCAAAAGGTACGCAATAATAATCTGATAAATAGGCAAAGATACAAAGACTCAGAAGAACGCTAATAATTTTAATAAAAACTTGAGGATAAAGAGAAAATTGTTGCAATAATTTTTAATTTATGTATTAGATTATTGCCAAATGGCTTTTTGTGGCCATGCTTAGTGTTTTTAAATTTGTGTTTTTTAAGGAAGAAAAAATGGTATCATTAGCAGAAAAAATGGCGGCTAATATGGATATGTCCGCATTTAGTAAAGCTGACGAACTTAAAAGAAGATTGTGGTTTACGATTTTAGCTTTAATAGTGTTCCGCTTGGGAACTTTTATCCCGTTGCCGGGTATTGATGCGGCAGTCTTGTCTGATGTGTTTGCTCAGCATTCAGGCGGTATTTTGGGTATGTTTAATATGTTTTCCGGTGGTGCGTTGTCGCGTATGACCATTTTTGCTCTTAATATCTTCCCGTATATCTCGGCTTCTATTATTATTCAACTCGGTCAGTCGGTTATTCCGTCTTTGGCCGCTCTGAAAAAAGAAGGTGAGGCCGGATATCGCAAGGTTACTCATTATACAAAGATTTTAACGGTTTTGATTACCATTATTCAAGGTTACGGTATTGCTGTCGGCTTGGAAAGTATGAGTAACGGCATGGGTGTTTCTGCTGTTGTTATTCCGAGTTTTGTATTTAAGTTTACAACTATCGTATCTTTGGTCGGTGGTACCATGTTTGTAGTATGGCTTGGTGACCAAATTACTTCTCGTGGTGTTGGTAACGGTTCTTCTTTAATCATTACCGTAGGTATTATTGCCAACATTCCTAACGCGTTGGCTCAAACTTTTGAATTGGGTCGTATCGGTTCAATGTCTTTGGGTGTAATCGCTATGTTGCTCGTTATGGCTCTGGCTTTAATTTACATCATTGTTTTCGTTGAAAGAGCTCAACGTAAAATCATTATTCAATATCCGAAGCGTCAGATGGGTATGCGTATGACTGCTGCCGAAAGTTCGCATTTGCCGTTAAAAATTAACCCGACCGGCGTTATTCCTCCGATTTTTGCCAGTTCTTTGTTGCTGCTGCCGATTACTATTGCTAATTTATCGGCTCAGGATGGACCTTCTTGGGCTCAGACTATGAGCCAATGGCTTGGTCACGGTCAACCCCTTTATTTGGCTTTGTATGCATTTTTAATTATCTTCTTCTCGTTTTTCTATACCGCTGTGGTATTTAATCCGGAAGAAACGGCCGATAATTTGAAAAAGCACGGCGGATTTATTGCCGGTATTCGTCCGGGTAAAAATACTGCAGAGTATCTTGATTATGTTATTACGCGTTTGACAGTATTGGGTGCTGCCTATTTAACGGCTTTATGCATTTTGCCGGAAATTTTGATTTCAAAACTTTCGGTACCGTTTGTTTTAGGCGGAACAACGCTGCTCATCGTGGTTCAAGTTACTATGGACTTTATGACGCAAGTTCAATCACACCTGATTGCTTATCAGTACGAGGGTTTGATTAAAAAGGCAGCATTGGTTCATAAGAAAAGAAAATAATCATGAACGAATCTAATAAAGGTTTAAGAATTGTTCTTACCGGAGCTCCGGGCTGCGGTAAGGGCACTCAAGCTCGAATCTTGAAAGAGCGAGCTCATATTTGCCATCTTTCAACCGGCGAAATGTTAAGAGCAGAAGCGGCTAAAGATACTCCTTTGGGGCGCGAATTAAAAGCGGCTCTGGACAGAGGTGAGTTTGCTACTGATGAAATGATTATTGCAATGGTTTCAAAAAGAATTGATGAACCTGATTGCAAAAATGGTTTTATTCTGGACGGCTTTCCAAGAACCTTGCCTCAGGCAGAAGCCTTAGAAAAAATTTTGCGTGAAAAACATATAGAATTAAATCGGGTGATTGAAATTCAAGTTCCCGATGAAATAATTATGGAGCGCATTTTGGGAAGATATTCTTGCATGAAATGCGGGCAAGGGTATCATGATAAGTTCCAAAAGCCTAAAGTTTACGGTGTTTGCGATGTTTGCGGCGGTACGGAGTTTTCCAGAAGAGCCGATGATAATCGTACAACCGTACAAAATCGTTTGGTAAATTACAGGGCTTTGACCTATCCAACTATTCCTTATTTTGAAAAGAAAGGTCTGCTAAGCTGTGTAGATGGTACGGGTACCATTGAAGCAACTGCTCAAAAAATTGCCAAAGTATTGGGTCTAGATGTATCAGAATCTGATGAGTGATTGAAAAAAATATAAAAATTTAAATTTTTTGTTAAAACTCTATTGACTCTGATAAATATTAGAATATAATCCGCTTAATTTTGAAAAGTGGTGATCAACTTTTTAAATGTTTTAATTAATTAGAAAATGGAGAGTTAATTTGGCTCGTATAGCTGGCGTAAACATTCCTTCCGCTAAGAGGATTGAAGTCGCACTGACCTATATCTTCGGTATCGGAAGAAAAACTGCTCAAGATATTTGTGCAAAATCAGGTATTTCTGTAGACCGTCGCGTACAAGATTTAAGCGATGAAGAAGTTGCAAAAATCCGTGATGTAATTGATAAGGGTTACCTTGTAGAAGGTGAACTTCGTCGTGAAGTAGGCGTTAACATCAAAAGACTTATGGACTTGGGATGTTACAGAGGTTTAAGGCATCGTAAAGGTTTGCCGGTTCGCGGACAGAGCACTAAACAAAATGCTCGTACCCGTAAAGGTAAACGTAAAACTGTTGCTAATAAGAAGAAATAATTGAGAGGTAGCAATGGCAAAAGCAGTTACACAACGTGTTAAGAAAAAAGAAAAAAAGAATATCACATCCGGTGTTGCCCATGTGGATTCTACATTTAACAATACAAGAATAACCATTACTGATGCTCAAGGGAATACTGTTGCTTGGTCAACAGCCGGTGCGCAAGGCTTTAAAGGTTCCCGTAAATCAACTCCTTATGCCGCACAAGTTGCAGCAGAAGAAGCTGGTAAAAAAGCTCAGGAATGTGGCATGAAAACTTTGGAAGTTGAAGTTAAAGGTCCTGGTTCAGGAAGAGAATCGGCAATCAGAGCATTGCAGGTTGTTGGTTTTACAATCACTTCCATTCGTGATGTTACTCCGATTCCGCACAACGGTTGTCGTATGAGAAAGAGACGTCGCGTTTAATATAAGTTTTACAATTGCGGAGGCTTATTTTGGTCTCCGCAGCTTTGTGCTTTTTTTAATATATGCATATATAACTAAACTAGAAAGAGGGTATACCGGTGATTCAAAAAAATTGGCAAGAACTTATTAAACCAACTAATTTAGAAGTTACTTCCGGCGAAGGCGGAAATAAAGCTAAGATAGTGGTAGAACCCCTGGAGAGAGGTTTTGGTCTGACTTTGGGCAATGCTTTAAGAAGAGTTTTATTATCTTCTTTGCAAGGCGGCGCCGTAACAGCTATTAAAATTGATGGCGTTTTGCATGAATTTTCAGTTATCCCCGGCGTTAGAGAAGATGTTACCGACATCGTTTTGAACGTTAAGGGCTTGGCTGTGGCTGTTCATAGTGAAGGCCAAAAAACAATGACCTTAAAGGCTGAAGGCCCGTGTGTGGTTACCGCAGCCATGATTGATGCCGGTCATGATGTGGAAATTATGAACCCTGACCATGTTATTTGCAACTTGGATGCAGGTGCTAAAATTTCTATGGAATTGACGGTTGATACAGGTAAAGGTTACGTACCTGCTTATCAAAATAAACCGGCTGACGCTCCTATCGGCTTGATTGCCGTTGATGCAATTTATTCTCCGGTTAAGAAAGTTTCGTATAAAGTTGAGAACACTCGTGTAGGTCAAATTACCGATTATGATAAATTGACCATGGTTGTTGAGACCAACGGTGTTGTTACTCCGGAAGATGCAGTTGCTTATGCAGCTCGTATTTTGCAAGATCAATTAAAACCGTTCATTAACTTTGATGAACCGGAAAATGAAGTTGAAGATGTTAAAGAAGAGTTGCCTTTCAATCGTAATTTGTTGAAGAAAGTTGATGAACTTGAACTTTCGGTTCGTTCAGCAAACTGCTTGAAGAACGATAATATTGTTTATATTGGCGATTTGGTACAAAAGACCGAAGCCGAGATGTTGCGTACTCCGAACTTTGGTCGTAAGTCTTTGAATGAAATCAAAGAAGTATTGGCCAAGATGGGCATTCATTTGGGTATGGAAACCCCAGGTTGGCCCCCGGAGAACATTGAGGAGTTGATTAAGAAGTGTGACGATCACTTCTAGGAAGTTCACATAATTGAAACCTACTTGAAAGCTTTCTTGCTCATGTACCTGTTTTTGTACACTTCGCAAGAAAGCTTTCTTCGTATTTGCCTAATTCTTTGAACTTCCGTTCCGAGCAACAGGGCTTGCGGCGTATTTAACTCATTCTCCGAACTTTTAGCGGCTTGTTTGGATGGTAGTGTACACTTTGCAAGAAAGCTTTCTTCGTATCTGTCTAATTCTTTGAACTTCCGTTCCAAGCAACAGGGCTTGCGGCGTATTTAACTCGTTCTCCGAACTTTTTAAGCGGTAAGAAAAATATTAATTTTTTGCAATTTTCGGGCGACGTAGATGAATTTGTGTCTGAAATTAGAGGTTATAGATGGCAAAATGGGTACTTTTACTAATTCCACAAAATATAAAATATATCGGTCTTATTGGTGCATAATAAATCTATATCGCTGATGGTTAAATCTTTTAGGCATTTAACGTTGCTGGTGCAATAATTATCCCCATACAAGGTTCCGAAATGGCTTTGTTCTTCATTGTTGTAACTAACAAGTTGGTAGAGATTTGCCTTATTTTCTTTGGCAACCGTTACTATGTTTCTACAAATTTCTTTATCCATTGTACTTCCTGAAGTGTTACGTATTGAAATTCCGTAATTATATGTAGAATTTTTAGCTTGTGTGTACACTCTGATATGATTGTTAAATATGTCATATAAGCGACTTTGGTTGTATTGTATTCCATCAGGGATTAAATTAAGTTTGTAAAGAATATCGGCATGTTCTACAAGAGTATCTTGTTGTGGACCTAAAGTACTTAAGTTTTGCAGAGAGTAATTTATTAATAAATTTAATGATTCTGCTTGTTTATTAAGTTTATATTTCATCATAGCCTTAGAGTAACCGGCGATGGCACCGACGGAAAGCACACCGATAATTGCTAGCACGCCGAGCATTTCGACCATGCTTCTGCCGGAAAAAGTCGCATCTATTGGCAATTTTGCTCCTCGTGTACTTCTTATTGTACACTTCGTCACAAAATAGCGGCGTATCTGCACCATTTTACGGAAGAATGACCGTCCAAGTTCATTAAATTTCATCTAAAATCTCCGAATTTGAGTTGTTAACGGGCTTTAAACGAAATCATAAACCGTTTTTTTTTTTGCAACTTTAAAAGGAACTGCCTATCGCATTATTTTCTTATCTGCAGAGGCATGTATAAAATAAAACCTTATCAATTGTTGATAAGGTTTTATTGTTATGGCTTATTGATATTACCAATTTGGTGGATTATCGCTCCAGTTAATGGTTAGACGGCAATAATCGGTTTGCTCGCAAAATTTACACATGGTATATATGTCAGACACTTGTAAATCTCTTAGGCATTTGCGGTTGTTTGTACATGTATAGTCACCGTGTACCTGGCTAACATCATCTTCTCCGCCTTGTATTTTATACATACCGGCATGCCAAATATTACCGGAAAATCCTTTAATAATATTCCATATATTGCGACAACTTTCAAAATCATAAGGAGAATCATCAAATATAAACGACATTGAATAGTATTCAAATGCAGAAGAATTTGCAGGTTGTTCCTTTACAGAAGTTATCTCAATACTGGTACCGAGAGCGTCTTTAATTTTTGTGCCGTTTTGGTAAAGCATATCTTCCGAAACCATATGTAATTTGCCGATTATCGGTACAAGGTTTACAGATGCTCCGACTTCACCACGACCCAGAGATTGCCCATAGGGGAAAAGAGACGAGAGTAAAAAAGAAATCTGTTCTGCTTGTTTATTTAGTTTATATTTCATCATTGCCTTAGAATATCCGGCGATGGCACCGACGGAAAGCACACCGATAATTGCCAGCACGCCGAGCATTTCGACCATCGAGCGTCCAAGTTCATTAAATTTCATCTAAAACCTCCGAAGTTTGGTTCGTTAAAGGACTTTAAACGAAATCATAAACCGTTTTTTTTTTTTGCAACTTTAAAAGGAACTGCCTACCGCGTTATTTTCTTATCTGCAGATAAATTACAATAGAGCAATAATTTTTAGATTCACAAGTTCTGCATAAATCATCTATTTGAGTTATTGAGGCATTATAAAGCTTTTTACTACGGTCAGAATTATTATTTTGATAATTTCCGTTTAGAGAGTTTGCAGTGTAAGAACCATCGTCTTGTCCAGAACGTATACTAACTAAATAAATATTATCGGCATTTTCTTTGGCAGTTAATATCATATTACGACATATTTCCAGAGATTGCTCAGTCATCTTGTTGTTGCTGATGGCAAAAGATGTATCTAGGTAATAAGTTACAAGACCATTGGCAGAGTATGAATAGTGAAAAATGGTTAAATTGTTAAAATTATCATATATGTTGTTATTTTTACATATCATACCATCGGGAATGTACCCGAGTTTATCCATTATATTGCAATTAAAATCAGAGCCATCGGGCGCTTTGTTGAATATGTCTCGCAAATATATGGCGTTATTAAGGAAAATATTAAAGGCTTCTGCTTGTTTATTGAGTTTATATTTCATCATGGCTTTGGAGTAGCCGGCAATAGCTCCGATGGAAAGTACGCCGATAATAGCAAGAACACCCAGCATTTCGACCATACTTCTTCCGGCGGAAAGTTTGTATAAGTGCTCATCTAAAGCCGTTTTACGGTACTGAAAAAAATTCATGTACTTTTTGTGTACACTAAAATTTTTTTCTTCCCTAGAAACGACTTTATCTAAACTCTTTTCCAAACTTTCGGAAAAAGTCGCATCTATTGGCAATTTTGCTCCTCGTGTACTTCTTATTGTACACTTCGTCACAAAATAGCGGCGTATCTGCACCATTTTACGGAAGAATGACCGTCCAAGTTCATTAAATTTCATCTAAAACCTCCGAAGTTTGGTTCGTTAAAGGACTTTAAACGAAATCATAAACCGTTTTTTTTTTTTGCAATCAAAAAGAGTCTCGGCGAATATCTTTATATTAAGAGCGATGTTTAAAGATTCTGCTTGCTTTTATGTTTTTTGTATGTTAGAAGTCTACCGAAAGTTTGGTTTTTACGCATGAGCCTGTACTTAAAAACAGGAAACCGTGGTAGAGACCGTGAGTTTTATACGCTTTGCCCGGCAAAGCACTGGAAAAAAGAAAGGATTTTAGAAATGAGACATGGTGATAAACATAGAAGATTTAATATGCCTAAAGGTCAACGCAGAGCTTTGTTTTCAAATTTGACTAATGCTCTTTTGAATCATGAACAGATTACAGTTACTTTACCTCGTGCTAAAGAACTGAGAACCTTTGCCGATGGTATGATCTCTTATGCTAAAAAAGGTGATTTAAATAGTCGCCGTATGGCTTTGGCTTTCTTGCGTGATAATGAAGTCGTTTCTAAGCTTTTTTCTACTTTGGCTGAACGTTATAAAGAACGTAATGGTGGTTATACCAGAGTTATTAAGGCCGGTTTCCGTTATGGTGACTGCGCTCCGATGGCTATTATTGAATTAGTTGATCGTGATGTTAATGCTAAGGGTGCTAAAGATTTAGCTCGCGTCGCTGCTGAAAAAGCTGCCGCTGCTGCTCAAGAAGCACAAGATGCTCCGGTAGAAGCTGCTCCTGAAGCTGAGAAAAAAGCTAAAAAGTCTAAAAAGGCTGACGCTGAATAATTTGGGCTTTGTTTATAAGCTAAAAGACGAATCGGAAAACTCCGATTCGTCTTTTTATATATAATCTAAATTTGTATTGACTTTTTTTGACTATGGTGTTACTCCTCTCAGTCCATTTGAAATTATTTAAACACTATAGTTATGAGCTATTATTTTATAAAAACAAAATTAGCAAAAGACGGAATAGATTTACAAACTTTTGCTTCGTGGATCCAGGTAAGAGTTAAACTTGCAAGCTATGCTTTGGGTGCTGCCGGCAGTACGCCGATTATTTTATTTTCTCCTGCCGATAAAAGAGAAAAAGCATACCAGTGGTTACTCAACAAAAATGTTGACGCTTTGGATTTTGCGGTTTGGTTGAAGACTCATTACGCTTCATCACGGAGCTTTAGTGGGTTGACAGATTGCGTTAAAACCTTGCTCGAAAAATGGTTTTAATCGTTTTGTTGATGGCAAAGTACACTGCTACTTTGCCTTTTTTATTTTAAATATTGCACCTTAATTTTTTTACGGATAAATTATATTCTATATAATCTAACGGAGATTTAACCATGAAAAAAATATGTTTGCTTGTTGTTGCTTGGCTTAGTCTTTCGGCTTTTACCGATTTGGCAAGCCGTGCAGGCGGAAATTTTACGGTAGAAAGTGAAAATAATGATTGGGATGTTACCATGCGCAGCTCCTCAACCATTAGAGCTTTTAATGAAGATAATCAGGTCGAAATTATAATTGATATCGGCAATATTTTGCCTAACTCGACTTTGTGCGTTTCCAATGAACGTATTAAAGATATTAAAATAAATTTTAATATCTATAAGGTCGCCCAAAATGGTGATCGTGATTGGGAAAAGTCTTTTGAAAAAACTCGTGTATACTTCTCGCGTCCGGGAGCTTCGGAAGAGCGTAAAGTATATGGCTCAACTCTTATTAAAAATGATATGGTATTTAAACAAGGTACGGTCGTAAGTGTCGGTTCTTTAATCTTTTTATCGCCATTTGTTTGTAATGAAATAGATGGTTTAAGAATGAGAGTTACCGGTATGAAAGCCGGATATAGAACTTTACCGCCTCTGGATTTTACCATAAAGCAAACCGACTAAAATATTTTTCCTTGCTGCTTGACACTTTTTAGGTTTGGTAATACTATCAAGCTAGTTTGATATAATTTTTATATTATGGGAAAGTTTAAATTCGTTTATGTTTCCGATGATTTCAATAAAGATGTGAAATTGGTCGGTATCCTTATCGGTGGGGTATCTGTTATGTCTACTATGGTGTTTAGCCGTAATTATCCTAATTATGAGGCTTTTAGAAGAGGCCTGGAAATTTATAGTTACCGCTTGCGCCTGATGACAGAACACGAAATGCGTCTGGTTCGCCAGAACCTTAATGAAATTAACAAAATGCTTGTTGAGGTTGGAGCTCATTTTACGGTACCTAAATCAGGGGCATGCTGGGTGCGCGATGAAAAGAAATATTGCGCAAAGGCTATTGATTTTGCTACCGGAAAACCCGTCGATGTCGAGGAGGCTTGGGGACTTTATGTTTACCTCTAGAGGTGAACGATTTTATTAAAAACCGGTCTTTTTTGCCGGTTTTTTTGTTGCTTTTTATATATATCTTGCTAAATTACTCCTGACTTTTTACTAAGGATATATAAATGACGATTTTAGATGTTTTTCTTTTGGCTCTGGCTTTGTCGGTTGATGCTTTTGTGGTTTCTTTTTCTTACGGATTGATTATAAAAAAACACCGTCTGATGAGTTCATTAAAATTAGCTTTGGCCGTTGGCGGAGGGCAATTTATAATGCCTGTTATCGGTTGGTTTTGTACTGCTCCTGTCAGTAAATATGTGGCTAGTTTTGATCACTGGTTGGTCTTTACCGTGTTTGGTATTTTGGGGCTTAATGTTATTATTAATGCCGTATCCGATAATGAAGAAAACTTGCAAAAAAATCTTACTCTCCCTGTGCTGTTTATGTTAGGTCTTGCTACCAGTATTGATGCTATGGTTACGGGGGTTAGTTTGTACTTTGCCAAAGTGGCTATTTTTAAAACTGCTTTGATTATAGGGGTAACTACTTTTGTTTGTTCTTTAACGGCCTTTTTCTTAAACCGTTTCTTTAAAAAACTCCCGCAGCAAAAAATGGAAATCGCTGCAGGAGTTATTTTAATATTGCTCGGTGTGAAAGTTTTGTGCGAGCATATGCTATTTTAGCTTATTATCCTTATGTTGGCACAATATATCAAACTCTTGCAGTTTGTGCTCATGCATGGTTTGATTTTCGCCTTTTAACGGACTAAATTTACGGGCAATTACATATTGCGGTAACAACTTTTTAACCTCATTAATCGGTTTATTCCAAGCTTGCGGACGAATCCTGATTTTCTTTTCTTGTCCGGCCGAAACTCTGGGAGTGATTTCGCCACTGTCGGCGTCTTCAAACTCGGTTAAAGTCAGTTTTAAAGTTTCTAATCCGCCGGGGATTAAAAATTCAAATTCTTCTCCTCCGTTGATGTAATTGCGGATTTCAAAGATGGCATCATCACCTTCCCATTTAACAATAGAACCGGCAAACAACCAATCGCCCAAGGTACGGGTATATTCGTAATTTTGGCTGATGTTGGTTAATTTACCGTCATGAAAACCTAAACAATATCCACGATTTTGCAAAGTATTTAATTCCGGCATATACTTTTGCCAATCCCATTCGTCGGGGTTGTTATAATAATCATCAATAGCCTGGCGGTAGGCTCTGGCAACGGTACCGGCATAATATTCGGTTTTATTACGTCCCTCAACTTTGAGCGAATCCATACCAATGGCTAAAATGTCATTTAAACGGGGCATTAAGCACATATCTTTGGAGTTTAATAAATAACTGCCATGCTCGTCTTCCACCACTTCGTAATATTCTCCGGGACGGAAGTCTTCTTCTAATAAAAACTCAAAGGCATTTTTATTTTCAGGGGTTATTTCTAAATCTTTAACCGTACCGTCTTTTAACCGCAAATGCAGTTTATAATGCCAGCGGCAACAATGGGCGCATTTACCTTTGTTGGCACTGCGGTCGGCTAAAAAGTTAGAAATTAAGCATCTTCCTGAATAAGACATACACATTGCTCCATGAACAAATGTTTCAAGTAATATATCAGGGCATTGCTCGCGAATCTGCCTCATCTCGTTAAACGTTACTTCTCTACCCAAAACGCAGAGTTTGGCCCCCATAGATTGCCAGAACTTAACGGTTTGCGCCGAACAGATGTTGGCTTGCGTTGATACAAAGCGGTTTAATTCAGGGGCATTTTCTTTTAAATAGTAAAATACTCCGGGGTCCGCTACCAATACTCCGTCGGGCTTTAACTGCCGCAAGGTATCAACAAAGTGCGGAAGTTTTTCGGCTTCTTCATTATGTATGTATAAATTTAGGGTAAGATAAATCTTTTTACCCTCACTGTGTACAAGCTCTATACCTTCGGATAAATCTTCTAAACTAAATGATGATTGTGTGCGCAAGCTCATATCCGGTGTGCCGGCGTATACGGCATCAGCTCCGTACATTAAGGCGGTCTTTAATTTTACCAGTGATCCGGCAGGTAACAGTAATTCTGATTTTTTCATTTTATTTCTCCGTAGAAATTGCCGTTGTGTAAGCTTTGAGCGTACCTAAAGGGGTTGATGATATTTCTATTTTGCCCAGAAACGGCATTTTAGTTTCTTTATCTTCCAATATCCAAAAATATACAGGTCTTTCGGCAGTGGTACTTAGCAATAAGTCGTAATCGGCTTCTTCATCTAAATTATGGATGTAAATTGAGCATTTTAGAGACGGACCGGAAAACGGAACTTCTTCATCTTGAAAATATTCTTTGCCTTCATCTTTGATGATTATTTGGTATAATTTTTTACCGTCAAATATAGTCTTTTCCATATCGCAAAACCGGTTTTGTTTTACCTGTGAGGCAAGCAGAGCAAATATGCTTTGCATATCACTGGCATCAAAAGGAGTTTCGGGTAAGGTAATTTCTACTCTTTTAGGCGTTCCGTCAAGTGAACTTAGGCGGTGGTCCAAAACTCCGTTTTCAAACACTAACTGTTTGGTACGGTCGTGTGAGCTGGATTTGGTTTTATAGCTATAATCTTTAGTGATTATTTTACCTTCCTTAATTAACCCCGATGATGAATAAGTTGCATCAAAAAAATATAATTTACCGAACATTCCGGCGGTGGCAACTTGAGAGGTAAATTGATAGTTTTTTTTATCAAGATTATATTTCATATTAACTCGGGCTGCATCAAATACTCCGATGCGAACATTTAGTTTATGTTCCACACCGGCAGCGTAAACAAGGCTCGGAAATATGCTTAAAAATAAAAAAAAGATAAAGTTTTTCATGTAGTTTTATGCTTTCTTAAAAGTTTGGGCTTATACTATCAAAAATTTTGCAAGAATAAAGGAAAAAATGATGTCAAAAAAAATTTTGATACTAGCCGGCGGATTTTCAGCTGAACGCGAGGTAAGTTTGGTAAGTGCCAAAGGTGTTGAAAACGCCTTAAAGCAACAAGGTTATGATGTTGTTTATCACGACTTGATTTCGGTTAAAAATTTACTGGCAACTTTAGAAAAAGAAAAACCCGATGTTGTTTTTAATGCTCTGCACGGTAACTGGGGTGAAGACGGTGAAATTCAGGGATTTTTAGATATGCTGCAAATTCCGTATACTCATTCGGGACTGGAAGCTTCGCTTATCGGTATGAACAAGTTTTTAACTAAAAAAATCTGTCAAAGTTACGGAATTAAAACTGCCGATTATGAACTGATGACGTATGAACAATTTAAAAACAGCGGTACCAAACTTTTATATCCGTATGTGGTTAAACCCTGTCAAGACGGTTCCAGCGTCGGGGTGTTTATTGTTCATAACGATGATGATAAAAAGCAAGTTACCTATGATGATGAACAAAGGTTATTGTTAGTTGAAAAATATATTGCCGGACATGAGCTGACCGTGGCGGTAATCAACGGTAAGGCTTGCGGCGTTACAGAGCTGTGCCCCAAAGTTGATTTTTATGATTACAAAGCTAAATATACCAATGGTATGACTGAGCACGTTTTGCCGGCAAAAATACCCGAAAAGGCATATAAAGAAGCTTTGGATTATGCGCAAAAAGTGCATAAAATTTTAAATTGCAATACTGTATCTCGTTCCGATTTTAGGTATAACGAAACTGACGGTGTGGTCTTTTTGGAAGTTAATACCAATCCGGGATTAACCCCGTTATCTTTAGTGCCGGAGCAAGCTAAATATATCGGTATTTCGTATGAACGGTTGTGTACAATGTTGGTGGAGAATGCCAAGTGTCGGAAAATAGGGTAATTGTTATTGCCGGACCTACGGCATCGGGAAAATCGGCGCTGGCGATTGATGTGGCTAAGGCTCTTAACTCGGCGGTGGTTAATTGCGACTCAATGCAGGTTTATAAATATATGCCGATTATCAGCGCTTGTCCGAGTGCAAAGGAAAAGGCTCAAATCCCTCACTATTTGTTTGAAATATACGAG
Source organism: uncultured Alphaproteobacteria bacterium (assembly GCA_944392295.1). GTDB lineage: Bacteria > Pseudomonadota > Alphaproteobacteria > RF32 > CAG-239 > CAAFZY01. The sequence goes on from CALXWE010000004.1 coordinate 38,457, forward strand.
CCTTCATTTCGGGGTAATGTAGTCGATTGGCTTGATAAAGCTCAAGAGGTGATTATGCGTCTGTGGGCGGAAAATAAAATTCCCGTGGTTGTTGGAGGAACCGGGCTGTATATTGATAATCTGATTAACGGCACAACTCCCATTCCCGAAACTTCATTACAAGTTAGGCAAGAAGTGGCGGAGCTTGTTAAAAACCATGGTAACGAGTATCTTTATAATTTACTGCAAAGAGAAGATGCTCAAACCGCAAGCAAGCTTAATGTTAATGACACCACGCGAATCGTTAGAGCCTATGAGGTGTTAAAAGATACCGGCATAAAGTTATCGGACTGGTATAAAAAACCGATGATAAAAAAATTGCCGCAGGCCAAATTTACAACCGTTAAAATCTGCCCTCAAACTCAGGAGTTAGATAAGCGTTGCTATATACGTTTTGATAAGATGATGCAAGAAGGCGCCTTAAATGAAGTTAAATATTTATATTCTTTAGAGCTTGATGAGAGCTTGCCGGCCATGAAAGCTTTGGGTGTTCCCGAGCTTATGAGTTATTTAAAGGGTGATGTAAGTTATGATGAAGCCCTTGATAATGCCAAGCTTCATACTCGTCAATACGCCAAAAGGCAGCGGACTTGGTTTAAAAACAAACTCAATGCCGATGTTATTTTAAATAGTTGCTACCAAGGCGGAGATGGAAATATTTTGCAAGAGATTTTAAAACGGATTTAATTTACTTTTGACTTAGTCGGCAGGTTAGTGTAAAATAATAAAACAACGGAGAGAGCAGATGGATAAAGTAAAGTTAGCTAAAAAAACATTAGGCTGTACGGCCTTAGGTTTAGGTATTGCCGCCAAGCTTGCCGGATGGGGGTTAAATGCTGCCGAAGTGGTTTTGAACGGAGCGGCCAACTTAGCCAATGAGTTTGTTAAAGCTCCGAATTTGGGTATAGGGAAGGCTCTGTTCGGAACATTAAAAAAAGGTGTTGGCACCTTGGAAAAAAATTTAATTGACCGTGGTAAAGAATGGACTAGATAATGGAACACGAATACGATTATAATGTAATAATTACCGCTGAAGGTCCGTTGGTCTTTGTGATAAAAACCAGAGACGGAGAGCCTAATAATCCGTTTATTTTGTATGACGGCGGCGAGCATGCAACATTTTATCGCAGTGAGCATGAAACGGTTTTGTTTGACTACTTAAACGAAAAAGTAATTCCTTTGTTGCAAGAGGCAGAAAAAGCCATAATCTTTGAAATCGATGATGATTTGCAAGAGGTCGTTAAAGATTATGAGGTTTACGTTAAACACGTTAAAAAGAACGCCTTTACCGATGATTTATAAAAATAAAACCCCGAAACATATCGGGGTTTTATTTTTTAATCGCGTTGTTTACGCTTAGTTTGGTATTGCAGCAGTGGGCATTGGGCTTGATGTTGTTGATACTGTTTTACGATGTTATCGAGCCTTTGCAGACCGTCGCGATTGTTATCTTTTTGATATATAGGTCTTAAAAAGTGATCAATCTTACCGATTAAAAGTTTTTTCTTGCCGGTGGTTATTTTACGTGAATGCGAAACTTCATCAAGAGATTTTTCTAAATAATCTTTGGCGTATTTAGCGTTTTTCCCGGCAATTTCAATTAATAAAGATACACGGGATTCTCCGGTTAGAAATTTCATGGCGAGTTTGGTTTCGGTGGCTGTCCAGGCATCAATATTGCCTTGTCGCATTTGTAACTTGGCAATGCTTTTTAAAATGTTTAAGCGCTCGGGTTTTTGAGCGTATTTAAAAGCTTGCTGATAATGCAATTCTGCTTTTTGCAATTTATCATTTTCCGGGTTATATGCAGATGAGTTGTTTTCAAACCCGATTTTGGGGTGATAATCTTGCATATAGCATTGAGCCAGAGCCGTATGAATTTTATATAAGTCGGAAGGAACCGTGGTCTCTGTTAAGGAGCGTCGATATGCGGCGCGTATCAGTCCGAAATCGGCTTTATAATTTTCAAGCCGGTTTACACAGTAATTGATACGTTTATAGTCGCCGGTGTACTCTAAAACCTTTTTTAAACATTCATGCTCGGCTGAGCTCTCCGATGACATGTAATCATCTTTTTCGGGCAATAAGGCACGATGCAGAATGGATATGTTGTAATAACCGGCAGCTTTTTGTTCCGAATTTAAATACTGCGATAAATCCTCAAACTTTTCTTGAATACGATTGGCTTGATATGAGGTTATATTTTTGCCGGATGTGCCGTTAAGAAGGTTAATCAGATCGGTTTGTACTGAGCATACACCGATAGCAATTTGCAATTCGGGAGCGGCTCCGAAGTGAGTCGATACTTTGGGCAAATCGTCAACGTCCAAACTTAATACATCACCTTGACGTAAATATTCATGAGATGTTGAAAAATTTAGTACTAATTCGTAGGCTTTTAATAAGTTTTCATCAAGAGAAGAGTTAATTATTTCTTGTGAGCCGTATCTAATGCAAAAGTCGGTAAACTCAGGTGATGTTAGGTTCAGTGTAATATGATTCGGGTCGCTTACATCAGCAAACATAAGAGCTTTGTCTATAAATTGCTGTGCATCGGCTGATGAAATATAGTAATTATAAATTTTGGCGGCAAGTTGTTCACGTTCGGCAATAGGTATCATTAGTGCTTTCTTTTGTGCGGAAATCGGCTGTCCGTGAGCGTCAACAAGTTGTATTTTTTCAGAATCTGACATCTTATTTTCTCCAATGAAACTCTCTATATTGTACATTTTTGTATATATTTGTCAAATATTTATTTGTAAAAAAAAGCCGCCTCGCTAGGCGGCAGAGAGTGCATTTAATAATTTTTATTTGTTCAGAACATCTAAATCGGTTAGAAAATCTTCCATTTCTTGCTCATGAGCCAGCTCTTCTTTTAAGATGTGCTCGGCAATTCTGAAAGTTTCATAATCTTTGCCGTGGCAAAAATCACATAAATCTTTATAACGTTTAACCGCACATCTTTCCGAAGCTAAATTTTGGGCTACCAAAGTTGGTGTATAAGGTTTGGTTGGTGCTTCGTATTTGCATTTGGCGTGTTTTTCCCACTCGTCGGGGCTTAAAAGCGGTGTACCGCCCAGTTGAATGATTCTTTCGGCCAGCATATCGGCGTGTTCCAATTCTTCTTTGGCGTGCTCCTTAAATTCTTCAACTACGGCTGATTTCATTTGACCTTGAGCAACATATGCGCCGACCAAATATTGATAGTAAGCCAACCATTCTTCACCGTAAGCTTCGTTTAAAAGTGTCAATAATTCATCTACATCAACACTGACGATTTTTTTAGCCATCTCTCCCATTTTTGTTTCCTTTCGTTAAGTTTATAATCCGACACTACTGGAGATAATGGTCATTGTTTGAAAATCAACAGCTGAAAAAATAAATTTTACAAGTATTTAAGTTTTTGATATTATACTTTAAGACAAAAGGAGAAAGCTCATGGTTTTGATTGCCCCAAGTATATTATCGGCCGATTTCGGTATTTTGCGTCAGGAAGTGCAAGCTTTGGAAAATGCCGGCGCCGATTTAATCCATTGCGATGTTATGGACGGTTTATTTGTGCCTAATTTAACTTTCGGACCAACCGTGGTTAAAAGTATAAGACCTTATACCAAGCTGCCTTTAGATGTACATTTAATGGTCGAAAATCCCGAAAAATTGATAAATGATTTTGCCAAGGCCGGTGCCGATATTATTACCGTTCATGTCGAGGCTTGCAAACATCTGGATAAGGCTTTAAGTCAAATTAAAGCATTGGGCGTTAAAGCCGGAGTATCGCTTAATCCGTCCACCTCCGAGGAAGTGTTAAAGTATGTTTTGGACAAGCTTGATTTGGTTTTGGTAATGAGCGTAAACCCGGGGTTTGGCGGACAAAGTTTTATACCTTCACAGCTTCAAAAAATTGCTAAAGTAAAAGAAATGATAAAAAACACCGCAATTAAAATTGAGGTTGACGGCGGAATTAACCCTTTAACCGCTGCCGAATGCGTGGCGGCGGGTGCCGATATTTTGGTGGCCGGAACCGCAGTTTTTGAAGGCGGCGATTATAAGAAAAATATTGAAGCTTTGCGATAATTTTTAAGGAGAAAGCCTATGACAACGGTTATGGTGGTGGAAGATGAAGAAGCTTTGGCGTTATTGTTAAAATATAATCTGGAAAAAGAAGGCTATGAAGTTGTTATAGAATCGCGCGGCAATAAAGTTTTGGGACAAGTTGAAAAATATTTGCCCTCGGTGATTTTGTTGGACTGGATGCTGCCCGAACTTTCGGGAGTGGAAATTTGTAAACTTATTCGCTCTAAGCCCGATATTAAAAATATTCCGATTATTATGCTTACCGCCAAAGGTCAGGAAGAAGATAAAATTAAAGGTTTGTCGGCCGGTGCCGATGATTATGTTACCAAACCGTTTTCGGTGCCGGAATTGATGGCCAGAGTTAAAACCAATTTACGCCGAGCTCCGGTTATTAATCAGGTTTCGGAATTGGTGTTTGAAGATATTCGCATGGACTTGGTGGCTAAAAAAGTTTTCCGAGGTGAAAATTACGTACATTTAGGACCAACCGAGTTCAGATTGTTAAAGTTGTTAATGGAAAGTCCGGGTAAAGTATTTTCCCGCGAGGTGCTGCTTAAAACCGTTTGGGGCGATAATATTTATGTGGAATCGCGAACGGTAGACGTACACATAAGGCGTTTAAGAAAATCTTTAAACGAATTCGGCCCCGATTATATCCGAACCGTTCGAGCTACCGGATATTCTATTGATAATCACTTGGTTGATGAAGGGGATGAACAATAAAAAAGCGGCGTAAGCCGTTTTTTTATTGCCATATGTTAAAGGTTTTTGCGGGAGCTTAGGGCAAGCTGTATGGTGCCGTCGTCCATATAGTCTAGTTCGGCACCTACCGGTATGCCTTGAGCTAAGGTCGTAACTTTTACTCCGCTGTCTTTGATTTTACTTAAAATGTAATGCGTGGTAATCTGTCCGTCAACAGTTGCCGGCAGAGCTAAAATTACTTCCTCTATTTGCTCGTTTGCTATTCTTTGCGGCAGGCTTGCCAAGTTCAAATCTTCAGGAGTTACACCCTCTAAAGCCGATAAAACTCCGCCCAAAACATGGTATTTGCCTTTGTAAAAACCGACACGCTCCATTGCCCATAAGTCGGCAACATCTTGTACCACACACAGAGTTTTACCGTCTCTTGATGAGCTTGTGCATATGGAGCAGGGTTCTTCGGTATCAAAATTGCCGCATATCGGACAAGTCTTGATGTTATCGGCAACATCTTGTAAAGCCTCAATTAAGGGCAATAACTGCGTATCGCGCTTTTTTAATAACTGTAGTACAATACGTCTTGCCGAACGTGTGCCCAAAGCCGGCAGCTTGGCTACCGCTTTTATAAGTTTTTCAATTTCTTTTCCGGCCAATTTTGTCGTCCTTAAAACGGAATTTTTAAACCGCCGAAGTTCATTCCGCCGGTGGCTTCTTTCATGCCTTCTTCCTGCATGGCTTCAATTTGTTTGTGAGCATCGTTGATGGCAGCTACCAATAAATCTTCCAAAACATCGGTTTCGCTTTCAATCATTAACGATTTATCTATGCTTACCTGTTTGGCCTCGGACCTACCGTTTAATACTACTTTTACCAAGCCGCCGCCGCTTTGACCGGTGCGCTCTTCATCTCCTAAACGAGCTTGTGTCTCTTGCATCTTTTTTTGCATCATTTGGGCTTGTTTCATTAAACCTTGAATGTTCATCATTGTTATTCATCCTCATCATAATTTATGGTTAATGTTGCATCTTCATCATCATTTTCATCGTTGCTTTCAGAAGTTTCTGATGATGAAACTTTACGAGTTATGGTGTCAATTTTGGCACCCTTAAATTCACTTAATATGGCTTTTACCAACGGATTTTCCGCCGCACTTCTTTTATCGGCTTCAATGGCTGCCATTTCTTTATCGGCTAAGGTTTCGCCAACTGGGCCTTTTCTGATTTCAATTTCCCAACTGCGTCCGGTGGCTTCTTGTAAAATCTTTTGTAAATTGTTGATAAAATCAGCCTGCGCTTTTTCCGATAAGGCTAATTTTATATGCCAGTTACCGAACTCTTCAATAGAAACATCGTTTTTAAGAGCATACAACAGCAACATTTTTTTATGAGATTCCAGATATTGTACCAACTCATCAATTTTGGTAAACGGACACGGCGAACCGTTATCTTGTTTTGAAGCTGTTTGTACTTGAACGGAAACTTCCGATTGGGGCGCATTTACCGGCACGGTTTTGTTAATGCTGATAACTTCAGCTGTTTGAGAGACCGTTTGAGTTGCTGCTTGAGGAGCTTTTATCTCAGGTGCTGCCCTAAAACTTTCTTTGGTATCAATTACGATTGAATTAGAGTTTTTTTTTACTTGTTCCAAAAGCTCGGCAGGGGTAGGCAAATTGGCAGAATAAGCAACCCTTATTAAAATCATCTCCAAAGCGTCCATAGGCATGGGCGAAATGTTTAATTCGCTTAAACCCTTGAGCAGCATCTGCCACATACGCGATAATACGGCAACCGATAAACTTTGCGAAAGTTTTACGCAGAGCTGGCGGTCGTTTTCGCTTAACATTTCACCGTTTAAGGCATTGGGTACGATTTTTACCTTGGTCAGCATATGTGTAACATTGATTAAATCTTGCAAAATAATCAAAGGATTGGCACCGTTTTTATATTGCCCTTCAAGGTTTTTGAGTACTTTATCAATATCGCCCCGGCTTAAAGCCTCGAACAAATCGAGTGTTTGCGTGCGGTCTGCCAAACCTATCATTTCAATTACGGTGTCGGTTTTAACTTTACCGTCGCCCAAGACAATGGCTTGGTCAAGCATGGATAATCCGTCACGAGCCGAACCGTCGGCAGCGCGAGCTACCATTTGCAAAGCTTCTTCATCGGCTTTAATGTTCTCAGATGTTAAGACTTTATGAAACAACTGTAACAACGTATCAACGCTTAAGCGCTGCAAATCAAAGCGTTGGCATCTTGAAAGAATCGTTACCGGAACTTTGCGGATTTCGGTGGTAGCAAAGATAAATTTAACATGTGAGGGCGGTTCTTCCAAAGTTTTTAACAGAGCATTAAATGCTCCTTTGGAAAGCATATGAACTTCATCGATGATGTATACTTTGTAACGAGCATTAGTCGGTTTATAACGCACGCCGTCTAACAGTTCACGAATATCATCAACGCCGGTACGCGAAGCAGCATCAAGCTCTAAAACGTCAATGTGTCGTCCGGCGGCAATGGCTTTGCAATTTTCGCATACGCCGCAAGGATGAATCGTCGGGCCGCCTTTGCCGTCAAGCCCCGTGCAGTTTAAAGCTCTGGCAATTAAGCGTGCGGTAGTGGTTTTGCCGACGCCTCGGATGCCGGTTAAAATATAGGCATGGTGCAAGCGGTTATTCTTTATGGCATTGGTTAAAGTTTGTACCAGCGCATCTTGACCCAGCAAATCTTCAAAAGTTTGCGGGCGGTATTTACGCGCCAAGACCACATACTGATTGTTGTTTGTTTCTTCTTCTGCCATATTATTCTCTGGATATTAACCTTATAAAAGGCGAAGGGACAAAAACCTCGGAGTATCCGTTACGGCTGCTTCCTTCCGAACCTGACCGGGTTGGCGGACTACCGACCTTTTGCCCTTCATAAAAAAATCTACACTCTATATTGAAATAATTGCTCAATTTTTCAAGTAAAAAATTGAACTATCAACATCACTTATTACCATCCGATTATAAACGGTAAAGACGGCGTACTTTCATTGCGGCTTTTAAATAGGGCGCTTTCAACAACCGCGGCATCTTTGCCATAAACCTTGGGCATGGGGTGTATATAGTTTGCCGTTTGATTTTTGCGGTTTGAAAATGAGCTTGGCGCTTTGGCAACGATTTTAGGACCTTCGGCGGTTACTTTCATGACATCAAGTGCGTGCTGATTACTTCCGTCGGGTAAAATACGAAACGTACCGTTGATACCTATGTAGCCTTCATCGTTGGTGATGGCAAAATTTAAATCATCGGTCTTTTTGCGCGATAAAGATGAAGCTAAGGCGATTCCGTCATAAGCAAAACTATACAACTGATTGGGCACTTCGCCGAAGTAATCTTGATATTTTTTATTAAAATATTCGTTATGAACGCGCGAAATTGCCGGATAAACACCGTTATACAAAGTTGTTTCTTTTGATAAATCGGTGCTTTCCCAAACCGATGTGCCTAAAAACATAACCGTCGGATAGTTAACATCAAAATATCCGAAGGTGGCAACCGCCGCTTTTAATCGGTTGCCGGTTTCAGGAATTAAAATGGCATCAAAGTCTAAGTCGCCACTGGTATACGTCGTTTTTAATTTTTTTAATTCGTATTCAGCTTTTTTATCTCCGGCTTTGGCTTGAGCGGCAAGTAAATTTTTACGCTCGTTTACTTCTTGAGAACGAGTATCATAATCAGTCATCTGCTTTACAATATCCGCAAAATCCAGAGTATCTTGCGGGTAAAACCCGATTTTTACCAGCTCGGCATTGTTGTTTAAAACGCTCTGAAAGGTGGACGATGCCAAATTTAACCCCGATTGCGTATCGGGAACCAAAAGGGCAAAGCGTTTTCTGCCTTGTAAAACGGCGTAAGAAATAATCCGCTCCACTTGCTCGTTGCTTAATAAGCCTAAAGTATAAACTCCACTACCTAAAACATCGGGCGAGGTGGAAAATGAAATAACCGGCACATCGTTTCTGGCGGCGATTGAGCTGATTGCCGAAACCTCACTTTTCATTAAAGGGCCGATAATTAATTCAGAATCGTCTTTTATGGCTTCGCGGACCGCCATATCGGCTCCCGAGGGAGTACTTTGCGTATCGTAAAAATTAATTACCAGTTTGGCATTATCCGCATCCTCAATGGCCATCATGGCGGCATTTTTTAAGCCTTGTCCGTAAACGGAAGCTTTGCCGCTTAAAGGCAGCAACATGGCTACCTTGAAATTATCATTCTGTTCAAAAAATAAAGAATCGGCAGGTCTGCCAAAGCTTGTATCATAACTCCCGCCTTGCATGGAAACACGGTTTGGACCGCTTGACGAACAGCCGAATAAGATAATCATTAAAAAAAGAGCACTTATCTTTTTTAACACTTGCATTTTTCCTTAAAATATAAAACAATTCCGTTATGTTTTAAGTTGTAGACTAAAAATGATGTATTGTAAAGAGTTATAAAATGTCTGATTGCTCCTTATTTGTCGTAGCCACACCTATAGGTAATCTGCAGGATATTTCCGCAAGAGCCGTAAGTGTGTTAAATGCTGCCAAAATAATTGCTTGTGAAGATACACGCGTAACCAAAAAACTGTTTTCGCTGTTGGGTATTGCGCTTAATAAAGAATTTATTTGTTATCAAAACTATAACGAAGAAGACAAGGCGCAGTTTATTGTCGATTTAATTAAAAACGGCAATGATGTGGCTTTGGTAAGCGATGCCGGTTCACCGCTTATTTCAGATCCGGGGTATAAGTTGGTAAGTTTGTGCCGCAAGCAAGGCGTGAAAGTGTGCCCCATACCAGGGGCTTCAGCCATTATTTGTGCATTGCAACTTTCGGGGCTGCCGACTAATCGGTTTATGTTTGCCGGATTTATTCCCAATAAAGATAAAGCCCGCTTTGACTTGTTTAATGAGTTAAAAGATATTGATACAACCTTGGTCTTTTATGAAACGGCTCCGCGTTTGCTTAAAACTTTACAGGTTGCTGCTGAGGTTTTTAATTCCAGAGAAATTGCGGTGGTCCGTGAAATAAGCAAGCTTTATGAAGAGGCGCAAAACGGCACGGCGGAAGAGTTGATAAATCACTTTACGCAAAATCCTCCCAAAGGGGAAATGGTGTTGGTTGTGGCTCCGCCTAAAGCTCAAGAAAACAAGTCCGCTATTGATGTTGAGCAAATGCTTTGTCAGGCACTTGAAAATATGAGCTTAAAATCGGCAGTGGCCGAAGTTGCCCTTAAAACCGGCATATCAAAAAAGGAAATTTATGATAAAGCTTTGGAACTTAAAAATAAATAATCTCAAAAATCATGGTGGAAAGTTTGCCGAGCTTTTAGCACGATTTTATATGCGCTTTAAGGGCTATAAAATTGTGGCGACTAATGTAAAAGTCGGCAGAGGCACTACCGCCGGTGAAGTAGATTTTGTGGCGCTTAAGAGCGGAACTTTGGTGTTTGTTGAAGTTAAAAAACGTCAAAATTTAGATGTGGCAAGATATGCCATTTTACCTCAACAGCAAAAACGAATCGTAACCGCAGCAAAAGTTTTTTTGCAAAATAATCGGCAATACCAAAACTATGATGTTCGTTTTGATGCGGTGCTCGTAAAATTACCGTTTACCATTGAGCATATCCGAAATGCTTGGCAGGAAAAATAAAAAAGCCCGCTTTCCAGCGAGCTTTTTTGTTGCAATCAGCCTCTTTTATTTAGCTTGTTGCTCGGCGGCAACCGGAATTTCTTTTCCTTGTAAATCATATTTTTGGATTTTGCCGTTTTTATATAAACCGTCAAAGGTTTGAGCAATGGCTTCTTGTGTTAACAAATTTTTGATTTGCGGTTCAACGTCTTTTAACGGTAAAGGCTGAGAATCGCGGAAATCTTCAACCAAAATCACATGGTAACCGAATTGAGTTTTAACCGGAGTTTTGGTGTATTCGCCTTTAGGCAAAGCAAAAGCGGCCTTGGTAAATTCCGGAACCATAATGTCTTCGGCAAAATAACCGAGCTCAACAGTTGAATCTTTGGTGTATTTTTTAGCTACTTCATCAAAGTTGCTGCCGGCGTTTAATTCGGCGATGACTTTATTGGCAGTGGCTTCATCTTCAACCAAGATGTGTTTAGCGCGAGCTTCTTTTTTGCTTTTGAAATTTTTAACGTAATTGTTGTCGTAAAAGTTTTTGATTGAAGCATCATTTACCTTTTCGGCAACGATTTTTTCTAAGTAAACTTTACGAGCCAAATCTTCCTGAGCTACTTTTAATTGCTCTTTATATTCGGGAGATTCTTGAACTTTGGCGGCACTGGCTGCCTGATACAAAAGTTTGCCGTTTACAAAAACATCAACCGCTTTGGGGTAAAATTGCTCAAAAGGAACTTGAGCAGCAATTTGCGGATTAGCCTCATAACCTTTTTTAACATCTTCAATGCTTATTACTTCACCGTTAACACGTGCAGCAACACCGGCATTTCTTTCGGCGTAAACCTTAAATGATGCAAAAGCGGCGGCTGCAATAACTACAACGGCTGCGGTTGTTGTCAAAATATATCTTTTGTTCATATTGACCTCCAAAATTTTTAAAATTACTGACTTTAGATATAAACTTTTTTTATTAATATTCCAAGTCTTTTTTATAAGTCGTTCATAACTTAGTTTGTGAGTATTGACATTAGTTAAGATAAACACTAAATGTATCATATTGCGATAAATAATAAGGTAAGAACATGTTAAATAAAATAGCCCGTGCACTGTTTGGAAGTGCTAATGACAGATTTGTTAAAAGACAAATGAGAACAGTTGAAAAAATCAACTCTTTGGAGCCTGATTTTGTGAAACTTTCCGATGATGAATTAAAAGCCAAAACCGATGAGTTTAGAGAGCGTATTAAAAACGGCGAGACTTTAGATGAGTTGTTGCCCGAAGCGTTTGCAACCGTAAGAGAAGCCGCCAAAAGGACCTTGGGTCAACGTCATTATGACGTCCAGATGGTTGGCGGTATTGTTTTACATAAAGGTATGATTGCCGAAATGAAAACCGGTGAAGGTAAAACTTTGGTAGCAACTTTGGCAGCATACTTAAATGCCTTGGAAGGAAAAGGCGTTCATATTGTTACGGTTAACGATTATTTGGCTAAGCGCGATGCCGAGTGGATGGGACAGGTTTATCGGTTTTTAGGCTTGACCGTCGATTATATTGTGCATGGTAAAGATGATAATCAAAGAAGAGAAGCTTATAACTCTGATATTATTTACGGTACTAATAATGAGTTGGGCTTTGATTATCTGCGCGATAATATGAAGTTTAATTTGGAAGACAGAGTACAGCGTGATTTTAATTTTGCAATCGTTGACGAGGTGGACTCCATTTTAATTGATGAAGCCAGAACTCCGTTGATTATTTCGGGAGCTGCCGAAGATTCTTCAGAACGCTATATTACGGTTAACTCCATTATTCCGCAGTTGACACAAGCCGATTATGAAAAGGATGAAAAGGCGCGTACCGTTACTTTAACCGAAGCCGGTATGACCCATGTTGAACAGTTGTTAAAACAGGCCGGCTTAATTACCGAGGGCGGTTTGTACGATGTAGGTAATGTACAGCTCGTGCACCATGTTAACCAAGCTTTGCGGGCACACAAAATGTTTACTCGCGATGTGGATTATATTGTAAAAGACGGCAAGGTTGTAATTGTTGATGAATTTACAGGCCGTATTATGGAGGGTCGTCGGTACAGTGATGGTTTGCATCAGGCTTTGGAAGCCAAAGAACACGTTAATATCCAGTCTGAAAACCAGACCTTGGCATCTATTACTTTCCAAAACTATTTCCGCTTATATCCCAAACTTTCGGGTATGACCGGTACGGCTATGACCGAAGAAGCCGAGTTTGGTGATATTTACGGACTTTCTTGTGTGGAAATTCCGACCAATAAGCCGGTTATAAGAGTTGATGAACACGATGAAATTTATCGTACCGAAAAAGAAAAGTATGCGGCAATTATTAAAACTATTTTGGATTGTCATCGCCGCGGACAGCCGGTGCTTGTCGGTACGACCTCGGTTGAAAAGTCGGAAATTGTTGCCGATTTGTTATCGAAGGCTGCTCCGAATGTTCATTTTGAGGTGTTAAACGCCCGTCATCACGAGCGTGAAGCTGCCATTGTGGCTCAGGCCGGTGTGCCGGGAGCAATTACCATTGCTACCAATATGGCCGGACGCGGTACCGATATTCAGCTCGGCGGTAACTTAGATATGAAGTTAAAGTCGGTATTGACCGGTAATGAGACTCCCGAGCAGGTTGCCGAAATAAAAGAAAAACTTAAAAAAGAAATTGAGGCCGATAAACAAAAAGTTTTAGCAGCCGGAGGTCTTTATATTTTAGGTACTGAGCGTCATGAAAGCCGCCGTATTGATAACCAATTACGTGGTCGTTCAGGTCGTCAGGGAGACCCGGGAACTTCTAAATTTTTCCTCTCTTTGGAAGACGATTTAATGCGTATTTTCGGTTCAGACAGAATGTCGGCCGTGTTGCATAAATTGGGCTTGCCCGAGGGTGAGGCTTTAGTTCATCCTTGGATTAGCAAGGCTTTGGAAAAAGCTCAGCAAAAGGTTGAGGAGCGTAACTTTGATATTCGTAAAAACTTGTTGAAATATGACAATGTTATGAATGAACAACGTAAAGTTATTTATGCGCAACGTAAAGAGCTGATGGAAACTGATGATGTCTCCGATGTAGTGGCTGATATGCGTCAGGAATATTTATCTTCGGTAATTGCCGAATATATTCCTTACGGCTCGGCTCCTGAAGACTGGAAAAAAGAAGAGTTAAAGCAAGAACTTGCTAAAATTACGGGCTTTGTTTTGCCGATTAATAACTGGGCAAATGATCCCGAGATTGACAGCGAGACTATGACTCAGAAAATTTTGGATGAAGTTGAAAAGCGCTTAAACGATAAAAATGAGAATATTCCGGTTAATGTGGTTAAAATGGTTGAGAAGAGCATTTTGCTGCAAGTTTTGGATCAGCTCTGGAAAGACCACATTGCAACGTTAGATTTAATGCGTCATACCATTGTTTTGAGAGCTTATGGTCAAAAAGATCCGCTTAATGAGTATAAGCGTGAAGCATTTAATATGTTTTCGGATATGTTAGATGCTCTAAAAGAAAAGGTAACGATAGTAACCTGTCGTACACTTATTCAGAGCAATTCACACGAAGCCATGCAGCGCGCCGAGCAAAAACAGCAAAATGTTAAAATGCAAGCCGTACATGAACAGCCGCAAAATTTGGTAGGCGGACAGTCTGCTCCGGCCGAAGAAAACGAAGAAGAAAAGGCTGAACCATTCCGTCATGTAACAGGGCAGATTGATCCGAATAATCCGGCCACATGGGGCAAGGTCGCCCGCAATGATTTATGCCCGTGCGGCAGTGGTAAAAAGTACAAACACTGCCATGGCAAAATTGCTTAACATAAAAAACCTCCGTGTTAACGGAGGTTTTTTATTGTTTAAGCGAACACATTGTTGTTGCATTTTAATAGTTGGTACTTTTTTTATTTTGTATTTTTAAAATAAAATTGGAAATAGACTTGCTTTTTATCAGTTAATTCGAACTGTTGTTCACATATGTTATTTATTTCGGAAATACTCATATTGGCAAAATCATATTGAGCGTTTACCAGGTTTATGTTTTTTCCTCCACCGGGTTGATTTCTTAAATATATAAAAGTAAATCCTTTAGGATTTTCTCTGTAAATGGGTTGTAATGCAAGTAGAATATTACGGCAATAAGAAATACCGATATCAATGCTTGGGAAGGTTATTGGAGTTTCGTATTGAGGTTTGCCGTATATGGCTAGTACCGTATCGTGATTTAATGGGTGATTGTAAATATATATTGTACTATAAGTACCAAAGGCATCTTTCAGATACTCGTTTTGAACAGACATACCGTCGGGAATAGCATTTAACTTTTGATATATCGGAATCAAAGAATCATTTGGTTCGGCTGATATTTGATATTGATAGGTATAAATCATATTAATTAATGATGAAATTTGCTCAGCTTGCTTATTTAGTTTATATTTCATCATCGCCTTAGAGTAACCGGCGATGGCACCGACGGATAGCACTCCAATTATCGCCAGAACGCCGAGCATTTCGACCATCGAGCGTCCAAGTTCATTAAATTTCATCTAAAAACCTCCGATTTTGAGTTGTTAAAGGACTTTAAACGAAATCATAAACCGTTTTTTTTTTTTGCAACTTTAAAAGGAATAAAGTTGATGTTTTATTTATAATATTGTTGTTAAACTATTTCCAAGTAGCATAAAATACGCATCCGCTTGATTCTTTTAAGCAACTATTACAGAGAGTATCAAAGTCTTCTAGAGTTAGACTTCTGATACATCTTTTGTTTTTAGATGTATCACAATAAGCGTCACCATGAAGAGTGTTTGATGAATATTCCGTATCTCCGTCTTCTGATTGACTTTGGATTTGTGAATAAGCGTTATACAATATTCCTGAATGTTCTTTGTATACATTAAGTAAGTTGCGGCATATTTCTAAACCGTTATTATCTGAACTAAATCGGTAGGCTAAACCGTAAACTGTTGGGTAGGCAAATACCCAAATATCATTTTTAAAAATATCATTTAAATAGGTTGAGTTGCGGCGAGAGATTCCATCTGGGAGCATATTTAATTTATAAAGAGTTTCAGCAAAGTGCATGGCGGCGCCGTTGGTTGATGTATTAATTAACTTATGGCTTATTTCAAAAGCATTGATAAATAACATATTCATGCTTTCTGCTTGCTTATTTAGTTTATATTTCATCATCGCCTTAGAGTAACCGGAGATGGCACCCACCGACAGTACGCCTATAATAGCCAAGACGCCGAGCATTTCGACCATCGAGCGTCCAAGTTCATTAAATTTCATCTAAAACCTCCGATTTTGAGTTGTTAACGGGCTTTAAACGAAATCATAAACCGTTTTTTTTTTTTGCAACTTTAAAGATTCGGGCGACTAATTTTTGTAGATAACGATTTCTTTATTGGAATTCATTTTGCCTAAAGCTTGGTCTAGCTCTTGGTTTGCCGGAAACATTCCGCTTTGATGAAAAATTTGCAACTCGTTGACGTATTGACTGTAACGATTGCGATATTTGGGCAAATCGGGATTTATACCTCCTGTCTGCGGTGCCGTAATATCGGCAGTTTGAACACTATTATTTTCCGGATTAATACCGCCCGTATTGTTAATATTGTCGGCAAAAGTCGGTACCGTAACGGGCTGTGGATTATCATCTTCAATAAAATCGGTGGTGATGACGGCTTGATTGTTATTGTTTGCGTCTTGGCTCGTTGCCGTTTGTGTAATTTCAGATTTGGCAGGTGGTGTATTTTGAACAACATTGCCGGTTGCTTGATTAGCGTGGCTGCCGGTGTTAGAATCCGCGCCGGTCGCGGCTGCGGTATTTGTAGTTTCGGCTTTGGCGTATACCGGGATATATCTGCCGTCAACGGCTATGTAATGAGAAATTTTGGGCTTTTTTACTCTTATCGGGGCTTGTCTGGTATTTTGCCCGTTATTGCCGGTGTTATTGTTTCGGCT
The DNA here is from genome assembly GCA_944392295.1 of uncultured Alphaproteobacteria bacterium. GTDB lineage: Bacteria > Pseudomonadota > Alphaproteobacteria > RF32 > CAG-239 > CAAFZY01. Next base: position 54,901 of record CALXWE010000004.1, read on the forward strand.
CCTTATTGCCGAAGGGAGCTTGGGCTGGGGAAGGGCTATAGGCGGAAGTTTTTCGTAACGGGGTTGTAGCTCGTTTTTCGGAATAAAAAAGGCTTCTTGCGCCGCAACAAACCTGCCGGCAGCTATTATACCGGTCGTTAAAAGTAAAAAAAATACCGTCTTTTTCATAATGTTAACTCTAAATTGATAATTTTATAATAGCCTATTATACATGAAAAAGTTTTATTGTATATTAATTTTTGCATTTTGTGGGGTGTTTTGCAACGCAGCTCTCGCGGCGCCGACACCGGATGAAGTGTGCGCTAAAATTGTTCGTAAACCAAAAGTCGAACTATCTGTTTCTTACGGCAAGCTGAAATATGATTTTTCTAAAAGCGGACGCAGTCTTACCAGAATGCATATTAAACATTACGGGGGAGGCGTTCCGGCCGGAAAATATGTTAACGGCTTGGCTACTAACGATTTAACTACCGAATTGACGTTTAAATTAACCAAAAACACCCTTAATAACGGTATGACTTGCGTGTATCCTTCCGTGGTGGAACTGAAAGTTAAAATCGATAACCCGACTATTTATCTTGCTAAAGAAATGGAAAAAAATTCTTGCATGTACAATATTGCCATGCGTCATGAACAAACTCATCAGCAAATAAATGTTGAAGCGTTTGATTATTATTTGCCGATGATTAAAAGTGCTTTGTTAAGAGCTGTGCAAAATTTTCCGCTCATGAGCGGAAAAGCAGATGTAAGTTTGGTGCTTGCCAAGAAGCGTTTTACCGACGAATATATGAACGAGGTTAACCCCGTACTTAATGAGTTACAAAACGAAATAAAAACCGAACAAGCCAAACTTGACAGCCAATCGCATTACGACTATGAAGCCGCACTTTGCGGGAACTAAACTTTTGCGTTTTTACTCTTTATTTTTTTTGCAATCAGTTAAAAATTCAACGCAAGCATCAATGCCTTTGTAGGCAGCATCAATATATTCTTTGTCTTTAGATGAGTTATTTTGATAGTAAATTCTGATAGTGGCCATGCCGGTTTCTTTGGCAAACTCTAGGTTTGAATAACTGTCATCTACAAAAATGCAATCGTGCGGATTATAGCCGATTTTATCACAATATTGACGGTAAACATCGGCACTCTCATTCTTTTTATAAACTCCGAAATCTTCAACCGAATAAAAGCGGTCTTTGAACATATCGTATAAACCTATCCGTTTTAATATTTTCTCGGAAGCGTAACGATTACTTGCCGTAAATACGTATTGCTCAAACGGAATTTTTGCCAATTTTTCAGCTAAACCTTCATATGGCTCAATCAAATGAACGGGCTTGCGATTAAAGTAATATTCAAATAAATCTTTGGGAGATATGCCGTAGTCGCGATAAAAAACTTCACCTCCGTCGCGGTATACTTTGTATGATTCTTTTACCAAAGCCTTACATTCGGGCACGCTCATCTTTACGCCTAAATCTTTTACCAATGCTTCAGCCATGGCTTCATCCAATTTATCGCCAAACTCGGGGGTTACTCTGTACAGTGTGTTGTCTAAATCCCAAATAACAACTTTTTTATCGCAAAACACGTTCTTTATTCTCCATTACTCAAATCAACTCAAACACCTTAGATTAACATTTTAGATTTCGCCGTCAAGATTTATTTGTGATGTGAATTGATATATTTGTGTAGAATTTTGTAAAAAAATATTTGCTATTATCAAAAATAGTTCTAAACTTTACGATGTTTTAATTAGATGAGGACTTGAAAATGTTTCAAATGTATAAGGCTGGATTGTTATCGGTAGGTACCGTGTTGCTGTGGGCGTTAATGAACGTTAGTTTGCGCTACTGTATTTTGGAACACGGTTGCGATCAGTTTGCTATTGCTTGTTCAAATGCCGTTTTTTGCGGATTGGCTCTGATTGCTATCGGTAATTATAAAATTAATGTTTGGAAAATTTTGAAAAATTATCAAACTTGGCTGTTTGGTCTTATACAGGTCTTGCGAAATGTTTGTATGATTTCGGCCTTTGTTTATATATCTTCAACTCAGGCCAACCTACTTACTAATATCGAAATCGTTTTTTCGGTTTTATTTGCCTGGTTTTGGTTAAAACGCCGCCCTTCAGGCGTTGATTTCTTTTCAATGTTCTTTATCATTTTGGGCTGTTTTATATTGGTGGCAGGTATTCCCTATGATGTAATGGGTATCGCAACCATGTGGGTGTTGGCAGCTTCGGTATTGTCTGCTTTGCATGCCTTGTTGGCCGAAATTCATCCTGATAATCGCGGCGATTTAACAATGAAAGATCGTTTCAGCGTTACGGGGTGGATTATGTTTGTCAGTGGCTTGGCCTTTATTTTGTTCTTTGCGGCACTCTCGATAATTGCTAACTTCTTGCCGGACGATTTAATTTCTCAAACCTTTATCTTGAAACATTTGCCCGAGCCTTCAACCTATTTTGCTTGGAATAACCTTATCGGCGGCTTTGTTACCGGCGTGTTCTTTTATGCTATATCTATGTATTTTTATCTTTATGCCGTTAGTATATCAACCAGCGAATATTTTATGATGTACCGCTCAACTCAGGCTGTGTTTACTTATATTGTTGAAATAGGCTTTAGCGCATTTACCGCTTTGCCCTTCTTAGAACTTAACTTAAATGATTGGTTTGCCGCCGTTACTATTATTTTGAGCTCGCTGTGTATGATTTTAATGCGTACTCCGCGTGGCGAAAAATTAAGACGCGTGGTCGCCGGAATGTTTAAAACCATGTATCGTGACTCATAACTTAAACGGCTACGGCATTTTATAATATAGGGCAGGCATCTGATTGAGAGCCTGCCTATTTTATGTTAATTTACTGACCGTTAATGCAAAGCTTAAACCTTAGGTCTGTGGTAAAGTTGATAAATCTTTTCAGAGCTTATCTTGAATTACGAATTTAAATGTTTATCTCCATATGCGGAAATCAATTTTAGGAGATTTACTATGAAACATTTATCATTAATGAGTTTGATTTTGGCTTTGGTTGCTTTTGCTGCAGCTCCCTCGTATGCTCAGAGTATGTCGGATGATACTCAAGATACCGCAGATGTGGTAATTGAAGAAGATGTTGTAACCGTAACTCCAGCAGATACTTCGGATTGTTCATCATCTCAATCTGCTGCAGATGACGGTGATGAAGAGGTTGTGGTTGAAGAAGATGAGGTTATGGCTGACTAATATCTAATCAATATATATCCCCTAATCTTAGTTAAGGTTAGGGGATTTTTTTATTTTGAAGTTTCTTCAAGAGCCTCGCGCGTGGCTTCTAAATAAGCATAACCATATTTTTGATCAGGCTCTAAATGCGCGCCTTCCGCCCATTCGTTCCAGGCATTGATAAACACAAATTGTTCGTTGTCTTTATGGTTTTTGTGGGTCCAGCTGATAATGTCTTTCAGCCAAGTTTTGTAGTCTTGCGGTGTGTTTTCACAAATTTGGGCACCGTTATAACATTTGCGGGGAGTGTTGTCCCATGACGGAAAACAGCCCTTAAAAAATCTTAACCGAAGAGTCGTATAGGTAGCCTTTTTCTTTTACAAATTTTGCCATGTCATAGCATATGCCCTTAAATTTAGAATTAACGATTTTTTCCGATTTTTGATCAAGCATTTTGCTTAATCCGGCCGGAAAAAATTCTACCAGGGCATCAAAGCCATATTTGTTGACGGTCTCGGCATATTCGCTTCGGGCTCCTTTGGCGGTGGTTATTAAATATATTCCTTCAAATCCCTCATTTCTGGCAATGCTTTGTATTTTATTTATGAAAGCCTTTAGGGTATCAAGAGGGTATTTTTGCGGCTGATACAAAATCAATAAGGGACGGTTATCAATTTTAATATAACGCGAATCTTTCATAAAGGGTAAAATATCTTGCATAAATTTTTCGGCATCACCATCAACAATTTCTTGCTTATAGAGTATTTCTTTTTCTTTACCGTTATCCCACAGCATTGACCAATCTTCGTTGGCCCAAAATAAGAAAAACGGCATATCCAAAGAGGTGTCGGCTAAAAATTTTTGAATGGGCTTTTCCATAATCTTGGTGCCGGAAAACCAGTAATAATAAAAGCAAAAACCATATATACCGTATTGCTTGGCAAGCTCAATTTGGCGTTTCATAACATTAATGTTATCTAAATTATAATAGCCGACATCAATCGGAATATGAGGCTGCCAATGACCGACGTACTGCGGCACGGCTTTGGAGGTGTTTGACCATTCGCTAAAACCGCGGCCGAACCATTTAATGTTTTCTGCAAAATCATGGTATTGCGGCAGGTAAAAGGCAATGGGTTTTACTTTATTTGAACCGTTATATAAATTGTTGCGGTCGCAGCCGATAAATAACGATTTATCAAGCTGATGATTGAGCACATATTCTATATAAGCGTCTTTATCATTATCGTTTATGACTGCCGCTTGTATTTTTTCTTTATGACGGATTTTAATTTTTATGCCTAAAAATTTAATAACGGTCAGCTTTTTTTCTTTATTGATACCAAACAGAGAAGACATTTTTATGCCTCCAGATATTTATCAATGATTTTTACGGCAAAGTCTATTTCTTCCTGAATGGTCATTTTTGAAGTATCAAGCAAAACGGCATCGGGTGCCGGTTTGAGCGGCGCAGTGCTGCGTTCGCTGTCGCGTTTATCGCGGGCGGTTAAATCTGCCAGAACCTGTTCAAAAGTGGTATCTATACCTTTGGCAGTAAATTCGGCAAAACGGCGTTTGGCTCTCACTTCAGGAGATGCTACCACAAAAAATTTAATATCGGCGTGCGGGCAGACTACTGTTCCCGTATCGCGACCGTCGTAGACAACGCCGTTGGCGGGAGTGCCGTCGGCAAATACCGGATTTAACGAAAAATCTTGTTGCATTTTAAGCAAGGCTCGTCTTACCTTGGGTAGTGCCGAAACTTTTGAAGCTGCCGTACCGCCTACCTGTGAACGGAAATCCGGGTGTTGGGATAATTGCATCATTTTGCTAAAAGTTAATTCTTTGGCAGCTTTTTCTGCCAAATTTTCATCTTCTGGATTTTGTCCGCTTAAAACCATCTCAAGACCTACTGCGCGGTATAACATACCGGTGTCAAAATATGCCAAATGGTAGCGTTCGGCTAATGCCGATGATAAAGTGCCTTTGCCGGCGGCAGCCGGTCCGTCAATCGTAATTATCATGATTTTTTCCGTTCCTGTTATAATGTTATTATTTCCTTAACATAATTTTTATACAATGTATAATCAAACTAACATTTTATACAAAGATATTTGAGAGTAAACGTGAGTAAAAAAAATAGAATAAGACTTTATACCGATGTTAACTTAGAGCAGGGCGGCATTGTGGAGTGTAATGAAAATCAGACTCATTACCTTAGTAACGTGTTGCGCTTGCAGGAAGGTGATGAAGTGTATTTGTTTAACGGTAAAGACGGTGAATTTAAAACTCATATTAACAAACTTTCAAAAAAGAGCATTGAGCTTGCGGTTGATGAGTGCTTTTTACCCTTTACGTCCAGCCCCGATTTATGGCTTTTGTTTGCTCCACTTAAAAAAGATAATACCGATTTGGTAACGGTAAAGGCTACCGAACTCGGGGTTTCCAGATTATGCCCGATTATCAGTGAATTTACCAATACGGTAAACGTACGCAGGCAAAGGCTTAATTTGTTGGCGGTGGAAGCTGCCGAACAATCAAGAAGGCAAGATGTTCCGCAAATTGATGAGCCGATGGATTTATGTAAACGACTTGCCGAATGGCCGCAAAATCGAACGTTGTTTTATTTAGATGAAACAGGCGGCGGTAAAACTATTATACAGGCTTTGCAAAATATATCCGGACCGGCAGCTTTTTTGGTTGGACCGGAAGGTGGATTTTCGCAAAAAGAACTGGAATTTTTAAGAAATTGCTCTTATACTTGTCCCATAACGCTCGGGAAAAGAATTTTACGGGCCGAAACCGCAGCTGTGGCAGCTTTATCTTGTTGGCAGGCTTTGTGTGGTGATTGGCGTTAATTTTTATTCGATTATGAGGAGAACGGATTTGAAAATACTTATTGCTGATGATCACGAGTTGTTCTTAAGAGGATTGGAATTTATTTTGAAATCTGATTATCCTAATGCTCAGGTGTGTTTGAGCAAAAATTATACGGAAGTTTTTGAACAGCTTGAAAAAAATACCGATTTCGATTTGATTGTTACCGATTTAGCTATGCCCGGAGCTAACTGGCTTGAGGCTTTGAAAAAAATTCATGATATGGCCAAAGATACGCCCATCGTTATTATTTCAGCCGTTTTTGATAAGGAAATTGTACAGAAAACTCTTGAGGTTGGAGTTTCGGGGTACATACCGAAGTCTTCTTCCAATGCTGTTATGTTAAGTGCTATTAATTTGGTTTTGGCAGGGGGAGTTTATATTCCTCACGAGCTGTTAAATAATGAAATAGATAATAAGGAAATTACCCAAGAATTTCAAAAGTTGAAAACCTTTAATGATAGTGAAAAAAATAATGAAACGGCTGCCAATAAAAAGAAACTTACTCCAAGGCAAATAGAGGTGGTTCGTGCCATAGCCAGAGGATTGTCTAATAAAATGATTGCTTATGAACTGGGTTTGACCGAAGGTACGGTTAAAGTTCATGTTACGGTCATTCTTAAAGTATTAGGCGTTACTAACCGAGTAGCTGCCGTTATGGAAGCCGTAAAGCAAGGTTATGTTTCAAAAAATGAAGTTAATTTGTAAATACCGTTAGATTATGAGGAAAAGGTATGCCTGCTACAAAGTATAATATTGTTAAAAGCTCTAAGGCCGTTAAAACTCCGGCTTATGTTAAAGAGATATATGGTAAAATCTATGAAAATGAAAAATTGTGCCGCTTTTTAGATGATGATCGCATAGTTTCCGTTATGACATGGGGATTGCAAAATCGTTTGGTAGATGATGTGGTTAAAGAGATAAGTACTAACAGTAAGGTGCTGCAAATAGGTTGCACTTTCGGTAAGCAAATCGGTGCGGTGGCCGAAAAAATCGGTGCTTACGGAAAGTATGTTATTGAAGATGTTTGTCCGCAACAAATAAATCGCTGCCGTAGTAAGGAAATTTATCAAAAAATAAGTTTCCAATCGCATGATGCGAGCCGGCCTCGCAGCGAAAAGTATGATACCGTTATTTGCTATATGTTATTGCATGAACTACCCCCTGTTACCAAAGCTAAAGTGATAAACAATGCCTTGGACAGTGTTGATGAAGGTGGAAAGGTTATATTTGTGGATTATCACAAACCAAGCAAATGGAATTTGTTGCGCTATATAATACAGCCTTTTAACCGTTTGTATCAACCGTTTGCCGAAAGTATGTGGAAATACGGCATTGAAGACTATGCCAAAGATAAAGAGTGCTTTGTGTGGCGCAAAAAAACTTACGGTGGCAGAATGTATCAAAAATTGGTAGCAGTGCGGCAAATTCCGGCGTATGAAAAGCCTGTGGTAAAGCCCAGTTTTTATTAACTCAAAATACAAAATAAAAGCGGTACTTTTACAAAAGCACCGCTTTTATTTTATTGGGTTATAGAATTGTTATTTTCAAGTTTCTTTTGGCGATACATACGTATCAACTTGGTTATGTAATTTTGTATCATTGAAACCATATATTTTTGATTATAGCTGTTGTGAATTTCATCATAATTATCTGTAGATGAAATGTTTTGCGTTTCTTTACCCTTTACAAAAAGTTTGATAAGAGCTTTTTTAAGTGCGGTCGGATTGGTGTTTTCTTGGGCTAAAAATACTTCTAAACCTTTTCCGGCAACACTGCGTGTTAGGGAATTGGGGTTACGGGACTTAAAGGTATCCGACATACCGCGAATAACTTCCTTATCATTTTTACCGGAAAGCAATATCGCTCTTACAGCATTATATCCGGCTAAATCTTCGTTAGTCTTTGAGTTGTTAATGCTTTGTGCTATCTTAATAATGGCGGCAATTTTGGCGGCGTATTGCGATTTATAATTACCGCTTTTATATAACATCATATAGGTTGTTATCATATCGGGAGTTTCGCCTTCGCCCTTTTCGGCTACCGTAAAGTTAAAGGTATCGTATAAAAGACGTCCGAATTCATATCGGTCCTCAGGTGAAAATGGATGATTGTTTTCTTGTCTGTTAATGGTATAGATAACCTCTTTCATGATGCCTTTTAAAATGGCCGTATCAACATTTTGACGTTTGATTAATTCTCCGATTGTCGGCATAAATTCCTTTGGTATATCCGGACTTAAGGAATTTTTATCAAGTTCCTGAATGCGATCGGCCATTATTTTGAGTAATGGTATTTTAACTTCCGATGCTTGTTGAACTTTAATTATTTCTTTCTTGATTACGCTGCCTATTTTGGCGGGTAAATACTTAAAGGAATCGGCGTACATATTAAACAACATACTGCCTAAAAATTCTCTGTCCGAATACGATAATAAATTTTGTTCTGAATAAAATAAACCGAGTTGTTTTATTCCTTCATCAACAAAACCGGTTATGATGCTTTCATCAATTGAGGTATTGCCGTCAGCTAAGGCGTTGTTTATACAATCTACCAAATCAATGATTTGAAAATCTTTATAAAAATCAATAACAGAGAGCAGTGTCTTTAGGCAATCTGATAAGTAGGATGAAGTCGTTTGTTTTAGCCGATAAGCATCTTCAATTTTGTTTCCGAGAGTAACGCTGAACTGACGGAATAAATTTCCTTCAAAATTACTGCTTACCATTTTCTCAAAAGTTTGGTATAAAAATTTTCCAAGCAATTTTTTATCTTGTGCCGAGGCATATACGGTGGCTCGTGCTCCACTATCAAAAATACAAATGGTATTAGTTTCCGGATTGAGGCGTATCTGTCGGCCAAATTCAGTATTGCTGACATTTCCCCCGCTTATTAATTTGCTTAATTTAAGACTGTTATAAATTTTATTTACTACCTGTCTGTAACGTAAATTTTTAATTGTATCTAATGTGTTGCCGTAACTTCTTTCCATTTCTGCCCAAGTTTTACCGTAAGCTGTCCAATTGGCTACTCTTAGCTTAATCTTATAACCATCAATTTCAAATTCACGGTGATTGTAGGTCTTTTGGGCCGCTTTTAGCTGCTCGTAGCCTACACTTAAATCGGTCTCAATTATAACATCATGTCGGGTTTGAGTAATTATTTGTAGAAGACTATTGATGTTTTCGGATAACAGATTGTCGTGGAATAAGTCGTACAAAGTGTCTTCAAATGCCTTAAATTCTTTTTCGGCAGAAGTTTTTGTAGCAGCATAAACGATTTTTACAACTTTGTCGCTTTCAAATGGTGATTTGTTTTTTTCAAGTGCACCTTTTTCTAAAGTTATAAAATACGGATTGGAGCTTAGGCTGCGTCCGAGCCAGATGTTTGAACTGTAATCAAGTTTGTTATCGTCATCTTGTGTATTATAAAAGTCAAGCCATTCAAACAATTCCCAACGAGCTGGGTGCTGCTCCTTAAACTTTATTTTTTGTAACTCTTTACGTATATATTTAGGCAGAGCTAAACAAACTGTTGCCGATTGTGCTATACGTGTAGCAACCGGACCGGCATTTTCTAAAAAGATGCGGGTGCACTCTGCTAAATTTTTATTAGCATCGATGGTTGCCGGTGTCTCAAGGGCAGCGCTCATGGCTGCAGCCAGATATAATGTGCGCTCTGAATTTTTATGAGCTTTGATGTAGCTGTGTAAAATCTTACATACAATTTGTTTCTTAACATCATCAACAGCGGGTAACAAATGTTTACATATGCAGTTGAAAATGTGCTCCCAATCATTGGCCGAAATCCCTAAATTAGAAGCTTGGATAACTTCACCTAAAATGACGGCACGGGCCTCTATTGGATATCCCCAAAATTCATGGTAAAGCATATCAAGAGTTTGCGGAGATATTCTTTCTTTACGAGAGCGTTGACTTTCTTGCAGTGCAGAATTTAAATGCTGGCTGTAGGCTTCACAATCCTTGTTACTACCGAATGTTAAAAGAAAGTCTATCAGATTATCGGCTTCCGTGCGGGATAAGGATATTAATGATTTAATTGTAGCAAATCCGGCAATTTGCAGCCTACATCCGTCATCTTCTTCGCTTATTTCCATAAAACTTGCAGGGTAGGGTTTTAACAGAAAAGCAAGTTTTTTTTGTGCTACAAATCTTTCTGCCAACAAGTGTGATAATTCAAGTCGGTCAGCCTGATTAACATTTTCATCAATGTCTATGCCGAACATATTTTGTTCATAACTGTAGCCGTGCAGTTTTTGAGCATATACTTTTACTTTGTTGTAAAGGGATTCTGATTTGTCATCAATTTGTGAACCGCAGGAGCTAAATACCGATTGTACCCATAGCTGTTGATAACGCCTTCTTAAATCGGGGTCTAAAATACGGTGCTGCTTATTGATGAAAATATCGTAATAACTGTTTTTTAATTCAGGCTCGCGAATACTTTCTATCTCGGGAATAAAGTTTTCCAAAAATTGATGTTGTAAAACATAATCGTCGGCAAATCCGTTGACTTCAACCAATTTTTGATAGGCCTTAATTTTACCTATTAAATCGACATTGAATGCCGGGTTGTCTTGGATTAGCATATTTTTGAGTTGGTTGTCGCCAATGTAGTCTAGTGTTTTGGCTATCTCAACCGAGGCAGCAAGAGCTTTTTGCGGGTTGTTTTCTTTTTTAATTTGTTTGATTATGTAGCTCAAACTTTCCGTATCATCAATAAGACCTTGCTCGCGAAGGCTGCGGTAGACCTTAACCATGCCCAAAATGTCGGCAGGATAATTTTCTCTTTTGATTAAAAACGGTTTGAGCTTGGCTCTTTGCAAATCCAGCAATTCATAAAGCGGATACTTTGATAATATCTCAAGCGGAAACAGATGCTTGTCATCGGTGATGATGTATAGCAGCATACCGGTTCGGATATTGGCTGCCAAATCATCGGAAGATTGTAAAAGTTTTTCATCTTTAAAGTCGGCAAAATCAACCGGAAAATCTAGAGCCTTTCGAATGTGTTCGTAAAAGACCGGTTGATATTTTTGGAAATTAATATTCTCTAATGTTAAGTGTTTGTCTGCAGCCATTTCGTTAAGAGCAAAAACGGCAAGACGTTTTAATTCGGGAATGACAATGTTGTTTTTGCTTAACAGACCTAAATCGAGAAGTTTCTTAACGCCTACTTTTTCAAACAAGGTGTTGTAATATTTAATAAATTGGGCTTCGCTGAAAAATTGTACGCTGCGTGGGGATTTAAGCGCATCTTTACAAAATTGCATAAATTCATATTCGATAGGTTGCAATGTGTTAAGCGACCAACCGTATTCTGCATGTTCAACGTCGTTGCAAACGTGGCTTAAGTAAGCTTCAAAAATTATGTTGTCGTTTTCAAGACTATACTTCGAATTAACAAATGCTAAAATCTCGGGACCGAGCAGTTTGTTAAATCGCAGCTCGTTAAATTTGCTGTAACCTTCGTAAATTTCCGAGGAAGTTTTGAGCATGTAAAAACTATCTTCTATAAAATTTTCAACAGGCTGTTTTTGCGGATAGGCAACGCTGGTATTATCTTTGAGTAAGGCATTGGCATAATCAAGGGATGATACTGCTTCTGACTTTGCTACATATTTGTATGGACCGGTGAGACCTTTAAGATGTAAGAGGTCTTTACTGCTTAAGTTTTTAATTTTTTGCGGATTTTGCGAAGCCGTACGAATTATATCGTAGTACTGCTTAATCTCCTTGGCAAGCTGCCGATAAATGGTATCTTCCCTGGTTTGCAGTAAATCTTCAAGTTTGGCTTTATATTCTTTTGGTGAAAACGAATCGAGGATTTTGCCTTGATTGTCGCAAATATAAAACCAGCTCTTATCGGTAACATCAGCTGAAAATGGGGCTTCGCGGTAATTGCCGCGATAGTGTATTATATAGCACCCTTTATATATTTCTTTGGCGGTTAATCCTAGGATTTTTTCATATACGGAAGATCGCAAAGCAATTAAGGGTATGGTCTTACCTTTATCAGAACCGTTTTGTTCCAGAGGTAATTTAGGAAATCTGTCCAGCTTAAATTTTTTAAACAGATAGCTATCGCTTTTAGGGTAAAATTTTAAATCTTGCGGTAAAAATGTAGTCGGGTTGTCGGAGCTGAAACAATCTCGGATATTGGAAAATTTTGACCATACACGACGCTGATATGCAGGGTCTTCTTGGTTGTGAAATACTTTTTCAAATTCTTCCAAAATGTTTCTTCCGGTAGGAAGTTTGCTGATATCAATATCTTCTATGCCGCTTAAAATACATCCGTTATAAATGCTTAAATAATCGCCGTCGGGAAGCTGGGTTTCTAAATCAAGCAATTTATCCCAGAACAAAACGTTGGGAAAAGTTCCCTCAGCAATGGCCCGCTTTTGATACTCTTCAAGCAGATTGTTAAATCGGGAAACAGTTTCAAATGCATCATCAGGTACAATTTTTTGCGGAAAACTTTCTAAAATTGAAATACGATGCTCAAGAGATTCCGGCAAAGGCGTATGAAAAATTTCTTGCCAACGTTTTTGACGCAACTCTTCGTGAGCCGGATTATAACTTTTAAATAATTCATAGTCGCTTTGAGAGACAATTTTACGTGCCATATTGCGTCTTAAGTCGGCGACATAACTTAAAATAACATCTTCAATTTGTACGGCTTGATTATGAGTTAATTCCTTTGAAGGCGGAATAAATTCTTTTAGAGCAGAAATTAATATATCTTGCTTTTCGATTAAACTAAAGGAATCGTACTTTTTACTTTCTAAAAGTTTACGCAGGCTTGATTTATAGTAACTTTTGTTTACCGAAGTTTTAAATTTAACCGGAATTTCGGTCGGCTCAAAAGCCGTAATGTCAATATCTTGTTTGTAATAGAAACTTTGTAAAGATTGAATCTTTAACTGTAAAGCATTAAGCATACTTTCATTATTAGGGTATTGTTTGAAAGCTTTTAAGATTTTTGCAGATAAAGAGTGATATTTTTGTGAGTTAAGAAAAATATGGGTTATTAAACTTTCGGCCTGGGCAATGTTATATTTGGCCTGAGCTAACATTTTAAGGGCGTTAAAGTCAGAAGAATCTCCTGCGCTGTAATCGGTGTTTTTGAAATAAGCAGGAATAAGTTTTAGCTCATAACTCATAATGAAGGCTAATTGGTCTTCATTTTGTACAATATTGATTAGACCTTTGGTTACGGTTAGGACAGGAATAAGGTTTTGCTTGCCGGCTTGATTTTTAATTTGCGGAACAACAAAGGAAATATTAGGTTCACTATCGTCGGTGATGCAGAAAAATACGGGATTTTGATCAAGATCAAATGAGGTGCCGAAAAGTCGGCGGGCTATACCCTCAAGATAAGAGCATCTTTCTTGTTCTTCTTGCAAAGTACCATCAATGATTTTAATCTGGTCATACAAATCAGAAGGTAAATTTCTTTTAATCTGTAAAACATCCATATCTCTATTCCTGAACCTATAATACGTTTAATACTTATTGTTACATTCTAATACAAATTTGGTTTACAAATTATTACGATATTGTGAATTTTTTGCTTGAAGAATCGGAATTAGTAGTATAAATTTTAGCAGAATTGAAAGTTTTTTAATTTGGTTGCACATTTTTGTGTGCAGCTTGTGTTTAACTGAAATAGCTGCGAAAGGAGCTTAAATAACCATGAGTAAATGGGTTTATACATTTGGAAACGGCAAAGCCGAAGGCGATGCCAGCATGCGTAATCTCCTCGGCGGTAAAGGTGCTAACCTTGCTGAAATGAACAAGGTTGGTTTGCCTGTTCCTCCGGGATTTACCGTAACAACTGAAGTTTGTACTTATTACTATGATAACAACAATACTTATCCGGCAGATTTGAAAGATCAGGTAAGAGAAGCCGTTGCCGGTGTTGAAAAAATTATGGGCAAAAAGTTTGCTGATGCCAATAATCCGTTGTTGTTCTCAGTTCGTTCCGGTGCAAGAGTTTCAATGCCTGGTATGATGGATACCGTTTTGAACTTGGGCTTAAACGATGAAACAGTTAAAGCTTTGGCTAAAGCTTCCGGCAGTGAAAGATTTGCTTACGACTCTTATCGCCGTTTCTTGCAAATGTTCTCCGACGTAGTTTTGGGTGCCGATTTGGATTTGTATGAAGAAGCTTTGGATAATATGAAAAAATCTAAAGGTTACAAGTCGGATACCGATTTAACTGCCGAAGATTTGAAAGAACTCGTTAAAGAATATAAAGAAATCGGTGCTAAATTAGGTAAAATCGTTCCGCAAGATCCTTGGGAACAATTATGGGCAGGTATCGGTGCCGTATTTGGTTCTTGGATGTCGGCTCGTGCCATTACTTACCGTAAATTAAACAATATCCCCGGCGATTGGGGAACAGCCGTTAACGTTCAAACCATGGTATTTGGTAATGCCGGTGATGATTGTGCTACGGGTGTTTGCTTCTCTCGTGACCCTGCAACCGGTGAAAACGTATATTACGGCGAATATTTAGTTAACGCTCAAGGTGAAGACGTTGTTGCCGGTATTCGTACTCCGCAACCGATGGGCAGTATCGGTGATGGCACTTCTTTGGAAGAAAAATGGCCTAACTTGTATAAAGAATTGGTTGATGCCAGAAATAATCTGGAAAATCACTACAAAGATATGCAGGATATGGAATTTACCATTGAACATGGTAAACTTTGGATGTTGCAATGCCGTAACGGTAAAAGAACAGCTGCTGCTGCCGTTCGTATGGCCGTTGAAATGGTTGAAGAAGGTTTGCTCACCCCTGAGGAAGCTATTATGCGTGTAGGTGCTGACCAATTAGACCAATTGTTGCACCCGATGCTTGATCCTAAAGCTAAGAAAAATGTTATTGCTACCGGTTTGCCGGCTTCTCCTGGTGCTGCCGTTGGTCGTGCCGTATTTAACGCTGAAGATGCTGAAGCTTGGGCAGAAAAAGGTGAAAAAGTTATCTTGATCCGTAACGAAACCTCTCCGGAAGATATTGGCGGTATGCACGCTTCTCAAGGTGTTATTACTGCTCGCGGCGGTATGACTTCTCACGCAGCCGTTGTTGCTCGTGGTATGGGTACTCCTTGCGTTTCCGGTTCTAAAGATATTACAATCGATTATAAAACCAAAACTATGACCACTAAGTCTGGTGTTGTTGTTAAAGAAGGCGACTGGGTATCTTTGGATGGTGCTAAAGGTCAAATCATTGAAGGTCAAATTCCGACCGTTAAGGCTGATACCAATACCGGTAACTTCGGTAAATTGATGACTTGGGTTGATCAAATTCGTACTATGAAAGTTCGTGCTAACGCTGAAACTCCTAAAGATGCTCAACAAGCTCTTGATTTTGGTGCAGAAGGTATCGGTTTGGCTCGTACCGAACATATGTTCTTCGATGCCGGTCGTATTGCTGATATGCGCGCTATGATTTTGGCTGATAACGAAGCTGGTCGTCGTGAGGCTTTGGCTCGTTTGCTGCCTTATCAAAAACAAGACTTCAAAGACTTGTTCAAAATTATGAACGGTTTGCCGGTTACTATTCGTTTGTTGGATCCTCCGTTGCATGAATTCTTGCCTCATACCGATCCGGAAATGAAGGAATTGGCCGATAAATTAGGTAAAACTTTGGAAGAAGTTAAAGTAAGAGCTAACGCTTTGCACGAATTGAACCCGATGTTGGGTCATCGTGGTTGCCGTTTGCCGATTACTTATCCTGAAATCGGTGAAATGCAAACTCGCGCTATCTTAGAAGCTGCTTTGGAATGCGAAGCTGAAGGAATTAAAGTTATTCCTGAAATCGAAGTTCCGTTAACAGGTTCTAAGAAAGAGTTGGATATTGTTAAAAACATTATCGATACAACTGCTGAAAAAGTATTTGCTGAAAAAGGTAAGAAGATTGATTACATCGTAGGTACCATGATTGAGTTGCCTCGTGCCGCTTTGATGGCTGAAGAAATTGCTGAATCTGCTGCATTCTTCGGTTTTGGTACAAACGACTTAACTCAAACCACTTTGGGTATGAGCCGTGATGATACCGGTGCCATTTTGGATGAATACCGCGCTAAAGGTGTTTATGTAGCTGATCCGTTTGCTTCGATCGATGTTGACGGTGTTGGTAAATTGGTTCGTCGTGCCGCTGTTGAAGGCCGCGCTACCAATCCGGATTTACACTTAGGTGTTTGCGGTGAGCACGGTGGTGATCCTAAATCTATCGAATTCTTTGATGAAGTAGGTTTGGATTATGTTTCTTGCTCTCCGTTCCGTGTACCGGTTGCTCGTTTGGCTGCAGCTCAAGCTGCTGTTAAACACAAAGGCAAAAAGAAAGATGTCGATGGTGCATCTCACGGTTGCTGCAAAAAATGCGCTTAATTTAGAAGTGTTTAGATAATACTTATAAATTGGAAGCAAATTGCAAAGAGCGTCTGATATTTATCAGGCGCTCTTTAATGATTTAAATTTGATGAAACTTTTGGGTAATAATACGGTGTTAAATTTCTGGAAATGATGACTTTAACGTTTATTTAAGTGCTTTTACCGATTAGGATTATGTGTTAATTTACTTAAATACATAATATACAACACATATGTTACCCTTTAAGCATTGATTACATAAATTCCAGATAGTGCTAATATCTGCTGAATAAATACAATAGTCCTGGTTACTACACGTTTTACCATAGAGCCACTGCTGTTGATTTTCGTCGTTACTATCGGTACCGTTAAATCCGATTGCTTGTAATTCATAGGCAAAGCCTTTTGCTAAGTTAAAGCGATTAATACAAGAATCTATATCGCTGTTATAAAAACGGATGAATGTTTGCTTACTTGTATTGTCTCTGTATATAAGTATTTGATTATTGAAACTATCATAAATATAATCAGTATTATCTTTAATCATTTCTTGGGGGATTATGTTAAGCTTTTTATAATATGGAAGCATATATGTTACTTGTTCAGATGAATTTGTTTCGTATAATATGTTTTTGTATTCAATCATTCCGCTTAAAAGCTGGCTAAGTTGTTCGGTCTGTTTGTTAAGTTTATATTTCATCATTGCTTTAGAGTAACCGGCGATGGCGCCGACGGACAAAACTCCGATAATTGCCAGCACGCCCAGCATTTCGACCATACTTCTTCCGGCGGAAAGTTTGTATAAGGGCTCATCTAAAGCCGTTTTATGGGAGCTTATTTTTACGAATTGGCATAAAAATTTATAAAATTTCATCTAAAACCTCCGAGTTTTGTTCAATAAAGGACTTTAAACGAAATCATAAACCGTTTTTTTTTTTTGCAATTTTAAAGTTAATGCGTTTGATAAAATCAGCTGGTATGTTATGTTTATTTTTTGTTAAATCTTATTGGTTACACTTTGTTTTATTGACTTTTGTCGCTCTTTATTTTATAATGTGACAAAAGAAGACAAAAAAGGTGCGCCATGAAAAAGGCTGAGTTGGTAAATTTTTTAGAGGCGGAATATGCCGCTGCACATCGTTCTCCAAAAACTATAAAGCTGTTGGGGCATTCTTATGTTATCCCTTGCGTGTATTTGACCGAATATCAAGATCCAGAAAAATCTTTTATGAATGATTTTTTTGAGTTAATGCGTAAAGATTATCTGCATTATAAACGTTGTAATGAAGAACCTCAGTATGTTTGTTTGGCGCTCGGTGATAAAAGTATAAGACTGGTGGTGCCTTATGCCTTACGCTATAAAAATCATACCCCAAATGAAATTGCCGATAAAATCTTAAAAAGAGCCAGTGATAAATATTGGCGGGCGGTTAGATTATCATCGGAGATGGCCGAAATTTATCCTGACAGACCGTTCAAAACATTTATTAATTTGGCTAACTTAAAAGAAATGCGTAACGCCTTAAGATTGCACCGTCTCAAAGAAGCTCGCGATAGAACTGCCTATATTACGAAAAAGGTTGGCACGTTCTTGGCTAAAAATGCTCGTAAAGTTACGAATAATATTAAACATATGGATGTTGACCGCCTTAAGGCCAAAGCTAAAACCTGGGCGGTGGTAGCGGTGCTTGGAGCAACCATTAATGCCGCTGTTTATACTGCTTTCCAAATTAAAGATAAATCAGAACAAAAAAAAGAAGTACAAGCTAAAGACCCTTTGGGGCATATCAGAATGTTTTCACGTTGTCATGATGCCATTAAGGTTAGTTTGGCTTTTGCCGAAAATTTTGCTCCTAAAGCTTTTAAAGACGGTGTAGGTGTACCGACTATCGGTTACGATTGTACTTATTATTTGGATGAAAACGGTAAGGGAAGCCGTGCAACGTCGCCGGTGAAAATAGGAGATAATATTACTAAAGAAGAAGCCAATGTTCAAAAAGAGCGCTACTTACAGTTTGAAATCTTAAATCAAATTCAAGAAAATGTTAAAGTCCCGTTAGATGAAGCAACAATGATTGCTACATGTAATTTTGCTTATGTGTTGGGCTCAACGAACTTTAGGAATTCAGAGTATCTAAAAGCCTTAAATGAGGGTAAAAAAGGTGAAGAGCTCGTTAAATATTTAACCGGATATCGTCAGCAAAAGGGCTTGCTACCAAGATTTTATTTTATGGGTGCTTTGCTTAACGGTAAATTAAAAACTTCCGATTTTTTGAATTTAACGGCAGAAGGTTGTTATAATCTTAGTACCAAAGATGTGTGCGTCTATAAAGGAAATAGAATAAAACTTGATGGTGAAGGGTTTGCCGAGTTTGATTATGATAAGTTAGAGCAAAATCTTGTAAAATCTAACAGAGCACGACGCAGTAAAGCTTGCGGAAATAAAAAGTGTCCGCCGGTTAAAGATATTTTACCGCAATCGGTAATTGACGGTGTTTTACAAATGGAAAAATCATCAAATTATACGGGCTTATTGTCGGAAAGTTTGTTGAATCTAAATGCCAATTCGAGATAATAAAAAAGCTCCTTAATTTTTAAGGAGCTTTTTTATTGTTTAAAGTTGACTTGGAACTAGAATACCAATCTCATTGTATCTTTGGCAATCATCAATTCTTCATCGGTCGGGATAACAAAAACTTTTACTTTAGAATCCGGGGTTGATATTTCCAAAGTTTGTCCGCGTTTATTGTTATTTTCTTCATTAAGCTTAATGCCTAAATAAGCTAAGCGCTCAACAACAAGTTTACGAACGATTGAACCGTTTTCACCTACACCTGCGGTAAAGACAATGGCGTCAACGCCGCCCAACACGGCAATGTAACCGCCGATAAAACGCAATAAGGTGTGAACATAGACGTTCATAGCATCAATAGCATCTTGCTCGCCGTTTAAATAACGTGCTTCAACATCACGATTATCGGAAAATCCGCAAATGCCGAACATGCCGCTTTGTTTGTTAAGCAAAGTATTTACTTCGTCTACGGTCTTGTTTTGAGTTTTCATAATGTACAGCGGAATGTAGGGATCGATATCGCCGGAACGAGTACCCATAACAACACCGGCCAGCGGAGTAAAGCCCATGGAGGTATCAACGCATTTACCGTGCTCAATGGCGGCAATTGACGCTCCGTTGCCTAAATGGCAGGTAATGATTTTACCTTCTTTACCAATAAGTTCGGCAGCTTTTTGTGATACATATTTATGCGAAGTGCCATGGAAACCGTAACGACGAATTTTGTGCTCGGTGTATTGTTCTTTAGGCAGAGCGTATAAAAAGGCTTCTTTAGCCATGGTCTGATGAAAAGCCGTATCAAATACTACAACTTGCGGAATATTTGGCAAAATGCTCTTTACGGCTCTGATACCGGCAACGCTTGCCGGATTGTGTAAAGGTGCGAGCTCGGAAAGTTCGGCAATTTCTTCAATAACCTCATCGGTTACTATAGCAGAGCCCTTAAATGTTTCGCCGCCATGCACAATACGGTGTCCTACGGCGCTTAATTCATCCATGCTGTGCAAAGGACCGCTCAAGAGCATATTTAATACCTCGCGGATGGCTTCGGTATGGGTCGGTAATTCAACATCTTTAACTTGTTTATCATCACCTATTTTTAAGCTGACAAAAGAGCCGTGAATACCGATACGATCGGCAACACCTTTGGCCAAAACTTCGTAGTTGTCGCCGTCAACGTTAAACAGCTGATATTTTAATGATGAGGAACCGGAGTTTAATACTAAAATTTTTTTCATGTCTGTTTCCTTAAAAATTGAATATTACTTGTGAGTAGCCTGTAAGCAGGTGATGGCAATTACGCCGGCGATATCTTCGGCAAAGGCTCCGCGAGATAAATCGTTAATCGGGGCATTTAAGCCTTGCAACATCGGACCGTAAGCTTCACATCCGCCCAATCTTTGCAACAATTTATATCCGATGTTTCCGGCTTCCAAGTTAGGGAAGATTAAAACTTTGGCCTTACCGGCAACGTGGCTGTCGGGAGCTTTTTTCTTGGCAACTACGGCATCAAGTGCTGCATCGGCTTGCATTTCACCATCAATTTCAATGCCGGAATCTTTATAAATATCGGCTTTTAATGCTTCTTGAGCCAGGGCTGTGGCATTGCGTACTTTATCAACGTTTTCGCTCTTGGCCGAGCCACGGGTTGAAAATGATAACATGGCAACTTTGGGCTCAATTCCGAATTGAATGGCTGTTTCGGCGGCGGTTAAAGCAATATCAGAAAGTTCTTTTTCCGTCGGATTAATTACTACTCCGCAGTCGGAAAATAAATATGGGGTGTCGTTTGATATCATAATCAAAAATGATGAAACACAGCGGTCTTTCTTAGCTGATTTTATAATCTGTAAGGCCGGACGAACCGTATCGGCCGTTGAGTGATTGGCTCCCGATACCATACCGTCGGCATCACCGGCTTTTACCATTAAGGTTCCAAAGTAGGTATAGTTTACGGCAGTCTGTGCAGCTTGCTCTAAAGTCATACCTTTTTCTTTACGAAGGTTATATAATAATTCGGTATATTCGGCAAGCTTGGGTGATTTTTCGGGTTCTACTACTTCAATCCCTCTTAAGCTCCAACCGTTCTTATTAAAATAATCGTGAATTTGGTCTTCTTTTCCGAGTATTATGAGCTTAGCGGCGTTGGCATCGGCAATGATGTGTGCTGCTTTTAAAACTCTTTCCTCTTCACCTTCGGGTAAGACTATTGTTTTTAAATTTTCTGAGGCTTTGGCTATTATGCCGTTGAGATATTTACTGAGCATTTTTTATTTCCTTGTTTTTATTAAGATTATTTATGCCTAAACATTAAGCACTATATTGATAAAAAGTCTATAAAAAGTTTTGATTTTTACCAGATTTTATAATACCATACCCTAAATTATGTATAATGAGGTGGTGTGCTTATGAAATTGAAGTTTTTTGTAGCTGTTTTGCTTTGCTTGTTCCCAATGATTTCTTGGGCCGAGGTTAGCTTTGATGCCGAGGTTAAGGCCTTTGCCGAGGCCGATAATGCGGCGCTTGCCAAAGAACAGGCTTTAACCAAAGCTAACAGAGAAGCCTTCTTAAAAGTTGCCTCGCGGCTTACAACCAAGGCTAATGTTGATGAGCTTGATAAATTAACCGATGAACAGATTGCTCATTTTATTCGTTCGGCATCTTTTGCGGATGAAGTTAACGGCGCCACCACTTATGAAGCCGATTTAACGGTTAATATTAACGGTAAGTTGTTAAAACAGTATATGCAGGAAAATAATATGCTGGAAATGGTTTCGGCTCCGGCGCAAATATTAATTGTTCCGCTGTTTGCCGATACTTTATATCCGGATAAGGTCTTGTGGGAAGACGGTAATGTTTGGATGTCGGCATGGCTTGATAAAGGACTTATTAAATCGGGGTCGTTTGATTTTAAGGTTATTCCCGATATAGCTCCCAATAAAAATCTGCTATCGACCTATAAAGCCGCAAATATGACAAGAGATGTTTATGACAGGCTTGTTGAAATTAACGGCATTAAAGATGTTTTTGTGGTAAGTGCCGTAAGGGCCGGCAGAAATAATTTGGTGCTGATTATTACTTCGGTTCCCGATAATGTTGAAAAACGTTTTATGGTTACTGATGAAAACGGGCAAACACTCGAAAAAGCAATTGCCGAAACGGTTGGCTATATAACTCTTACCATGCAGGAAAAAAATATGAGTGAAAATACCCGTACAGGTTATATATCTGCTGTCTTTCGTTATCAGAAACTGAAAGATTGGCTTAATATGGAAAAACGCCTAAAGTCGGTGCCACAGGTTAAAAATGTTAAAACCGAATCGGTAGGCAACGGACAGGTTAAACTTAATTTTGAATTTTCCGGCTCGGAAGCATCACTGCGTTCCTCTATGGAAAATTTGGGCATCTTCTTGCAATCAGATAACGGAAATTATATCTTAAGATAGAAAAGGGTAATTTTATGAAACAACAATCTCAAAAAAATAATGATATAAAAAAATTAGTAAGTGACTTAAAGGCAGAACAATCGCTTAAAGCTGAAGTTAAAGAAAAAAAGGAACCGGCAAAAGAAACCGTTAAATCGCCGAAAATCCATGCCGTAAAGATTGCCGGAAACCATAACGCAATTACTTGGCTTACTATCTTTTTGTTGTTTTGTGTTGCCGTGTATACATTGCGTTCGGTTTTAATGCCGTTTGTTGCCGGTATTGTTTTGGGCTATTTGTTTGACCCGTTGGCGAGCCGCTTTGAAAAATGGGGAATGTCGAGAACTCTTGCTACCATTTTAGTTTTTGTGGTGGTGATTGTAATTGCCGTGCCGGCGATTTTATTCTTGTTCGGGATGATTAATGAGCAGTTGACCGTTTTTGTTGATGCAACTCCGGGATATATCGCTTCTTTTATAAAACGTACGGAACCGATGCTTTTAAGTCTGCAGGAAAAATTTCCTGATTTGGAAATTGCCAATATTAAAGCCGTTTTAAAAGATAATATGACCAGCGGACTGCAGCTGGGCGGTAAACTCTTAAAAGGGGTTATTAATAACGGTTTTGCCATTATTAACCTTATATCTTTGCTCTTAATTACTCCTGTTGTGGCCTTTTATATGTTAAGAGATTGGGATACTTTTGTTAAAAAAGTAGATACTCTTTTACCGCGTAAATCAAAGGCTACCATTCGTGAACAATTTAAACAAATCGACAGAGCTTTATCCGGTTTTATCAGAGGTCAACTCAGTGTTTGCTTGATTTTGGGAACTTATTATTCTCTCGGATTAAAGTTTATCGGTTTGGAACTTGGTGTGTTGGTAGGCTTTTTGGCAGGACTTATCTCATTTATCCCTTACGTCGGAAGTATTTCGGGGTTTGTTATAAGTATTGTTTTGGCCTTAGCTCAATTTAATGATTATACCAAAGTTTTGGAAGTTATTGCCGTGTTTGCCGTAGGTCAGTTTGTTGAAGGCAACTTCTTAACTCCGAAACTTGTTGGTGATAATGTGGGGCTGCACCCTGTATGGGTTATGTTTGCTTTACTGGCAGGTGGTGTCCTTTTAGGATTTTTAGGCTTGATGATTGCTGTGCCGGTTGCTGCCATTATCGGTGTATTAATGCGTTATGCCATTAATAACTACAAAAAAAGCAGCTTGTATCTTGAAGATTAATAAAGGAGGCGTTAAGCCTCCTTTATTAATAGTAATTTATTTGGTTATCTGTCGTTTTTTTATTAATATTCTCGACTTTTATTGTAACCCTTAAGGCGAGCAGCCTCACGGCATTTGTCGCGCGCGTTTAAAAACTTATCATACTGCTCTTTGGCCTTTTGAGCTTCTTGAGTGTTACCGACTTGCTGATATAGATAATTTAACGAGTAATATATATTTTTCTTTTCATTAAATTTGCGACCGCGGCTGAAATCTTGATCATTAATAACGGTTAACAGCTCTTGGTATATGGCGATTTTATCATCAGTTGTGTGCGGCTTGTTAAGTTCTTCTCTTAATTGCTCATAGCGAATCTGGTTAAACTCCTGCCGTTCGGCGCGTTGTTGGGCTAAATCTTGTTTATACTCAAAATACAATTCTTTAATTTGGCGGTTATAATCGTAAGCTTTAGTGTCGATGGTTTTCTTTTTTATTTCCAGTAATAAAGCATAGCGCTTTTGTGCCGGAATATTTTTCATAAAATACTGCACTTGGCGGGCAATAATATTTAATGGCTGATGGTCAAAACTACCGTCATTGTGCTTTATATCTTTTACCGATTTTTTAACGATTTCAAAGCGGTTGTTCCATGAAGTAGGTAAACGTTGTTCATCAATATCGTAAAGATGCTCATAAATACCAATACGGGTTGTAGTATTTTGCTTAGAATCATTGGGAATAAATTGTAAAATTTTTTTAAACTTGTTATAGGTTATGAGCATAAGCTCATCATCTTCGCAGTCGGCATCAATTTTGTAACGATTGTTTATAGCTTGTTCTACAAGAGCCACTTTCTTTTGATAGTTTTCGGGGATATGGGGCAAAAGTTCGGCAACGGCTTCTTGATGAGGCATTTTGGCAACGGTGTCTATATCTTTTCTTGCTAAACGGCACAATGGCTCTAAAGATTTTCGTGGTCCGTCAATATTAAAATCATCACATACGCGGTGGTACACATATTGTTCAAAAAGAGTTTTATTTCCGTTCATGCAAAAAACTTCCTACAATTTTTTTACCATCTTGGCAAAAGTTAGTCCCTGTTCTTCAAATAAATCGCCTTCTTGGTGGTAACCGAGCTTTTCATAAAAATGTACCACGGAAAGCATTGCATGCATAACAATTTGTGAATATCCGGCTTCTTTGGCGCGTTTTTCGGCGTAAGCAACCAGAGCTTTACCAACACCTTCGCCTTGATGTACGGTATCTACGGCAACCTGCATCAATCTGATTTCTTTATCATTTACAGGAGCTAAAATTAAGCCGCCGACCAGTTTGTCATCAAGGCTTTCAATACAGCCGATATGTAAATAAGAAATTTCCTTATCGCGAAACGAATCAAGAAACTTTAGACCAAGCGGCTCAAGCAGAATTTTATAACGAAGTTCTACCAATTCATCATAACGGGAAGAGCCAAATTCAATATCTACTATTTTTTTCATGAGCCGTCTCCTTTAATACTAAACATTAGAACATATTTTACTGATTTTTTCAATATTATATTGCTTAAAGTAAAAAATTAATTTATCAATGGTGTAAAATGAATAAAGGATAGTAACATGACGGATTTAAGCTTGATTAGAAATTTTGCGATTATTGCCCATATCGACCATGGTAAATCGACATTGGCCGACAGAATGATTGAATATTGCGGTGGTTTGAGCGAACGAGAAATGACCGATCAAGTGTTAGATTCGATGGATATCGAAAAAGAACGCGGCATTACCATCAAAGCCCAGACCGTAAGGCTTAATTATAAGGCTAAAGATGGTAAAACTTATCAGCTTAATTTAATGGATACTCCGGGACACGTAGATTTTTCATATGAGGTTTCGCGCTCGCTGGCTTCATGTGAAGGCTCGGTATTGGTGGTTGACGCTACCCAAGGGGTTGAGGCTCAAACTTTGGCTAACGTTTATTTGGCAATTGAAAATAATCATGAGATTGTGCCGGTGTTAAACAAAGTTGATTTACCCTCGGCCGATGTGGAAAGGGTTAAGCAGCAGATAGAGGATGTTATCGGGCTTGATGCTTCCGATGCGGTTGAGACATCGGGTAAAACCGGTTTTGGCGTACCGGATTTGTTGGAAGCTATAGTACATAGATTACCGGCGCCGAAAGGCGATGAAAATGCTCCGTTAAAGGCTCTTTTGATTGATAGCTGGTATGATTCATATCTTGGTGTTATTATTTTAGTACGAATTAAAGACGGCGTATTAAAGAAGAAAATGCCAATACGTATGATGTCGAATAATGCAGTATATTCTGTTGATAAAGTAGGTATATTTACGCCCAAGATGCAAGATGTTGAAGCCTTATATCCGGGTGAAGTCGGCTTTATTACCGCAAGTATTAAGAGTGTTAGCGACTGTCGTGTAGGTGATACAATTACCGATAATAAAACCCCTTGTTTGGAAGCGCTGCCGGGGTTTAAACCTTCCATTCCGGTGGTGTTCTGCTCTATTTTTCCGGTAGATTCAAGCCAGTATGATGCCTTAAAAGATGCTTTGGCTAAGTTAAAACTTAATGATGCCAGTATTAATTATCAGAACGAAAATTCAGCGGCCCTTGGTTTGGGTTTTAGATGCGGATTTTTGGGCTTGCTTCATATGGAAATTATTCAAGAGCGAATCGGTCGTGAGTTTGATTTAGATATTATTACCACGGCGCCATCGGTTGCTTATAAACTTCATATGACAACAGGTGAAGAACTTATGCTCCACAATCCGGCCGATATGCCCGATTTAAGTACCGTACGCTCTATTGAAGAACCTATGGTAAGAGCAACAATTTTAGTGCCGGATAATTATTTGGGTGCCGTGTTAAAATTATGTACGGAAAGACGCGGTGAACAAGAAGAATTAACTTATGTCGGCAGCCGTGCCATGGTGGTTTATAAAATTCCGCTTAATGAGATTGTTTTTGATTTTTATGATCGCTTAAAATCGATTACCAGCGGATATGCCAGCTTTGATTATGAGCTGACCGGATATCAGGAAGCGGATTTGGTTAAGGTACAGATTTTAATTAATGAAGAGCCGGTTGACGCGTTGGCGTTTTTGTGTCATCGCAGTGAGGCAGAATCTCGTGGAAGACAGATTTGCGAACGCTTAAAAGACTTAATTCCGAGGCACTTATTTAAGATTCCGATACAAGCGGCTATCGGCGGAAGAGTTGTAGCACGTGAAACCATTTCGGCACTGCGTAAAGATGTAACGGCAAAATGTTACGGCGGGGATGTAACCCGTAAACGTAAGTTATTGGATAAGCAAAAGAAAGGTAAACAGCGTATGCGTCAATTCGGTAAAGTTGAAGTACCGCAATCGGCGTTTATCGAAGCTTTGCGAATCGGCGACGATTAAAAGGCGTGATATGGCTTTGTACAGAGTAGTGAAACTATAAAGTATGGTTAGTTTATTAATGCTTTTGTTATGACTTTTTTATTTTGTAAAATCAAACTGTATCCACTGGTAAAAGTAAAGACTACCGTTATTTACAAACTCATTGTAACTTTTTTGGCAGGCTTCATAAAAATCGTGGGTTGTCATATTAGGTAGGCAAGGGGATGTAGATTTACAATTTTGCCGATAATAGTAATAATATGGTCGCTCAATCCAAACGGTT
Source organism: uncultured Alphaproteobacteria bacterium (assembly GCA_944392295.1). Lineage (GTDB taxonomy): Bacteria > Pseudomonadota > Alphaproteobacteria > RF32 > CAG-239 > CAAFZY01. The sequence continues at coordinate 82,280 of CALXWE010000004.1, forward strand.
GTCAAAGATGAAGTTTCTGGTTGTATGGATTTTAACATCTGAAACGTATTAACACAAGCATCTACGGAGCTTTGTGCTTTGTTATAATGAATAATAAATGCAAGATTATTTCCATTTTTTCCTACATATAATTCTATGCTTATACCAAGAGAGGTTTTGACAACGTTTTTGCTTATATAAGATACACCATCAGGTAATGATTTTAATGTATTCAGTAACCCGGCGACATCTGTTCCCGAAGATGTTTTTTCGTAATATTTTTGTGAAATAGTCGATGTAACAGCGGTCAGCAGTTCCGAAATTTGTTGGGTGTGTTTATTTAATTTATATTTTGTCATCGCCTTAGAGTAGCCGGATATAGCGCCAACCGATAGAATGCCAATGATAGCAAGAACACCAAGCATTTCGACCATACTTCTTCCGGCGGAAAGTTTGTATAAGTGCTCATCTAAAGCCGTTTTACGGTACTGAAAAAAATTCATGTACTTTTTGTGTACACTAAAATTTTTTTCGCCCCTAGAAACGACTTTATCTAAACTCTTCTCCAAACTTTCGGGAAAAAAGGGGCTGATTTTTACGAATTGGCATAAAAATTGATAAAATTTCATCTAAAATCTCCGAGTTTTATTCACTAAAGGACTTTAAACGAAATCATAAACCGTTTTTTTTTTTTGCAACTTTAAAAGGAAGTTGTCGGAAATTATCTGAGAATAAAACTTAATTTGATTACAAAAAAAAACACTCTCATTACTGAGAGTGTTTTTTTACTTAACAATTCCGATAAGTTTATAAATCTTACTTCAAGATTTTAGAAACTACACCGGCACCTACTGTGTGACCGCCTTCACGAATAGCAAAACGTAAACCTTCGTTCATAGCAATCGGGTGAATCAATTTTGCTGTCATTGTGATGTTATCACCAGGCATTACCATCTCGGTTCCTTCAGGTAATTCAATCGAACCGGTTACGTCCGTTGTACGGAAGTAGAATTGAGGACGGTAGTTAGAGAAGAACGGAGTATGACGTCCACCTTCTTCTTTAGTCAAAATGTAGCATTCACAGGTAAATTCTGTGTGAGGTGTAATGGAGCCAGGAGCTGCCAATACTTGACCACGTTCTACTTCTTCTCTCTTGGTGCCACGCAACAATACACCAATGTTATCGCCGGCTTCACCTTCATCCAACAACTTACGGAACATTTCAATACCGGTACATGTTGTCTTTTGGGTCGGCTTAATACCTACGATTTCAATTTCATCGCCTACTTTGATTACACCGCGTTCTACACGTCCGGTTACCACTGTACCACGACCGGAAATTGAGAATACGTCTTCAATCGGCATCAAGAACGGTTTGTCCTTCGGACGATCAGGTTGCGGAATGTAGTTGTCTACGGCGTTCATCAATTCAATGATAGAATCGTGTCCAATCTTCGGATCGCCGTTTTCCAATACTGCCAAGGCACTTCCTTTAATAATCGGAATTTCATCTCCAGGGAAACCGTAAGAGGTTAACAAATCTCTGATTTCCATCTCTACCAATTCCAACAATTCAGGATCGTCTACTTGGTCTACTTTGTTCATGTATACAACAATCGCCGGTACACCTACTTGACGAGCAAGCAAAATGTGCTCACGAGTTTGCGGCATCGGTCCATCTGCTGCACTTACTACCAAAATTGCACCATCCATTTGGGCTGCACCGGTAATCATGTTCTTTACATAGTCTGCGTGGCCGGGGCAGTCTACGTGTGCGTAGTGACGCTTTGCTGTTTCATATTCTACGTGTGAGGTCGAAATGGTAATACCACGAGCCTTCTCTTCAGGTGCTTTATCAATTTGATCATATGCAGTGAAGTTGGCTCCGCCTTGCTCTGCCAATACTTTGGTAATGGCGGCGGTTAATGTTGTTTTACCATGGTCTACGTGACCGATAGTTCCTATGTTGCAGTGCGGCTTGCTCCGCTCAAATTTCTCTTTTGCCATTGTTGCTCTACCTTTAAAAAAAAGATTAAATTGACTTCCGATATTTAAGGATTTTGGAGCGGGTGAGGGGAATCGAACCCCCGTAATAAGCTTGGAAGGCTTCTGCTCTACCATTGAGCTACACCCGCAAACTCTTAATATATCAGAAGCGATTAAACTGGTGGAGGGGGATGGATTCGAACCATCGTAGACGAAAGTCGACGGATTTACAGTCCGTTGCATTTGACCGCTCTGCCACCCCTCCGTTAATCAGACGGGAAAAGAACTTTTCTTTTTTACCTTCTGAATTGCAAATAACCTTATTTTTCGGATAATGTCAACCCTTTTTTCACAATATCTTAATTAATTTTGCATATTTTATTTGTTTATAAGAGGTTAGAACGGAGATTCGTCTATGTATAAAGCACCTTTAACCGAAGATATTAACCCTAATACGCTAAATATTGACCTGATGAGTTCGTATGAAATTGCCAAAGTAATGAATAACGAAGATAAAAAAGTTGCGGCGGCGGTTGAAACTCAGTTAAAACCGATTGCCGAAGCCATAGATTTAATTGCTAAGGCATTTTTACGGGGCGGCAGGCTGGCTTATTTCGGGGCAGGTACCAGCGGAAGACTGGGAGTTTTGGACGCAAGCGAGTGTGTGCCGACTTTCGGCGTTGCTCCCGATATGGTACAAGGGTTTATCGCCGGCGGCGACAAAGCCTTAAGAAATTCAATCGAGGCCGCAGAAGACAGCAAAGAAAAAGCCCTCGAAGATGTGGAAAAATTTAATCCGAGTGCCGATGATGTGGTGGTCGGAATTTCGGCCAGCGGTAATCCTAAATACGTAATTACCGCGTTGCAGTTTGCCAAAGAAGCCGGATGTGCGACAGTGGCATTGGTTTGTAACCCTGAAGCCGAGGTAAAACGTTTTGCCGATGTTTTTATTTGTCCGATTGTCGGGCAGGAGGTTATTTCGGGGTCTTCGCGCTTAAAAGCCGGAACGGCGCAAAAAATGATTTTGAATATGCTCTCAACCGGGGCGATGATACGAATCGGCAAAACCTACAAAAATTATATGGTAGATATGCAGATGACTAACGAAAAATTGACCAGACGAGGCAAAAAAATCGTTGCGGAAATTACCGGTGTGGATATATCTCGTGCGGAAGAGCTTTTAAAACAATCCGATAATAAAATAAAAGAAGCTTGTGTAATGGCGGTTAAAAATTGTTCTTTGCCACAAGCTGAAAGTATGCTAAAAGAAGCCGGCGGTATTTTGAGAAAGGTTATCAAATGAAAAAATTTAATAAAAATTTTCCAGCAAAAACAGATGGCAAAGGTTTGATTTTATACGGCAGACACGCTGTATTGTCGGCCTTAGAGAATCCGGCGCGAAAAATATTTAAATTAATGTGTACACCCGAAAACGCTAAAGAAATTTCGCAAAAATTTCCGAGTGTCCCGTTGGTAACGCTCGATAAAAAAGAAATTGATAAACTTTTGCCGGGTGATTGCGTACACCAGGGATTGGCTTTGTCTTGTCAGCCGTTGCCGGGGTTGAGTATTGAAGAATTGTGTGCCAAGGCCGAAAGAGTTGATAATGCACGGGTGCTTATTTTAGACCAAGTTACCGATCCGCAAAACATCGGGGCAATTATTCGCTCATGTGCGGCGTTTGGGGCTTTGGCTCTTATAGTGCAAGATAAAAACTCGCCGCTTGAAAGCGGAGCTATGGCTAAGGCTGCTGCCGGAACGATGGAATTTTTACCGATAGTAAGAGTAACCAATTTGTCTCGGAGTATCGAAATTTTGAAAAAACACGGGTTTTGGGTTGTCGGTATGGACGGTTATGCTCAAACAACTATTGATAAAATGGATAAAAGCGGCAAATTAGCAGTGATTATGGGAAGCGAAGGGGCAGGTATGCGTCGGCTTGTGGAGGAATCTTGCGACATAACGGTAAGATTGCCGATATCGGAAAAAGTCGAGAGCTTAAATGTTTCAACGGCGGCGGCCATTACTTTATACGAGCTGAGTTTGCAACGTTAATTTTTTTATCAAAACAAAAAGAGCGGCTTTTTAAAGCGGCTCTTTTTTAGTTTTAGTGTCGGTATTTTAGTGTTGATATCTATATACCGTTTCCAGTATGTCGCCAAAGGTTTGCCAATGGTCGACTTCTAAATCGGGGATGCAGATTGTAAAGTTGATTTCCAAGTCGTATGACAACATGTCTTTACAAAAGTCATCAAACCCCACATCAGCTAAGAGCGTATGCTCATCCATTTCCGGCAAGTCAGGTATAATAAACTCCATAAGCTCCCGGACTTTTTGTGTTACATTTATTACCATAATTATAAATATTTATGAGTATGGTAAATTTTGTGAAAAATATAGTCAAGTACTATTTATATGTATAATCTGCTAACTTTATGAAAAAAGTGCTTGCTTTTATAAAAAAGGGGTTTTATATAAGACTTGTTTGATTGTTAAAGTCAGACGGGACGTAGTTCAGCTTAGGTCAAGCGCTTGCATGGGGCTGGAGGCGAAAAACGTTCCGGTGGAACGTTTTTAACGACAGACGAAGTTTTGTTATTTTGTTTTCAAACGATAGTTTGAGTAAATAAAAGTTACAAAACAAGTGACCGCAGCGAGTTAGCGATTGACTTTTGGGAAAAGGCAGAGCTTACGAGCCAGACAAGAAGTCGGAGACTTCTTGCACGGAGCACAAGGGATTATTATATGTTTTATATACGGGACGTAGTTCAGCCTGGTAGAGCGCTTGCATGGGGTGCAAGAAGTCGGAGGTTCAAATCCTCTCGTCCCGACCAAATAAAAAAACCGCCTTTATGGCGGTTTTTTTATTCGGAGAGGATTATCCTCTTTGGCATCTAATTTCGCTTACGGCAATTCATTGCCTTAGCTCAATAAAATGTTCCAAAGAACCTGCAGACAAAAAACGCCGGAGCAGCGGCGTTTTTTACTTAAATAAAAAAGATACATCGACACATAATGCAAGGTATCTTTAGCTATGACCTATTACTGCAGCAAAAGGACTATAAATTGTTTATCCATTGATACCGTAGGCTCAAATATATAGCCTTTGCGCCCATCACGTAATATTCTCCACATTCCGGGAATGCTTGTGCTGATTTCAAGGACAACCTCTCCATCAAGTTTCCACTGAGCAGTGGTGCTCTTTTTGTTATTGGTGGTGAAAGTTGATTTTGAAAAGCCAAAACGCTTTCCCCTGGCGTCTACCGTAAAAGTTTTACTTTCGGTTAATGCTTCTAGAACTATTTCCATAAACAAAAAAATTAAAGAGTTATGATAATTTATTATACCTATGTATTTATATCACATCTTTTATTATGCGCAAGTTTTAAATGTACATTAGATATAGATTCTGTGTTTGTTTTTTATTGTTGATTTTCTTGACTTTGCAACGCAAAGTCAGTACCTTGCCGGATGTTATTAAAAGGAGAATCGTGATGAAAAAATTGTGGCTGGCTTTGATGCTTATTATATGCTCTGCCAATTCGGCTTGGGCTATGCAAATCTTTGTTAAAACTTTAACCGGTAAACATATTACTCTGGAAGTTGAACCTACCGATACAATTGGAGACATAAAACTTAAAATTCAAGATAAAGAGGGCATTGCCCCAAGTGAACAAACCTTGGTCTTTGCCGGAAAAGAACTTGAAGATGCTAATACTTTACAAGATTACAGCATTTTCAAAGATTCAACTCTGCATTTAGTCTCAAACAATAAGGTTACCAATTTATCATTAAATGTTAATCCGGCTCATATTGTAAGGCAAAATGCCGATATGCTGCTTAATAACGTTGCAGCTCGTACAAGCGGCGGGATTAGCTCCTATAAAAGTGCCGAACAAATAAATCTGCAGGATAATACTTCTCTTTGGGTCAGCACTCTTGCCGGACATTCACAATATTTAAATACCGATACTTATGGTCTTTCGTTGGCCTTTGAAAAGAAGCTGGCAGATTTTAAATATGGTTTAGGTTATGCTTATTTAAAAAATGATATTGATGATGCTTTAAACACCGATGTACAAAATCATTCCGGCTTTGTATATGCCGAATATAAGCCTTCAGCTTGGTATACCAATGCCATAGTTATGTATTCTCATTCGCGGTTTGAAGAAAATGATTTTAATAAATATAACGTTCAAGCTATATCTTCTCAGTTGATGAGCGGATATGATTTTTATTATGTTACGCCGGAAATGGGAATTAGATATATCCATATTTGGAATAACCGCTATACCAATGCTCAAAATATGCAAATGACTAAAAATAATGAAGATATTTTAACGGGGGTTATCGGTATAAAGCTGGCAAAAGAGATAACCTTAAATGCCGATTATAGTTTTGTTCCGCAAGCCAAGGTCTCGGCATTATATGATTTTTCACGAGCCAGCGGCGTTGCCAATGCTTATGTAAACGGCAAATATGCTGTTGTTCATAGTGATGTAATGGCTAAGTATGCCACGGAAATTAATGTCGGGCTTAAACTGGTTAAACAAAATTCGTGGGAGACTTATTTAGGCTATTATGCACAGTTGCGGAATAATTATAATATTCATTCCGTAATTGTTAATTTTGCCTATGACTTTTAAAAGTCTTTTGCTTTAAAACAAAAAAAAGAGCGGCTTTTGTAAAGCGGCTCTTTTTTCTATTTCTTTACAATGATGTTCTACTCGGCGTGGCTTTCCACACTCTCATAGAATTCATCGAGCATGTACCAGTCATCATCGACTTCGTCGGCCGGTACATCAATACCGAGCTGCTCTTTGAGCAGTCTGGCAAGCTCCTGGCATTCGAATGCTCCGAAACCCAAATCGGCAGCAAGACCGATTCTTGCAGGGTCAATGTCGTTGATGTTGGAAGGCAGGGTACGAACCTGGTTCATGACTGCCTGTACTTTGTCTCTTAATTCTGTATTCATGGCTATACTTATTGGTTAATAATTCAAATTTGTAAATGTATCCTAACGGAGTTTTTGCCACAAGTCAAGATATTTTTGTCAAAATTTAATCGCCGTGTTGGGATAACTCCTCATCAATGGCCTTGGCAAGCTCATCATCTATGGTAAAACCATCCTCATCTTCAGGTATAACGGTATAGTTTTGCGTATCTTCTAAAGATTTTGCTTCAGGAGCATCGGGTTTTTGTTCGTTTGGTGTTACCGAATCGATGACTTCTTGTTTCGGGCTGTCAGATTGCTCGTTTTTTCCCGATACTGACGAGTTTTGAGATGCCTCTTGGGCTGATAGCTTTTCCGACTCCGCATTTAAGGCTTTGGAAAGTTCTTCGGCAGGTATTACAACCGTTTCTTCCTCAGGGTCTTCATACGAGGTTTTTATATTGAGCAGGTTTTCAGGACCTCCGCTGTTTTCTTCTTTGTTTTCAGTTATCTTTTCTTCAGCTTTTTCTTCTTTATACATAGTATCTTTAAATTCTATGGTGTTGTCGGCTTTTTCAAAGCTGTTTTCTTCAAGCTGTTGTTGTTCTTGTCTGATTTCTGCTAAACGCGGTAAGTTGTCGCGAGCAGCTAATGCCTCTTCGGATAATAACTGTTCGGGTTTGACCTCAGTATTGATGCACTTTAACAACCATACATCATATATCGGGTGTTCAACAGCGTTAATTGCCGGTGATGATGAAAACATCCAGCCTTTGAAAATGTTAAATTCTTCTTTATCAAAGCTTTTATCTGTTACATCTACAAAAGCAAAGTTTTCAGGTATTTCATCTTCCGAACGAGTTTTACAAGAGCGTACCACTACCGAAAATGATCCGAATTTTACTTCGCCTCCGACCGGAACTTCAATAACGCTTACGCGCCCGGTTATTTTATCCATGGCCTGCATTTGCGCCGTGTTCATATCTATCTCCGCGGCTCTAACCCCGGAAATGCTTAATAAAAAAGCGGCTGTCGAAAAAAGTGTTTGTTTAATTTTCATTGTCGGTCACCATAAAGATAATTTCGCCTACCATATCTTCTAAAGTCTTAAAATCTTTGGCGTTGGCAAAAGTATCCCCTTCTTTTAAATATTCTTTGGATTTTCCGGGAACGATTTTTATAAATTTATCTCCTACAAGACCGTCCCCGACGATTGCTACCTCACTGTCTACGGGCAGCTTTATCTCTGGAGAAATGCTCAAAATAACATCTACCAAATAATCGGTGTTGTCGAGCTTTTGGTTTACTACAGTGCCGACTTTTATGCCGTTAATGCGAACATCGGAGCCTATGTTTAACCCTCCGACTTTTAAAAATTTGGCATTTAACTCATAGCCCTTTACTACCTGTAAATCGGAAACACGGTATGCAAACAGCAGAAAAAATACGGCAACCACCAGTACTACCATACCCATAATTGTTTCTATCGGCTTTTTATTCATCTTATTATTCTCCTTGTTGATTGCTTGTTGTATCGGCGCTATCTGTTGTATTATCCGCTTGCGGTGTTCTTTTGGCTTTTCCTAACGCTATAATCCTATCTAACAATTCTTCCAAAACCATGGCATCTTGCGTGTAGCTGAACTGCCCGCCGTCGGTGATGTATTCTTCCGATCCACCGGGCTCTATCTCTATGTATTTACTGCCCATTAAACCACTGCTGACTATTGATGCGCTACTGTCGTCGGGAATTAATATGCCGTCTTTTATCTCAAGGGTGAGCACGGCGTTGAAATGATCATCAAGCTCAGCCCCGGAAACGCGACCAACATCAACTCCGGCTAAGCGAACCTTGTCGCCGGTTAATAAACCGTCAGTGCGGCCGAATGTTGCTTTTATGTGATAAACGTTGGTATCTATATGTTTGTATTTATGTGTAGAAAAGGCCATAAAACAAAATATACCTACGAAAAACAATAACGCTATCAGCCCAAAATTGAACGCTTTATTTTCTTCTTTTGAAAAAGTGTCTTGCACTTTAACTTTCTCCTCTCATCGTTAACATCGTATAAACTAATGCAAATTTTGCACTTTGTCATCAGAATTTTGCATATTTGTGAAAATATCCGACTGTTAAAAATCTTTTTGAAGATTATATCTAGGTAAGAAAGGTTTAACAGCGTGTAAAATGAAAATGTTGGATGATATTGCTTTTGAAAATGCAAACTTGATAGAAAAATTATCGGGCATAGGTTATTGGAAATTTGATGTTAAGAATCGTAAATTTTATTACTCTCAACAGATGTGTCAAATTTTGGGCGTGAAAAAGACGGCCTCTAATCTTAAAAAATATTTACCCCTTAAGGATTATAAAAAATTAATTGCAAACTTTGGCAGACTGTTACGCTACGGTGAAAAAAATACGCAGGATGTTAAGTTTATAAGATCGGATAAATCGGTAATCTATTGCCGGGTTAATGCTTGCTTAATAAAGGAAAAAAATATAATTTGCGGAACGCTGCAAGATATAACCGAGTTTGTTAATATTAAAGCTCAGCTCATAAAAGCCAGAAACGAAGCCGAAAATTTAAGTCGTGAAAAATCGTTTTTTTTGGCGCAGGCCAGCCACGATTTAAGACAGCCTCTTTATGCCTTAAAATTGTATCTTGATTTATTGCAGCCGAAAAACTTTACTAAACAACAGTGGAAGTTGTGGGAAAATATTAATAAAAGTTCCGATAGCTTAAAATATTTGCTGGAAAATGTTTTAGATTTATCAAAACTTGATTATGGCGGTACCAAAGTTTTTAAAACAAATTTTAATATCGGAATGCTCATAAGCGATTTAGGAAGAGAGTTTAAGCATACCGCCGAATGCCAAGATTTGACATTGGAATATGTAATTTGCAACTGTCTTGTTTGTTCTGATGCTTTTTTGGTGGAGCGTATTTTACGCAATTTACTAAGCAACGCATTTAAGTTTGCCGATAAAAAGGTAAGTATGTTTTGCCATGAGCATAAACAAAAACTGATAGTTGAGGTTAAAGACGACGGAATAGGCATTGCCCCGCAAGATAAAAAGTATATCTTTGATGCTTTTTATCAGGGGCAGAATGTGCGTGATAACAATATTGAGGGTATGGGGCTGGGGCTGACTATAGTAAAGCGTATAGCTACGGTTTTACACATTAAAATCAGTGTTACATCAAAACCCAATAAGGGAACTTCATTTAAATTATTTTTGCCTAAGGCTGCAGTTAAACATTAGTCGTCGACTTCATCTTCCTCACCGCCGGTATTGGCAGCAAAAATAACTTCTTGTATTAATTTTAGATGGTCGTTATTAAACGAAAAAATGCATTTTTCTTTGTTGAAATCAGCTCCGCCGAAGGTGTTTTGTGAGGCGGTTTGGTATAACGAACAATAACGGTTACGGTAGGCAAGCCAGCTGTTATACATATCTTTCAAATTACCGGAGAGCAAACCATTACCGTTGTTCCATTTGTTGGTAATTTCATTTTTGGTTAAATTAAGGTATATTTGTTGTATTTGCCTTAATATACGGGTGTTTTCGGCCTTCAGGCAAAGGGCAACTTCGTTATCGGTTTGGGCTTTGGCATAACAGGCTTCATATTCGGGAGATGCCGCTTTAACATTGGTGTAGATGCAGCACATAAGTATAACGGCGGATATTTTTTTTAACATAGTATTTCTCCCCATAATTAACCATAAATCTGCCGATATTCTAGATATATCTTTATTAATTGTCAATTGCGAAAAATGACTTGCCAAGACGTAAAATCTGCTCGGCAGCTTCGGTATACGAGCCGTCTTGGTTATGGGTATAAAACGGAGGTAAAATTATGCTCGGAGCTTTGGAATCTTTTTGTGCAATCAACATTACGCGCTTGGCATTTTGCTTTTGTTTAGAATAAATGGGAATTACTTTTATGCCTCCGGCCTTGCCTTGCAAAGCTGTTATAAATTCGTTTATGGCTTCCGTACGGTGTATGAAATATAAGTATCCGAACGGCTTTAACATCTTTAGGCAAAAGTTTATCCACTGCGTTAAAGTAAAATCGGTGTGATTATGTGCCGTTGCTTTGCTTTTATTGGGAGAGGGCATATCGTGATCGGAGTATGGAGGGTTAGATATAACATGATTAAAAGAGCAGGGCTTAACCGGCAGATTCTTGGTTTTAATGTCGCAGTTGTAGTAGCTAAGATTATCAAAACCGTTGGCTTGGGCACTTAAATTGCTGAGTTCTGCCAGCTCAGGTTGAATTTCAAGCCCGATTATTTTGTTTTGGGGAAAGCGTTTGGCCAAGCAAAGGGAAATGCCGCCGGTGCCGGAGCCTACGTCTAAAATACTGTCTTCAGGTTTAATTTTATTAGGTAGCGATGACAAAAGTACGGCATCAGATGATGTGTGGTAACCGTCAACGGGTTGAAAGATTTTTATTTGTTGATTAAGAAGGTAATTGTTGCAGTATTCCATATTTATTTTCCGATAGGGCATAAATTTATTGATAATATGCCGAAAAACTTTATCTTTGTAAAGAATTTAAATTGAAAAGACCCTTAAAACTTTTATCTCAAACTAACAAAAAAGCCCCGATAACTCGGGGCTTAACTTGTATAAAGAAGCTTAGCTACGCTCGCTCTTGCTTTTTGTATCTTGATTGACAGGAGTGGTAATAACTTTTAACTCTTCTTTACGAGAATCTTCAGCATTCATAACTGCAACGCGTTCGCGCATATAATTTATGTTTGCCCGAAAGGCTCGGTTGCTAAATTCCTTTGCTTTCTTAACTGATATAACATTTACCATGACTATTCTCCTTCTAGCCAATCATCCTATTATGCTTAATGTAGCATATTTTATAAAACCTGTCAAGAAAATGTGACAAAAATGTTACAAGCCTTTTTTGTCAGGTCAAAATGCTTATTTAACAATAGGTTATATCACCTTAGCCATTAATGCAGCCATGGGTTTCTTGAGCATAGTGAACGTAACATTTGTAATATTCTTCCAAGTTTTTGGCTACCATGTAATTTACCGTACCCTTAGGATATTGTCCGTTTTTATCAGGAGTACCGGCTTTCTTACCGGTTAATATCTCAATGCCGTCATCTACGGTATCAACCGCATAAATATGGAATAAACCGTTTTCTACCGCTTCGACGATTTCTTCTTTCAGCATTAAGTTGCCGATATTGGTGCGCGGAATAATTACACCTTGTGTACCGGTTAATCCGTCATATTTGCAAACCTCAAAAAATCCTTCGATTTTTTCGTTTACTCCGCCGATGGGTTGAATTTCACCAAATTGATTGATGGAACCGGTTACCGCAATGTTTTGTTTTATCGGTAATTCGGCAATGGCCGATAACAGACAGTAGTACTCGGTTGAAGATGCACTATCTCCGTCAACCCCGCCGTAAGATTGTTCAAATACTACCGAGGCAGATAGTGATAACGGTTTGCGTTTGGCAAAGCGATTGGAAAGTAAGGCTTGCAAGATTAATACACCTTTGGTGTGAATAGGTCCGCTCATCTCAATTTCGCGCTCAATATCTACAAACTCGCCGTTACCCATACGAACCTGTGCCGTAATACGAGCCGGTTTACCAAAAGAATTGCGTGAGAAGTTATATACTACCAAGCCGTTAATCTGACCTATACGCTCACCTTTAACATCCATTAAAATGGTGCCTTTATCAATCTGTTCAAGCATGGCTTTGTTAATACGGTCGCTGCGGTAAATTTGTGCAGATATTGCTTGCATAATGTGATTCTTTCCAATTTGTTTGGAGTTAGATACACGGGCCCAGTAATCCGCCTCTCTTAATAAGTCTCCGATTGAGGAAATGTGTGCCGTCAATTTTTCCGAATCGTCAGCTAACCGCGAAGCATATTCAATTACTTTGGCGACGGCCTGCTTGTTTAATGATCTAAGATGCTTCTTTTTGGTTAATGAACCGATTAATTTGGCATACTCTATTTCATTTTCTTCGGTACGATCCATTACTACTCCGAAATCGGCTTCAACCTTGAAATAATCCGAAAAATCAGGGTCGCGCTCGCTTAATAACTCATATAATTCTTCATCGCCGGTTAAAATTACTTTGACATCTAATGGTATCGGCTGAGGATCAAGAGATATGGTCGTAAAGCTCGTTTCATCTCCCGGAGATTCTATCTTTACGGTTTTGGAAGCCAGGGCTCGTTTTAATGAATCCCAAGCGTAAGGCTGCATTAAAAGTTTGCGGGCATCTATTAATAAAAATCCGCCGTTGGCCTGATGCAAAGCTCCGGCTTTAATTAATGTAAAGTCGGTTAACAAAGCACCGTATTGTTGAATGCGCTCAACTTTACCTACCAGATTTCCTTGTGTGGGGTGGTCAAGCAAAACTATCGGGGCTCCCGAGCCGGGAATGTTTTTTACTACCACATTAACTTTGAATTTGGCAAACTTGTCTTCTTCGCTTTTGTTCATGCGGCTTAATAACAGGCTTAAAGCATCGTCCTCGCCGGCAGATACCTGATTTTCATTAGAGGGCATAAAATCATCAATGTTTTCCAAAATGTTCTTTTGAATCGATTTTAAAAAGTCGGTTGCCGGTTTGTATGGTTTGTATTTGCGGCGCAATTCATCAACCGGTGTGCTGATAACATTTTTTGCCAATTTTTCGCGTAAGTGCTCAATCTCTTCACGTTGTCTTTCTTCCCATTGAGGTAAATCTTGTGCGGTATTTTCAATTTCAACCTGCATGGCATTTAAATCATCGGTAATCTTTTGTTTTTCTTCATCCGATAATTGTTCAAAAGCTTCCGGACTTAATACTTCTCCGTCTTTTACGGGGGCAACTACCAGTCCTACCGGCATGTGTAATAAAGAAACACTCTTACCTTTGGCTTTTTTTTGCAAAATCTTTACGTATTCTTCTTTTTTACTTTTGTATTTTTGACGAATAATTTCAACCGCGGCTTTGTATTCGTCACTTTCCATAATGGCTGGTAAAGATGTGCTAAGTTCGGTTATTAAGCTGTCAACGTCTTTGGCAAACTCTCCGGCGGTTCCGGCTTCAAAATTAATGGCAATCGGCTTGTGCGGTTCATCAAAATTATACACATATGCCCAATCGTTAGGAGTGGGGCGCAGCTTTGATTCTTTTTCCAAAATGCGCTTAACCAAACTCATCTTACCGGTGCCCTCGGGACCAAAGCAAAACAGGTTATACCCTTTCGATTTAATGTTGATACCAAGTTCAACCGCGCTTATGGCTCTATCTTGACCGAGAGCGGATAGCCTTTCTTCCAAATCGGCTGTCGAGTTGAAATCAAATTTGGAGGTATCGCATTTTTTGTAAAGCTGTTCGGGAGTTAATTTTGTAATTGCCATTTTTTTAAAATTCCTTTATTACTTTCGATTGTGTTTACTAGTACTTATAGTCAATAAAAGCTAATTTAGTGTAAATGTTTTATGAAATATTTTAATTTTGAACTTTTGGTATTTGTTTGCGTGGCGGCTTCTTGCTTTTGGACTTGGCGTTGCTTTGTGCTTAAAAAACACTTCTTGCTGATGATGCTTGAAAAAATTGTTTTAAAAAAACAGGCCGAAAATGAAAATTTAACTTTTTTTTCAGGACGTATTTTGCAACAACTCTCTTCCGTGCTGGCTAGGCAGAAAAAAATAAAACGTCAGCAAATTTTGACCGAATTACAAAAAGGAGAATATCAACCTTTCTTGCAAATTTTATCTGATGATGTTGATAAAATAGGGTGTTTGGCCCATTTTGACATAAAAAAAGCTTTAGAATCGGCTGAGCGAAAAATTAAAGAAAATCCACAAAACGTTAATTTGCTGATTTTACTTGGATTTTTGTATGTTAATAATTTTGATTACGATAAAGCTCAAATAGTTGTTGATGATTTACAAACTAAAAAACTTAATAAATGGCAAAAAGCTTATTTTTTGATGATGCGTGCCAAGTTGGAGTTTTATTTGGGAGATATGCACGAGGCTTGTGCCGATGTTTTGAATGCGCTACGCTTTTTTAAAAAACAAAGACTTGGTTTTGAAGAGGCCGGAGCCTATGGCTTGCTTGGTGAAATATACAGAGCCTGCGCCGTGTATGATTTATCGCAAATGATGTTCGAGGTAGCTCAAAATTTATTTGATAAAATGAATCTTTCTGCCGAAAAGGCTAAGATATCGGCCCTGCTGGGTATGTTGTTGGCAGGGCAAAAAAGATTTAAAGAGGCGGCTGCTCACCTAAAGGAAAGCCGTAATATATTTAAAAAACTTAAATTTCACAAAGCTGAGGCTGAAGTTGTAAATCAGCAAGCCTTAAATTATTTGCTGACCGGAAAAAATGCTTTGGCTATGCGCTATGCACAAAAAGCCCTTGATATGCACATCAAATGTGAAAATATAGGAGGAGTTGCACAAAGTTTTGATTTAATGGCAATGTGCGCCTCGGAAAAGAAAAGTTTTAAGCAAGCTTTGCAGTTGGCAGAATCGGCAGCAGAAAATTATCTGCAAGTTCGCAATTATTCCGCTTATGCCGAGAGCTTGTTTTTAAAAGCTACGCTGTTTTTTAAAAGTAATAATACCAAATCGGCCGAAAAAATATGCCGAGAATTGTTAAAGTTGTGTTCCGAACATAAAACGTGTTTTCATATTGCAAATATATATGCCATGTTAGGCAATATCTGTTTGCAGAAAAATAATTTACATAAAGCCAAATCTTGGTTTCAACAATCATTGGCAAGAGAACAATCAGATGAACGCTATGCCGGTGCCGCTCTTGATTATTTTAATTTAGCACTTGTGGAACGTAAATTGTGTAATATGTCGGAGATGAAAAACAATATGGAAAAGGCTCTTGAAGCAGCAAAACAGAGCAATGACGAAAACTTGTGTGCAATTATCAGCAAACAAATTGCAAAAATAAGTTAAAATATTTATATTCGGTAATATATTTTTAATTTATTTGGAGTACAACGAAAAAAGTTATTCGTAGAAAATGACAGGAAAGGACTAAGTTTGATACTGTTGCAAGATATAGCATTGTTCTTACTGACTAACCGTCTAAGCATTGCCGTTACTCAAAATTTAAGCGGTATGGCAGGTTTTTTTCAACGCCATTTTTCGGGTACCGATAATTTAAGAGTTGTTTCCATTATCTTGTTGTTGTTAGCTTTTATCTTATTCTTATTCCTGATTGTTATCTTATATATAAAATCTTTGCTGTCCTTTATTAAAAATGATGTTGCTCCCGGAGTTAAGGCGACGGGTTTTGGTGCATCTGCCGGCGGAAGAGAAAATGAGCAAGAAGAACAAATTATCGTAAAACAAAACGATACTTCACAGCAGCAAAAATTGGCCTACCAACAACAATTAAATAAAATGGAAGCAGAGCGTAAAGCTAGGGAACAGGCAGAAAAAGAACTTGCCGAACGCAGCAAAAAAGAAGCTAAAGAAAAAGCAATGCAAAATTCGGGAATGTCAGGTGTGCAGAGTTCAATGCCGTTTGCTTCGCAATCGGGCGGTAGGGGCAAGGCTTCGGCCAGCGAGTTTGATTGGCGTAAAGGCAGACAAGGTGAGCTAGACGAGATGGCTGCCGGTATTAGACCGTTTAAGTATACACCTTCACATAAGCCTCTTGATGAAACGGTCGGTCTGATTGTTAATATGTTGGGTCGTGATATAGATGAAGGTAAAATAGCTCAGGTAGTAAAAGCTAAATGCGGCGATTTGGCCGGTGAAGATGATGTTATTCAAGTTATAGATTCTATTAAAAACTTTATATCTTTAAGTAATAACGGTAAATTTGATAATCTGCCAGATGCTCAAGATTTACCGGGTGCCGATGAAGCTTTGTATAATTTGACCAAAGGTGATCCTTCATATTGCTTGGCTTTGATGGAATCATTGATGAATACCAATATTGATAAATGTCATCAGCTTAAAAATTCACCCAAAAGAGATATCGCATTTTTGGAAACCTCTAATTACGCATGTACGTTCGGAACTTTGGCAAGTCTGCAAGATGTGCAACTGGCAACGGGCGCCTTTGAGTTGGCTATTGAACTTTCTCCCAAAAATGTTAACGCGTGGGGCAGAGCCGGTGATATGTATGTTAAGGCCGATTCTGACAGCAAGGCTATTTGGGCTTACCAAAATGTTTTAAATATGGGCGATGAAGATATTTATCCGCATCAGGTAGCTAATGCCAATAAGCATTTATCGCAATATTATTACGACCAAGGCGATACCAAAAAGGCAGCTAATCTTTATAATAAGAGTAACGACTACTATGCAACAATCGGTATTAATCAAGATTTAACTGGCCGCGAAGAAGAAATCATTAATATTATAGAATCAAAACAAGAAGAAGATATGCCTGCAACCATCAGTAAGTTGCTAAATATGAATATGAACCGCCGCAGCGGATATATGTAACCATTGTTTGTTTTGGGGTAATTAAATGCTAAAACAGGCAGTTTTGTTTGATGAATTAGAAAAGTTACCCCCGCTTAAAGAAAATTGGGTAAGATTAGTGCATCGCCTAATAATAGGCGATGGTAAGGGCATTGATGATATTAAGCAAAATGGTTTAATCTTTAACAGACAAGCCGCTGAAGTTTCGGTTTTGCAAAGGGGTGGAAATTACCAAAATTTAAGCTCCATGGTTTCGGTTTATAATGAAAATTTATTCTGGAAAAGTATGGAAAAGGACGATTTTGCCAATTTTGATAATGCCCGTTATGCCGATGCTAAATTGATTTTTGATGTACCTTTGGAAGAGTTTGCGTTTTTACAGGCTTACGGTAAATATGTAAAAGGCAAGGTTGATGCCAAATATTTGGTGGGGTGCGTTAAAAATGTTAATGCAAGCAATCCGACTTTAACGTTAAGCGAAAAAGAAGTAAGAAGAGCAAAAGAAAAATCGGTAAGCAGGCCTAATAAGAAGGTAGCGGAAAATAATGTAAAGTTATTGATAAACAGTTTACTAAATAAAGTAAAAATGGGCGATAAAGAGTACCTAAAAGAAGTAATAAACCAAAAGATAGCGGATGTAAAATCAGAAGTTGTTGAAGCTTTTAGGGAAAGGGAAGAAGCTCTTAGAGTTAATTTAAGCAGTAAAGTTAGTAATTCCGTTTTTAACGACCGCAATTTATCAAGATAAACAAAAAAGCCCCAGGTATGGGGCTTTCAGGAGCTATATTTATGGTGGGTATGACAAGACTCGAACTTGTGACCTCTACGATGTCAACGTAGCGCTCTAACCACCTGAGCTACACACCCGAACGCTATCCTAACTATCATAGCATTTTTACTTTGGCAAGTGCTTTTTTTTCTTTGTTTATTTTTTTATAAAAAGTTAAGACTTTTTTGTTACTATCTAACCCTCAATGAAAGGGGTTTGCTTTGTCTGATACTCACTGCGATTTTTCCGTTAATTATAAAAATGTAACCGTATTTAATGAACAGGGAACCGATGACCCTAAATATCCGTTGCTTGTTTGTGTCCCTCATGCCGGTACTTATCTTCCTGATGAATTCTTAAAAGCTTCGCTCTTAGATAAGAAGCAGCTGCTTTCTAATGCCGATTTATTTGTCGATGAATTGGCTATGCCTCTGGTTAATATTGGTATTCCAGTGATTTCAATGCAAATTGCCCGCTCGTTTATTGATGTTAATCGTGATAAAATTGAACTTGATGCCAAAATGTTTTACGACTATCCGGCCGATAAAATTGCCGTAGAAAATAATCGCTGCCGTTTTGGCTTGGGACTTATTCATAGAATCGATGCTGAAAATAACCCTATTTATGGGGGGCTTATTTCTTATAGTGAAGTGCAACAGCGTATTAAAAATGTCTACGATGTTTATCATAAACGCTTGCAATACCTTATTAATAAATGTCTTAAAAAGTTTGGTATCTGCTTGCTACTTGATTATCATTCCATGCCTTCCAAAATTTGCAGCATTATTCCCGATAGCCCCAAAATAGATTTTTGTTTGGGTGATTTATTTTCTCAAAGCTGTCCTACGCAATATACTGCCTGTCTGCAGGAAAATTTGAAAAATAAGGGCTATATGGCAACCGTGAATGTACCATATTCCGGCGCCTTTACAACCTTTAATTATTGCCAGCCGCGGCGTAAAATCTATACGTTGCAATTAGAGGTTAACAGGGGCATTTATGCTGATGAAAAATCTTTTGAAAAAAATAATAATTTTCAAAAGGTTAGTCTGGATGTTGCCGAGTCTGTTCATGAGCTGGCAAAAAAAATGCTGGATTTTTAAAAAAATATATGTTATCTAACTACGAAATTTAATTTTCTGTTAATCTTTTGTTAGCGGAAAATTAAGCTTTTGTTTAACGCCTTTTTTAAGACTGCCGCTTTTGCTTTTATGCTTGCGGTTTGTAAGGTGGAAATCGGATAACGAGGGAAATCTTTTGCTTAAAATCGGCAAATATAGGATATTTTTTAATCGTGCTAAGAAAAATACTTTTTTTATTGGTTATTTCTTTAGTCATTGTTCACCCGCTTAAAGCTCAGAAAGAATACGAAGTAAATGCATCAAGACCCTTGCAGGCTGATGCTTCGGAGGTTTGTTCACTGGCTGCGGCGCGTATGGAAGAAAAATACGCTATTAAAGATCATTTGTTGCAAACTATCTCAAGTGTTGAGACTGGTTTGTGGAATTATGAAAAAGAGCAGTTCGTTTCTTGGCCGTGGACTATTAATGTTAACGGACGTGGTTATCGTTTTGATACTAAGGAAGAGGCTATTGCTAAAGTTGAAGAACTGCAGGCTAAAGGAATAAAAAGCATAGATGTAGGGTGTATGCAAATAAGCCTTAAATATCATAAAAATGCGTTTGCTAACCTTGATGATGCTTTTGACCCTGATAAAAACGTCGAATACAGCGCTAAGTTTTTAACTAAACTTTATAAAAATCGCGGTAGTTGGCAGAAAGCTGCTATGGCTTATCATTCCAAAGTTCCTTCTCGCGGTTTGCGTTATAAAAATAAATTAGTATCTCGTTTTGAGCAAATAAATGTGGCTTTGGCCGATAATGCTCAGGATGTTTCCTTATTCTAAAGGATTTTTTAAGTCATGGATAAATTTGTTAAACAGTATAATATTCGCACTTATGAATGCGATAAAAATTCTAACTTACGCATTTTGACTTTGATGAATATTTTACAGGATATGGCAGATTCCCATGCTACCGATTTACATTTGGGGTTAGAGTTCTGCTTAAGCCAGGGGTTGGCTTGGGTAGGCTCTAATTACCATATTAAAATAAACCGCTTGCCGACTTTACATGAAACCATTAAGGTTACTACTTGGCCTGCGGCTGAGAAAAAAATCGGGGCTATCCGTGATTTTGTTGTTGAAGATGAAGAGGGCAATCAGATTATTGTTGCCTCAAGTCAGTGGATTTTAATTGATTTTAATAAGAAAAAGCCGGTTTCTTTGCGTGAGCATTTGCCTTTTTATCAAATTATTGATGAACGGGTATTGGAAACCGATTTTGTAAGATTGCCCGAACTTGAAAGAGTTGATTGCTCAAGGCAGTTTAAAGTGCGTTTTGATGATATAGATATCAATAAACACGTTAACAATGCGGTTTATCCTCTGTGGGCAACAGAGGCTGTGGATTATGATTTTAGAGATGCTCATATTCCTGCGGAAATTGAAATTGCTTTCAAAAAAGAATGTCATTTGCAAGAAACCGTTGAGGTTAAAACGCAAATGACGGATATGACATCAATAACTTCAATTACTTCCTTAACCGATGGTCGTGAACTTGCTAAACTACGTATTCACTGGAAATAAGTTTAACCCGATAAATTGTTAAAAAAGCCTGCTTAATGCAGGCTTTTTTGTGCATTATAACGCTTTTAATTTTCCAGATAATTGTTGATTTGCTCGGTTAGGTAGTTGGTAAAATCTTGTCCGGTCGAGAGCATATTCTGCGGGTTGGGAATCTTGGCATAGCCTTGGGTTTGTCCGTTTTCATTTTTTACCAAAACAATGGCGATTTGTTCGGTTAACTTATAAGCCGTTGCGTAATCATATTCATTATCTTGTTGATAATTTAAGACGTAAAAATCGTACACGCCGTTATAATATTGATTAAAAATTTGTTGAGTAAGCTCCATAGTTTGCGGACATTGATAACAATCATTATCGTTATTGTAAAATAAATAAATGACGGAGCGATTGTTTTGCGGATTTTCGGCAGCAAAATACTCTTCTATCGGCTGGTTTAGCGGATAGTTACCTTCAAAGGTGAGTTGGGCGTGAGCAACATTCAAGCCGGTAATCAAAATTACGGCGCTTAAAATCAGGCTTTTCATATTAACCTCGTGTGTTTTATCGGTTTACAGAGGTGCGCAAGCCTTTTTTAGCCATTTAAGCTCTGCTTTGTTCATATACGGAGCAAGAGCATTATAAACGCTTGAATGATAATTATTAAGCCAGCTTACCTCACTATCGTTTAACAGATATTTATTGATGAGGTGTTTATCAATAGGGATAAGCGTTAAATATTGAAATTTTAAAAAGCCGTCATATTCGGAGTTGGTGGTATATACCAAGTTTTCAATGCGAATTCCGTAAGCATTTTCTTTATAATATCCGGGTTCAATTGAGGTTATATAGTTGGCTTTTACGGGCATATGGCTGCGTAAACTTAATCCGAACGGCGCTTCATGGACATCGGAAAAATGCCCGACACTGTGTCCGGTGCCGTGTTTGTAGTCTTTACCTTGTTGCCATAATGGTTGGCGGCATACGGCATCTAAAACATTTGCCGGCGTATTTTGCGGAAATATGGCAGAAGCTAAAGCAATATGCGCCTTTAATACTTGAGTGAAACTTTCTTTAATTTCATCACTTGGGTTGCCTAAGGCAATGGTACGCGTAACATCGGTGGTTCCGTCATAATACTGGGCGCCGCTGTCCAGTAACAATACCGAATTGTTTTCTAATTTTTTATTGCTGTTCTCGTTGGGTTGGTAGTGGACAATGGCGGCATTGCTTGCCGTGGCGGCAATAGTGGCAAAACTGTCGGAAAAAAACAATTCTTGCTCTTGGCGCAGGCTTTTTAATTTGGCGACGACATCAAGCTCGCTTATCTCTTGATAATTATCATCCAGCCAGCATAAAAACTTGCTTACGGCAACACCGTCGCGCAGATGAGAGTTTTTATAACCTTCAAGTTCAACGGGATTTTTGGTTAGTTTGTGTTCAACAATCGGGTTGTTGATTTTGTTTTCAATTTTTACACCTTCGGGCAATAAGGAAAGCACTATTTGCGGGGTTTGTTTTTCATCAATAAAAATAGTTTTACCCTTATATTTGCTTAAAAGGTTTGAAAGTTCGGCAAATGGCTTAAAACCATACTTTTCCAAATTGTCGGCAATTAAGGTTAATTTACCGCTGCGCTCTAATAAGCCCCAGGCTCTTACAATCGGAGTATCGGGTAAATCGTAAGAGCGCAAGTTGCTAAGCCATGATACCAAATCGGAGGCACAAATTAACATGGCGTCAACAAAGGGTGGAAAATCGGCAATAACTTCGGCGCATTTTTCTTTAGAGCTTTTACCACAGAATTTTATATCGTGCTGAAAAACTTTAACGGTTGAAGAGGCCGGCTCATTATCTAATGTATCTAAATCCGTGTTTTCGCTAAAGGTTATATCGGGAGCGTGCTTTTTTAAAAACTTAACGGTGGCAACAGATAAACATTCGGGATTATAGGCTAACTGTTTAATATTGTTTTGAGTACATATTTCCAGTATTTCAGCAAAGCTTCCCGAATAATCGACAACGGTTATGATGTTGCTGTCGGTTTCATTGCGAGCCTGAATGGAGTATCTGCCGTCAACAAACAACCAGGCATGATTTTGGCTTATAAGCAAATTGCCGGCTGAGCCGCTAAATCCGGTTAAGTCTAAGATTTTGTTTTCTTGAGGTAAAATATCTTCACCGACAAAGTATGGCTTGTTACGGGTTATCAGCAGGGCTTGTAGATTTTGTTTACTTAAAAGTTTTTGAATATCGGTTATGCTCATAATACTTTCTCCATTAATGCGGCGCGCCAGTTGTCAATTTTATACAGCTTTATTAATTTTAAGCCGAGTTTTTCATGAGCAGATAATACCCAATCGGTTTGGTCGTCAATAAAGCCGGATAATATGCAGCAGCCGCCGTTTTTCAAGCTTTTTGCCAAGTCGGGAGCCATTTCAATTAAGGGGCGTGCCAAAATATTTGCCATTATAAGATCGTAAGGGGCGTTGTTTTTAATAAGGTCAGCCTTATAACCGTCGCTTTGCGTAACATCAATGTATTGCTCTAAATGATTGTCAAAGGCATTTTGAGCGGTTACATTTACGGCTTCATGGTCAATGTCGCCGGCAATTATTATAGGTTTTTGTTCAGCCCAAAGTTTGGCGCAAGCCAAAGATAATATGCCGGAACCCGTGCCGATATCTAAAATTTTATGATGAGCTTTACCTAACTTGTTAACATCGCTTATTGCCTCTAAACAACAACGAGTGGTTTGGTGTGATGAACCGAAGGCAGTGGCTGCATAAATTTTTAAGGGTAGCTTATCGGTTTTTGGGGAGTGTTCTTCATGAATCCCGTAAATACAAAAATCGGCAACCTCAAAGGGGGCAAACTTAATAACGTTTTCGGTAAGCCAATTCTTATTTTCAAGCTTTTCTACACTAAACGGCGGAAGAGTAATGTTTTGAATTTGGGCCGCTTGTAATAAATCGTTCTCATTAAAATCGGTATTGGCATAGCCGACATATTCTTCTTTGCCATCATCGGTATAGTTGCAGGCGGTTACACCGAAATATTCATCTAAAAAATCGGCCAATTCTTGAGGAGTTGTTTCTTGGGGGGTAAATTTTACCAATATGCAACTTGAAAAATTATTACTCATCTTTTCTCCGTTTGTTATCTTTTTATTTACTAAATTTAGTTTATATTACACTCAGATATATGTTTAAACATTTAAAAAGAGATTATTCCTATGAAAAAACTTGCAGCTATATTATCAGTTTCTATGCTCGCGGCTTGTGTTTATGCCGGAGAAGTAGATATCTTTAAAGGTCGTAATAAAATTTTTCAGGTTTGGCAGACCAATGAGATTTTTTTCTATGATACTCAATCGGGAGATGAGACTTTAACCGAGAGCAAGACCATTACCGAAGATGAAATTGACCGTAATCAGGTGCTTATTACTAAGGTTAATGATACGATGTTATTCAGCCGCACACAGCGAATCGATTTTTACGGTTCAAGTAAGCTGACTGTTAATAAAGATGCCGTGATGAGCTCAAGCTATACTCCGGCTTATATTTATAAAAACAGCAATTTTGAAGCTTTGGGAGAGACCAACATTGACGGTGCGGTTTATATGCTGGTAAAGCAAGGCAAGAGTAAAGATATTTTGCTTGTTGATGAAAAAGGTGAGGTATATCCACGTTTAGGACGTATTGTTGATGATAGACTTGCTATTCTGGATATTGAATTTTTTGTAGAGCCGGATGATGTTAAGTTTACGCCGGTAGTAAGTACTCGTTCTGAAACATCAGACGTTATTTCCGGTTATGAACTGCGTTATAGCGGTGTTTCAAATAATTATATGAACTTTACGTACTCAACATTAGGTGATAACGGTCAGTCGGAAGAATTTAGTTTTCCGCTCGGACAGGGCACCATCGAAATTAAAAATTTCCGCATTAATGTAATTGATGCCGGATACGATAAAATTGAGTACATAATTTTATAAGATGTTTGAGCTTTAATCAAAATCCCTCGGTTTTATGACCGGGGGATTTTTGTTATAACAAATGTTTTACCTATTACTTTATAGGTAAAAAGATGTAAAAATCACAACTGACTTCCGCTTCACAGCTATTACATAAAGTATCGATATCGGTTAAAGAAGCATTACGAAGACAGTTATTGGGATTAGTACATATAGAGTCTCCGTATAAAGCCGTGGTACCGTAACCATCTTCGTTTTTTTGCCGCATTTGAATAGAGTTTATGTTAGCGGCATTTTCTTTGGCGGCGGTAACTATATTGCGGCAGATTTGTGCCGAATAGGGGCTTATTTTGTTATTTACCCTATTCATGTTTATATAAATATTATATTCAACATGTTTGAATACAGCTTCAAAGTAATATGAGGTGGAAATACGGTTATTAAATATATCGTAGATACGGTTGGTAGCTTCATCGTAATGCATACCCTCAGGTATCAGATTAAGTTGTTTGAAAATGATTGTGCCTATGGCCTGTTGTTGGAAGGAGCGATTTAATTGCGGACCCAATTGAATAGCATTATTAATCAGCGTGTTCATTGATTCTGCGTGTTTATTAAGTTTATATTTGAACATGGCTTTGGAGTAGCCGGCAATAGCACCGACAGAAAGTACACCAATAATGGCTAAAACTCCCAACATTTCAACCATACTTCTTCCGGCGGAAAGTTTGTATAAGGGCTCATCTAAAGCCGTTTTACGGGAATTAAGTTTTACAAAATGGCATAAAAATTGATAAAATTTCATCTAAAATCTCCGAGTTTTATTCACTAAAGGACTTTAAACGAAATCATAAACCGTTTTTTTTTTTTGCAACTTTAAAAGGAGCTGTGCCCACACCTAAGTGTTGTACTACTTTCGGCAAAGTTATTTCTATAAACGCCAGTTGATGTCAATGTTACAGGTTACTTTATCCATGCAGCTTTTGCACATACTGTATATTTCATCAAGAGTAATATCCGTAATGCATTTTTGCGATGAATTGCAAGTCTTGCCGTAAAAATAAAACTCATATTGATGATCGTTGTTTCCGGATGAAGAACCGATGAATAAGTGTGAAAAATCTTGTGAATGAGCCTTAGCAACATTTAACAGATTTTGGCAGGTTGTGAAGTTATCGGAAGTAGGTTCAAGATAATATACAATATGAGTGAGTAAAAAAGTCGGACCGCCGTTGTTACTGATTAATACTTTATTTCCCATAGCGTCATATAAAAACCCGTTTTCGACTTTCATACCATCTGGAATTAGGTTCATTTTTTGAAACAATGTTATCAAATTAGTCCACTGGTTATATTTTAATTGCGGAGTGTAGGTGGTCATAACATTAAATAGCCAGGAGATTTGCTCGGCTTGTTTGTTAAGCTTATATTTAGTCATCGCCTTAGAGTAGCCGGAAATGGCACCGACAGATAATACGCCTATGATTGCAAGAACGCCGAGCATTTCGACCATACTTCTTCCGGCGGAAAGTTTGTATAAGGGCTTATCTAAAGCTGTTTTACGGGGTCTTATTTTTACGAATTGGCATAAAAATTGGTAAAATTTCATCTAAAATCTCCAAAGTTTGATTCACTAAAGGACTTTAAACGAAATCATAAACCGTTTTTTTTTTTGCAACTTTAAAAGGAGCTGTGCCCAAAAGTTGTGGGATTTATTGTAAAATAATTCTGGTATTGTATCATAACTTGCCGTACTATCTTTCAAACTAAGGAGATGTATAATGCCGGATTGGTCAGAAGAAAATAAATTTCAGGGTTTAATCGCCGGAGTTGATGAAGCCGGACGCGGTCCGTGGGTCGGTCCGGTTGTTGCCGGTACCGTGGTATTTTTTAATCATGAAATTCATCCTTTTTTGTTAAAAAATCTTAATGATTCTAAAAAACTTACACCAAAAAAACGTGAGGAATTGTTTGAGGTTTTACAACAAGAAGCTAAACTTAATCATTTGGCTTGGGCGGTAGGTGAGGCTTCGGCTCAAGAAATTGATGAAATAAATATTTTGCAGGCAACGTTTATGGCTATGCAAAGAGCGGTTCAAGCACTTAATTGTAAGCCGGATATGGCTCTTATTGACGGTAACCGCAATCCGCGAAATTTTCCTTGTCCGTCACAAACCCTTGTTAAAGGTGATGCTAAATCTTTTTCCGTTGCCGCGGCTTCCGTTGTTGCTAAAGTTTATCGTGATAATTTAATGAAAAAACTGGCAATCCAATATCCGGGATACGGTTTTGAAAAAAATGCCGGATACGGAACTAAAGAACATATCGCGGCTTTGCAAACATTGGGCGTTACTCCAGAACATAGAAAATCGTATAAGCCGGTTGCTGAAATCTTGGCTAAGAACCTCTAGATTTTTGTAATTTGCCGATAAAGTTTTTTAAATCGTTTATTTTTAATTTTAATTCGGTCGACGGGTTGCTTTTTTGTGCTTTGTCAAGCTGTAGGGCGGCGGCATTTAAATTTCCCAAACCGATGTTATATTGCGCCGAAGCATATAAAGCATGAGCCTCTTGATTATTTTCGTGGTAGGCTTTGGCAAGTAATAACCAAGCGGTGGAATTGTATTTTTTTATAACGATTTTATTTAAACTGCCGATAATTTCCGGCAACAACTCTCGATGTTCGGGCATTTCCAAAGCAGCTTGCGCCCAGCCTAATGATATTTCGGGAGAATCTCGTAATTGTTTTGCTTTTGAATATGCTTCAAAAGCCAGTTTAATTTTACCGCTTTCAAATAAAAACTGTCCTTTAAGTTCGTAAAAGAAAGGATTTTGGGGTTGCTTAGCAATTAATTTATCTAAAGTTGTAAGAGCTTTTTCCAAATTGGCTTCTTTGTAGTATAAAATGGCATGAGCATAATTACCTGCAAGAGATGTATCTCTTAACGGATATTTTTGCCATGCTCGTTTGTTTTCTGATAAAAAGGCCGTAATTTTGGCTTTAACCATTAAAAATTCATCGTCATAAACAGATTTTGTGCTGCCTTTATTGTTTTTAAGTGCCTGATTGAAAAAGTTAATACGCTCGCTATCCATAGGGTGTGTTCTGAAATACGGAAAGTCATCATATCCGCTTAAGCGATTTTTTTGTTCGCTCTTTTTCATAAACTCTTTAAGACCTTGCGGAGATTGTCCGATTTTTGCCAGATATTTTATGGCACTTTCATCGGCGCTTCTTTCTTCTTGCAGTTGATAATGCGTCATGGCGTTAAAAATACTGCTTTGCGAACCAAGCATTACCGCCATTGCCGCATCTCCGCTGCCGGAGGCTGCTGCCGCAGCTCCCGCGGCAATTAAGGAGGCGATGCTTAGTGTATTCATTTTATCAAGCTCTAATTTTTGGCGGACAATATGCCCACCGGCAATGTGTCCGGCTTCGTGGGCTAAAATTCCGCTTAATTCATTTAAATTGTCTGCTTCAATTATGGTGCCGGTATGAATAACCAAATAATTGCCGTCGGTTACAAAGGCGTTTAACGTATTATCGTTTAATATTAAAATTTTTTCAGGTATAAAGGGGATGTTTGCCGCTTGAAATATAGGTCGAACAGTTTTGTGAAGCAAGGTTTCGGTTTCATCATCAGAAATAAAACTTTGTGCATTTGATACACTAGCAACACATATGAACATAAATAATAACAATAACCTGCGGATTATGGTTATAGTCCGCAGGTTATAAAGCGTGAAAGATTTTAGCCGATGAGTTTTCTCCACCATGCCAATTTTCCTTCTTTTTTCTCTTCTAAAGCAGGAGCTTGAGGCTCTGCTTGATTATACTCCTTTGTTTGATTCTCGCCATTGTTATCAAAGTCACGGCGGTTGTTGCGACCACGACGACGGTCATAACGTGAACGACGACCACGGAAACGACGATTGAAGCGATTGCCTCCACGTTCATTGTCGTTTTCTTCTTCAACTTCATCGTTGTCATCATCATCATCAGCATCAGCCAATTCTTGCTCATCAACTTCGGAGTAGGTTGTTGCCGGTGTGTTTTGATTTTCTTCTTCATCATCGTCAGTTTTTACCAACTTGGTGCGCTCTATGCGATAATCGGAAACATTTTTTATTTCTCCGTCAGCGGAAATTACCACAGACATTTTATAACGGCTCTCCAAATCGCATAAGTTTTGACGTTTTTGATTTAATAGATAAATAGCCGTGTCGGTCGGTACAAATACGGTGACTTTTGAAGACCGATTTTTGGTACCTTCTTCTTCAATGGCGCGCAAAATTAACATTGCCCCGGATTCAGTTGTCCTTACAACACCTTGTCCGTGACAGAACGGACAGGGTTGGTAGTTGCTCTCAATAAATGAGGAGTGCATACGTTGACGTGAAATCTCTAACAAACCAAAGCAACTCATTTTGGCAACCTGAATACGTGCGCGGTCGTTTTTAAGAGCCTCTTTCATTCGCTTTTCAACCGCTGTGTTATTTTGAGGTTCGTCCATATCAATAAAGTCAACAACCACTAAACCTGCCAAATTACGCATTCTTAATTGTTTGGCAATTTCATCGGCAGCTTCTAAGTTGGTCTTTAAGGCGGTTTCTTCAATGTCCTTTTCTTTGGTGGCCCTGCCGGAGTTGACGTCGATTGATACCAAAGCTTCGGTCGGATTGATTACCAAATAACCACCGGATTCAAGCTGAACTACCGGATTATGCAATTTATCTAACTGAGCTTCAATCTGGAAGCGTTGGAATACCGGTAATTCGTTGGGCTTACGGCATTTTATTTTCTTTAAATTGCTGGGTGATAATATTTTTACAAAGTCTCGCGCAGCTTTGTAGGCTTCATTACCGTCAACAATAACTTCTGAAATGTCTTTGGTATACATATCGCGCAAAGCACGTTTGATTAAATCTCCTTCTTCGTAAATTAAACTCGGAACTTTGTTCTTTAAGGCATTTAATCTGATATGATTCCAGGTTCTGATTAAGTAATTGTAGTCACGAACAATATCTGCTTTGGTTTTATCTTCACCCGCAGTACGGATTATCATGGACATATCGCTGGTTAAAGGCAATTCTTTCATAATTTCTTTTAAGCGCTTACGATCAGCTCCGTTGGTGATTTTGCGTGATACTCCACCGCTTTTGATGCGGTTGGGCATTAATACGCAGTAGCGTCCGGCTAAAGATAAATAGGTCGTGCAGGCGGCTCCTTTGTTACCGCGTTCTTCTTTTACAACCTGAATAAGTAAAGTTTGTCCTTCTTTTATTACATCTTGGATGGTGCTGTAATGATAAAGCTTGCGGGCGCGTAATAATTTGCGCTGCATCTCAAAATCTTCATCAGAACCAAAATCTTCATCTTCATCGTCATTGTCGTCATTTTCATTTTCCGATGCATTATCATCTTCATCATCGTCATCGGAATCGTCTTCATAATCATCGACATTTTCATCTTCACGAACAATCGGAGCAGTTTCTTCATTGGCTGCGCTTAAAACCTTAAATTCTTCGTTTGAGGTTTCTTCTTTAACAGTTTGCTCGGAAGTATTTTCTTCTTGAACCTGATTTACGGTTTCTTCTTCATTTTTAACGACTTTTTTGCGGCGGGTGTATTTTCTTTTGGGCTTTTTTACCTCCGTAGCTTCAACTTCGGCAACGGCTTCAGTTGCTTGAGAGGTTTCATCTGCTACAGAAATATTTTGGGATTGGTTATCTGCTTGGGTATTTGCAGGTGTCTCTTCAGGAGCTTGAGTTTGAGCTTCTTGTACTTGCTCTTGTTCTTGCTCGTTTTCTGCAGCAGCTTGTGCCAAGCGAGCTTCTTCCTCACGTTTGCGGGCTTCGTAAAGAGCTTGCTTCTCGGCTCTTATACGGGCTCTTTGCTCTTCGCGCTCTTTTAAGTATTGTTTTTTACGCTCAATTATTTCATCAACTTCACGGTCTACCGCTTCTAACAGCTCCGGCGAGGCATTGTAATAATCAGGATGAATCTCTCCAAAGGCCAGAAATCCGTGCTTATTTCCACCGTAATCAATAAACGCGGCTTGTAATGAAGGTTCTACCCTTATTACTTTGGCTGTATATATGTTGCCCTTGATTTGTTTGCGTGAACTTGATTCAAATTCTACATCCTCAACTTTGTTCCCGTCTACAATAACAACACGGGTTTCTTCCGGTTGAGTGTCATCAATTAACATTCTTTTTGTCATTTTTTATTTTCCCATCATAATGTGTTCGCCTGCAGGCGATATGTTTTCACACTACATGAAGGAATACTCGGCAAAACTTAACGATTTAAAATATCAAATAAAAGGCTCTAAAAAGCCATTTAACAATTTTTTTAATCTGCCGTTTTATAAAAAGTTTTTTTATTCTTGCTTAATTGTGTTCTTTTTATAAAACCTTAAATATCCTTCATGCATCAGCGTCGGGGGCTTAACAGGCTCTAAAGCTTTAGCGGCACCTTTTGAAAATGAAAAACCCTCACTTGTCAGCAATAACCTTTTCAATCAGTGCATAATCAGCCCGACAACTCATAACATATACAATTTGTTTTAAATTACAATTAAAATTTAGCACGAATTACCAGTTTTTTAAGCTTTACAAACCAAAACGATAAACTAAATCCGTTTTAGTAAATTTTTTTTAACAGATTGGTAATAACTATGCGTTACACTATTCAGCAATATAAACGGAGATGGTATGAAAAACACATTTAAGATGATGTTAAATCAATTAAAACGTGCTTACTTTTTGGTGTTAAGCGCGGTTTTGTGTTGTGTTTTTTTAGTAAATAATGCACTTGCCGGCAGTATTACCAATATGCGAATCGGTCAACAGGTCGGTAGTGTGAGAATCGTCTTTGAAGCCGATAGTAACTTCGATTATAAAGCCTTTTTACTGACAGAACCTAAACGTTTGGTGGTTGATGTCTTTGATATGGATGTTAAACAAACTCTGCAAAGCGATAAAAATAACCTGATAAAACAAACCAGAATTGGAAAACTTTCCGGTAATGATAAAAGGGTGGTGTTTGATTTGCAAAAACCGGCCTTTATCAAAAAGGCCTTTATGTTAAAGCCTCAGGGCAATATGAAATGGCGCTTTGTCGTGGATGTGGCTTTGTGCTCCGAACGTGATTTTAACTCTAAAGTGGGTACTAAATACGCTTTTTCATCTGACGGGGCCGATAAAGAGGTTAAAACCGCTTCTTCTTCAGGTTCATGGTTCTTTTCCGATACTCCGTCTAAGCCCAAATCCAGGAAGAAAATTATAGTTTTAGACCCTGGACACGGTGGTAAAGACCCGGGGGCAATCGGTGCTTACGGTAAAACTTATGAGAAAAATATTACGCTTGCTATGGGAAAAGAACTTAAAGCCATCTTGGAGAAAAAAGGTTATAAAGTTTATTTAACCAGAAGTACCGATATTTTTATTCCGTTGCGCCAGCGCGTGAGAATCGCACAAAAACATAAAGCTGACTTATTTATGTCCATTCATGCCGATAGTGCATTAAACAGAAACGCTAAGGGATTATCGGTTTACACTCTTTCCGAAACCGCTTCCGATAAGGAGGCTGCCGCTTTGGCCGAACGTGAAAATAAGGTCGACATAATAGGTGGAGTTGATTTTTCGGAAAACTCTAAGGAAATTAATGATATTTTGATTTCGTTATCACAAACCGATAGTCGGAATAAATCGTCAAAATTTGCCGGATATATGGTTCAGGAAATGAGAAAGTCGGTAAAATTGGTTTCTAATTCACATCGTTTCGCCGGATTTGCCGTCTTAAAGGCTCCCGATATTCCGTCAGCTTTGCTTGAGATGGGATATCTTTCCAATAAACAAGAAGAAAAACTCTTAAAACAGAGCAGCTACCGCAAAAAAATGGCTAGTTCCGTATCCGTTGCCATAGATAAATATTTTAATGATCCGGAAATTGCAGCCCTCTATTAAATATTTGCTTAGATGGCTGATATTTTGAAATTTTCTTTTGCAATTTTTTTTAAATGTAATAAAGTGAGCGAAATTGTTGTATTTTGGCTTGGGTGCTTGAAAAATGTTTAAGTTTTTTTCTACGCTTATAAGTGCCGGTATGTTTATCGGTATTGTGTTGTTGCTGATGTTGGTCGCCTTTATCGGTAAAATAAGTTTTGATTTACCGGATTATCATCAGTTGGCTGATTATGAACCGGCCGTTACTACACGTCTGTTTGCCGGTGATGGTCAGCTCTTGATGGAATATGCCGCAGAAAAACGCTTGTTTGTGCCTGTTGATAAAATCCCTGATAAAGTTAAACAAGCCTTTATTGCCGCTGAAGATAAACATTTTTATGAACACGGCGGAATTGATTATATCGGTATTGTGCGTGCCGTTATTCACAATATTAAAAATTTGGGCTCGGGTAGACGTCCGGCAGGCGCTTCAACCATTACACAACAGGTTGCAAAAAACTTTTTATTATCATCCGAGGTCTCTTATATTCGTAAATTAAAAGAAGCTATTTTGGCTAACCGTATGAATAAGGCCTTTACCAAAGATCATATTTTGGAGCTTTATCTTAATGAAATTTATTTAGGAAACCGTTCTTACGGTGTGGCGGCTGCCGCTCTTAATTATTTTAATAAGTCTTTAGATGAACTTAATTTGGAAGAAATTGCTTATTTGGCAGCTTTACCTAAAGGACCTAATAATTATCATCCGGTAAGAAAGTACGATGCCGCTGTTGCCAGACGTAATTGGGTAATTTCAAGAATGCTTGAAGACGGCTATGTTACCGAAGATGAAGCCAAACAGGCTCAGGAAAAACCTTTGGTAGTTGATTATCGTAAAACCGGCTTTTTGAAAGATGCTGAATATTACAGCGAAGAAGTTAGACGCACCATAGTTCATAACTTGGGAGAAGATGCTCTTTATGAAGGCGGTTTAATTGTCAGAACTACCATTGACCCAAAAATTCAGTCTATTGCCACCAAAGCATTCCGTAAAGGCTTGTTGGCTTATGATAAACGTCATGGTTGGAGAGGGGCCGAAAAAAATATCACTATTGATGATAATTATAAAGAAACCTTAAAAAAGACCAATCTTTCTAAAGGGGCAGAACCTTCATGGGAAAAAGCCGTTGTTTTGAAAACGGAAAAAAATAAGGCCGAAATTGAAACAGAATCCGGAAATGCAGGGGTTATTTACTTAAAGGATATTAAGTGGGCAAGACCTCAGCTTAAAAATAAGAGTGTGGGTGCCGAACCTACTTCGGTTGCTAAGGTCTTAAGTGTAGGTGATGTTATCTATGTTGAAGAAATTCAAGAAAGCGATAATGCTTATAGACTGCAACAAAATCCTGATGTCGAAGGCGGTATGGCCGTAATTGATCCGCATACAGGTAAGGTTTTAGCATTGGTTGGCGGTTTTGCATTTGAAAAATCGCAATTTAACAGAGCAACACAAGCCTATCGTCAAACCGGTTCGGCGTTTAAGCCCTTCGTTTACCTAACGGCTCTGGAGCTTGGCTATTCGCCAAATGATTTAATATTGGATGCTCCGTTTGTTTTAGACCAAGGAGTTGGGCAGCCTAAATGGAAGCCGGTTAACTACTCTAAAAAATTCTACGGACTTATGACCTTGCGTCAGGGTGTGGAGCAATCTAAAAACCTTATGACGGTACGTTTGGCGCAGGATATAGGTATGGATAAAGTTGCCGAAATGACTAAAAGAGTCGGTATTAATGATAATTTACCGCAATATTTATCGTCATCTTTAGGTGCGGCAGAAGCCAGAGTTATTGATATGGCCTCGGCCTATGCCATTATTGTTAACGGCGGTAAAAAAGTTACTCCTTATCTTATTGACCGAATTCAGGACCGCAGCGGAAAAACTATTTATAAGCAAGATAATTTTGATTGTAAGTATTGTAATGCCGATAAATGGGAAAACCAAAATCCGCCTTATAAACCAGATTTAAGAGAACAAATCGTTGATCCGTTAACCGCTTATCAGATGACCTCAATTTTAGAGGGTGTGGTTTTAAGAGGAACGGGTGCCAGACTACGCAGCTTAAAGCGTCATTTGGGAGGTAAAACAGGTACCAGTAACGAAACTAAAGATGCTTGGTTTGTCGGTTTTTCACCCGATTTAGTTGCTGCGGTTTATGTCGGCTACGATGTGCCCGTAACTTTGGGACGCTATGAAACCGGTGCGGCAGCTGCGTTGCCAATCTTCTACGACTTTATTAAAGATGCCTTAAAAGATGTGCCGGATTCTAACTTTAGAGTACCTAAGGGAATTAAATTGGTCAGAATTAATCCTAAAACCGGAAAACTTTCGCAGCCGGGTGATGATACGGTAATTATTGAAGCCATTAAACCTGATTACAGCTTTGATAATAAACAAAGAGTCATCGGAGGAGGCGACAGCGGCGATGATGCCAGATTGCTTGATACCGATGATGATGTGTTGCAAGTCGGGGAGGAATATTAATGAAAGCAGAGTTTGTAAATATTATTGAAGAGATTAAGCAATCTTTGGGGTTGCTGAGGAGGTCTCTTTGATTATGATAATGCTAAATTGCGTCTAGAAGAATTAGAATCTTTAACGCAAAATCCTGAGCTATGGAATGATGCCTCCAAAGCCCAAAAACTGATGAGCGAAAAAAATAATTTGGAATATAGCTTGTCAGAGTATGAAGATATGCAAAAAAGCCTAAATGATTATGCCGAAATGGCGGAGCTTTCCGAAGATGATGAAGCTTTGCAAAGTGAAATTCTTGAACATCTTGAAAATCTTAAAAAGCAAACCAAGCATGCTGAATTGGAAGCTTTACTTTCCGGAGAGGCTGATGCTAACGATGCGTATTTGGAAATTCATGCCGGAAGCGGCGGAACTGAAGCCCAAGACTGGGCGGAAATGTTGCTGCGTATGTATGTGCGCTGGGCAGAAAAACATCAGTACAAAGTTGAATATCAGGAAGAAACCGAAGGCGAAGTTGCAGGTATAAAGTCAGTTACAATTAAAATAGCGGGGCATAATGCTTACGGCTGGTTAAAATCGGAAACCGGCGTACATCGCTTGGTAAGAATTTCGCCTTTTGACAGTGCCGGAAGAAGACATACCAGTTTTGCTTCCGTGGAAGTTTATCCCGTAATTGATGATAATATTGAAATAAATATTAATGAAGCCGACTGCCGCATTGATACTTATCGGGCATCAGGTGCCGGCGGGCAACATATTAATAAAACAGATTCCGCAGTGCGTATTACCCACTTGCCGACAGGTATTGTCGTACAAAGCCAAAGCCAACGTTCCCAATTTCAAAATCGCGAAAATGCTTGGAATATGCTTAAAGCCCGTCTTTATGAGCGTGAAATGCAAAAAAGAGCAGCATTGGCTGAGGAACATCGCGATAATCAGGGTGAAAACGGCTGGGGGTATCAAATTCGTTCTTATGTTTTGCAACCTTATCGATTGGTTAAAGATTTGCGTACCGATGCTGAAACTTCTGACTTTAAAGCCGTTTTAGACGGTGATATTGATATGTTTTTGGCTGCGGCTTTGGCCGGAAAGGTGCAAGATAATGGCTAATTTTAAAAAAATAATTATATTCTTGCTGGCGGCCTACGTCGGTTTATGTGCAAGCGTCTACCTAAAGCCGGAATGGTTTTTCTATGCGCCGTATGATTTTCCGGGGTCCTTACAAAAAGCGCAGCAAAAAGGGCTTAAAGCTCAAGAAGTTACTTATTTTGATTATGAAAACAAAGGCGGAAAAGTTAAAGGTTGGCTTTATGTAAATGATACTGAGCTTAATAATCATAAAGTTGTACTTTTTTTACACGGTAATGCCTACAATATTGAACATTACAGTCATAAATTGATTGCATTTGAAAATGAAGGCTATTCCGTATTTATTCCCGAATATCGCGGTTTTGGCGGGCAGGGCAGTAAAATCCGTCAGTCTTATCTTGAACAAGATGCCGTTAATGCCGTTAAATATTTAAATAAGCTGGGCTTTAATAATAAAGATATTATCGTTTACGGAATGTCTTTGGGAACGTATATGGCAACTTATGCGGTTTGTCATGAGCAATCAACAGAGGCCTTTGATGCACTTGTTTTGGAAGTGCCTTTTATGAGCTTGTTAAAAACGGCTAATGCTCATGTTACATTTTTGGGGATTAAGTTAGTACCGCTTGATTTGTTGGTGTATGATACTTATGATACAAGTAAAATTATTGATAAAATTAATACCCGAGTGCTTATTATGGGTACTTTAGCAGATAAGGTTATCCCGCCCGTGCAAGCAAAAGAACTTTATGAGCTGGCTGAAAATCCGAAAAAAATAATTATGTATAAGGATAAGGCTCATGATAAGCTTTATGATGCCGGCAACTATAATGATATTTTACGGTGGTTGGAAAGCAAATGAAGAAAATTTCCGGAAAAATGTATTATATGCGTAAAACAATGGACTACGTCGGCGTAGCCTTGCTGCTTTCCATACTTTATCTGTTATGGATACTTTATCAGGGTCCTTTGTCGGTACCGTTTTTGAAACCTTACATTATGCAGGCTTTTAATTCGGAAGATAATCAGTTTTCCATGAATATCGGTGAGGTAAATTTGGAGCTGGTTCGTTCCATTCAACCGATTAAAATTATTGCCAAAGATGTTTCTTTCAGAACTAAAACCGACAGCTTTACCGTTGAAGCTCCTAAACTTTCGTTATCGTTTAGTGTGAGAGCTTTGCTTAAAGGCGTGGTTGCTCCGAGCTCGGTTAGTTTTGAAAATCCGCAAATTGCCATTTTTACCACTTATGGTGTTGAAAAAGATAAAACTAACGAAGTTAACAAGAAAAAAGTACAGTTTTATTTTGAGTGGTTTGAAGAGTTTTTGGAACGATTTAACTCTAAAGATGATATCTATCCCGAAAGTTTTATCAACGATATTGAAGTTAAAAATGCCGAAGTGGAATTTCATGAGGTAGATTTGGGGCGTAAATGGTCGTTTAAAGACGTTAATTTTGCCTTTGACAGAAATTTGTTTGACTTAGATATTAACATTGGCGGGCTGCTTGACCTAAAAGACCGTTTGGCAACCTTAAATTTAGATACCAAATATCAGGTTACGGATAATAAGTTGTTGCTTAATTTAGCCTTTTCCGATGTTATGCTTTCCGATGTGGTGGATTTTGTAAGTGAAAGTTCGCCCAAAATTAATGTACCGGTCGACGGTAAGTTGGATGTAACGGTTAATTTTACCGATATTATGAAAAATAAACGCAATGTTATCGGTAATTTAGATACGGCGTTGGAAAATATTACCTTTAATATTAAAGGCAGCGAAGGCGAAGTTATTTTTAATGATGATGAAAAATTTAATTACGGAATTGATGCTTTTGTTTTAGACGGTTCTATTGCCGGAGGCCTAAATTCGGTTACGATTAAAAATGCCGATTTTACCGTCGGCGGGCAAAAAACTAGGTTGAGCCTGGATGTATCGGGGTATAAAAAGTACTTTTTTGAAAAATCTCTAGATGACTTAAAGGTCGTATTTACTGCCGATATTGATAAGTTTAGTCTGGATGAGCTTTCGCGTTTTTGGCCGCGTTATTTGGCAGAACCGGCTTGGGAGTGGTGTGCCGAAAATTTGTTTGGAGGTTTTGCTCAAAACGCCAGATTTATATTTACATTTGCCTATGAGGACAAAGCCAAAACTTTTGGTTTTGCTTCGCTAGACGGTAAAGCAGACGTATCTGACAGTAATATCTCGTATCTTGAGGGAATGCCCGTGGTAAATAATGTTTACGGTACGGCTTATTTTTCGTCTTCGGATATTGATATTAAAGTTGATAAAGGTTTTTCTAACGGAGTAATCGTAACCGGCGGCAATGTTAGATTATACGATTTAGATAAATTTCATAATTTTATTGATATTAGGCTTAAAGGTAATTCTTCGGTAAGCAATGCCCTAAAATTTATTGACAATCCTCCGCTTAATTATGCCAAAGAAATGGGTATAAATCCTGATGATGTAGAAGGTGATGTCGATATTGAATTGGGGCTTAATTTTGAATTGCATGAAAATTTAACTCCTGAAGAAATTAAAGTAGATGTTAATGCCGATTTGCAAAATTTGGTATATGATAATGCCTTTGACGGTAAAAGCTTGAAGGCTCAACAAATGCAGCTGAGTGTTAATTCGGAAGGATTTAAAGTAGACGGAGATGCTTTGTTTGATGAAATTCCGGTTAAGGTTTCATTGCAAGAATTATTTAACAATAAAAGCTACAAAACCAAAGGACAGGTAGCGTTTAAATTAAATGATGAGGTTAAGAAAAAATTAGGTGTTGATGTATCGCTTTTAAGTTCACCTTATATTGAAGGTTATGCAGATATTACGGCAGATTTAACGGTTAATAATGATAAATCAACGGTAATGACGGTTAATGCCGATTTGACTAATGCCTTGATAGATTACAGTTTCTTGGGCTTTAGTAAAAATGTAGGTGATAAAGGCAAGGCGACCGTTAAGCTTAATCTTAACAACGGCAAGATTGTGAGTATTCCGCAGTTCCAGCTTGTAAAAAATGATTTTAATTTAGACGGTAATATTAAAATAAACAAAGACGGCTCTGTTAAAACAATTGATATCACCAAAATAGAAGGTCCGAAAACTTCGGCAAAAGCTAAAATAGAGTTTGCTGATGCCGAAAATAAAAATATAAGAATAAATGTTAGCGGAAACAGTTACGATTTAACAGAGCTGTTTGCTAAACGAGATAAAGAAGCGGCAAAGGCGGCTACGACCGATACCGCGGATGATGAACTGACAAATGTTAAAGATACGGAAATTTTTATTGCCGTGAACAGCTTATGGACTAATCCGGAAACTCCGATTAAAAATTTTGCCGGCAGTGCGGTTTTGAAAAACGGTGTAGGCATTGATGAAGTGCATATGGTGGGTAACTACGGTACCGATAAATCGATTAAACTTAAGCTTGATTACGTGCCCAAGCCGGACGGTGAATATTTTCTTTCCATTGACAGTAATAATGCCGGAAGTACTTTAAGGGTGTTACGTTTGTATAATGATATGAATGGTGGTTTGTTAAAAATTGAAGCACGTCGAACCAAGGATAAAAACTTTATAGGTCATGCGCAGATAAGAGATTTTAGTATTCAAAATACCCCGTTGATGGCAAAGTTATTAACGGTGGCCTCGTTTAGCGGTATGCTTGATTTGCTCAGGGGTGAAGGTTTGACATTTTCGCACTTTGACGCACCGTTTGAATATAAAAATAAGGCTCTGTACATTACCGATGCCAAAATGTTTGGTAATGTTTTAGGCTTGACGGGTAGTGGTTTATACCAGAAAAGTTCGGGTAAAATTGATATAAGAGGCATTATTTCGCCGGCGTACAGTATTAATTCGTTTTTAGGCAGAATTCCGTTGGTGGGTTCAGCACTTGCCGGTAAAGACGGTACGGTATTTGCCGTTAATTATGGTATTTTAGGTACTGTTTCCGAGCCGCAAATTAAAATTAATCCGCTTTCGGTTTTAAGCCCCAACTCTCTTAAGGATTTATTTTCATCATCCGAGGCCAGATAATATGATGCGTACATTTCGTATAGGGATTGATTATCACGGTGTTATCACATCTAATCCGCAGTTTTTTAAGGAGTTTACGCAAGCCGCACTTAAGGAAAATGTGGAAATATATATTTTAAGCGGCGGTTTTACAAAAGATATTAAACCATATTTAGATAAGTACGGGATTGTTTATTCGCATATATGGTCAATGGCTGATTATTTTGAAAATAAAAAGCAATTAATCCGCTTAAGTAACGGAACGTTTCAGGTTGATGATGAATTGTGGAATAAAGCAAAAGCCGAATATTGCTTAGAGCATAAAATAGATTTTCATATAGATGACAGTGCCGTTTACGGCAAGCATTTTGCTACGCCGTTTTGCTTGTATGATGCTAAAACGCATACCTGCGCCAATAATGAAATGGTTATTGATTTTACTAAAACTCCCCGAGAGGTTTTACATAAAATTCTAAATTTTATACAGTTGTGCAAGTCTTAAAACTCTCAATGTTTTTTATCAGTCGAATTATATACCGAAAAACTTTGCAATTGCTTTAATATGATTTTGGCTGTTGTAATCTGTTTGCGTATGTTTTCCGTATAAATTCCGTTATCGTTTATCTGTTCAAGATTTTGTTCAATGTTGTTGATGATTTGACTAAAATCATGATAAATGGCAAAGGCGAGTTCCGCTTGGGCTTGTATGTTGGTTTTAGGCATGTTCTTTCTCCTTACAGTATTACTATAATTTTTGTATGCGACATAATTTGTCGTATGTAGGATGTATATATCGTAAATAGGTTAAATAAGGGAGAAAAGATATGCCGTTAGTTAAAAATTTAATAGCTTCTTTGACTTGTCCGGCAACGGATATAATTCTAAGTGATATTGCCGCATTTGATGCCAAATACGGTGGCTTTAAGAAAAAATCATTGACTTTTGTGGCGGCTCGTCCGGTCAGCGGTAAAACTTGGTTTATGTGTAATTGCGCCGTTAATATGGCAAAACAACACTTCAGGGTACTTTATTATACGGACAATATTTCGGAGGCAGTTGCCAGAATACATAAAATTGCTCCGGGTGTGCCTGATATGTATGTTGAAGAAATGCTGATTTTTAATGCGGATAATTTTAAAAAACAATGCTTGCAACTAAGACCGCAGGTAGTTTTTGTAGATGTTTACTTATTGGGTAATGTTATCAATAAAAAAAATTTACGTAGAATAAAGCAAATAGCCGAAAGTCTTAATTTTGCGGTAATTGTTACAGGAACACTCAATCGTTGTATTGATACTCGGTTAGATAAGTTGCCTAAGATAAGCGACTTGTTGGGAATTAACCAGCAAACCGGAGTATTGGAAACTGCCGATTTTATTTTTAGCTTATATAATCCGGCACTTTATATACCATCGTTTTTATTGCCCCCTAAACATCAATTGGTGGTTTGTCCCTTAAAAATGCCCTGTAAAATGCCGATTTATCTGGAGCTTAAAGCAACCGGAGTTATAGGCGATTGGGAGCCGGAAATTTTACCAATCTTAAATTAGGAGAATGTCATGAGAAAAGTAATTTTTGATACTGAAACTAATGGATTAAATCCTCAAAAGGGAAGAATAATAGAAATTGCCATGCTGGAATTAAATGAACATAATCAATTAACCGGTAATTTTTTTCATTCTTATGTTAATCCGCAGCAGCCAATTTCGCGT
Organism: uncultured Alphaproteobacteria bacterium; assembly: GCA_944392295.1. Classification (GTDB taxonomy): domain Bacteria; phylum Pseudomonadota; class Alphaproteobacteria; order RF32; family CAG-239; genus CAAFZY01. The sequence continues at coordinate 124,304 of CALXWE010000004.1, forward strand.
ATGGCTTCAAAAATAACCGGCATCAATTTTTATAAAATTAAAGACGCTCCGATCGCACATCAGCTTAAGTCCGATATTTTGCAATTTATACAGGGGAAAGAACTTATATCCCACTATCTTGATTTTAATTTACGGGTATTGGAACATAATTTACAAATAAAGCTCAATAATCCTACCGTTGATACTCTCAAACTGTGCCGACAACATTTTGAGAATACAAATGTTTCGCTGTTAGCTTTGCGTAAAAAACTTAAATTAAAAAAGTGTAATTTATTCAACTCGTCTTTGATGATTGATTGTTATTACACATATCAAATATATAATCTTTTTAATCTTGATGCTTTTGATACCAATCCTGAGGCTTAATAACTTTTACATGTTCGCCCCATGTATATAAATGCCAATCCATTTCCAGACGACCTCCGGCTTTAAATTTAACGGTTAAACTTCCGTCGGCATTACGTTGTATGCTTTGCGACGGATGAAAAATGTAAAGGCTTGCCTCTTGAGCGACGGTTTTATCAAACAGCCATTCAACTTCAAAAGCCGGCTCATGAAATGCTCCAAAAGACTGTTTGGCGTATTCTTGTAAATTAAATCCGGCAATCGGAACAAAAGGGGTGTCGGTTATCTCTACTTTTTTTATATTGCTTAAAATAAAATTATGTATTTCATCGGCACAATAACCATCGCTGTGATGAGCTACTAAATAATGATTTCTTTCGCCATACAAAAATCCATAAGGATCAAGAGTATTGATACTCTCTTTGCCGCTGGTTTTATTGTGATATACAATTCGTATGCTATGGCATTCTAATATAGCTTGCCGTATTTTAGAAATAATTTGTTGGTCAATCAACAGCTTGGGACCGGGACGACATATAAAACCTTCGGCTTCCAATAAGGCTTCGGCATCAGGGGCAATTTTGCGAAAAACATCAGGCTTGATACCAGCTTTAATCTTATGAATAACATTTTGCAAAATTTGTTGTTTATCAGACATTTGCTGGTTGGCAAATAAGGTACAAGCCGTTTCCAAAACCGAGAGCTCTTCTGGGGAGAACTGTATAAAATCTTTTAATGTACCCTGAGGTATGTACCATCTTTTTATGTTGTTTTCACAAATAATTTCTTCGGTTTGCGGAAAATGATTGAGAATCATATCTCGCATTCGTTCGGCCGTGCGGCGGGAAACATTAAATTTTGCGGCAATCTCGTTTAAAGATACTCCCTCCCGAGTTGACTGCATCCAAATTGCCAAATCCAGTAAATCATAAGTTTTTTCATAAGCCATATTCTTCTCCTTATAATCATAATACGACATATTTTGACATGGGCAAGTTTTTTAATGACTATTGACACCTTTTCTAAAAAATATAATCTGAATTATGCCAACTTAAGGAGTGTTAATATGGTGGATGTTTATGTCGGGAATTTGTTTACCAATGCCGGTAAAAAACGCAATTTATATCAAGATAAATGCTTTAATGATAAAGTCTTTAGTATAGGTTGGTCGCTTGCTTATAAACCTTCGGATAAAGAACAATATGTTTTGGATGTTAAGCAAAAAACGCCGGAGGGGCAGAGGGGGTTTGGCAAGGCGATGGAAAGTATGGATAAAATTAAAGAGGGGGATTTTATTTGGTCCAGAAATTCTTTAAGCGGTAAAATTTATTTAGGTAAAGTTATTGATTATAATAATCAAATTTATGATTTTTATGAAATTGATGATAATCAATGGTGTTTGGCAGTACATTGCCAATGGAGGGAATTTAACTTAGATGATGTTCCTGGGATTATTGTTAATTCTTTTGCTCGCTGCACCATTAAACATTCCTCAACTTCCAATGGACCGTTATCTGCTTATTTTGAGTATTTATACAGCGGTCAAAAAGGTAATATCAAACTTGCAAAAAAAAGTATTTATGATTTTTTATCTCCTGAAGATCAAGAAGATTTACTAGGTATTTATTTGCAAAAAGAGCATAAATACATAATGTATCCGTCAAGTAACAAATCGGGAACCACGGCTTATGAATATATGCTGGCAAAAAAAGAAGATAATCAGCTTAAAAAGGCCATTGTGCAATGTAAAATGGGAGGAGCGGATATATTTTTGGAGGCTTTTAAAGAATATGATGATTGCAATATCTGGTGTGTTACCCTCCATGGAGATGTATATTATGATAAAAGTAAATCAAAAAAATATCACAATGGAGAATTGGCTCATGTTAAAGTATTTAAAATGGGCGATGTAAACAATGATGAGCTCATACAATGGGCTTATAAAGAAGAAAATAAATTTTTATTACCGAGCCGGATACAAAAATATTTAGAAATTTGTTGTTTGGATAATTAAAAAATATAAAAGCCTTACCATTTTGGTAAGGCTTTTTAGGGTGTTTAATTTAGAAGTTGTTTTTTTCTATATCCATAAAGTAATTAATAGTTTGTTCGGACAGCTCTTTGGTAGCCGGCTTGTCGCAAACGATAATACCATGCGGATGCATCTGTAATGCCGAAATTGTCCATACGTGATTGATACTTCCTTCAATGCCGTGCTTTAAGGCCGTGGCCTTGTTTTCGCCGGTAATTAAAATCATAACTTCGGCAGCGTCCATAATGGTACCGATACCTACCGTTAATACGGTGGTCGGAACTTTGCTGACATCGTTGTCAAAGAAACGGGAGTTGGCTTTTATCGTGCTCTCGGTTAAAGTTTTAACACGGGTGCGTGAAGTTAATGATGAAAACGGCTCATTAAAGGCAATGTGTCCGTCGGTACCTACGCCGCCTATAAATAAATGCACGCCTCCGGCTTGGCGAATCGCTTTTTCATAATTGCGGCACTCTTTTTCGTAATCTTTGGTCATGCCGTTTAACATATGAATGTTTTGCGGTTTTAAATTAACGTGTTTGAAAAAGTTTTCTTCCATAAAAAAGCGGTAGCTCTGGTGGTCGGTCGGTTTTAAGCCGATGTATTCGTCCATATTAAAAGTTACCACGTTTTCAAACGAAACTTTGCGCTTTTGATATAAATTTATTAACTCTTGATACATTCCCATCGGGGTAGAACCTGTCGGCAGACCCAATACAAACGGATGCTCCGGCGTGGGCTTAAATTTGTTAATTCTGTATACAACATAGTTGGCTGCCCATTTGGCAACGGTATCGTAGTCCGGTTTTATTATTACACGCATAGCTTCTTTCCTTTATGATAGAGTTTACCTTTTATTATTGTATATAAAATATTTAAGTTTTTATTAAAAATTACCAAATCTGCATCATATCCGGGAGCAATTAAACCGATATGATCTTGCTTCATAATTCGTGCCGGATTGGCCGATGCCATATGTACGGCTTGCTCAATGGAAAATCCGTATGATACTACATTTTTAACGCTGTCTATCATGGTTAGAGCCGAACCGGCAATAACGTTATCCGACTTGCGGTAAAAACATTTATCTAAATATACTTCCTCACCATTGGCAATGAGAGGCTTTTTCTTTTGTTTGGTCGGCTTTAGCGAATCGGTAACCAGTACGATTTTATCCAGCGATTTACAGGTTAGTAAAAACTTGATAATCTCCGGGTTAATGTGAATACCGTCGGCAATAACTTCGCAAGAAAGTTCAGGATGAATAAATACGGCACCCACCACTCCGGGGTCGCGGTGGTGCATACGGCTCATGGCGTTAAATAAATGCGTAACGTGCAAAATTCGAACTTGCATACCCTCTATCATTTGATTGTAAGTGGCGTTGGTGTGTCCGGCTTGTAAAATAATGCCCTTGGATAAGCAGTATAATGCCAGCTCACGCATATGCTTTAGTTCGGGAGCAACCGTCATATTAATGATATGACCTTCCGAAACATTCCATAAGGTTTCCATTAAGTCTAAATCTACCGGGCTCAGAGCATCGGCAGATTGTACTCCGAGCCTTTCGGGTGAAAGAAACGGACCTTCTAGATGAACGCCTAAAATACGAGCGCCTTTTTCTTGCCCCATGGCTCTGACTATGGCGGTAATGCCTTGTATTAATTCATCTTTGGGCGCGGCATATAAGGTGGGTATAAAGGAAGTTACTCCATATTCCGATAAAATTTCCGACATCTTTAAAATGGAGTTTACCGAATAATCGTCGGTTCCGTAACCACCAATACCATGAATATGAGTATCAATAAATCCGGGGGCAACATAAGCCCCTTTGGCGTCTATGAGCAAAGTATCTTCTTTAAAGGTTTTTTGCTTAAAGCGGCTCTCATTAAATACATCTACGATTTTGTTTTGTTTAATCAGTACCGCACAGTTTCTCATCATGGTAAATCCGTTAAAAACCGTGGCGTTGTGTATACATGTTGCTGCTACCATGATAGTGTCCTTAGTAATGAGGGGGAGGGGTTTCTTCACTTAACGGTTTAACATTTTCATTGTTAACCATAGAAGCTAATACTTTGTTTTCCTTTTGTAATAAATCAATAGCCTTACCTTGCTTAATTACAACATCGTTTAAATCATCAACAACGCGCTGCAAATTAGCAATTGCCATTTCTATATCTATTAATCTGTTTTCAATATCCATCTTATGCCCCATAATAAGTTTATTTACAAATTAGCATAGTAAAATGTATGTTGCAATCTAAAAACAACGGGCTGTGATTTGCCAGCCCGTTAATTTTTACTCTTGCGGATAAGCTAAGGTTTGGTGATATGTTACAACCTCGTCATCATTTAATTCTAAGGCTTTATGCAGACCGTCGCGGTCGATTAAGCCTCTTACAACCGAAGATAAACCGTTGGCGGCGGCATATAACGATACATTTTCGTAAGCAGAGCCGCTGTGGACTTCGCCGTATTTTTTGTCGCCGACATAAATTATATGTACGGGAGCATCTTTTACAAAATCTTGAGAAGCAAGGTAGGGCATTAAATCGGTATCGGAATATTTATTTAATATATTGTTTTTGCCGTCGTATTCCCAAACTTTATTTTCATAAATAACAAAGATCCTCAAGTTTTGTTTGTTGCGAGCTGTAGGAATGGTTCTTGTCCCGTGTGAGTTGGAACCGAAGGCTGCCCATAAAACATTGCTCAATTCCTGCTTCGAAATCGGCTTGTTGCTGTAAGTGCGACCGGATTTGCGCGCGTTAATAATTTTCATTAACTCCGATGATGTATCGGCTTGCGGCAGGTTGATGCTTTCGGCTTTGCAAATGCTCGTGCTTATAAGAAGGGTACCTAAAATTACGTAAAAAATATTTTTATTCATAATCATTCCTTTCCTTAAAATTATTGATTATCAGGCTCTGCGTTTTCAAGAATCTGTACTACAGCTTCTTCAATGCGACGACCTCTCATCTTGGTTATTTTTATTTTCATATTTTGATAAGTAAATTTGCGGTTTTGTTTTCCTTCCGGAAAACCTCCCATAACGGATAGCAAATAGCCGGCAAATGTATCATAATCAATGTCATCTTCGTCAATGTTGAGATGTAAAGATGATATTGCTTCTTCAATGGGGGTAGAACCTTGAACTATATAAGTGTTATTGTTAATCTGCTCAATGTCAGGTACACTCGGAGGAGCTTCTTCATCGTCTTCAAGTTCTCCTACCAATTCTTCTAATAAGTCGTTCATGGTAACAATACCAAACATACCACCGTATTCGTCAACCACAACGGCAAAGTGATTACGACTTTTTTGCATGTTCTTAAATAACTCGTCAATGTGTTTGGATTGACTGATAAATTGCGCCGGCTTAATGGCTTTTTTTATTATCTCATCTTTAGGCAGAGCTTTGTAACGAAAATAATCTTTAATAGCCAAAGTACCGATAATGTTATCGGTGTCGTTTTTATAAACCGGATATATTGAATAACGGGTATCGGTGATAATTCTTTCCCAGTTTTCTATAGAATCATCAATATCTAAAAATGTAACATCGGTACGGTGGGTCATTACTTCTTCGGCAGTGATATCGTCAAACTCAAATACATTGTGAATAAAGCTCTTTTCAATATCGTCAATGGTGCCGTTTTGGCTTCCGGCTTCTATCATTATACGGATTTCTTCTTCAGTAACCTGTTCGTTTTTTTCTTCGGGATTGATGCGCAAAAGGTTTAATACGGCGTTAGTCGAGGCGGTTAAAAGCCAAACCAAAGGTGAGAAGATTTTGGCAATGAAGTAAATTAATCCGGACATACCAAGACCGATTTTTTCGGCATAGTTCATGGCAATACGCTTGGGAACAAGCTCACCTAAAATTAAAGTTATGTACGATAATATCAATGTAATACCGATGACCGCTAAAACGTCTAGAGTTTTTGGGGAAAGCGTAACGCCAAGCGAAATTAACCAATCGACAATGCGGTCGGAAAAATTATCGGCAGCAAAGGCACTGCCCAAAAATCCGGCTAAAGTAATGCCGATTTGAATGGTGGCTAAAAATTTAGCCGGTTGAGCCGTGAGTGAGACGAGGCGTGAGGCTCTTTTATCTCCGCCTTCGGCCATACGTTTAAGTTTGTTATCGTTAATCGAGATAACGGCAATTTCGGCACAGGCAAATATTGCATTTAAAAAAATAAGAAAAAACTGGAAAAGTAACAATTCAACAACGGTGTAATCAGTCATAAATACTCCATAATATTATTATAAACACTACAATAGTAACGGAAAAAATGTTTTTTTTATAATTTTTTTTAATCTTTTAACAGAAAATATTTAAAAAGCAAAAACCCTGCACTTGATGCAGGGTTTTTACCGAAATGATTACAAAGATACCTTTATTGGTATCTTCTGGCATCTTCGGCCAGTTCAGTCGAGAAAATTTTTGAACGATAGATATTCCGAATACTTTCGGCTGAAATGAAGACTTCTTCATTGCCAAACCTTAGTTTATACCCACCGCGTACCCTATTGCAAACAGCTTTATAGGCAACGGTTTTGCAGCCTGATACGTTCATTAACGGCAACAGATTGTCGTGTTTGATGTCGATGAACATATTCTCACCCTTAATCAGAACGGCAGGGTCAATCGAAACGGAGCCTTCTTCGTTCTGAGATACGATGATGCACCAGCAAAGCCGGTTTTTAGGTAAGCCGAAACGGTTGGCAAAGAAACTTAATTTCATGATTTGTGCGGCAAACTTGGCGGCACTTTGCGTATTTTTTACCATAATTTGATAATAAATATTTTCTGGACAAAATTTATAGCATAACAAAATGTAATTTGCAAGTAATTTTTAAACTTAACAAAATGTTTATCTTATTGTATTATATAAGGTATATGCTAATAGGCTGAGGAGCTTGCACATTATGGAAGAAAAGACAAAAAAAGAATATATTGCAACGCTGCAAATGTTGCGAAATTTGTATGATGTGCGATTTTTTATGCAAACGTATGCCAAAGGCAAAATGACAGAAAATTTGCGTGAAAATTTATTGAGCGCCTATGCTTTGCTTGCCGATACTCCTGAGATAAGAAAAGCTGCAGTTGATTTAATTAAATCACAGGTCGAAGAAGCCGAGTTTAATCCGTTAAGCTATAAAAGGACTACGGCAAAAGAAGATAAGCAAGCACAAAAACTTTTACAAAAAAATAAAGAACAAAATAAAACGGTATATCTGTTGTGTCGACAACTTAAAGAAGAACTTGAACATCAGCAAAAACAAGGTAAGTTGACGGATATTTCCACAGACGCCAGACCTCTTAAAGTTTGGCTGGAAAATAATGCCGGCAAAGAAAGTTTTATGGTGGCTTTTGAGGGAGTTAATGAACCGGTTGCATTTAAGGTGAGGACCTATAAAAATAAGCATTTTTCGCTGTTGGGAGCGGCTACTTTTAATAAGGAAAATTTCGGTAAAGTTGGCTTAAATCAAAAAAGTTATGCGGCCATTGCCGAGACCGAAGATAAAACTCTGGAGTTGGTATATGCCGATGATGCCGGTAATCGAGGTAAAAAATATTCGGTCGTTGCCTATAAAAAGTTTTTGGGAATGAATATTAAAGATGTTTTACCTCAAAAGTATGAAAAAGAACTGGAAATATTAAATTCATTGCCGGTGGAAGATCAGCAAAAGTTTTTGGAAGGAGTAAAAAAACGTAAGCAAAAACAACAAGACAATTTAGCTTTTTTTAAGGCTCTTGATGAATATCCGGATGCGGTTAAACTTTTATCACAATCGGGAAAGCTGAAGCGATTATTTAAAACCGGAAATATGAAGGTCGATGAAAAGGTTTTACAAGATTACTTTATTAATAATGTTGTGAAAGAAGATAAAAATAATGTGTGGAGTAAATTTACGCAAAATGCTGAGGCAAAGGAGCGTTTTTCTCGCTATGATGTTTTAATCTCTTTGGTTTTACATAACTATCTCCAAGATTTTAATAAGGTATTGGATATAAACTCTTTTGATACTGCTAAAAACGAGCTTAAATTTGTTTTTAATAAAATAAAAGAAAGTGTAATACCGAGACTACCAAATCAGTTGTGTGCGGAAATTACGGCTTTGGGTATTTTTAGGGCAGCAACAGGTAAATCGGTAAACGAGACTAAGTTGTCAAATATGAACAAACTGCTAAATGAGTTTGGTATTAATGTCTCTTTTAAAAAGCTGAAGGTAGATAGAATTCCTCCTGATAATATTGAAACAGCAGAGCAACAAATGAAAATAAGCCGTATGGAGTTTGAAAAGTCTAAAAGCCGCATATATAAATTATATGGTCGTAAGTTACAAGATATGATGTCTGGTTGTGGTATTACCGAACCTGATAATGATGATTTACATCATTACATAGCTCTTAAATATGCAGCCTTTTTATCAAGAGAGCTTAATGATACACCTAATTTGGTTAAAACTATACGCCAACATCCGTGGAATACTGACGGACATAAATTGACTCATTTGTTTGATACATCAGGGGATTTTTTAATTTCAGATAATGATAATAGTTATTATTTAATGAATTTTAATACATTACGTAAGGCATATAAACAAAATAATGAACTTACCATTAATGCACCGATTTTACAGGTTAAAAAAGACGGCCGCTTTGTTGATTTGTTGGCTCTTAAAACCGACGGTTTGAGCGGTATGGGCTATTACGTATCATCCGATAAAACCGAGCAAAATTATATAAAAGTACCAAAATTTTGCGCTGAGATAGATGATGAAAATATGAAGAAAACAAATTTACTGAACCGCTGATTTTTTAAAAATTGTATTGCATATTTTCCGTAAGCAGATTACATTAAAACAAAATTTATAATTTTGTTTCACTTTAAATTATTGTTTATGGAAAGAGCTTATTTGTTAAGATTGCTCAAGAAGAATTATACCCTTCTTGATAAAGATGAAATTTCCGCAGCTATTGATGGAAACTCCTTTTTTGATGATGAGTTTCAAAGGCTGGTTAAAAACAACAGCCCTCTTTTGAACGATAAGGAGAGCTTGCCGAAGTTTCACAAAATGTGTTACAATCTCGTGGAGACCCTAATCGGAAAATTCGATGATTGCAAAAAGAGCGAGTACCAGCTTGTAAAGATTATCGATACGGTGGTATTGATACTTTCGCTTTACAATGCGTATTCGGCCGTAACTTGCCCGTCGTTGATTTACCGACTTATCTGCGAAGTGGAGAGGCATGATTATCTTGTGCTCAAGTAAAACTGCACTTGTCTGTTGGACCCGATTTTTTATAACAATCGGGTCTTTTTGTTTATGAAATACTTGAATTTTGAAAAATATGTAGTAGTATCAACAGCGTTTTAATGTATTTTTTTATCATATGGAACAATTATTAGATAAGGTAACGGCGGAATTTAAAAAGTATTTTTCCGTTGTAGAACACGAAGAAATGGTGTTTGTGTGTTCTAAACAAGTGCAAAAGGTTAATGTCAGCAGTTTGTTAAACACGTTATGCGGCGATTTTAAGTTGTCGATAGAGTTGGTTGTAGTTGAAGGAGATAATCTTCTTTATTATGGTCAATATCGAGGGGCTCGTGAATTTACTCGTATTTTTCCGGAGGCGTTATCCCCGCGAAATGAATGCGGCGATGTCTGGTCTGTCTGCGGAAGTTTGCAAAGCGCCATGAATTTAGGCAATATATTTGAATATGCCTTTTGAAAATTAGTTATGTATGTAAAAAACCGATAGTTTGAAAACTATCGGCTTTTTGTTGTGTTTTTGCCTAACGTAATAAAAGCCCTACCTTCGCGGTGGGGCTTTTGGAGGAAAATAGACAAATAAAATATTGCATTTACGAGAATTTTATGCTACAAGTAAAACGATTTATTTATTATGAAGAAATTAGATTTAAAAAATCTGATAGTTTTGGCAGATAATGACGGAACTATCAGGGACACAAACAGCGTCAAAGATGCTTGTTTGGAGGGGTTTTGTAATACGGAGTTTAACTCTATTGCGAAAGTTTCCCCTGTTGCTGTGCATCGCAGGATGCATGGGCTTCCGATGGCGGACATTTTTGTGCAGATTGCTCAAGAATGTTATGGCTATAGCATAGATATTAAGGATGGGTTACTTTTAACAGACAGGCTGAATGAATACATCAAACCTGAGTATGTTGCTCGTCCGGCATATAAAGGAGCCTATGATTTCTATAAGGCTTTGAAGGACATGGGGTTGCCTATGTTTATTCTTACGGGAATGGAAAAAGATCTCGTAGAGGCAGGCCTGAAGAAACATGGGTTTGGGGGTATCTTTGATGATATCTTGGGTGCTCCCAAAACCAAAGAGGAAAATATTGCGAACCTCTTAAAAAAATATCCGCAACATCGTATTCTCGCCATGGGAGATTCTATGGCAGAATATAAGGCTACCAAGGCCTATCAGGGAACAATTTTCTTGGCTTTCGATTTTGAAAATAGAAAGCAGAGAGTCTTCCCTGAGGGGGTGAATGTCCTTACCGCGTATGATGATGCGGTTTGGGATGAAATAGCCTCTCAGATGTAATAAAAGCCCTACCGTGAAGGTAGGGCTTTTGCTATATGATTAATGGATTTTGATAAGGTTTATTATTTACAAAAATCGGCATTATTAGACAGGCCGTTATTTGAAGCGGAATTTTGCATGGCAGAATCCTATAAATACCTATTATATTGCTCTCATTGTACTCTATAATTGCCACTAATGCAAATATAATAATTCATAAAAGCTGCGCCGAGTAAATGCTTGATAAATTCACTATTTATTGTGTATACAACATTAAAAAAAATTGAAAGTTGGGGGTTCTTTGATAAACTACACATAGTGTATATTAATTCTAGGAAAGTTTTATGTTTAAAAGATTAGCTGTTTTTTCCTTTATTTGTTTTTATATCTTTCCGCTTTGTGCTTTTGCTATTGATTGTCAAAATTCTCTGTTGCTTGCGGATATTGTTGCTTGTCAAGATGACGAAACCCTGGAGAGTATCAGAAGCATTAATCAAGTTGAACAAAAATTTATAAAAGATTTGGAGGCGTGTAAATCAAGAGGGTGTTTGCGCCGTTTATATAAAGAAAAAGCTGATGTTTTACGTGGATTAAATTTTGAAAAAGAGAAAAAGTCGAAATTGGCAGATACTCTGACCCCGGATCGTGCCGGAGTTCGTGAACTGGCGAGTTATGGAAAACTTGAACCCCTGGATTCAGTAATTTCCCGCAAAATTATTCGTAATGAGATTTTTACTTTTCCTTATGATACACATGATCCTGAATATGAAAAAAAAGGTGTAATTAAGCCTAGGTTTATCGGAAATTCATTTGGTTGCAGTAGGGGAATTATGGATTTTGAATGTCGTCATTTTTTGATGCTTTCTCCATTTGATAGTCTGCCAAATGGTTTGGGAGGTGCTGTTTCTATAGTTCTATTAGTCCCTAAAGATTTGCAGGCCCCTAAAAACCCGGGACATAGTGAGATCTTTTATCTTGATAAAACTTTGGAAGAACTTGGATATAAGCCGACAAATAATTGTTCTGAGACCGATGATATTTTTACGTTGTTTCTTTGCGGTAATGCTAATCTGCAGAAGCAAAAAAATATTGGAGATGAAGAATTGGCAAAGGCACTGAAATCTATATCTGATAAGGATGAGGCATATGATTTGGCTTTTGCTGATTTTAAAAGATTGGAAGAGATACGTCAATGTCCTACGATTGCTTGTATTGAGAAAAAATATAATGATCGTATTAATTATTTTCGTCAAGGTGAATATAAAAAAATTATTAAACCAAAAACTATGCCGCAAAATTGTGTGATTCCTGAACTTCCTGAAGGTTATGAATTGTACGGAATTTCGGTAGAACAAGCAACGCGTGCTGCAGATGTTAAACTCAGTGATAGCGATACAACGGTAATGCAAAATGTATGGATTAATCGTCCGGGAGAAAATGTGGTGTTGGTTTTAAGTGCTTATGCTCCCACAGTATGGGATTTGTATACAACCCCACAGACAAAGTTGGCTGCAGTTTTTGTTGGAGGAAGAGAAAATGCAATGTTACGCGGTTTGCAACCTGAAACATTTGTTAGCTTTGATTGTGAAATCGGGTATCAAAGAGATGCTCAGGCTTTGAAGTATAAAGTAAGTGATTTGGGGCTTAATTCTGATAACGCACAATTTATGGTCAATAAAACAGTTGTAGGTTCTCGTGAGCCTAATGATAAGTATGTATTGGCTTCTGGAACCAAGGGAGATGGAGTTCCGATAAAGATTTTATCCGGAAAGTATGGTATGGAACAATATGTTGAAAGACAAAAACTTATTATGTTAACAGCCAGCGATGTTTACCGCTTGCAAAAATACGGAGCAATGGTTGAATATGCTGTTAAGAATCCAAAGGCTTTTGATGAAGATTTAACGGGTAAGCCAATAACTTATTGTCCGGAGCTCCCCAAAAAATATGAGTGCCAAATGGGAAAAATCTTATATTGTCCGATTATTCCAGATAAGTATGAATGCCAACATAAATCATATCTGTTATTGGAAGCCATAGATAAACTCCCCGATGGATTAATTGGGGATGAGGCTATTCGTTTATATGTACCAAAAGGGATTCCTGTGCCAAATAACATGGGTGAGAGTAAAGTCTACATTCTAAATCGGACTTTGGATGAAATGAAAAAAGCCGATTATTTAAAAAATGTTTTGAAAAACTATGAAATGTGATGATTTTTGTTACTCTTTTTTAGTCGAACAGCTTTCTCGCTGGTTCGCATCCACGCCTTCGGCGTCTTTAAAACTAAAAAAGGCTACCTAACGGCAACCTTTTTTACTTTTAATGGTCGTGCACACCACCGCTAAATCAGGAAAAAGATACCATTTTTTGATGGTGTCACAAAGATTGTATTTTAAGGTGTTTTACCACGTGGACATGTTTTTACTACCATTTCGGACACCCACTCTTTTGTCGCGAACTTCAAAAGTAACATATTGATTTTTAATAAAAATAAATTGTCAACGTATTTTTAGTTGATTTTTATATTTTTTCAAGCGTTATTGTCAACGTGTACCACAAAAAAGGAATATAAAATGACACAGGCAGAAAAATTGATTAAAATTATAATAAATGATTTACTGAAGTATTTAAGATTAAAAGAGCGGGGTTTGGTTGCAGAAAACCGTCTTAAGCAACAAATTCCTCTTGGACGAAGAGAAAATATCAACACATAAGAAGATAAATCCTCTAATGCCGCATAAATACTAACTATGCTTCATAATTCTACGCATTAAATCTACTTTTTGCTGAGAGGATATTATACCTTTTGTATATAAGAAGTCCAAATGGCCTTCTGTTAAACAATTATAATTATCTATCATGTTCTCAAACAATTCCAGCCGTATTGCTCCTCGTCCCATAAGATCAATGTACATGTCCCTAATAGCACGCTCGGAGCCACGGTGAAGTTGAGTATGTGGTGTTGGACCTAATGCAAGGAGGTTTTCTAGTACATCGGGACCACCTTTACTAAATTCTATTATGTGATGAGCTTCCACATAATTTCTACCATCTTGTCTTTCAAAAGTCGTAGTTCCAGCCTGGCATTGATAATTCTCTCTTATTCGAGCCAGTTCAGCTATAAATTGATTCCGAACTCGGACTCCTTTTTTAATAATAGGGTTATCAAGAACAAATTTATTTATTGTTTTTACTAAGTTTCTATCCGCTAATAAAGCTTGTAATGTATTCATATTAGCTTTTATTAGAATATCTTTCATTGTTGCATCTGAAACATTGCCACCATCTAAATCTAACTTATTAATAAGTTTATTCAAATCAATAACCGCGGCAGGCAAAGTACCTAAAAGTTGTTTTGCGTCTTCGGTTAAAGAATAATTATTCGTAGCTGGATTTTTTTGTATTAACCCAAATGCTGTCAAAAATATAAGATATGTATGGAATTTAAAGTATGGTTGCTGAGAACTTACATATCTAAACAAAATACCATTTTCATCTTTCCATCCCATTTCTCTAAAAAATTCCTGTTGTTGTCCATTTCTATTGGAAGATGTGAACCATCTTCCAATATCAAGAGCTCGTTGGATTATAAGGGCTTCATCTTGTAATTTATCAATACGCCCCAGCAATATTGATAACTCAAAATCAGTGGCCTCTCGAGCAATATCATTAAGATATTTTAAGATTCCTAAAGTTGGTCGATAATCAGCATTAGCCCGAATTGTTTCAATACCCCTCAAACTTTTGATAAAATCATTATCTTTAATATTTATATCTAAACTGATGTTTTCCAAGAAGGTAGGAATCTGCTCTTCAGTAAGGGAAGTAAAAGCCTTACATCTATCGAAATCGATGATTGCAGATGATTTTATCATTCCCCATAAAGTACATGTTTCCATAAGATGTCTAAACATCCGGCCTTGCTTTGTATAATGACTATCTAAATTTTCATATATAAAATAATCATTTTCCAACTTTTTATTTCTAAAAGGACAATCTTCTGAAATTGTAGAAATTTTATCTGATATCAAGCTCATGATAATTTTATAAGAACTACGGCTAGCATTAAATTCAGATTCAGCAAGTGATAGATAAAACGCCAAGGTTTGGAGTTTTTTGAAATACCTATTATCAAAACTCTCTCTAGGCATATTTATTATTTGATTATGAAAAATTTGGAAACCTTCTTGTGTATCTACAAAATCTTTAAAATATCCACGCACAGAACCAGGCATACTATTTCTCCACTTTTCTAAAATTGATAATATTTTGATGCATGTGATTTATTTTAAATGCATACGGATACCCAAAAGGATACAACGGTTTATTATCTTGTAATAAAACCATTGTTCCTACAAATTCAAACCCAATCTTTGTCATTAGATTCACTATATCGGATTGGACACAAACTTCTTTTTTATCCACAGTGAAATCACTTATTACGATTGAACAATATTTTTTATTATTCAGCTTATTGTAAGCATTAAACATAATCTTACGAAATAATTCTAAAAACTCACCAAATGACTGTTGATTTCCTAAATCACGTTCATCTTCTGAATAATATTCAACCCCTAATCTTGAACCACTTCTAAAACCCTTTTCAGAGGCATCTTTTCTAAGACCTTTAGAATTGTTTTTAAGAATATTATGATAAGGTGGAGATGTTATTATGTAATCAACTGGATCAATATCTTTTAATACCTCTAAGGAATCACCAAGTATGTACTCATAATCTATATTTTCTTTCATTCCTTTCTTTATAAATCGACTTTCCGCCAATTGTTTATATTTGCTGCTAAGATCAATACCTATAGATTTACGTCCTAAATTATATGCTGCAATAGCCGTTGTCCCAGATCCCATAAAAGGATCTAATACTTTCATACCTTTTTTTGTAAAAAGAGAAATCATTTTCTCAATATCCTTTATTAAAAAAGGAGCCGGATGGCCAAATGCGGCTTTATCATCCGCACACTTTTCTGAAAGGAAAAAGCTTTTGGTTAATTTTAACCATTCTTTTCCTGTTAAGTCATTTAAAGTGTTTCGTGGATCATAGCGACTTTCTGTGTTCCGCATTCTACCCTCCAGTTAGGAATTAAATTTTCCGTTAATAAAAAATAATAATCTGAGATTCCAATTCCTTCTTTTAGTTGTACATTAGCCTCACTAGATCTTTTATTCTTTTGCAAACATTTTTCAACAACCTCAAAGCCGGAATTGTCAATGGCGGTACTTAATGCTTTCCAATCATCATTATTATTACTATTAAATGTTAAAATAAAAGTTTTTTTCTTCTTTAAAATATTCCGGCAGTTTTTTAACACACAAGTCATATCATTTATGTATTTTGAATAAGGATTATTTTTATTTACAATAATTTCATCTTCCAATGAAACCTTGTATTTTTCATCATACTTTTCCAGCCAAACATTCCAAACTTGGGATAATTCACCATACTGAATTACGGAACCATATGGCGGGTCTGTAATTATAAAATCTGCTTTGAAACCACCGCTTATATTTTTACAATCAGATAGAATAACTATTCCATCAACATTCTCAATATCTTTTATATCAGATGAATAATTATACTGAGGTAGATATTCATTACGAGATTTTAAGCATTTCAGAACACCTGTATTTCCTATAATTGCTCGCTCAAATTGTACAATAGGGTTTTGTTCCATAAAATTAGTTAAACCTAAATATGCCGGTCGCCCCCAACTGGTGGAAAGTGGTCTATTAGCTCCTTTCCCCCGCAATGCACACATTTTTGTGGTTAAATGTACAATTTGTAAAAAGCTAAACATCAAAGCATCTTTTTCGATTGTGTCTACAGATAAAATCTCATTAAACAATATAGACAACAAGGTAATATTTTGATTTGTCCATAAATTAGTTATATCTTTTCCGCCTATTTTTTTTATAAATGCAGGAGTAACAGAAGATAACTTTTCCAAATCAAATGTTGGCATCCATAAGTCTTTAATTTCTAAGAATTTAGGAACAATAGGATTATCTTGTGTAATTGTTTTATGACAATGCGGACATTTATACGATATATATTCTGCTTTCCCTGATAAATGCTTAAAATTATATATATCAACATTTTTACCGCAATTCGCACACTTCGTAACATAAGCATTTTTATATGCTGGCATCTTTTTTATCTTGTTTATTATATTTAAGGCTAAAGATTTAACACGTTTTAAATCATACTCCTTAGAATATAAATCAACCAAAAATAATGTTAATGGATTAATGTCACATATTACGGGTTTTCTGTGAGCTTTTATGGATTCAAAAAACGTTAAAGCACTACCAGCAAAAGGATCATAAACAACATCTCCACTATTTGTGTTTTCAACAATCAGATCTCGCCATATATTGTGAGGTTTTTTCCCCCAATATTTAAGTCCTCTATATAAGGTTGGCCTGACACTTTCTTCTCTAGAAAACATATATCCTCACATTTTGAATTCACAACAGGATTATTCTAACGAGTGTCAAAAATAATAGCAAGTTATTTTCAAGTTTTTGAGAAGAATTTTTTTATAAGTATAATTTTCTTTTTTAAATCAAGAGTGCCCTACCACTACCAGATACCAATGAGTGACAATATGGTATAAAATGAAGTATTTTATGTTAAAGTTGCATAGTTGCGGTTTGGTATATTTTTTGTGAAAGGTATATTTTTGTACGCCTCAAAATTCACATAAAATGGTATTCCTGGCAACGTGGTTTACAGGAGAAAATTATCATTAGCCAATTGAAAAACATAATTGAATTATTTCTTGATAAAAAAATAACATAGTGTGTATACACATATAATATTACGTGTTTGGTCGGATTGACTGGATTGACTTCGTTACACTCCGTCGCTTCGTCGTCGCTCGGCTAAAGCCTCACCGGCATACTCGCGTCTGCCTCTCCTCCTAGTCGAACAGCTTTCTCGCTGGTTCGCATCCACGCCTTCGGCGTCTTTAAAACTAAAAAAGGCTACCTAACGGCAACCTTTTTTACTTTTAATGGTCGGATTGACTGGATTGACTTCGTTACACTCCGTCGCTTCGTCGTCGCTCGGCTAAAGCCTCACCGGCATACTCGCGTCTGCCTCTCCTCCTAGTCGAACAGCTTCCTCGCTGGTTCGAATCCACGCCTTCGGCGTCTTTAAAACTAAAAAAGGCTACCTAACGGCAACCTTTTTTACTTTTAATGGTCGGCCACTACTTCTAAACCCACGACACCTGATACCGCAGTGTCCAACTTTCTATTTCTGACACTAATTATAGCCAAATAAATCAGAAAATACAAGGGGTTTGTATGAAAATTTGAAAATATTTTTTTGGTCGTGGGCTTGTTCTCTCATCCCAAGTGAACACCCACAGAAAAGTTGCAAACCTATATGTTAAATCATTGAGCGCCTATGATCGTGAGGTCAGTAAGAACGGCTCCCTGTCAGCCAGGATTTATGAGGTTTGTGCCGAGAGGGACG